>NZ_JBEYWW010000001.1:0-558702 GCF_040644635.1 Microbispora sp. NPDC046933 | reverse complement strand
TCGAGCGTCAGATGATCGAGAAGAGGCAATCGTCAACGGCCCTGCTGAGGGCCGCTGTGGCATAGGACCGTCTCCACGCTTTCAGGGGATTGACATCCTCGGGTTCCCCCGTACCACGTGGCGTCGATGCTCCCGCTCCCGGGCTCCGGATCACGGGTCGTGAGCAGTTTGTGCCGGAACCTGGAGGAAGGGTCCTTCGTATTGCGTGGACTGCCGGACACCCCCGACAGTGTCTCGCTGACGATCTCGGGTTCCGGCCGCACCTGCACGGTGACGTCGAGATCGATGAGGGCGTAGCCGCTGAGGGCCCGCTCAAGTGACACGACCGTGCAGCCGAGACGGAAGCGGTCGGTTCCGTGCGGGGGACAGCCCTCGATTCCTCCCCGAAGCGGTCCCTCGTCGCCTCTGCGGCTGTCGAGGGCCTCTACTAGGTCGGCGCCCGTCGCCAGCCGAGAAAGCACTTCCAGCCCGTCGAGGACATTGGACTTGCCACTGCTGTTGCGCCCGATAAGCACGGTCATGCCGCCCAACTGCATGATGGAAGAACTGCGGAATGACTTGAACTCAGTCAGGCGGAGTTGCGCCAGGCGCGGTCTCACGTGTCCCACCGTAGCGAGAAACCGTAGCGAGAAACCGTAGCGAGAACGGGGCGCAAGAGGGATCGTCTAGCGGAGCGGGCCACGATCAAGCTCAGGAGAAGACCTCGATCTCGCACCGGGCGCCGCCGCTCTTCGCGAGCCGCGCGTCGCTGGTGACCAGCGGGCACGCGAGCGATTCCGCGAGGGCGAGGTAGAGCGCGTCATAGGCGCTGTAGTTGTTCCTGAGTTGCCAGGTCCGGCCGAGATGAACGTTCAGGGGTGCCCGGGTCAGCGGCATGACCTCCAGGAGACCGAGGCTCTTCTCCGCAGGCCGGACATCGAGTTTGCCGGACATGGTGAGTCCTCGGAGCACCGAGAGCACCTCGGCGTCGATGTGCGCCGGCGCGGCCAGAGTCTCGCCTCTCAGTCTCTTGCGAAGAGCACCGGCAGATGATCCCTTCTCGACGAGGACCTTGACCAGGGCGCTCGCGTCTATGACGATCAACGGCTGCTCCGGCCCTTGTCGAGTTCGCCGAGGATGTCGTCGGTGTCGATTCCCTCCGCGGCATTGGCCTCCGCCTTGTCCAGAATCTCGTCCAGAGTCGGCTGTCGTGCGTCGGCGATCAGTTTGGCGAGCAGGTACTCCTGCAGCGATTGGTGAGCGCGCATCGAGCGGGCCTTGTAGGTGAGGTACACCTCGTCCGGGATGTTCCGGATCTGGATCGTCGCCATAGCGCTAGTTTAGCGCTGATGCGCCGCATCGGCGCGAGTTCCGTTCGGCTCAGGGAAGGACGGCTGCCGGGCCGTGCACGCCGTGGCGCAGGCGGGCGGCGTCCCGGCTGGGGGGTGCGCCGAACTGGCGGCGGTATTCCCGGCTGAACTGTGACGGGTTGTCGTAGCCGACGCGGTGGCCGACTCCGGTGACGTCGCCCGGGTGGGTGGCGAGCAGCAGCCGGGCCTCCTGCAGCCGGATCTGCTTCTGGAACTGGATGGGGCTCATCGCGGTCACCGCGTGGAAGTTGCGGTAGAAGGCGGAGACGCTCATGCCGGACAGCCGTGCCAGGTCCTCGACCCGGAAGGGTTGCGCGTAGTGCTCGCGGATCCAGCGCACGGCCCGGGAGATGTGGCTGAGGCCGCTGTCGGCGAGGCCGAGCTGGCGTACCGTGGCGCCCTGCTCGCCGGTGATCAGGCGCCACAGGATCTCGCGCTTGACCAGCGGGGCCAGCACGGCCCGGTCGCGGGGCTCGTCGAGCAGGCGCAGCAGCCGGACCACCGCGTCGAGCAGCGGAGCGGGAGCGTCGCTGACGGCGATCCCCGGCGCCGCGCCTCCACCGGCAGGGGGAGTGTCTCCGGGCCCGGCCCGCAGCAGCAACTCGGCGACGGCGGACGGCTCCAGGATGAGACCGAAGCCCAGCGCCGGCCGCTCGGGGTCCGCCTGGGTGAACTGCCCGGTGACCGGCAGGTCGACCGACGCGACCAGGTACTGCCCGGCGCCGTACTCGAAGATCCGGTCGCCCAGCGCGAGGCGCTTGGCGCCCTGGGCGATGACGGCCAGCACGGTGCCGGACATCGAGGGCGCCGGCGGATCCGACCGGTCGACCTTCGAGACGAGGACGCCGTCGATGGCGGTGGTCGCGTCGGGCCGGGCATGCCGGGCCAGCAGGGTGCGGAGCTCTTCGAGGCACATGCGGCCATTGGAGCACGATTCCGTGCCGGGGCTCCCGTACGGGAGAGGATCGTGCAAGGACGGAAGAGCATCGTTCTAACGTTTCCGCAGGTCAGGCCGGTTCAATGGAATCACCTCAGTCCACCACCGAAGGAGAGGGCGTCCATGACCGCCAACTACGGCTTCGCCGCCACCCTGACCGCCAAGCCCGGAATGGGCGACCGGCTGGTCGACCTGCTGCTGACCGGTCTGGACGAGGGCAGCCCCGGCGCGAGCGAGCACTGCGTCGTCTATCTGGTCTCCCGTTCCGCGTCCGACCCCGACGTCGTCCACGTCATCGAGGGCTGGACCAGCGAGGAGGACCACCACCGGATCTTCGCCGGCGAGGCCGCCCAGGCCATCGTGGCGCGGATCGGCGGGCTGCTGGCCAAGGAGTCCGAGTACGCCGACCACGTCCCGGTGCGCGGCAAGGCCGCCTTCTGACTCCGCGATCACTCACCCGCCCTCTTCCCGCCCCGCCGTCGGCACCACCCCGAGAAAGGCAGTGACCATGACCCCGGCACGACCCGCCCTGGACCCCGAGCTGCGTGAGCTGCTGGCCGACATGCCCCTCATGTCCCGGCTCACCCCGGAAGTGCTCGCGCAGCTGCGCAGGCTCCCGCCGGCACCCGTCGACTCCCTCCTCGCACACCGGCAGGTCGACTGGCGCGAGGTCACCGCGCCCGCCACGGACGGCGCCCCGATCCCCCTGTCGATCTTCAGCCCCGCGGATCGCGCCACCGCCGCGCCCTGCGTCTACTGGATGCACGGGGGCGGAATGGTCATGGGCGACCGCTTCTCGCAGATCGACATCCCGCTGGAGTGGCTCGACCGGTTCGGCGCGGTCGTGGTCTCCGTGGAGTATCGGCTCGCACCGGAGGCCACCGGCACCGCCCTGGTCGACGACTGTTACCAGGGCCTGCTCTGGATCGCCGAGCACTCCGCCGAGCTGGGCATCGACCCCGCCCGGATCGTCGTCGCGGGCGCCAGCGCCGGCGGCGGCCTCGCCGCCGGCGTCACCCTGCTGGCCCGCGACCGTGGCACCCCGCCGATCGCCGCGCAGATGCTGATCTGCCCCATGCTCGACCACCGCAACACCAGCACGTCGAGCCGCCAGTTCTCCGGCGGGCCCGGCGTCTGGACCCGGGAGATGAACGAGTTCGGATGGCGTTCCGTCCTCGGCGACCTCACCGGCGACGAGGTGTCCCCGTACGTCTCGCCCGCGCTGGCGGACGATCTGTCGGGCCTGCCGACCACCTACGTCGACACCGGCTCCGCCGAGGTCTTCCGCGACGAGGACGCCGACTACGCCACCCGCATCTGGGCGGCCGGCGGCCAGGCCGAACTGCACGTCTGGGCGGGCGGCTTCCACGGATTCGACGCCCTGTATCCGCAGGCGCACATCTCGGCCACGGCCCGCCGGACGCGGACCGACTGGCTCGCCCGGGTCCTGTCCCCGGACTCCGCCGCATAGCGCCGCCGAGTTCACTCACCGACACGTACGACCACACCACAGGAGAAGAACAATGAAGGTCGCCATCGTCACGGGCGCCAGCTCCGGCATCGGCCGGAGCGCCGCCATCGAGATCGCCAAACGTGGAACCGGAGTCATCCTGACCTACGGCAACAACCCGCGAGGAGGACTGGAGACGGTCGCCGCCATCGAGAAGGAAGGCGGCAGGGCCGTCGCACTGCCGCTGGACGTCGGCGAGACCGGCGCCTTCGCGGCCTTCCGCGACACGGTGGCGGACGTGCTGCGCGACACGTGGCAGCGCGACACCTTCGACTATCTGGTGAACAACGCCGGTGCCTCCGAGGCGTCGTTGATCGAGGACACGACCGAGGAGACGTTCGACAGGCTGACGCGGGTCCTGCTCAAGGGACCGTACTTCCTCACGCAGAGGCTGCTGCCCCTGATGGCGGACGGCGGCGCCATCGTCAACACGAGCAGCAGCTCGGTGGCCGCGGCCGGCCTGGAGCCCGGCTACTCGGCCTACGCGTCGATGAAGGGCGGCCTGGTCGTGCTGACCCGGTACATGGCCAAGGAGTTCAGCACGCGAGGCATCCGTGTCAACGCCGTCTCACCGGGCCCGACCCGCACCCGGCTCGGCGACGATGCCTTCACCCGGTTTCCCGAGGTCGTCCCGGCCCTCGCCGCGAGGACCGCGCTCGGCCGGGTCGGCGAACCCGACGACATCGGCGCCGTGATCGCCACACTGGTGTCCGACGAGAGCCGTTGGGTCACCGCTCAGAACATCGAGGTGTCGGGCGGCTTCAACCTCTAGAACGTCCAGAGCTAGTCGTCGCCGGTCAGGGAGAGGGAGCGCAGGCGCTGGCCGGTCCAGACGACGGCGCCCACCGTGACGATGACCATGGCCGGTACGGCGAAGCCGAGCGTCACCTCGGTGGAGAAGAAGGGCGAGGTGGAGACCTGGTCGGCGAGCGACTGGGCCCACTGCTGGATGGAGAACTTCCGCGCGCCGGGCACGTAGCCGCCGATCACGCCCTCCCACACGAGGGCGTAGATGACGCCGACCGCGACCGCGTGGCGGGTGAGCACGCCCAGCAGCAGGAACACCGCGGCGTACGCGACGCCGCCGAACAGCGCCCCGAGGGTGAAGCCGGTCGCGACGCCCGACTCCGAGCCGGCCAGGAGGTAGGCGGCGGCGTAGGTCGAGACGGCCGCGAGCACCGCGACGAGGGAGGCCGCGACCACGAACTTCGTCACCGCGATGACCGGGCGGGAGATCGGCTTGGACAGCAGGTGGATGATCGTGCCGTCCTCGATCTCCGGGGCGATGACGCCCGTCCCGGCGATCAGCCCGAGCAGCGGCAGCATCGTGCCGATCGCGAAGCTCTTCATCAGCGTCACGGCCGTCTGCTCGTCGTGGCCGTTGATCAGCCTCAGCAGTGCGGCGATCACGACCAGCGCCACCGGCAGCAGCACCAGCAGCCAGATCCGCTTGCGGCCGAGCATGGCCCGGTAGGTGATGTCCGCCACCACCGTGTTCATCGCGCGCTCCGGGAGATCAGGTAGGAGAAGACGCTTTCCAGGTCCTCGTCGGTGGGGGAGACCTGCCACAGGTGTACGGCGAGGTCGCGCGCCATCCGGGGCAGCAGCGCGGTGAAGCGCGCGTAGTCGGTCACCTGGACCTCCACGCCCTGCTCGGTCAGCGAGACCGAGCTGGAGGAGGGGTCGGCGATGAGGGCGGTGGCCAGGCGCCGGTCGTCGCTCGACCTGACCCGGAACAGGTGCGGCCGGTCGGCCATGCGCCGCCGGATCTCGCGGTAGTCGCCCGACGCGGCGTGCCGTCCCGCGACCAGGACCTCGATCTGGTGGGCGACCCGCTCGACCTCTTCGAGGATGTGCGAGCTGAACAGGATGGTCCGGCCCTCGTCGCCCATGCGGCGGACGAGGTCCATGAGGTGGAGCCGCTGCCGGGGGTCCATGCCGTTGAACGGCTCGTCCAGGAGCAGCACCTGGGGGTCGTGGACGAGGGCGGCGGCGACCTTGACGCGCTGCCGCATGCCCTTCGAGTACGTCTCGATGCGGCGGCCTGAGGCGTCGGTCATCTCCACCAGGTCGAGGGCCCGCCGGGCCGCGTCGTCGGGCGAGGGCAGGCCGTGCAGCCGGGCGGACGACAGCACGAACTGCCATCCGGTGAGGAAGCCGTACACGGCCTCCTTCTCGGGGACCAGGCCGATCTGCCGGTAGATCTCGTGGTTGTGCCAGATGGGCAGGCCGTCGAGGGTCGCCGTGCCGCTGGACGGCGCGAGGAACCCGGCCATCATGTGCAGCAGCGTCGACTTGCCGGCGCCGTTCGGCCCGAGCAGTCCGGTGACGCCGGGTCCGATCGTCATCGTGACGTCGTTGACCGCCACGACGTTGCCGTACCAGCGGGAAACCTGGGCGAGTTCGAGCACGCCCTGGCGGGTGGTCACGGGGGAGCTTGTGGTGGTCACGACGCCGCCTTCCGGTAGCGCAGGAGAACGCCGGTCACGGCCAGGGCGATCACGGCCAGCAGGATCAGGCACGACGCGATGCCCGGCGGGTAACCGTCTCCGGTGGACGGCGCGGTGCCGAACAGCGCCGACTGGACGCTGTCAACGAGAAAGAACGGGTTGAGGAGCAGCGCCCACGGCGCGGCGGAGTCGTGGCCGGACATCCTCAGCACGGCGTAGAACAGGCCGGAGACGGCGGCGGTGAACATGTAGAACGCGATCACCGACGCGACGCCCAGCCCCCGGCGCGGGGTGAACGACGCCAGGGCGATGCCCACGGTGGACAGCAGCACCGCGTAGAGGACCGCGCCGCCCAGCGCGCCGAGGTAGTCGGCGGTGTGCGGCGGCCCCGGCAGGTCCACCAGCAGTTCGCCGACGAACTGGATCGTGAGCGGCACGGCCAGCAGGCCGAACAGCGCGACCGCGAGCGCGGTCAGCTTCGCCAGGACGTAGTCGGTCACGGTCAGCGGGCGGGACAGGTACAGCGGCAGCACGCGGAAGCGCAGGTCCGGCGCGACCAGGTACGGCGACTGGGCGGCCAGGAAGATCGCGATCACCGCCTGCATGAAGACGGCGTATCCCGGATAGGGCATGACGCGCTGCTTGGCCAGGGCCATGACACCGATCGACACGACCGTCGGCATCAGCATGATCGCGACCAGCAGCAGCGGCATGATCTTGGCGCGGATCGTGCGGCCGAGGCCGAACACGCCGCGCAGGCTCTGCACACCGAGGGCGAGCGTCGCCCGGCCGCGCCCCAGCCGTACGCCGTCGTAGTGGCGGTATCCGATGTCGTGGATGACCGCGGTCGGCTCTGGGGTCATGCCACCGGCTCCTTGGCTGTGGACTCCTTGAATATGTCCTCGATGCGGCCCCGGCGCTGCTCCAGCCGCAGGAGGCTGAGGCCGAGGTCGCAGACGGCGTCGCGTACGGCGTCGTAGGTGCGGCCCGGGTCGTCCGCGGACACCTGGACCGTCAGCAGCCTGCCCTGCGCCGCGACCGTCTCGCCGCCGGCGGTGAGGCGCTCGGCCAGCCGCTGCTGCCCCTCCTCGACCTCCACCGCGATGGTCTGCTCGGCCCGGGTGAACTCCCGGATCGCGGAGGAGCGCAGCAGCCGCCCGCCGTCGATGACGATGACGTGGTCGCACACCCGCTCCAGCTCGCCGAGCAGGTGGGAGGTGACCAGCACGCTGATGCCGAACTCGGTGCCGACGCGCCGGATCAGCGCGAGCATCTCGTCGCGGCCCTGCGGGTCGAGCCCGTTGGTGGGCTCGTCGAGGAAGACCAGCTTCGGGTCGTGGACGAGGGCCTGGGCGAGCTTGACCCGCTGCCGCATGCCGGTGGAGTAGCCGCCCATCGGGCGGTAGCGTTCCTCGTCCAGCCCGACGTGGCGCAGCGTGTCGGCGGCGCGCTCGCGGGCGGCCGTACGCGGCAGGCCGGACATCTGGGCCATGTGCACCACGAACTCGGTCGCGGACATGTCCGGGGGCAGGCAGTCGTGCTCGGGCATGTAGCCGACGGCCCGCCGGATCTCCGGGCCCTGGCCGGCCGTGTCGAGGCCGAGGACCGAGGCGCGCCCGGAGGTCGGGGGGAGCAGACCGAGAAGGATCTTGATAAGCGTCGACTTGCCCGCGCCGTTGGCGCCCACCAGGCCGGTCACGCCGGTTCCGGCCGCGACCGTGAGGTCGTCGAGCGCCGTGACGCGGGGGAAGCGCTTGGTCAGCCCCTCGGTCGCGAAGCATGGGGTCGCGCTCGCTGTCATGATCCGACCCTACTGGGCGAGGTGTTCGCCGGGCCTCCGTCTGATGGAGGAACCCGCCTACGCCTCAGGTATGCCCCTCACGCCCGTTGCCGACCACCGCCGTACCGGGACCACAGGGAGCGCTGGAGGAACAGCGTCAGCGTGCCGGCGACGACCATCCCGGCGATGTTGACGAGAAGCTGCAGCGCCGAGCCGCCGACCTCGTCCCAGCGCCACAGCGCCAGGGCCACGGCCATGTAGCCGGCCGCGGGGACGGTGGTGACGGAGATGAAGACGCCCACCAGCGCGGAGGACTTGCCCGCCGTGATCGACAGCACGCCGGCGGCGCCGGCGAGCAGCGCCACGATGAACGACCACCGGTCGGGGGTCACGATGAAGCGCACCTCGTCGTGGTGCCGCAGGCTGTCGGGGGAGATCCAGCCGAGGCCGCGCGAGACGAGGGCGCAGGCCAGGGTGACGGCGATCGCGGACGCGAAGCCCACGGCGAGCGTGCGGGCCGCGGCGCCGACGAGCGGCCACCGGCGGCGGAGCAGGCCGAACGAGACGGCCGCCACCGCGCCGAACTCCGGCCCGAGGACCATCGCGCCGACGATCAGGATCTGCGAGGGGATGAGCACGCCGATCGCGGCGATCTGCGTGGCGATCGCGAGGAACGCCAGGAACGCCCACGTGATGCGGCTGTCGAGCGCCACACGCTGCTCGAAGTGGTCCCACACCACCGCGTCGTCGCCCTCGCCGGGCGCCCGCTCCTCGGCCTCGGCCGCGCCCCGGGAGATCGACAGCTCGATCTCCTCGGCCGTGATCGAGCCGTCCCGCTCCAGGCCGAGCGCCTTGAGCTGGTCGATGACCGTGTTGGCGGCCTCCCTGGCGACGTCGGCGAGCACGACGTCGCCCTCCGGCCGCCTGGCCGCCTTGGCCAGGAGCACGACGTTCGTGACCCCCGGCGTTCGGTCGAGCACCTCGATGACCTGGTCGGTCCGCTGGAACGGGGCGATGACCCGCAGATGCAGCACGGCTGCATCCTAGGAGTGTCTGACAGATGCTGCCCCGCGCGCGGCAGGGCTTGATTCGCCGGACACGACTCAGGTTCTGCGCAGCCGTACCCGTCTGACGGAGTGGTCGGGGCCCTTGTGAAGGATCAGGCCGGCCCGGCGGCGGGTGGGGGCGATGTTCTCCACCAGGTTGCGCTCGTTGATCTCCCGCCAGACGTTCTCCGCGAACGCGGTCGCCTCCTCGTGCGACAGCGCCGCGATGTGCCGGAAGTAGGACTTCGGGTCGGAGAAGGCCGTACGGCGCAGCTTGTGGAAGCGCTCCACGTACCAGGTGCGGATGTCCTCCATCCGGGCGTCCACGTAGATGGAGAAGTCGAAGTAGTCGTAGACGGCCAGGGCGTCCGGCGGCGCGGGCTGCAGGACGTTGAGCCCCTCGACGATGAGGATGTCCGGCCGGTCCACCGTCTGCGCCGCGCCGGGCACGATGTCGTACTCCAGGTGGCTGTAGACCGGGGCCTCCACCGAGGGCCGGCCCGCCTTTACGTCGGCCACGAAGCTCACCAGCGCCCGGCGGTCGTAGCTTTCCGGGAAGCCCTTGCGGTGCATGATCCCGCGCTCTTCCAGCACCTTGTTGGGGTACAGGAAGCTGTCGGTGGTGACCAGGTCGACCCGGGGGTGCTCGGGCCAGCGGGCGAGCAGCGTGTGCAGCAGCCGCGCCGTCGTCGACTTGCCGACCGCGACGCTGCCCGCGATGCCCAGCACGTACGGCGGGGGCGCGTCCTGCTCGCCGAGGAACGCGCCGACGGCCGCGCCGCGCTGCCGCGAACCGGTGAAGTGCAGGTTCAGCAGCCGGGTGAGCGGCAGGTAGATGTCGGTGACCTCGGACAGGTCGATCGGATCGTGGACGCCGCGCAGCTCCTCCAGCTCCGCCTCGGTGAGCGTGAGCGGTGTGTTCTTGCGCAGGTCACGCCACTGCTCCCGGCTCAGCTCGACGTACGCGTCCCCATCTGCCACGACGGCAAGCGTAGCCATGGCTTTTCGGTGCCCCCATCCGGGGTCGTGCACAGCCTGTGGACAAAAATCGATGGATTACTTCGGTCCGTGACGGGGAAGAACGTGTGCTTCATGTCACTGGTCGCGCCGTACGCTGGCGGTGTGATCGTGGGCATCGGGGTGGACGTGGTCGAGGTGGCGCGCCTGGGCGCGGCCCTCGAACGCACGCCCGCGCTGCGCAGGCGCCTGTTCACCGATGCCGAGGGCGCGCTGCCACTGGAGTCGCTGGCCGCGCGGTTCGCCGCCAAGGAGGCCGTGGCCAAGGCCCTCGGGGCTCCGCCGGGCCTGCGGCACCTCGACGCGGAGGTGGTGCGCGACGGGCGCGGCCGTCCCGAGCTGAGGATCACGGGCCGGGCGGCCGAGGTGGCCCGCGACCTCGGCGTACGCCGATGGCACGTCTCCCTGTCGCACGACGGCGGCATGGCGGTCGCCTACGTCGTCGCGGAGTCCTGAGCGGGAGTCCTGAGCGGGAGTCCTGAGCGGGAGTCCTCAACGGGGGTCCCGGGGAGTCACCCGTCCCGCCGCGCGTGGTGGTCCACCAGGCGGGCCAGCAGCCCGGCGAGCTGGTCGCGTTCGGCCCGGCTGAGCGGCTCCAGCACCTCGTCTTCGAGCTCGGTGAGCAGCTCGTCGAGCCGGGCGAAGCGAGCCCGCCCCCGCTCGGTCATGGTGATGACGTTGCGGCGCCGGTCGGCGGGGTCGGGCGCGCGCTCCACCAGGCCCCGGTCGGTCAGCTCGTTGATGACGGCGACCAGGTCGCTGCGGTAGATGCCGGTGCGGCGGCTCAGCTCCGCCTGGCTGGCCGGGCCCGACTCCGCCAGCGTCGCGAGCACCGCGTAGTGCGGCGTCGCCTTCTTCGAGACGATCGTCCGCACGATGTCGTGGCGCGAGCTGGGCGAGGCGCCGCGCGCCCGCGCGGAGGCCATCCGGGGTCCCGAGGGCGAGCCGCTCGTGCTCGACCGGAACTTCGTGGTGGAGACCGCCTTCACCGGAGGGGTGCTGACGCCGCTCGGAGAGGAGGACATGCGGCCCTACCTGGAGCCGTACCCCACCCGAGAGAGCCGCCGCCCGCTGCTGGAGTGGGCGCGGTCGATGCCGCTCGACGGCGAGCCCGCCGACGTCGCGGAACGCGTCGGCGCGTACGGAGGGTGGCTGGCGGGCAGCCACGACGTTCCCAAGCTGCTGCTCACCTTCGACTCCTCGCCGACCCTGCTCATCGGGCCGGAGATGGCCGCCTGGTGTGCGGAGAACATCGCGGGGCTGGAGGTCGAGCACTGCGGCCCGGCCGGCCACCACGCGCCGGAGGACCGGCCCGAGGCCATCGCCGCGGCGATCACCGCATGGGCCGGGCGGCATGGCCTGTAGGCCCCGGCGGCATGGCCTGACAGCGTGAAAGACCGCCGATTGTGCCGCGGCGGCATTTCCCCGCCGATGCCCGGCGTCCGGTGATCGCCATCGCCGACCCGGCAGGCTACCGTCGGACGCATGCGGACCGCCTACACCTCCGACCAGATCCGCTCCGCCGAGCTGGCGCTGATGGCGAGGCTCCCCGAGGGGACGCTGATGGACAGGGCCGCCGCCGGGCTCGCCGCGGTCTGCGCGCATCTGCTCGCCGGCTCCTGCGGCCGGGTGTACGGCTCGCGCGTGGCGCTGCTCATCGGCAGCGGCGACAACGGCGGCGACGCCCTGTACGCCGGAGCCCGGCTGGCCCGCAGGGGAGCGCGGGTGGAGGCGGTCCTCGCCGGTTCGCGCACCCACGAGGGCGGCCTGGCCGCGCTGCGGCAGGCGGGCGGCCGGGCGCATCCGTACGACGCCGCGCGGGCACGTGAACTGCTGACCGACGCCGACCTCGTCATGGACGGCCTCGTCGGCATCGGGGGCAGCGGGGCGCTGCGGGAGCCGTACGGCGCGCTCGCGGCGCTGACCGCCGAGGCGGGCGGCCTGGTCGTCGCGGTCGACGTGCCGAGCGGGGTGGACGCGAGCAGCGGACGGGTCGAGGGGCCGGCGGTCCACGCGCACCTGACGGTGACGTTCGGCGCGTACAAGGCCGGTCTGCTGGTCGATCCCGGCGCCGCCCGCGCGGGCGCGATCGAGCTGGTGGACATCGGCCTGGGGCCCTTCCTGCCGGACCCCGAGGTGGCCGCGCTGACCGGCGACGACGTGGCCGACCTGCTGCCCCGGCCGGGCGCGGAGAGTGACAAGTACCGGCGGGGCGTCGTCGGGATCGCCGCGGGCAGCGACAGGTACACCGGGGCCGCCGTGCTCTCGGTCGGCGGCGCGGTGCGCGCCGGGGCGGGCATGGTCAGATTCGCGAGTTCGGCCGAGCCGGTGCGGCTGGTCAGGGCCCGCTGGCCGGAGGCCGTCACGACCGTGCTCGACCCGTCGCTGGTGCTGAAGAGCTCGCTGGACGAGGTCGGGCGGGTGCAGGCGTGGGTGCTCGGCCCCGGGCTCGGGACCGGGCCGGAGGCGCACGCGGTGGCCCGCGCCGTGCTGTCCACCGGGGTGCCCGTGCTGGTGGACGCCGACGGGCTGACGCTGGTCGCCAAGGACCGCACGCTGCTGCGCCGGGCCGCCCCCACCGTGCTCACGCCGCACGCGGGGGAGCTGTCGCGGCTGCTCGGCGTGCCGCGCGAGCGCATCGAGGCCGGGCGGCTCGAACACGTGCGCAGGGCCGCCGCCGAGCTGGGGGCGACGGTGCTGCTCAAGGGCTCGACCACGCTCGTCGCGGAGGAGGACAGGCCGGTCAGGGTCAACACCACGGGGACTCCCTGGCTGGCCACGGGCGGCACCGGCGACGTCCTGTCGGGCATCGCGGGCGCCCTGCTCGCCGCCGGGCTGACGGGCTACGACGCCGCCTCGTGCGCGGCGTACGTCCACGGGCTGGCGGCGCGGATCGCCGCCGGGGGCGACGCCGCGGGACGCGGACGGGCGCCGATCGCCGCCCTCGACGTCGCCCAGGCGCTGCCCGAGGCCCTGCGCACGCTCTGACGTGCGGCGTCAAGGTGGGCGCATCCACCCGGGTCAACCTGACACACTGGGAAAATGAGCTTCTCAACGGTGCCCGTCGCCACCCCGGCCGAGGCACGCGTGGACCTGTCCGCCATCAGGCACAACATACGGCTGCTCGCCGAGTCGGCCGCCGGCGCCGAGATGATGGCCGTCGTCAAGGCAGACGCGTACGGCCACGGCGCGGCGCCGGTCGCGCGGGCATGCCTGGAGGCGGGCGCGACCCGGATCGGCACGGCCTTCGTCCGCGAGGCGCTGGCGCTGCGCGAGGCCGGTGTCACCGCGCCGGTCATGTCGTGGCTCATCACACCCGGAGAACCGCTGGACGCCGCGCTGCTCGCGGACGTCGAGCTGTCGGCCGGCGCCACGTGGGTGGTCGACGCCATCGTGGAGGCCGCCCGGCGCACCGGGCGCACCGCCCGCGTGCACCTGAAGGCCGACACCGGCAACTCCCGTGGCGGCGCGACGCCGGCGGACTGGCCGTCGCTCGTCGAGCACGCGCTCGCCGCGCGGGCGAGCGGGGCCGTCGAGATCGCCGGGCTGTGGTCGCACTTCGCCTGCGCCGACATCCCGGGCCACCCCTCCATCGAGAGCCAGCTCGCGACGTTCGAGGAGGCGCTCGCCGTCGCGGACAAGGCGGGCGTGCCGAGCGACGCGATCCGTCACTTCGCCAACTCGGCCGCGACCGTCACGCTGCCGCGGGCCAGGTATGACATGGTCCGTACGGGCATCGCGGTCTACGGCCTGAGCCCGATCCCCGAGCTGGGCGACTTCGGGCTGCGCCCCGCCATGACGCTGACGGCCAGGCTCGCGCAGGTGAAGCGGGCCGCCCCGGGCTCGGGCGTGTCGTACGGCCACCTGTACGTCACGGAGCGTGAGACCACGCTTGGTCTCGTTCCTCTCGGGTATGCGGACGGCATCCTGCGAAACGGGACCAACCGGGCGGAGGTGCTGGCAGCGGGCCGGCGGCGGCGGATCGCCGGGCGGGTGTGCATGGACCAGTTCGTCATCGACCTCGGTGACGATCCGGCGGAATCGGGGGACGAGGTGATCCTTTTCGGCCCGGGGGACAATGGCGAGCCCACCTGTCAGGAATGGGCGGATTCCCTCGGCACGATTACCCATGAGATCGTGACCAGGATCGGATCCCGCGTGCCTCGCGTCCATACGGACGGACGCTGAGCCGCGGCTGCGAGGAGGGCAGGCATGAGCACACGTCGCAAGGTCGGGATCGCCGGAGCGGTCTTCGGTGCGGCGTCGGCGGGAGTGGCGGCGGCCACGCTCGCCAAGAGGTACGCCGTCGGCCGCATCCGCCTGCGGCCGGACCTGGAGGCGAGTGAGCCCTTCGGCGAGCTGCACGGACGTTCGGTGACGCTCACGACCTCGGACGGCGTGAAGATCCATGCCGAGATCGACGGCGTGGAGGACGCACCGCTCACGGTCGTGCTCTGCCACGGCTACTGCCTGTCCTCGGACTCCTGGCACTACCAGCGGCGCGACCTGCGCGACTCCTACCGGCTGGTGCTGTGGGACCAGCGCTGCCACGGCCAGTCCGCCCGCGCGCTGGCCAGCGACTGCACGATCGAGCGCCTCGGCGAGGACCTCGCGCTCGTGCTCGACGAGCTCGTCCCCGGGCCGTGCGTGGTGGTGGGCCACTCCATGGGCGGCATGACGATCATGGCGCTGGCGGAGCGGCGGCCCGAGCTGTTCGGCGACAAGATCCGTGGTGTGTCGCTGATCGCGACCTCGGCGGGGAAGCTCGCCGAGCTCACCCTCGGTCTGCCCGCCCTGGTCTCCAAGCTCGTCAACCTCGCGGTGCCGCCCGCCGTCTCGGTCATGCGCAGGAGCGGCGCGCTGGTCGACCGGGGCCGCCAGGCCGGCACCGACCTGTCGTTCCTGGCGCTGCGTCACCTCGGGTTCGGCGATTCCAGGAACGTCAGCCCGACCGTCGTGGACTTCGTCGAATCGATGATCAGGGCGACTCCCTCCGAGGTGATCGCCGACTTCTACCCGGCGCTGATGTCGCACGACAAGCTCACCGCGCTCGACGTGCTCAACAAGATGCCCACCGCGATCATCGTCGGGGAGCGCGACTGGCTGACGCCGCTCGACCACAGCCGGGCCATCGCGGCGGCCGCGCCGACCGCTCAGCTCACCACCGTGCCGGACACGTCGCATCTCGTGCAGCTCGAACGGCCCGACGTCGTGAACGAGGCGCTGCGCGAGCTGCTGAAGCGAGCCGAGAGGGGCACCACGTGACCACGGCCGAGTTCGGGGCCACGACCGCCGAGGAGACGCGGGCGCTGGGCGCCCGGCTCGCCGCGCTGCTCGGCCCCGGAGACCTGGTCGTGCTGAGCGGGCCGCTGGGGGCGGGGAAGACCACGCTTGTGCAGGGCATCGCGGAGGGCCTGAAGGTGCGGGGGCCGATCACGTCCCCGACGTTCGTGATCGCCCGGGTCCATCCGTCCCTGTCCGGCGGGCCCGCGCTCGTGCACGCGGACGCCTACCGGCTGGGCGGCACGCTGGAGGTGGACGACCTCGACCTCGACGCCTCGCTGGAGGAGTCGGTCACCGTGGTCGAGTGGGGCGAGGGCCTGGTCGAGGGGCTGTCCGAGGACCGCCTGGAGATCCACGTCGAGCGGGGCGCCGAGTGCGAGGAGCGCCGCGTACGGGTGACGGGTGTGGGTTCCCGCTGGTCGGGGCTCTCCCTCGCCTGACCACCCTCCACCCCCAGCACCCTCCGCCGGCCCACGCGATCCAGACCGGTCCGCCGCACAGTCCTTGACGCCTGTCCGCGTTCCTGTGGATCATCGGGACGAAGGAAGATCCTCGGCAATGAGTCGGTAAGGATTTTCTGGGTAAGGGACCGGCGTGGAAGAGGTGTGCCGTTGAGCAGGATCACGCAGGTCGCCGTCGGAGGAGCCTTACTGTTCGGCGCGCTGGGCTGCACCGCGTCGGCCGAGACGGTCTCCACCGAGCCCACGATGACGCTGACACCGGCCCTGCCGACGCCGCTCGTCTCGGTCTCGCGGCAGGACGTGCGGGTGGAGGTCGATCCGAAGCGGATCGTCGGCGGATCGACCAAGAGCATCCACATCACCGCCAGGTGCCCGCTGCCGCAGGGCGGCACCGAATACCGGGCGACCGCCCGCTCAGACGCCTTCACCGGGCTCGTGACGCTGGTGGCCCCGGCGCCGCCGTCGGCCACCCCGACGTCCGCGACCGTGCCGATGGTGCGCGGCGGCGCGACCATCAGGGCCGGCGCCAAGGCGGGCGGCTACCGCGTGCAGGTGCGCTGCGAGGCCACCAACGACATCGGCAGCGCGTCGTTCAGGATCGTCGCGCCGGAGCCGGCCCACAACGAGGACCACACCGGGGACCACACGAGGATTCCCACCCGGGCGCCGCACGCGGGCGGCGGCGGCACGGCGGCCGGGGGCCCCGAAGACGAGTCCGGCCTGCCGACGGGGGTCACCGTCGTCGTGCTGCTGGCCGCGCTCGGCGTCGGCATCGGCGTGGCCCGCAGGCGCTCCGGAGCCTGACCTTGGCGCTGTCCACCCGGGGGGTGATCATCGCCGGGGTGGTCACCGGGCTCGCGTTCGCCGCGGTCGCCGGCGGCAAGGGGATGACGGACCAGCCCGCTCCCAGGTCCTCCGTCGTCCCCAAGCGGATCGACATCCCGGCCCTGCACCTCAAGGCCCCTCTGATGAAGCTCGGCCTGTCCGACGAGGGCGACGTCGAACTGCCGCCGTTCGACAAGCCGTCCACCGCGGGCTGGTACACGGGAAGCGCCGTGCCCGGCGACCCGGGCGCCTCCGTGATCATCGGCCACGTGGACACCAAGACCGCTCCCGCCGTCTTCTACCGGCTGCGCGACCTGCGCGAGGGAGCGGTCGTGAAGGTGGTGCGCAGCGACGGCAAGACCGCCTCCTACCGGGTCGACTCGGTGGAGCGCGTGCCGAAGGACGAATTCCCGGCCGAGCGCGTCTACACCGAGGACGGCCTGCGCCTGATCACCTGCGGCGGAAACTTCGACTGGTCGCGCCACGAGTACCGCGACAACATCATCGTCTACGCCTCCCTGATCCGCGCCGCCTGACGCCGTTCGGTGGCCGCGCGGGTCCCGGCCTCGTTCGGGCGAGGGTCAACGGCCGGAACCGGCCCGGGCGTGGTCGTCCGCCTCCGCACAGCGACTACGCTTGACCTCCGTGCTTGTCTTGGCCTTCGACACCGCCACTCCCGCCGTCACCGCCGCGCTGCACGACGGTGAGCGCGTGGTGGCGGAGTCGACGACGATCGACGCGCGGCGGCACGGGGAGCTCCTCGCCCCCGCCGTCGAGCATGTCCTGCGCGAGTCCGGTGTGACGCTCAAGGACGTGACCGCCATCGTCGCGGGGACCGGCCCCGGGCCGTACACCGGCCTGCGGGTCGGCCTGATGACCGCGACGGCGCTGGCCATGACCGCCGGTGTGCCGGCGTTCGGGGTGTGCACGCTCGACGCCCTCGCGTACTCCGCTCGAGAGAGCGGGCCGTTCCTCGTCGCGACCGACGCGCGCCGCAGGGAGGTCTTCTGGGCGCGGTACGGCGACCCCCGCACGCGGCTCGACGGGCCGCGCGTGGACCGGCCGCACGACCTGCCCGGCGAGCTGCCCGTGATCGGCGCGGGCGGCGCCATGTACGCCGACGTCATCGGCGCCGACCGGGTGCGCGGTCCCGAGCACCCTTCGGCCGGAGCGCTCGCGGCCCTGGCGGCGGAGCGCCTCGCGACGCTGAGCGAGGAGGAGGCGGCGGAGATCGCCCGCGTGCCCGAGGGACGTGTGGATTCGGTCGAGAAGGCGCGGGAGCTGGCCGTGCTCGGCCCGCCACGGCCCATCTACCTGCGGCGTCCCGACGCGCAGGTGCCCGGGGCGCCGAAGCGGGTGACGGCGTGATCCGCCGCGGGGTCACGTCGTGAGGCAGGCCGAGGTCGTCCTGCGCCAGATGACCCACGAGGACCTGCCCGCCGTGATGCACATCGAGCGGACCACGTTCCCCACGGACGCCTGGAGCGAGGCCATGATGCGCGGAGAGCTGGCCGACCAGCCGCGCACCCGGCACTATGTCGTCGCCGAGGTGGGCGACCGCGTCGTCGGGTACGCCGGCCTGGCGGCGGCGGGCGACCAGGCCGACGTCCAGACGATCGCGGTCCTCGCCGACCACCGGCGCGCGGGCATCGGGACCGCGCTGATGGACGAACTGCTCACCGAGGCCGTACGGCGCGGCGCGGCCTCGGTGTTCCTGGAGGTACGCGCCGACAACCCGCCCGCGCAGGCGATGTACGAGCGGTTCGGCTTCCGGCGGCTGGGCCTGCGACGGCGCTACTACGACGACGGGACCGACGCCATCACCATGGTGAAGGACCTCGTGGCACGACACGAGAGCAACTGAGCGCCCCGCTGAGCGGAGCGGGGAACATGAGATGTGGGGGCGGGCATGAGCAGGCATGACGAGCCGATCGTGCTGGGGATCGAGACGTCCTGTGACGAGACGGGTGTGGGCATCGTCCGCGGTCACACGCTGCTGGCCAACACGATCGCGTCCAGCATGGACGAGCACGCCCGGTTCGGCGGCGTGGTGCCGGAGGTGGCCTCGCGGGCCCATCTGGAGGCGATGACGCCGACGGTCGAGAGCGCGCTGGCCGCCGCCGGGCTGCGCTTCTCCGACATCGACGCGGTCGCCGTCACCGCGGGCCCCGGTCTCGCGGGTGCGCTGCTCGTCGGCGTGGCCGCCGCCAAGGCGTACGCGCTGGGGCTCGGCGTCCCGCTCTACGGGGTCAACCACCTCGCCGCGCACGTCGCCGTGGACCAGCTGGAGCACGGCCCGCTGCCCAAGCCCTCGGTCGCGCTGCTGGTGTCGGGCGGGCACTCCTCGCTGCTTCTGGTGCCCGACGTGGCGCGGGACGTGATCTCGCTCGGGTCCACCGTGGACGACGCGGCCGGGGAGGCGTTCGACAAGGTGGCGCGGGTGCTCGGCCTGCCGTTCCCCGGCGGGCCGCACATCGACCGGGCCGCCCGTGAGGGGTCGGGCACGGCGGTGGCGTTCCCGCGCGGCAAGTACGACGACGGAACCCTCGACTTCTCCTTCTCCGGCCTGAAGACGGCCGTGGCGCGGTGGGTGGAGGCCCGCCAGGCGGCGGGCGAGGCGGTGCCCGTGGCCGACGTCGCCGCGTCGTTCCAGGAGGCGGTCGTGGATGTGCTCACCCGCAAGGCCCTGCAGGCGTGCGCCCGCTACGACGTGAAGGACCTGCTGATCGGGGGAGGCGTGGCCGCCAACTCCCGGCTGCGGGCCCTGGCCCAGGAGCGCTGCGACGCGGCCGGGGTGCGCCTGCGGGTGCCGCGGCCCGGCCTGTGCACCGACAACGGCGCGATGGTGGCGGCGCTCGGCGCGGACCTGGTGGGGGCGGGTGTGAAGCCCTCCACTCTGGAGATCCCGGCCGACTCGTCGCTCCCGATCACCGTCGTCAACGTCTGATCGCCGCCCCGCTCGCCTCCGGTGTCCATCGCGACGCGCGGCGGCGGGCGCGGCTCTCAGTCGGTGTGGCCGCGGGCGGGGCGCAGGAGGACCTCGGCGAGCGCCAGCATGGTCTCCTCCAGCGCGGCGAGCCGCCGGGCCACGTCGCCGCGGGCCGGTTCCATGGCGCGGGTGACCGCGTCCGAGACGGTCTCGGCGATCTGCTCGCGGTCCGGCCTGCTGCGCACCGCCTCGGCGAGGGGAACGACGGCCCCGGCCGCCAGGGTGAGGTCGGCGTTCATGCCCGCGATGGTGGTGCTCATCTCGTCCACGCCGGCGGCGACGTCCCCCACCCCGGCGCCCAGCGCGGTCACCCTGGCGTCCATGCCCTCGACGGCGTGACCGAGGCCGGCCACGGTGCCGCGCAGTTCCCCGATGCCGAGATCGGCGGGCAGGCTCCCGACACGCTCGCCGACCGCCTCGACCCCGCTCTCCACCGCCTCGATCCGGCTCCCGACCGAGTCAAGCCGTTCGATGACGACGGCCTCCAGCCGCTCGGTGCGCTCGGTGAGCGCGGCGAGGGCCTTGTCGAGCCGGGTGAAACGCCCGGCGGCGGCCTCCATCCCGCCCTGGAACTTGCCGAGCCGGTGCGCGAAGTCCGCCATCCGGTCGGCGAGGCCCTGGGTCCGGCCGCCGACCTCGTCCACGTGGTCGCGCAGCAGCTCCACGTGCTGGGCCAGCCCCTCCGCCCAATCGGGCGGCTTGGCCGCCATGTCGTCGAGCCGCTGGGTGATCATCTCGAGCGCGGCGCCGAGGCCGCCCAGCTCGCGCTCGCGCACCTCGCGCAGGAGCCACTCCATGCCCTCCAGCCGCTGGCGGATCTCGTCGAGCACGGCGCCCTGCGTCCGCTGCTCGTAGACGTGGTCCTGCGCCGCCCGGGCGAGCAGTTCGCGCATCCGGTCGGAGATGGCGGTCTGGCTGCCCGCCTGGAGGAGGTTGTGGCTGGAATGCTCCACCGAGAATGCTCCTTCACTCGCCGAAACATCGGTTCGGCCCGGTCTCGCGCAGATGAACGAACAGGCGGCACGCCCGACGGCCAACTTTAGGCCCTGGCCCGCGGCCATCAGGCGTGGAATGAGAAAGGCGGTAATTGCCGGTGAATTGTTGCGGTTTCACCCGTCCGCGCTGGTCATGGGCTGGCAGAGCAGGGCGAACGGCCGTTCTTCGATGCGGGTGAGCACGACCACGGCCGAATTGTCGCCGGAAAGCCGCAGATCCTTGCGCAGCCGTTCGACGTCGACGGCGGATCCGCGCTTCTTGACGGTGACCGCGCCGACGCGCCGTTCGCGCAGCGCCGCTCTCAGCCGTTTGAGCGAGAACGGCATGACGTCGGTCACCTCGTAGCAGGGCGCCCATCCCGTCCGTACGAGTCGGTCGCTCGTGATGTAGGCGATCCGCGGATCGAGGAGCCGGCCCGACACCAGGGCGGCGACCTCGGCCACCAGGTGGGCCCGCACCGCGGCGCCGTCCGGCTCGTAGAGATAGCGGCTCACCGGCCCGGTCTCCGCCTCCGCGCCGGACGCCGTGAGCGTGGCCCCGGACGGCAGCAGCGTGGCGCGGCGGCCGCCCGCCCCCACCCCGGTCCAGATGGCCGCCTCCTTCACCTCGCCGCGGTACGACACCCACTCGGCCTCGGCGCCCTCCGGGATGAACTCGTACGGGATGCCGGGGGCCACCTTCAGGCAGGCCGCCGGGGCGCGGGCCACCAGGTCGAGCACGACCGGCCACGTGGGGGAGTACGCCATCGGGTCGAAGGTCCGTCCCCTCGCCCCCCTTCGGGCGGGGTCGGCGAACAGCAGGTCGTATCCGCCGGGGTCGGCCAGCGCGGCGTCACCCGTGCGGACGTCGACCAGGGAGGACAGGCCGAGCGCCGCGGCGTTGGCGCGGGCGATCTCCACGGTCAGCGGGTCGAGGTCCACGGCGTCCACCGGGCAGCCGGCCCTCGCCAGCGCGAGGAGATCCCCGCCGATCCCGCAGCAGACGTCGAGCACGGCAGGGCCGCCCTCGAACTCCCCGGCAGCCTGGATTCCGCCGGCCCGGATTCTGCTGGCGCGGTGTGCGGCGACCTCGGGGCGGGTGGCCTGCTCCAGCCCGTGCGGGGTGAAGTACATGACCGCGGCGTCGGGGCCGAACTTGGCCGCGGCCCGCCGCCGCAGCGACGCCTGGGTGAGCGCCGCCGCCGCCAGGTCCGCCGGGTGGCTCCGGCGGAGCGCGCTCGCGGCGGCCACCGGATCGGCGCCGTCGGCGAGTATCTTCACGGCCTCGTCCAGGGCCCCGCGCCCGGCGGGCGCGAGCAGCATGCGGAAGGCGTCCAGGTCCACGCCCGCGACGCTACCGCCTGCCCGGCACGTACGTCGGCCGGAGGCGTCGCCCTGTGGACGACGGCGGGCGCCGAGGCCGGGACCGGCCGGAGCGGACGGGAACGGAAAGGCCGGGCGGCCGCGCCCGCGGTCAGCGGGAGCCGACGTCGCCGAGCGAGGTGAGCAGCTTGCAGAGCAGCCCGGACAGCTGCTCCCGGTCCTCGTCGGTGAGGTCGGCCAGCAGCCGTTCCTCGTTGGCCACGTGGCCCTCCAGCAGCGCGTCGACCACCGCCCGGCCCTCCTCGGTGAGGGTGATCAGGACCATTCGGCGGTTGGAGGGCGAGACCTCCCGGTGCACCAGTCCCCTGGCGACGAGGCGGTCCACCCGGTTGGTGAGCGCCGCGGAACTGACCATCGCGGCCGTGGCGAGATCGCTCATGCAGAGCCGATGATCGGGGTTGGAGCGGAAGAGGGTCGCGAGCACGTCGAACTCCCACGGTTCCAGGTCGTGCCCGGCGAAATACTCCTTGATGCCCTTCTCCAGCAGCCGGGACGCGCGGGAGATCCGCCCGGCCACCCCCATCGCCGAGCAGTCCACGTCCGGGCGCACCCGGGCCCACTGGCCGAGGATCCGGTCGACGGCGTCGTGGCCGCGAGTGTCGTGGCCGCGAGTGTCGTGGTTGGGGGCGCCGTTGCCGGCGGTGTCGTTCGCGAGGGTGTCGTTCATAGCGCGCGCGGCCTGGGTCCTCCCCGCCGCTCCTCCTCCACCGGTCATCGTAACCGACACTTCGACGTTGAAATGTAGGCGAGGCCTGCGCTATCTTCTGCGTCGAACAGTAAAACATCGAAGTGTTCGAGGTGAAAGAGATGAAGGTCCTGGTGCTCGGCGCGACGGGGTACATCGGCGCGGTGCTGGCGGAGCACCTCGCAGAACGCGGCCACGAGGTGGTCGCGCTCGTCCGGCCGAAGGCCCGCGACGCCGCCGTGCCCGGTGAGGTGCGACACGGCGACCTCCACGAACCCGAGACGCTCGGGAAGGCGGTGACGCCGGACATCGACGTCGTCGTGCACGCCGCCAGCCCCGTCGGGGACGAGGAGGTGGACGTCGCGGCGATCGAGGCGCTGGCCGGCGGCGGCGCGCGGCTCGTCTACACCAGCGGCGTCTGGGTTCTCGGCGCCACGACCGAGGCGGCGGGCGAGGACGCGCCGGTGAACCCCATCACGGCCTCCCGCTACCGGCCGCGCGTGGAAAGGCTCGTGCTGGACGCGGGCGGCGTCGTCGTCAGGCCCGGCGTCGTGTACGGCCGGGGCGCCGGCATCCCCACGGTGCTCACCGCCCCCGGGCAGGAGGACGGCCGCTACGTCCACGCGGGCGGTCCGGTGCCGACCTGGGCGACCGTGCACGTCGACGACCTGGCGGACCTGCTCGTGCTCGCGATCGAGAAGGCGGCCCCGGGAAGCCTCTTCCACGCCGTCGCCGAGGAGGCGGTGAGCGTCGCCGATGTGGCCGCGGCCGCCGGCCGTACGGGGAAGGCCGTGCCGTGGCGGATCGACGAGGCGAGCGAGGTGCTCGGCCGCCCGTTCGCCGAGGGCCTGGCCCTGAGCCAGGTGGTGAGCGGCGACCTCGCGAGGAAGGTCCTCGGCTGGCGGCCGAGCCGCCCCGGCATCGTCGACGACGTCCGCTCCGGCTCGTACGCCTCCCGCGCCTGACCGTCCGGCGGACGCGGGCGCCGGACCGCCGGGAGGGGCGGCGGTGACGGCGGCGCGGCGGACGGCTGAACGGGCGATCGCGGGCGCGTTGCCGTGAGGTACGTCTGACCTGCGATGCCGGTTCGTGTTGACTGTCACGCGCCACTTGCATACTGTTTCGTGTTGGCACTCTCCCACTGAGAGTGCCAACAGCGACGAGACAGGTCTGACACCCGCGACGGCAGGCCGCTGGTCGCCTCTTCAGCTCATTCATCGCAATCTGAAGGGGAGGTCCGATCGTGACGACCGCCACCAAGGTTCCCGTTAAGCCGCTTGGCGACCGCATCGTGGTCCAGCCGCTTGAGGCCGAGCAGACCACCGCCTCCGGCCTGGTCATCCCGGACACCGCCAAGGAGAAGCCGCAGGAGGGCCGCGTCCTCGCTGTGGGTCCGGGCAACTGGGACGAGGACGGCGAGAAGCGCATCCCGCTCGACGTCAAGGAGGGCGACGTCGTCCTCTACAGCAAGTACGGCGGCACCGAGGTCAAGTACGGCGGCGAGGAGTACCTGGTGCTCTCGGCCCGCGACGTGCTCGCCATCATCGAGAAGTAAGCCGCGCCGGCTTGCGGAGCCCCGGGACAACGCGCCCGGGGCTCCGCGCGCTCACAAGGAGACCTGAATGCCGAAGATCCTGGAGTTCGAAGAGGACGCGCGGCGCGCTCTCGAGCGTGGTGTCAACGCTCTCGCCGACGCCGTCAAGGTGACGCTCGGCCCCCGTGGCCGCAACGTCGTCATCGACAAGAAGTTCGGTGCCCCGACGATCACGAACGACGGTGTGACCATCGCTCGCGAGGTCGAGCTGGACAAGCCGTACGAGAACCTGGGCGCCCAGCTCGCCAAGGAAGTGGCGACCAAGACCAACGACATCGCGGGTGACGGCACCACCACCGCGACCGTCCTGGCCCAGGCCATGGTCCGCGAGGGCCTGCGCAACGTGGCCGCCGGCGCGCAGCCGCTCGGGCTCAAGCGCGGCATCGACAAGGCCGCGCAGGCCGTCAGCGAGCGGCTGCTCGGCACCGCCCGCCACGTCGAGGACAAGAAGGAGATCGCGAACGTCGCGACGATCTCCGCGCAGGACGCGAAGATCGGCGGCCTGATCGCCGAGGCGTTCGACAAGGTGGGCAAGGACGGTGTCATCACCGTCGAGGAGTCCAACGCGATGGGCCTGGAGCTGGAGTTCACCGAGGGCCTCCAGTTCGACAAGGGCTACCTGTCGCACTACATGGTGACCGACCCCGACCGGATGGAGGCGGTCCTCGAGGACCCCTACGTCCTGATCCACCAGGGCAAGATCTCCTCCATCGCGGACTTCCTGCCGCTGCTGGAGAAGGTCGCCCAGAGCAAGCGCCAGCTGCTGGTCATCGCCGAGGACGTCGAGGGCGAGGCCCTGGCCGTCCTGGTGACCAACAAGATCCGCGGCACCTTCACCTCTGTCGCCGTCAAGGCGCCCGGCTTCGGTGACCGCCGCAAGGCCATGCTGCAGGACATCGCCATCCTCACCGGCGGCCAGGTCGTCAGCGAGGAGGTCGGCCTCAAGCTGGAGCACGTCGGCCTCGAGGTGCTCGGCACGGCCCGCCGCGTCGTGGTCAACAAGGACACCACCACGATCGTGGACGGCGCCGGCGACGCCCAGGCGATCGAGGACCGCGTCCGCGAGATCAAGGTGGCGATCGAGCAGTCCGACTCCGACTGGGACCGTGAGAAGCTCCAGGAGCGTCTCGCGAAGCTGTCCGGCGGTGTGTGCGTGCTGCGCGTCGGCGCCGCGACCGAGGTGGAGCTGAAGGAGAAGAAGCACCGCCTGGAGGACGCGATCTCCGCGACCCGCGCCGCGATCGAGGAGGGCATCGTCTCCGGCGGTGGCTCCGCGCTCGTGCACGTGTCCAAGGAGCTCGACGACCTGGGCCTGATCGGCGACGAGGCCACCGGCGTCTCGATCGTCCGCAAGGCGCTGATCGAGCCCGCCCGCTGGATCGCCGAGAACGCGGGCCTGGAGGGGTACGTCGTCACCACCAAGATCGCCGCGATGAACGCCGGTGAGGGCCTCAACGCCGCCACCGGCGAGTACGGCGACCTGGTGGGCCAGGGCGTCATCGACCCCGTCAAGGTGACCCGCTCGGCCGTGCAGAACGCCGCGTCCATCGCCGGCATGCTGCTCACCACCGAGGCCCTCGTCGTGGACAAGCCCGAGGAGGAGGCTCCGGCCGCCAACAGCGGTCACGGCCACGGCCACGGTCACGGCCACTGATTCCGCGCCTTCCGCGCATCGCGCCCCGCGCCCGCCCGCAAGGGCGGACCGCGGGGCGCACCGCTTTTCCGGCCCTGCCCGTTCCGGGCGCGGACGAGCCGTCGGGGCGGAGCCGGGACGCCGGCAATGGGAACGACCGGCATGCTTCTTTTTCACTGTCAAGCCGTCAGTCGTATATCCATCCTTTTGGGCATTCTGGTTGGAATGTTCCAACGGTCGGGTGATCAGATGATTACCGAACGTTATCGACGCGTCAATGTGACCAATCCGTAGCCGTTAACCATGACGACATGAACGATCGCGACGGGCATCATGCCTAACGTGACCGAGGGATGCGTCGCCGACGCCGCAACTGGGGTAAGGCTTGCGACGAGATCGGATGAGCCCGACCTCAGGGAACTGACCAGCCTTGCCGTACAGGGAGATCGCACCGCGATCGAATCACTGCTGGGACATCTGCGCCCGATGGTGGTCCGCTACTGCAGGGCTCGACTGGGCCGAGTGTCCGGTCAGTACCACATCGCCGACGACGTGGCCCAGGAGGTGTGCATCGCGGTGCTGTCGGCGCTGCCGCGCTACCGCGACATGGGCCGCCCGTTCGCCTCGTTCGTCTTCGGCATCGCCTCGCACAAGGTGGCCGACGCCCTGCGTAGCTCGGTCCGCTCGGCCGTGCCGACGCAGGACCTGCCGGACGGGCCCGACGAGGGCCCCGGGCCGGAGGAGACGGTGGTGCGCTACATCGAGGCGCAGCACGCCCGCGACCTGCTCGCCCGGCTCCCGGACACGCAGCGCGAGCTCCTCATCCTGCGGGTGGTCTCGGGCCTGTCCGCCGAGGAGACGGGTAATGTACTCGGCATGTCTCCAGGTGCCGTCCGGGTCGCGCAGCATCGTGCGCTCGCCAGGCTCCGGCAGCTGGCCGAGCTGGAGTCGATTGCGTGACCACGAAACGTCGTCGTACGGCACGCCACCTCGGGTCGTACGGCGATGCCGACGTGGAGGGCGACGTAATGCGGACGGACGCCGTCCTCGACGCGCTCGCCCGCCGCGATCCGGTCGGCGGCACGGACGCCGCCGTCCGGTTGCTCGGCGCGCTCGTGGCCGACGTGGACAGTCAGCGGCTCTCCTCCGTGTCGATCACTCCGTCCACGTAGCCCCGGGCGTACTCCCAGCTGACGTAGTCCGCGGGATCGGGCTGGTAGGCCGGCTCGTGGACCTGCGGCCGGCCGTTGTCGATCATCTGGCGTAGGTTGCCGCGCAGCAGGTCCCAGTCGAAGTAGTGCTGTTCGCCGCACTCCGGGCAGTCGAGGACCAGCCCGAGCACCCCCTGGGGTTCGAGCAGCGAACGGAAGACCTCCACGTCGGCGAGATCGGTCAGCGCCTCGTCGCGTTCGGCGAGCGTCAGCGGCTCCACGTCGTCGGGCGCTCCAAGCTCCGCCGCGGGGTCGTTGGGGTCATCCGCGAACGGGTCGCGGGGGACGTCTTCCAGCACGCATCCCACCTTATGACCACGGCCCCCTCCACGCGGATAAGTGCGCCTCATCTGCTGGTCGGGCCGCGGCCCGGGCACGGACGTCACAGCCAGCCGCGGCGGGCGGCCTCGACCCCGGCGTGGAAGCGGGACTGGGCTCCCAGCTCCGACATCGCCTCGGCGAACCTGGCCCGCACCGTGCGTACGGAGATGCCGAGGTGGCGGGCGACGGCGTCGTCGGACAGGCCGTGCGCGGCCAGCCGCAGCACCTGCAGCGCGTTGTTGTGCGGGGAGATCGGCGCGGCCCTGGCCCACAGTTCCTCGAACAGCGCGCGCAGCGCCCCTGCCGCCACCGGGGCGTGGACCAGGTAGCAGTTGTAGGAGTGCTCGGGCAGCGAGACGCCCCACTCGGCGGGCAGCCCGGCGGTGTCGCCGCCGAGCGCGAAGAACCAGCTCGGCACCGCGTCGAGGGCGCGCAGCCCCGCGCCCGCCGCCGCGAACCGCGCGCACACCTCACGCATGGCGGGCGCGGACACGGCGTCGAGCGCGACCACCATCCGCACGCGCAGGATGCCGTCCACGGCGGCCTGGATCCACTGGCCGCCGTACCCGTCCGCGAACCGCGCCATGGTCCGGCGGTCCGGCACGGCCATGACCAGCTCGGCGGGGGGCGCCTGCAAAGCGAGGCCGATCACGCTCTCGCACAGCTCGTCCGCGCCGCTCACGGGCTCGACCGAGAACCGCCCGCTGCGCCAGTCGCGGCCCGCGTCGTAGTGATGGGACAGCCGCCCGGCCGCGGCGAGCACCTCGTCGATCTGGCGGGTCTCCCGGGCCATGCGGTCCAGCCTCTCGGCCACCAGCCGCCCGATCGCCGCGGCCGGATGCCGGGCGAGGAACTCCTCCCGCCGCCGGTTCACCGCGCCGATCCGTACGAGCCCGTCCAGGGCGTCGAGCACGTCCTCGGCGGGCCGGTCCACCGCCTCGGCAAGCTCGGTGAGCGTGGCGCGGTGCAGCCGCAGCATGGCCGTGTAGAGGGCGGCCTGGTCGGGGGAGAGGCCGAGGCTTTCGAACGGGTCGGCCTGGGAGGCGGCGTTGCGCGTCGTACTCATGCTCGCTCCGTCGGTGGTCACACTGGTCGCACGGCGCTGGTGGCACGGAGCCGACGGCACCGCGCTGGTCGCGCCGCACCGAGCGCGCCGGGCGTGTCGGGCGCGCTGACGCACCGGCTCACCGGTCCCTGGGCGTAAACGTTTCCCGGCGTTCGGCGCGTCGGCTTCCGCCTCATCGCCGCCTCGCTTCGGGTCGCGAGAATAGCTCGGATTTTCCGCGCTGTCCGTCCCGTTCGCACATTTGGTACGGCCGAACGTGGCGGCTTTTGTATGGACGTGAGGGTTCGCATTTGTTTCGGCCGAAGTTTCGAAAGACAGGAAATGCATCTTTGTGCAGTTGCACGTTACGCCATTGCATGTGGACGCTGCGTGACGCATTCTTGACCCAGCGTTAGCCGGGAACGCCCCGTCTGCCGGGCGCGGAGGGGGGCTCGACGGGCGTGGCGGGCACGACGCGGGGAAGTGGGGGGACCGGAAGCCGGTCCCCCCACTTTTTGTGCCATCCCTCTTGACAGGTCCGCCGGATGCGGTTTGGGGGCGGCCACTAGACTGACCTCGGGTCTGGCGAGGGACCCACGCGCGAAGACCCACAGCGCAGGAGGGGTGCAGCAGATGGCCAAGTTCACCGAACCGGGACTCACGTTCGACGACGTGCTCCTTGTTCCCGCGTATTCGGACCTGCAGCCGGGGGACGCCGACACGACGACCCGGCTGTCCCGGACCATCACGCTGCGCATCCCGCTCGTGTCGGCCGCGATGGACACGGTCACCGAGGCGCGCATGGCGGTCGCCATGGCCCGCCAGGGCGGCATCGGCATCCTGCACCGCAACCTCTCGGTCGAGGAGCAGGCGCAGCAGGTCGACCTGGTCAAGCGGTCGGAGGCGGGGATGGTGACCAACCCCGTCACCTGCTCTCCCGAGGACACCCTCGCCGATGTCGAGCGGCTGTGCGCGACCTACCGGATCTCCGGGGTCCCGGTCACCGACGCGGACGGCGTGCTCGTGGGCATCGTCACCAACCGCGACATGCGGTTCGAGAGCGACCAGAGCAGGGCCGTGCGCGACGTCATGACCCCGATGCCGCTGGTGACGGCGCCGGTGGGCGTCGACCGCGACGAGGCGTTCCGGCTGCTGCGGCAGAACAAGGTCGAGAAGCTCCCGCTCGTGGACGAGGCCGGTCGCCTGCAGGGCCTCATCACGGTCAAGGACTTCACCAAGAGCGAGCAGTACCCGATCGCGACCAAGGACGCCGACGGCCGCCTCATGGTCGGCGCGGCGGTGGGCGTCGCGGGCGACGCCGAGGAGCGCGCCATGACGCTGATCGAGGCGGGCGTGGACGTGATCATCGTGGACACCGCGCACGGGCACTCGCGCGGCGTGTGCGACATGATCGCCAAGATCAAGGCCAACGGCCGGGTGGACGTCATCGGCGGCAACGTCGCCACCCGCGCGGGCGCGCAGGCGCTGGTCGACGCGGGCGCCGACGCGGTCAAGGTGGGCGTCGGGCCCGGCTCGATCTGCACCACCCGGGTCGTCGCCGGTGTGGGCGCCCCGCAGCTCACCGCCATCTACGAGGCCGCGCTGGCGTGCGGCCCGGCCGGCGTCCCGGTCATCGGCGACGGCGGCCTGCAGTATTCGGGCGACATCGCCAAGGCGCTGGCCGCCGGGGCCGACACGGTCATGCTCGGCTCGCTGCTGGCCGGCTGCGAGGAGTCGCCCGGCGAGCTGATCTTCATCAACGGCAAGCAGTTCAAGTCGTACCGGGGCATGGGCTCGCTGGGCGCGGTGCGCAACCGCGAGCGCGGCGGCGCGTCGTTCAGCAAGGACAGGTACGCGCAGGCCGACGTGTCCGGGGAGGACAAGTACATCCCCGAGGGCATCGAGGGCCAGGTGCCCTACCGCGGCCCGGTCGCGGCGGTGGCCCACCAGCTCGTCGGCGGCCTGCGGCAGGGCATGTGGTACACCGGCTCCCGGACGATCCAGGAGCTGCACGAGAAGGCGCAGCTCATGCCGATCACGGCGGCCGGGCTCAAGGAGAGCCACCCGCATGACATCCAGATGACGGTCGAGGCTCCGAACTACCACGGGCGCTAGCTCGTACCGGAAGAAACGGAAAGAACAGGCGATATGACACAGGTGGAGATCGGGCGCGGCAAGAGCGGGCGGCGTGCCTACGCGCTGGACGAGATCGGCATCGTGCCCTCCCGGCGCACCCGCGACCCGGAGGAGGTGTCGATCTCCTGGCAGATCGACGCCTACCGGTTCGACTCTCCGCTCGTGGCGAGCCCGATGGACAGCGTCGTGTCGCCGCAGACGGCAATCGAGATCGGGCGCCTGGGCGGCCTCGGCGTGCTCGACCTCGAAGGGCTGTGGACCCGCTACGAGGACCCGGCGCCGCTGCTCGAAGAGGTCGCCACCCTCGACCGGGCCGCCGCGACCAGGCGGCTGCAGGAGATCTACACCGCGCCGATCAAGGACGAGCTGATCGGCCGGCGCATCGAGGAGATCCGCGCCGCCGGCGTCACGACCGCCGTACGGCTGTCGCCGCAGCGCACGGTGCAGCACCACAAGGCCGTGATCGACGCGGGCGTGGACATCTTCGTGATCCGCGGCACGACGGTCTCCGCCGAGCACGTCTCCGGCCGGGCCGAGCCGCTCAACCTCAAGCAGTTCATCTACGAGCTCGACGTCCCGGTGATCGTGGGCGGCTGCGCGACGTACACGGCGGCGCTGCACCTCATGCGGACCGGCGCGGCCGGCGTGCTGGTCGGCTTCGGCGGCGGCGCCTCGCACACCACCCGCAACGTGCTGGGCGTGGTCGTGCCGATGGCCACCGCGATCTCCGACGTGGCCGCGGCCCGCCGCGACTACATGGACGAGTCGGGCGGCCGGTACGTGCACGTCATCGCCGACGGCGGCATGGGCGGCTCCGGCGACATCGCCAAGGCGATCGCCTGCGGCGCGGACGCCGTCATGGTGGGCTCGCCGCTCGCACGGGCCGCCGAGGCCCCCGGCCGCGGCTTCCACTGGGGGTCGGAGGCCCACCACCCCGAGCTGCCGCGCGGCAAGCGGGTCGAGTTCGGCACGATCGGCACGCTGCGGGAGATCCTGCACGGCCCGTCGTCGCTGGCCGACGGCTCGATGAACCTGCTCGGCGCGCTGCGCCGCACGATGGCCACCGCCGGCTACTCCGACCTGAAGGAGTTCCAGCGCGTCGAGGTGGTCGTCGCCCCGCCGCAGCGCTGAGCCGGTCGCCGGGAGGGCCGGGCCGCCGCGCCCGGCCCCCGGCTTCATCGGTCAGGGGTGGCGGACCCAGGCGCCGCGCTTCATCACGCCGCCGACGCGCAGGTCGTCGTCGAGCACCACGAGATCGGCGTACTTGCCGACCGTGATCGAGCCGACCTCGCCGTCCAGGCCGAGGACGCGGGCGGGGGTGAGCGAGGCCATCAGCGCGGCGTCCACCAGTGAGCGTCCCACCTCCCGCACGGTGCGGCGGAAGGCCACGTCCATCGTGAGCGTGCTCCCGGCGATCGAGCCGCCGCCGGGAGTGTCGGAGGCGAGCCGGGCCACCCCGTCCACGACGTCGACGGTCATCGGGCCGAGCGGGTAGCGCCCGTCGCCCATGCCCGCCGCCGCCATCGCGTCGGTGATCAGCGCCGTACGGCCCGCGCCCGCGGCGTGCATGGCCAGGCGCAGCATCGCCGGGTGGACGTGGACGCCGTCGTTGATCAGTTCCACGGTCACCCGCTCGTCCTGGACCAGGGCGGCGATCGGCCCCGGCGCGCGGTGGCCGAGCGGCGGCATCGCGTTGTAGAGGTGGGTGGCGACGGTCGCCCCGGCGTCGATCCCCGCGATCGTCTGCTCGTAGGTCGCGTCGCTGTGGCCCAGCGCGGCGACGACGCCCTCCGCGGCGGCGTCCCTGATCACGTCGAGTGCGTTCGGCAGCTCGGGCGCGATCGTCAGCATCCGGACGTGGCCACGCCCGGCCTTCACCAGCGCCCGGAACTCCGCCACGTCGGGCTCGCGCAGCAGCGTGGGCTCGTGCGCGCCGCAGCGCGACCTGGCGATATACGGCCCCTCGAAGTGGATGCCGGCGATCAGGCCCTGCTCGCACAGGTCGGCGAGCGTCGCCGCGGCCCGCGCGAGCGTGTCGGGCGCGGCGGTGACGAGGCTCGCCATGAGGGTGGTCGAGCCCCGGCTCAGATGGAAGGCCGCGACCGCGGCGGCGGTCTCCGGGTCGCCGTCGGGGAAGCTCCCGCCGGCGCCGCCGTGGCTGTGGATGTCGACGAAGCCGGGGACGACGGTGCGCCCGCCCAGGCCGAGCCCGTCGCCCGGGGCCTGCCCGCGCCCGATGTGGGTGATCCTGCCGTCCTCGATGGTGAGCCAGCCGTCGTGGACGCCGTCGGGAGTGACGACGCGGGCATCGGAGAGAGTCACGCTCATGCCGCCATCCTTCCGCGTACGGCGCGCGCCCGCCGCCCCGGGGTTGTCAGGTGCGGGGCCGTCCGGCGGCGGGGAGGCGGGGCGTGCGGAGTCCCGGATCGAGGAGTCAGCGGCTGCGCGGGGTCACCAGGCCGGATTCGTAGGCGAAGACCACGAGTTGCGCGCGGTCGCGGGCGTGAAGCTTGGCCATGGCCCGGTTGACATGGGTCTTGGCGGTCATGGGGCTGATCATCATGTGGTCGGCGATCTGGTCGTTGGACAGGCCGTGGGCGACCAGGGCGACGGCCTCGCGTTCGCGGTTGGTCAGTTCTTCCAGCCCCGCGCAGGTGTCCGTACGGAGCGGCTGGCTGACGTACCGGCTGATCAGCTTGCGGGTGATCGACGGTGCGAGCAGGGCGTCGCCTCGCGCGGCGACGCGTACGGCGTGCAGGAAGTCTTCCGGCACGATGTCCTTGACGAGGAATCCGGCGGCGCCGGCGCGCAGCGCGTCGAAGACGTACTCGTCCAGGCCGTAGTTGGTCAGGATGACGACGTGCACCCCGGCCAGCGCCGGGTCCGCGGCGATACGCCGGGTCGCCTCGATGCCGTCGACGACCGGCATCTCGATGTCGACGAGAGCGATGTCGGGCAGGTGTTCCCTGGCCAGGGCCAGGCCCTCCATCCCGTCGCCGGCCTCGGCGACCACCTCGATGTCGTCTTCGAGGTCGAGAAGCGCGCGGAATCCGCTGCGGAGGAGCGGCTGGTCGTCGACCAGCAGGACCCGGATCACGACGCCTGGTCCACCGGGAGCTCGGCCTGGACGGTGAAGCCGCCCTCGCTGCGCGGCTCCGCGCGCAGGTGGCCGCCGAGTGCGGTGACTCGTTCGCGCATCCCGAGCAGCCCGACGCCGGGCACGGGCGCGGTGTCCGACGTGGCCTTTCCGTCGTCGTCGACCCGTATGACCAGGGCGTGCGGACGGTAGTCGATCCGGACCGACGCGGTGGTGGCGGAGGCGTGCCGGGCGATGTTGGTCAGCGACTCCTGGACGATCCGGTAAGCGGTCCGGTCCACCGCGGCCGGCACCTCGTTTCGGTGTCCTTCGATCGTCAGCTTCGCGTCCAGGCCGGTCGTCCGGGCCCGCCGCACCAGTTCCGGGACGTGGTCGAGCCCGTGCGGCGGGTTCTTGCCATCGTCGCGCAGCACCTCCAGAGTCGCTCGCAGTTCCCGGGCCGCCTCACGACCGGCCTCCCGGATCACCAGCAGGGCCTCCGGCACCTGTTCACCTCGCTTGCGGGCCACGTGGACGGCGACCTCGGCCTGTACCTTGATGATCGAGATCTGATGGGTCAGTGAATCGTGCAGCTCCCGCGCGATGTGCAGCCGCTCTTCGTCGGCCCGGCGCCGCGCGGTCTCCTCACGGGTGCGCTCGGCCTCGTCCGCCCGGCGTTCGGCCTGCCGCAGGGCTTCACCCGCGGCGCCGGCCGCGATCAGCCAGGCCAGCTCGAGCGCGCCCCGGGCCTGCGCGAGGGCCGCGGCCGTGTCGTGCAGGCCCGAGGCCAGGGCCGCGAGGGGGAGAGCGGCCAGCATCGTCACGCTCGCCACCACCGCGATGGTGCGGTGTCCCGCCCGTACGGCGGCGTACACCGCGAACAGGTACGCGACGGCGGGCACGTCGAAACCGGCCGCCTGGTAACCCACCGCGCAGAGGCCGGTGACGGCAAGGACGGGAACCGGAGCCCGGCGGCGCGCGGCCAGCGCCAGGCCTCCGGCCGCCAGCAGCGCGTAGCCGAACAGGCCGGGGCTCGTGGCGGGATTCTGCCGGGACAGCCCGGTGACCAGCAGCGTCGCTGCCACGCAGGCGGCGATCGCCCAGTCTCCGACAGCGGCCCGGCCTGTACCCATGCGCGCACCTTAGCCGGGTGTCCGCGTGGACGGCTCCTCCGCGCGGATGATGGGCCGTCTACCGCACACGCGGTATCTCCGCGGCTCCTGCGGCGTTCGCGGCAGCCGGGTGCGGCGTCGGTGGCAGCGTGAAATGCCCGCGCCGGCCGGACGACCGGCGATGGGCCCTGCGGACATGATCCGGTGGTGTCCCGTCGCAGGAGAGAAAGAGAACCGCATGTCCGTCCGTCGCCTGCTCGCCGCCGCCTCAGCCGCTCTGCTCGCAGGATTGGGGCTCGCCACGTCGGCGGCCGCGCACGTCGTGGACCAGCCGGCCGGCGTCGGCGCCTACACCTTGACCGCCGGGCGTCTCTGGTCCGTGGTGGCCGCGCTGCTGGGGCTGGCCGGTGTGGTCGTCGGCGGCCTGGCTCTGGCCCGCTCCACCGGTCGCATCGGGACCGGCGACGGGAGAGGCGGGGCCGTCGTGGCCATGGCGGCCGGGCTGGCCGGCGCGGTCGTCGGCGGGCTGGTCGTGGCCGCGGCCGATGGCGGTCCCGGCACCGGCTACGGAATAGTCGGGGGCTTCGTGGCCCTGGTGGTGGGGCTGGTCGCCATGGTCCTCGGCGGGCTGGTTCTGGCCCGCTCCCGCCGCACCGGTTGACCGCCGATCAGCTGCCCGGCCGGGGCGGGGTGGCCAGCCCAGGATTGTTCACCGACATTTCCGGAGATCCTTGGGAAAGGCGGCGGAAACGATGGATTCCTGGGTAGCTACTCGCGGGTAGATTTGCTCGGCAATGGCGAAAGCGGTGCAGAGGGAGCCTTATGACGGCGAGGATGGGCACGGCACGACTCGGCCCGGCGGAACGTACCGCCGCCCTGGCGCGGATGGAGGCGCAGGAACTCGACGTCGTCGTGATCGGCGGCGGCGTGGTCGGCGCCGGCGTCGCGCTCGACGCCGCGACCCGCGGGCTCTCGGTCGGCCTGGTCGAGGCGCGCGACTTCGCCTCCGGCACGTCGTCCCGGTCGTCCAAGCTCATCCACGGCGGGCTGCGCTACCTGGAGCAGCTCAACTTCGACCTGGTCAGGGAGGCCCTGCGGGAGCGGTCGCTGCTGCTCAAGCGGATCGCGCCGCACCTGGTCAGGCCGGTGCCGTTCCTGTTCCCGCTCACGCACGCCGGCTGGGAGCGGCCGTACATCGGCGCGGGACTCGTGCTCTACGACACGCTCGGCCTGTCCTTCGGCCTCACCCGGGGCGTGCCGGGGCACCGCCACCTCACGCGCCGCCAGGCCCTCCGCGTCGTCCCGTCGCTGCGCAGGTCGGCGTTCAGCGGCGCCGTGCAGTACTGGGACGCCCAGGTCGACGACGCCCGCTTCGTGATGACCACGCTGCGCACCGCCGCGACGTACGGCGCGCACGTCGCCTCGCGGGTGCAGGCGGTCGGCTTCCTGCGCGAGGGGGAGCGGGTCACCGGGGTGCGTGTGTGCGACCTGGAGACCGGCGCGGAGCTGGACGTGCGGGCCCGCCAGGTCGTCAACGCGACCGGCGTGTGGACCGACGACATCCAGCAGCTCGTCGGCGGCCGCGGGCAGATCCACGTGCGGGCGTCCAAGGGCATCCACCTCGTGGTGCCGCGTGACCGCATCCACTCGCTGAGCGGGCTCGTCATGCGCACCGAGAAGTCGGTGCTGTTCGTCATCCCGTGGGGCCGGCACTGGATCATCGGGACCACCGACACCCGCTGGAACCTCGACAAGGCTCACCCCGCCGCCTCCCGGGCGGACATCGACTACCTGCTCGACCGGGTCAACTCGGTGCTCTCGGTGCCGCTGACCAGGGACGACGTCGAGGGCGTGTACGCCGGGCTGCGGCCGCTGCTGGCCGGGGAGTCCGAGGAGACCTCCAAGCTCTCGCGCGAGCACGTCGTCACCCACCCCGTGCCGGGGCTGGTCATGGTGGCCGGCGGCAAGTTCACGACGTACCGGGTCATGGCCGCCGACGCCGTGGACGCGGTCGCGCACGGCCTCGACCAGCGCGTGCCGCCGTCCTGCACCGACCAGGTGCCGCTCGCGGGCGCGGAGGGCTACCAGGCCCTGTGGAACTCCCGCCACCGCATGGCGCGCTCCTCGGGGCTGCACGTGGCCAGGATCGAGCACCTGCTGGAGCGGTACGGCTCGCTGATCGACGAGGTGCTCGCGCTCATCAAGGAGGACCCCTCGCTGGGCCGGCCCCTCGACGGCGCGGACGACTACCTGCGCGCGGAGATCGTGTACGCGGCGACGCACGAGGGCGCCGGGCATCTCAACGACGCGCTGACCCGGCGCACCCGCATCTCGATCGAGACCTTCCACCGGGGGACCGCGGTCGCCCAGGAGGCCGCCGAGCTCATGGCCGGCCCGCTCGGCTGGGACGCCGATCAGGTCAAGCGCGAGGTCGAGTACTACACCAAGCGGGTCGAGGCGGAGCGGGCCTCCCAGGAGCAGGACACCGACCAGGAGGCCGACGCGATCCGCCTCGGCGCGCCGGAGATCGTCCCCGTCGCGCCTCCGCGTGATCTCGCGAAGGCGCGGGGGAACGACAACTGATCGTCAGCTGAAGGGGATCCACGCCCGGTCGGCCAGCGTGGCGGCGTCGCTGACCTTGAGGCCGGTGCCGGACACGGTCCACAGGTCGTCGCCGATGACGAGGGAACGGCGGATGCCCTGGTCGCCGGGGGCGAAGTCGCTCTTCGCGGCCGGCCGCGGGTGGGTCACGACGCCCAGCTTGGTGATCTCGCGGTCGCGGACGCGTAGTGCGAGGGCCGCGCTGCCCGCGATCCCGCCGTCGGCCCAGTTCTGGAGCGGGAGCACGGCCAGCCCGGTGGCGGGCCAGTAGAGGAAGGCGTGGGGGTCCCACTCGGCCTCCGAGCCCGACTCCTTCTGGTGGAACCGCGACAGCACCGCGGGCGCTGCCGGGTCGCCGACGTCGAACAGCGAGATCTGCGTGCCGAGCACCCGGCCCTGCTCGCTCGCCTCCTGGCCGATGCCGATCAGCCGCCCCGCGCCCGCCGGGTGGAGATAGGCGGAGAAGCCGGTGATCTTCAGCTCGCCGGTGACCTTGGGAGCGGCCGGGTCCCGCAGGTCCAGCGTGTACAGGGGGTCGGTCTGGCGGAACGTCACCACGTAGCCGAGGCCGTCCATGAACCGCACCGAGTAGATCCGCTCGCCCTTGCCGAGGCCCGTCACCGAGCCGGTCTGGGCGAGCGTGCCGGCGTCGAGCACGTACACGCCGCTCTCGCTCGTGCCCGGGCTCGCGCCGAACACGTCGGCGCCGCTGGTCGTCGCCACCCGCAGATGGCCGTCGTACTCCGACAGGGAGTACTGGTTCAGCAGCCGTCCGGGCACGGACCCCGACGTGACGTAGCGCGGGGCGCCGGGGGCGGAGACGTCGAAGCGGTGCACCTCCGTGCGCTCGGGCGGCGCTTTCGGCGTGGGCGCGGCGTCCGATGAATCGGGCGCCGGCACCACGTCGATCGGGCGGGCCGCCCACCAGCGGGGATTGCTGGTGACGTAGAGGCTGCCCGCCGTTCCGTACACGGTGTCGCCGTCGGCCGCGACCGCGATCGGCGTGAGCGAGCCGAACGGCGTGGCGGCGGCCAGGTCGATCGTGTGGATGGTCAGCATCGAGGTGCCGGTGAACTGGTCGGGGTGGCTGACCTGGTCGCAGCCGACCCGCTCGGTGCGGCTCGCGCCGCCGGTCTCGACGTCGTACGACGGCAGCCACGCGTCGGCGGGGGCGGACAGCACGGCCTTGCGGTTGCCTTCGAGCAGTTCCTTCTCCGGTTCGTCCTGCTCCGGGGCAGGGAAGGCGATCTCCGGCTGGGACCGCACGACGAGCCGCACCGTGGAGCCGGACTGCCGGGCGTCGATGTGCTGCCCGTGCACGGTCATCGCGCCGAGGACGCGGGGCTCGCCGGACAGGTCCACGAGCACGTACCTCGGGCCGCCGGGACCGACCCGGGTCTTGGCCATCGCTCCGAACGGGATGATCCCGCCGCCCTCGAACAGCACGAGCGCGCGGTCGCCGTGGACCAGCAGGTCGGCCTGGGCCCACGACTGGTCCTCGGAGACGAGCCGCAGCGTCCCGGTGACCTTCCGGGTCTTCGCGTCCACGACGCGCAGCACGCCCCCGGTGACCGTGATCACCCGGTCGCCGTCGGTCTTGACCAGGTCGGGCTCGTCCACGCCCGCCTCGTGCGTGTTCGTGGTCGAGTACGCCTGCTCGGGCGTCGCCTGCTTGGCGGCGGCGGCGACGTCGGAGCGGGCCGCGTAGAGCATGGCGTCCCCGAAGCCCCAGGGTGTCACGTTCCGCACGGCCGCCTGCCGCAGCCCTTCGGTCATCTCGTCGCAGCCGGCGTACGCGACGAGCCGCACCTTGCCGGTCAGGTCCGCCGGAGCGGGCGGGAAGTCCTGGGTCGTACGGCCACCCGCGCAGCCCGTGGCTCCCGTGGCCAGCAGCGCGGCGAGAATGCCCGCCGTACGAATCGATGTCCTCATGCCCCCAAGACGGATCACGTTCGGTCCTGGTTCGACTGATCCTCTCGACTTGGATCCCAAGGTACTATCTAGGAGTATTAGGAATTTCTCTAGGAAGAGAAGGGGGTGGCATGCGGATGGCGCGGGCCGGGTTGACGGCGGACCGGGTGACGCTCGCCGGTGCCGAGCTGGCGGACGAGGTCGGGCTCGAGCACGTGACCATGTCGGCGGTGGCGCGACGGCTGGGGGTGAAGGACGCCAGCCTCTACGCGCACGTCCGCAGCCTCGAGGACCTCCGCGGGCGGATCGCGTTGCTGGCGGCGGACGAGAAGACCATCCGCATCGCGGAGGCGATCGCCGGGCGGGCCGGAAAGGACGCGCTGGTGGCCTACGCGAACGCCTGGCGGAAGTACGCCCACGACCATCCGGGCCGATACACGGCGACGCAGATCCCGATACAGATCGATCCCGAGCTCGCGGCCCGGGCGCCCGGGCCGCGACGCGCCGTCGAGCTGACCTACAGCATGCTGCGCGCCTACGCGCTGGACGAACCCGACCTGACCGACGCGGTCCGGCTGATGCGCAGCACGCTCCACGGCTTCACCAGCCTTGAGGCCGCGGGAGGGTTCGCGCACAGCCGCCCGGCGGAAGACTCCTGGGCCCGCTGTCTCGACGCCCTGCACACCCTCCTGGAGCGCTGGCCCGCACACCACGAAGGAGACCCCTCATGACCAGCCCGACCATCGGACGCCTGCGCGTGGACGGCGCCACCCTGCACTACGAGGTGCGCGGGAAGGGTCCGCTCCTGCTGCTGATCCCCGGTGGCACGGGCGGCGCGGCCTCCTTCGACGGCGTCGCCGACGAGCTGGCCGCCGATCACACGGTCGCCTCCTACGATCCGCGCGGCCTGTCCCGCAGCCCGCTGGACGACCCGGAGGCCGAGCAGCGGGTCGCGCGGCACGCCGACGACGCGTTCCGGCTGCTGGAGCTGCTGTCTCCGGACGCGCCCGCCCGGGTGGCCGCCTGCAGCTCCGGCGCGATCGTCGCGCTGCACCTGCTGACCACCCGTCCCGAGCGGATCGAACGCGTCGTGGCGCACGAGCCGCCGGTGGTGGAGGTGCTGCCGGACGCCGCCGAGCACCGGGCGCTGCTCGCCCGCGTCCAGGACACGTTCCGCCGGGAGGGGCTGATGCCCGCGGCCGCGGTGTTCGCGGCCGGCCTCAGGCGGCCCGGCTCCGACCCCGTCGGCACCCCCGTCGGCACCCCCGTCGACACCGCTGTCGACTCCGGGGCGGCCACCGAGTTGCCGCCCCAGGCGGCGGCTCGAGCCGAGCGGACGATGGCGGACATGCCCTACTTCCTCGGGCGTATCGTGCCGAGTTTCATGACGTACACCCCGGATCTGGACCGTCTGGAGGCCCTGTCGGACCGGCTCGTGCTCGCGGCCGGAGCGGACTCGATCGGCGAGCTGCCCTACCGCCCCGCCGCCTTCCTGGCCGAGCGGTTCGGCACGCCACTCGTCCACTTCCCCGGCGGGCACACCGGGCTCACCACGCACCCCGCCGAGTTCGGTGAGCTGCTCCGCACGGTGCTGAGCGCGTAGCCGTCTCTGTCATTACTTACCGGTAGCCACGGGCGGGGCTCCGGAATATTCTTCCGCCATGGGTGCCATGAATGGGACGCTCGACGCGGCCATGGTCGACCGGATCCTCACGCACGTCTCGTCCGAGGGTAAAACGCGGGAGATCATCGCGCCGTTCACCGGGGAGGTCCTGGCCGAGGTCCCGATCTCCACCCCCGAGGACGTCCGCGCGGCGTACGCCAGGGCAAGGGAGGCGCAGGAGGCCTGGGCGGCGCTGCCGGTCAGGGAGCGGATCAGGCCCTTCCTGCGGCTCCACGACGCGATGCTCGACCGCCGCCGGGAGCTGCTCGACATCGTGCAGTGGGAGACCGGCAAGGCGCGGCGCCACGCGTACGAGGAAGTGGTGGACGTGGCCGGCTGCACGCTCTACTACGCGCGGCGGGCGCCCGGGCTGCTGGAGCCGCAGCGCAGGCAGGGCATATTCCCGATCGCCACCCGGGCCGCCGAGCTGCGCCACCCCAAGGGCGTGGTCGCGGTGATCAGCCCGTGGAACTACCCGCTGGCCCTCGGCGTGACCGACGTGGTCCCCGCGCTGATCGCGGGCAACGCCGTCGTGCACAAGCCCGACACCCAGACTCCGCTGTCCACGCTGTGGACGATCGACCTGCTGGCCGAGCTGGGCATGCCGCGCGACATCTGGCAGGTCGTGCTCGGCGATCCGGAGGACGTCGGCGACCCGCTGATCGACGGCGCCGACTACGTCGCGTTCACCGGCTCGACGCGCGGCGGGCGCAGGATCGCCGAGGAGGCGGCCAAGCGGCTCATCGGCTGCTCGCTGGAGCTCGGCGGCAAGAACCCGATGATCGTGCTCGACGACGCCGACCTCGACGTGGCCGCCCAGGGCGCGATCCGGGCCTGCTTCACCAACGCGGGTCAGCTGTGCATCTCGATCGAGCGCCTCTACGTGCACGAGGCGATCGCCGACGTCTTCCGCGACAAGTTCGTCCGGGCGGTGGAGAACATGAAGATCGGCCCCGGTCTCGACTGGGACGTGCAGATGGGCTCGCTCACCTCCCAGCGGCAGCTCGACGGGGTCGCGGCGCACGTCGAGGACGCCGTCGCCAAGGGCGCCACGGTGCTGACGGGCGGCCGGCCGCGCCCCGACCTCGGCCCGTTCTTCTACGAGCCGACCGTTCTCGACGGCGTCGGCGAGGACATGGCCGTCTGCAGGGACGAGACGTTCGGGCCGGTCGTGTCGCTCTACCGCTTCAGGAACGAGGACGAGGCGGTCGACGCGGCCAACGACACCGCGTACGGGCTGAACGCCTCGATCTGGACCAGGGACGTCGCGCGGGGCCGCCGCCTCGCCGTCAGGATCAAGGCCGGCACCGTCAACATCAACGAGGGGTACGGCTCGGCGTACGCCTCCTACGACGCGCCGATGGGCGGGATGAAGTCGTCCGGACTCGGCCGTCGCCACGGGACCGAGGGCCTGCTGAAGTACACGGAGGTCCAGACGGTGGCCAGCCAGGCCACGTGGCTGGGCTTCGAGCCGATCCTCGGCATGACCTACGACAAGTACGCCGACACCCTCGCGGGGCTGCTCAAGACGATGAAGCGGCTGCACCTCAAGTAGAAGGAAGGCGGGGCGTTGGACTACGACGTCGCGGTGATCGGGTCGGGGTTCGGCGGGAGCGTGGCCGCGCTGCGGCTCACCGAGAAGGGCTACCGGGTCGGCGTCCTGGAGGCCGGCCGCAGGTTCGACGAGAAGACCCTGCCGAAGACGTCCTGGCGGGCCAGGGACTTCCTGTGGGCCCCCGCGCTCGGCCTGAAGGGCATCCAGCGCATCCACGTCCTGCGCGGCTCCAACGGGGTGATGGTGCTGGCCGGCGCGGGGGTCGGCGGCGGCTCGCTCGTCTACGCCAACACCCTCTACGAGCCGCTCGACCCGTTCTTCCGCGATCCCCAGTGGGCGCACATCACCGACTGGAAGGCCGAGCTCGCGCCGTACTACGACCAGGCCAGGCGGATGCTGGGCGTGGTGGAGAACCCGACGGTGACCGCCGCCGACGAGGTGATGAGGAAGGTCGCCGAGCGGATGGGCGTCGGCCACACCTTCCGTCTCGCCCCGGTCGGGGTGTTCTTCGGCGAGCCCGGGGTGGAGGTCGACGACCCCTACTTCGGCGGCGTGGGGCCGCGCCGCCGCGGCTGCGTCGAATGCGGCGAGTGCATGACCGGCTGCCGCCACGGCGCCAAGAACATGCTGATCAAGAACTACCTCTACCTGGCCGAGAAGGCCGGGGCGGAGGTCCATCCGGAGACCACCGTGACCGGCGTGCGGCCCGTCGAGGGCGGCTACGAGATCACGGTGAGGCGCACCGGGCCGTTCGGCCGCACCCGCACGCTGGCCGCCGGGCAGGTGGTGTTCGCCGCCGGGACGTACGGCACCCAGCACCTGCTCCACCGGCTCAGGGCGACCACGCTGCCCCGGATCTCGCCCCGGCTGGGCATGCTGACCCGGACGAACTCCGAGGCCCTGCTCGGGTTCGAGCGGCCGACCACCAAGGGCGCCAAACTCAACCGGGGCGTGGCGATCACCTCCTCGATCCATCCCGATCCCGAGACGCACATCGAGCCGGTGCGGTACGGCGACGGCTCCAACGCCATGGGCCTGCTGCGCACGCTGCTCGTGGACGGCGGCGGGCGGGCCCCGCGCTGGCTGAAGTTCCTCGGGGCGGCCCTGCGGCGGCCCCACCTGCTGCCCCGGCTGTTCAACCACCGCAGGTGGTCGGAGCGCACGGTCATCGCCCTCGTCATGCAGGCCAAGGACAACTCGATCACGCTTTCGCCGAAGGGCGGCGGACTGCGGGCGGGACCCGGCCACGGCGAGCCCAACCCCACCTGGATCCCCGCCGGGCACGAGGCCGTCCGCCTGGCCGCCGAGGAGATCGGCGGCCTTCCCGGCGGCTCCTGGCTCGACCTGTTCGACATCCCGGCGACCGCGCACTTCCTCGGCGGCTGCGCGATCGGCGACTCGCCCGAGACCGGTGTGATCGATCCCTACCACCGCGTCTACGGGTACGAGGGACTGCACGTCGTGGACGGCTCGGCCGTGTCGGCCAACCTCGGCGTGAACCCCTCGCTCACGATCACGGCCCAGGCCGAGCGCGCGATGGCGCTGTGGCCGAACAAGGGCGAGCCGGACCCGCGCCCCGCCCCCGGCTCCGCGTACGTGCGGCTCGGGCCGGTCGCGCCCGTGCGGCCGGTCGTCCCCGCGTCGGCCCCGGGCGCGCTGCGCCTGCCGATCGTGGGCATCACGTCAGGGGGGACGGCAGCGGACGGCGGTGCACCACGTCGAGACGGGACACCGCGCGGGTGAGCGCCACGTAGAGCCTGCTCATCCCGCGCTCCTCGGCCGCGACGATCTCGGCGGGCTCGGCCAGCACGACGTGGTCGTACTCCAGACCCTTGCACAGGGTGGCGGGCACCACGGAGATCCGTACGGACGGGTCGGGCGTGAGGCCGTCGGCGACGGTCAGGCCGGCGTCCGTGAGCGCGGCGCGCAGGCGGGCGGCGGAGGCGTCGGCGGCGATGACGCCGATCGAGCCCTCGTGGCCGAGCGCCTCGAACACCGCCGTCACGACCGCCGGGTCGTCCCCGCGCAGCACGCGCAGCCGTCCGTCCCGCCGGAAGGAGCGGGAGGGCGGCACGTCGACCGCGAGTTCCGCCAGCAGGCGGTTGGCCAGCTCGACGACGGCGGCGGGCGTGCGGAAGCCGGTGGTGAGCGCCATGACCGTGGCGTCCGGCTTGCCCAGGTGCGCCATCTGCTCGCCCCACTCGCGGGCGGCCCACGGGGTCGTGCCCTGCGCCAGGTCGCCGAGCACGGTCAGCGAGCCGTGCGCGCTGCGCCGGGCGACGGCCCTGCACTGCATCGGCGACAGGTCCTGCGCCTCGTCGACGATCACGTGGCCGTATCCCTGCGGGCGCTCGATCAGGCCGGCGAGCTCGTCGAGCAGGGTCAGGTCGGCGGTCGTCCAGGCGGCGCTCCGGTAGGTGCGCGGCGGTCTCGCCCAGGTGATCGCCGCCCGCTCGGCCGCCGTGAGCACGCCCTCGGCGGCCTCAGAAGGGTCGCGGAGCACCTCGAACAGCACCTCCTCGGGGCGTACGACCGGCCAGAAGGCGTCCACGGCGGCGGCGACGGCCCTGGTGGTCCGGCGGGTCCACGCCGTGTCGATCGTCCGGCCGCGGGCCTCCGCCCGGCTCCGCACGAGTGACACCACGCGGGCGAGGACGCGCTCGCGGCCCACGCCGTACGGCATCGCCTCGCGCCGGGTCTCCTCGACCACCTGGCGCAGCTCGTCCTCCGAGACGCGCCAGCGGGAGGAGCCGTCGGCCACGGCGAGCGGCTCCGCGGGCTCGCGGACGCGCCGGTGGAGCGCCCTGCGCAGCACCTCGGCCATGCGCACGTCGTGCTTGACCACGGCGGCGTCCGCGCCGTCGGTCCCCTTGACCGGGACCCTGGCGAGGAGGGCGTCCAGCGTGGTCTGCTCGACGTCGACCTCGCCCAGGGCCGGCAGCACGGCGGAGATGTAGCCGAGGAAGGCCAGGTTCGGGCCGAGCACGAGCACGCCGCCGCGTGACAGCCGCTTGCGGTGGGCGTAGAGCAGGTAGGCGGCGCGGTGCAGGCCGACGGCGGTCTTGCCGGTGCCCGGTCCGCCCTGGACGCACAGGGAGTCCTCCAGGTCGGCGCGGACCAGGTCGTCCTGCTCCGGCTGGATGGTGGCGACGATGTCGCGCATCGGCCCGACCCGGGGGCGTTCGATCTCGGCCGTCAGGATCCGTCCCGCGCCGCCCAGATCCACGCCGAGGTCGCCGAGGTCAAGGCCGCGATCGAGGCGCTCGTCCTCGAAGCCGGTCAGCTCCCCGCCGGCCCAGCCGAAGCGCCGCCGTACGGCCACGCCCTGCGGATCCCGGGCCGACGCCTGGTAGAAGGTCCGGGAGACCGGCGCCCGCCAGTCGATCACCAGAGGCTGCGCCCCGCTGTCGGCGGAGATGTGGCGGCGGCCGATGTGGTAGCGCCGCCCGGCGTGCTCGCTCACGTCCGGGGAGAAGTCGAGGCGTCCGAAGAACGGCGGCCCTCCGTCGTCCTCGCCGAGCTCCTTCGCCAGGCTCTTCAGATGGCGGCCCAGCCGCTCGGCGCTGTAGCGGTCGCCCGCCACGGTCTCCCCGATGATCACGTTGTGCCGGGCGCCGTCCAGCATCCGGCGCAGGCCCTCCCTGCAGCGTTCGACGTACGCCTGCTCCTCCTCCAGCGGGGTCATCCGGCGTCTCCTTCCACGCATCAAAAGCAACTCGGTTAAAAATACAACCGAGTTAAGTGTTGTGCGCGCCCCTGCTAGCCTGTGCGCATGGTCGAGGGGCTGCGGACGCGCAAGAAGGAGCGGACCCGCCGGGCCATCTCGGACGTGGCGATCGCGATGTTCCTGGAGCACGGCTTCGACCGGGTGGGCGTGGCCGAGATCGCCGCCGCGGCGGAGGTGTCCAAGCCCACGCTGTTCCGGTATTTCTCCTCAAAGGAGGACCTGGTCCTGCACCGCGTCGCCGACCACAGAGGCGAGGCCGCAGCCGTGGTGCGCGCCCGCCCGGCCGGGCGGACCCCGCTGGACGCGCTGCACGACGCCTTCCTGGCCGGGCTCGACGCCCGCGAGCCGACCACCGGCCTGTGCGACGACCCGGAGGTGATGGCCTACCACCGCCTCGTGTTCGACACGCCGAGCGTGGCGGCCCGCCTGGTCGAGCACGGCGCGGCGGAGACGGAGGCGCTGGCGCGGGCGCTGAGCGAGGCGGCGGACTCCGCGCCCCGCGCTCCTGGAAGCGCGTCCCGTCCCGTGCCGCACCTGACGTCGCGCCTGGTGGCCGCGCAGTACGTCGCCGTCCGGCAGATCCTGGCCAGGGACAACTACGCGGCGCTGGCGTCCGGCCGGACGGCCGACGAGGTGCACCGCGAGGCCGTCGAGGCCGCCGGCACCGCCTTCGAACTGCTACGGCACGGCGCGCGGGCGCACGGCCTGTGACCCATCGCCAAGATCGCTGAGGCGGTTTACGCTCGACGGGTGAAGACCGAGGGGCTCAGCGGAACCGCACTCCACACGGCGGCGGCGCGTGCCGCCCACCTGATCGTCGACGGGGAGCCGGTCGTCTTCCGCGACCCGTTCGCGTACGCCCTGCTGGGCGAGTGCGCCGAGGACTACGTGGGCCTCCACCGCGAGATGGCGGATCACCTCGTTCTCGCCGGGCTGCGCGCGGCCGTCGTCACGCGGAGCCGCTACACCGAGGACCGCCTGGCCGGCGCCGTACGGCGGGGCGTCCGGCAGTACGTGATCCTCGGTGCGGGACTGGACACCTACGCCTGCCGCTCGGCCTCGGGGCCTGTGGAGGTCTTCGAGGTGGACCATCCGGGCACCCAGCGCTGGAAACGGGAGGCGATGGCACGCGCGGGCCTGCCGGAGCCGCCCCGTCTCACGTACGTTCCCCTGGACATGGAGACCGGCGGGGAGTGCCCGGTCGACCGGCTGGCCGCGCACGGCTTCGCCCTCGCCGGGCCCGCGTTCGTGAGCTGGCTCGGCGTGACCGCCTATCTCACCCGCGAGGCCGTCGCGCGTACGCTGGCCGGGCTCGGCCGCCTCGCCCCCGGCAGCGAGATCGTCATGGACCACCTGCTGCCCGAGGCCCTGCGCGGCCCGCGTGCCCGGGCGTACGCCGAGACCCTGACGCCGCTGGTGGCGGACGGCGGCGAGCCCTGGCTGACGTTCCTGAGCCCGGAAGAGGCGGCGGACCTGCTGGAGGAGCACGGCTTCGAGGTGGTCGAGCAGGTGCCGGAGGGCGACGCCGCCGGCCCCGCCCTCCGGGCGCGTACGGACGCCCTGGCCAGCAGCGAGATCTCGGTGATCACCCACGCCCGCCGGAGGGCCTGACGGTGGTCGGCCAAGTTTTGAGTGCCGTCCGGCCGTGGGCACGTCCGGGCGGGCAGCGTCACCGCGCCGATAGACTGGCGTTACCGCCTCGCTGCCTTCATGGGGGTCCTTTCCAGTGTCTGAGTTCGACACGGTCCTTGTCGTCGACTTCGGTGCGCAGTACGCGCAGCTGATCGCGCGACGGGTGCGTGAGTGCCACGTCTACTCCGAGATCGTCCCGTCGTCGATGCCGGTGTCGGAGATGCTGGCCAGGAAGCCCAAGGCGATCATCCTGTCCGGCGGCCCCTCGTCGGTGTACGCCGAGGGCGCGCCGCCGGTTCCCGAGGGCCTGTTCGAGACCGGGGTGCCGACCTTCGGCATCTGCTACGGCTTCCAGGCCATGGCCCGGGCGCTCGGGGGCGAGGTCGCCAGGACCGACTCCGCCGAGTTCGGCGGGACCGCGCTCAAGGTCCTCCAGGAGGGCCTGCTGTTCGCCGGCCTGCCCGTCGCGCAGACCGTGTGGATGTCCCACGGCGACTCCGTGGTCGGCGCCCCCGCCGGGTTCGCCGTCACCGCGGCCACCGACGCCACCCCCGTCGCCGCGATGGAGGACCCCTCACGCGGCCTGTACGGCGTGCAGTTCCACCCCGAGGTGCTCCACTCCGAGCACGGGCAGCAGGTGCTCAAGCACTTCCTGGAGGCGGCCGGCTGCCGCCCCTCGTGGACCATGCTCAACATCGTCGAGGACGCCGTGGAGGCCGTGCGCGCCCAGGTGGGCGACGGCCGGGCGATCTGCGCGCTGTCGGGCGGCGTCGACTCCGCCGTCGCCGCCGCGATCGTCCAGCGGGCCATCGGCGACCGGCTGACCTGCGTCTTCGTCGACCACGGGCTGCTGCGCAAGGGCGAGGCCGAGCAGGTCGAGCGCGACTTCGTCGAGGTGACCGGCGTCAAGCTGCGCGTCGTGGACGCCTCGGAGCGCTTCCTCAAGGCGCTGTCGGGCGTCACCGACCCGGAGGAGAAGCGCAAGATCATCGGCCGGGAGTTCATCCGGGTCTTCGAGGACGAGCAGCGCGCGATCCTCGCCGACGGGCCGGTGGACTTCCTCGTGCAGGGCACGCTCTACCCGGACGTGGTCGAGTCCGGCGGCGGCACCGGCACCGCGAACATCAAGTCGCACCACAACGTGGGCGGGCTGCCCGAGGACCTCAAGTTCGAACTGGTCGAGCCGCTGCGCACGCTGTTCAAGGACGAGGTGCGGCGGGCCGGCGAGCAGCTCGGCCTGCCCGCGGCGATGGTCTGGCGCCAGCCGTTCCCCGGGCCCGGCCTCGGCATCCGGATCATCGGCGAGGTCACCCGCGAGCGCCTCGACCTGCTGCGCGAGGCCGACGCCATCGCCCGCGAGGAGCTCACCCGCGCCGGTCTCGACCGTGACATCTGGCAGTGCCCGGTCGTGCTGCTGGCCGACGTCCGCTCGGTGGGGGTGCAGGGCGACGGCCGCACCTACGGCCACCCGGTCGTCCTGCGGCCGGTGACCTCCGAGGACGCCATGACCGCCGACTGGGCGCGCGTGCCGTACGACGTGCTGTCGCGCATCTCCACCCGGATCACCAACGAGGTCCGCGAGATCAACCGGGTGGTCCTCGACGTGACGAGCAAGCCGCCGGGCACCATCGAATGGGAGTAACTCGGGATCAACCGGAATGATCCCGTGCGCGCTGGATAGGGTAGCGCGGTGATTGCCACTCAGTCCGTCACCGCTCCGTCAAGCGCGAAGGTCACCAGGCTCGCCTGGCTCGACGCCCTGCGGGGGATCGGCGCGATGGCGGTGGTCGCCGAACACGCACTGCCCTGGCTCATGCCGTCGCTGCGCCCCTACTGGTTCAGCCTCGGCATGTACGGCGTGCTGGTCTTCTTCCTGGTCAGCGGATACATCATCCCCGCGTCCCTGGAGAAGAGGGGTGACGTCGGAGCGTTCTGGGTCAGCCGGGTTTTCCGGCTGTACCCGCTCTACCTGCTGGTGATCGCCCTCGTGCTCGTCATGGCGCTCTGGGTTCCGGTGCGTCAGGAGGTGCCCCGGCACCCGTCGGCCGTGGCCGCGCACGTGAGCATGCTGCTCGACGTCGTCCACACCGGTGCCCTCGCCGACCCGATGTGGACGCTGTCGTACGAGATGGTGTTCTACCTGCTGGTGACCGCGCTGTTCGTGGGCGGGGTGCACCGGCGCAGCGGGACGCTGGCGATCGCCTTCGGCGTCGTGGCGGTCGCCGCCGGGCTGGTGCTGTCGGCGCCGCTGCTACCGGGGCCGTGGCCCGCCGTCGCCGCCGGCGTGCTGTTCGTCGCGGGCCTGGCCTGCCTGATCACCGGCCGGTTCCGCGCGGTCGCGGCGTACACGCTGGGCCTGATGGCGCTCGTGCTGCTCGTGTTCGGCAGCTTCGTGCCGTGGTTCGGGGCGGCCATCCTCGCGGTGATGTTCACGGGGACGGCCCTGTACCGGTGGGAGCGGGGCACGGGCGGGCTCGGCGCGGTCGTGGCCGCGGCGGCCCTGGTGGCCGCCGCGCCGGTGTGGTCGATCCAGGCGGGCTGGTGGTGGGTGCAGCCCGACGTGTGGATCACCACGATCGTCCTTGCCGGCGGGACGTTCGCGCTCGGCATGGCGCTGCGCGGGCGGCGCGTCCCCGGCGTGCTGACCTGGCTCGGCCTGATCAGCTACTCGGTCTACCTGGTGCACCACCCGCTGCTCAAGTATCTGAACGCCCTCGCCGGCGACCTGCGGTCGCTCACGCCGACCGGTCAGGCGGCCGTCGCGCTCGGCTACCTCGTGGCGCTGCTCGCGCTGAGCTGGCTCACCTACCGCTTCGTGGAGGCGCCGGCCCAGGCGCTGGGCCGCAGGCTCAGTGGACGTCGGTCGTCATCTCCATCCCCGACCGGTCGGGATATACCTGTCCCGGGGTGAGCTCCTGGCCCTCCAGCAGGGTGGACACCGTCACGAAGCTGTAGCCCTCCGCGGTCAGCGTCTCGAGCACGTCGGGCATCGACTGCACGGTCTGCTTGATGGTCTCGTGCATCAGCACGACCTCGCCCTCCCCGGCCACATCCAGGGCCCGGTTGGTGAGAAGGTCCACATGCCGGTAGTCCTTGATGTAGTCCTTCGTGGCGGTCGTGCCGGGCACCTGGATGAGCCCGAACTTGGCGGTGATCTCCTCCACGCCGCCGTTGCGCAGCCCGCCGGGCGCGCGGAAGAGCTTCGGCGCCTTCCCCGTCGTCTTCTGGATCAGCCGCTGGGTGTCGCCGATCTTCTTGTTGATCTCGGCGTACGTGAGCTCGGTCAGATAGCGGGCATCCCACGAGTGGTTGCCGATCTCGTGGCCCGCCTTCGCGATCTCGGCGGTGACCTTCGGATGCTTCTTCACCTCCGTCCCGATGACGAAGAACGTCGCCTTCGCCTTGTATTCGGCGAGGGTCTTCAGCAACGTCTGCGTGTACGGCCCCGGACCGTCGTCGAAGGTCAGGGCGATGCATTTGTGGGTCGCGCAGTACGGCTCATCGGTCCCGCGAGCCTGCGCAGGGGTGGCGGCGGCCGCGGCGAGGGCGCACGCGACGGCCACAGGGATCAGACGACGTACAGCCATGGGGTACTCCTCGGGGGATCTATAACGCGGCATCGTAACGTGCTCGGCGGCACTTCCTCCTCTTCAGTCCGGTTTCGTACCGACCGGAAACCTCCGTCCACCTGGGAGGGGAGCGATTAAACCTTCGGCCAAGGAAGGGGCTAAGGCTGCCCCCTCGCGAACCGGGTTCGCGATGCTGGGCCGGTCGGAAGAGGAACCGGGCAGCGTGAGGAGGGCGGGTGACGCGAACCGCCACCCGGTCGGCGTGGGGGACGTGGATCGGGTTCGAGACCTGCACCACGCTGCTCGGCCGCCTCGTCGAGGGCTTCGCCGGTCCCTGGACCCCCCTGGAGGACGTTCCCGTCCCCGCTCTCGCGACGGTTCCGGCGGGCGACGCGGACGCGAGCCGGGACGACGCACCGGACGCGACACGGGACAGGGCAAGGGACACGGCACGGGACGCCGAACGGGACACGGCACGGGACACGGCTGGCGCGACCGGATGCGTCGTGCTCGCCGCGCGGTCACCGGCCGACCTGCGCAGGGCGGTGCCGCTGCGCAGCCTGCTGCCCGAGGCGACGCGGGTGCGGATCGCCGTCGCCGACGTGCCGCCCTGGGCGGCCCAGCCGCTGCCGGTCGCCGCGCCGGGCGCCTGCTGGCGGCACCTGACCGAGATGCGGGTCGCACGCCGGGGGCGTGGCTGGCATCTGGACGCCGCCTTCACCGAGCCGGTGCCGGCCGGTGACGTCGTGGCCCACGTCGCACGCGGCCTGTTCGGCGGATGCGAGGCGACCACTCCTGTCGCGGGGCTGGAGGGCGGCGGCACGGCCGGCTGGCGGCCGGGCGACCCCAACGTGACGCTGTCGCCGCCCGGCGGGCCCGTGCCGGACCGCCGCGACGCCCCGGGCTGCGACCTGCTGCTGCGTGCCGGCGACCGGACGGCGCCGCGCGCGCACCTGGTCCTCGGCGGGTCCTCCCCGGCGGCCGGGGACGACGTGCCGCCGCTGGACGAGGCCGTGGTCAACCCCATTGGGTTCCGGCAGCATCCCTCGCAGGGGATGGCGGCGCTCGCCGCACACCGGGACGGGTTCGTCGTCACCCTCGGCGGGGACAGGCTCGTACGGCTCCCGGCCTGCGGGCGGGTCACGGACGTGGACGTCGCCCGGCTGCGGGACGTGCGCGGGATCGCGGTGCCCGCGCTCGGCCCACAGGCAGAGCAGGGGCGGGCGAGTGAGGTCGCCCGCGTCGTGGCCGCCTTCTCGGCCGCCGGGATCCCGGTGCTCGCCGCGCCCGATGCCGCCCGTGACCGGGCGCTCGGACCCGCCCTCGCCGCCGCGCTCGCCGCGGTGACCGGCGAGGCGCTCACGTCCGACCTGCGCCGCGAGGAGCTGAGCGTCCGGCTGCGCAGGGCCGCGTTGCGTGAGCACGGGGCCGCCGCCCGCTGGCGGCGCCTCGCCCTGGCCGCCGGCCTGCCGGTGCCGCCGCAGCCGCGGGTCTCGATCCTGCTGTGCACGCGCCGCCCGGAGATGGTGCCGTTCGCGGTCGAGCAGATGGAGCGCCAGCGCGGCGTGACGGCCGAGCTGATCGTGGGGCTGCACGGCTTCACCGCGCGGGAGGCGGCGATGCCCCGCACCCGGCTGCCGGCCACCGTGATCGAGGCCCCCGCCGCGACGCCGTTCGGGGAGGTCCTGAACCGGATGGCGGCCATCGCCTCCGGGTCGTACCTCGCCAAGGTGGACGACGACGACTGGTACGGTCCCGACCACCTCGCCGACCTCCTGCTCGCCCGGCGCTACAGCGGCGCCGACCTCGTCGGGTCGGCCGCGGAGTTCGTCTACCTGGAGCCGCTCGACGTGACGATCCGCAGGTGCATCGGCACCGAGCGGTTCGCGCCGCTGGTGGCCGGGGGCACGATGCTCGTCACCCGGGCGGCGTTCGAGGCGGCCGGCGGCTTCCGGCCCCTGGCGAGGACGGTGGACGGCCAGCTGCTGCAGGCGGTGGAGGCCGTCGGCGGCCGGATCTACCGCACCCACGGCCTCGGCTACGTGCTGCGCCGCCGCAGCGCGTACGGCCACACCTGGCGCCAGCCCGTGCAGTCGTTCCTCGCGTCCTTCCAGGAGCAGTGGCGCGGGCTGGTCTTCAACGAACTGATGGAGGACGGTGCCCCATGGCGGGCGGAGGTGAGAACGTGACGCGGGCTGCGCGCATCCCGCTCAACGACTACGGGGTGCTCGGAGAGCCGCCCGCGCCGGGGGAGTGGACCCCCGCGCTCGCGGTGAGCGTGGTGATCCCCGCGTACCGCGCGGAGCGCACGCTGCCGCTGACGCTGGCCGGCCTGGCCCGGCAGACCTACCCGGCCCACCTTATGGAGGTCGTGGTGGTGGACGACGGCGAGCGCCCATTGGAGCTTCCTCCCGGCCCGCTGCCGGAGCGGCTGCGGGTGGTCCGCCCGCGCGGCGGGGCGTGGGGGAGGGCGAGCGCCTGCGCGGCGGGGGCAGAGGCGGCCGAGGGCGAGGTGATCCTCTACCTGGACGCCGACCTCGTGGTGTTCCCCGAGCACGTGGAGGCCCAGATGCGCTGGCACCACCTGGCCGACTACCTGGTCGTGCTCGGGCACCTGCGGTTCGTGCCCGGTCTCGACGAGGTCCCGGCGAGCGAGGTGCTCGCGGCCGTCGAGGCGGGCGCGGTGCACAAGCTCTTCGCCGAGGAGGACGCCACGCCGCAGTGGACCGAGCGGCGCTGGGACCAGACCGACGACCTGCGGACGGCCGGTTTCAGCGCGTTCTCCGTCATGGTCGGGGCCACCGTGTCGCTGCCGGCCCGCCTGCTGCGCGCCGCCGGAGGGCTGGACGCCTCGCTGGTCCTCGGCGAGGACACCGAGCTCGGCTACCGGCTGGCCCAGGCGGGGGCCGTGTTCGTGCCCGACCGCCGCAGCCGGTGCTGGCACCTCGGCCGGTCCACCGTCATGCGCCGGGAGACCGACGTGAAGCGGCACAACTGGCCCCATCTCGCCGAGCGCGTCCCGAGCTTCCGCTGGCTGCGCAGGCACCCCCACCGCACCTACCTCGTGCCGTACGTCGAGGTCGTGGTCGAGGTGGGGGACGCGTCGTTCGAGGAGGTCAGGGCGACCGTCGACGCCGTGCTCGCCGGGCGGCTGCCCGACGTGCGGGTGACGGTCGTCGGGCCCTGGGGACGGCTCGGCGGCGGGCGGCGGGACCCCCTCGGCGACCCCTCGCTCGATCTGCGCCTGGTGCTCGCCTGCTACCAGGGCGAGCCACGCGTGCGGTTCCGCGAGGCCGTGCCGGACGACTGCTTCCCCGTGCCGTTCCGCTTCCACTGCCCGCCAGGCTGGGTGCCGTCGCGCGGCACCATCGGGTCGGTAATCAAGCACGCCGACCGGCAGCGGCTGGGGCTCGTCTCGCTCGCGCTCGACGAGCGGAAGGACGGCCGAGTCGTGCGGGCCCGGCTGGAGCGCACCGCCGCCATGAACCGCGCCCGCCGGTGCGCCGGGCCGGGAGACGACCTCGACGACCTGGTCCACGAGATGTACGGCACGGTGTGGGACGCGGGAGACAAGTGGGGGTTCCTGCCCGCCGCGCTCGCCGCGACGACCGCCCCGCCGGTGCCCGGCCGCGCCTGGACGGATGCTTCCGGCGAGGCGGGCGCTTCCGGCGAGGCGGGCGCCGGGCGGGGTTCCCGCCGTCCGGGAGCCCGGCCGCTGCGCCGCACCGCCCGGCTGCTCCGCAGGCGCCTGCGCGCGCTCGTGCGCCCGGCCTGAGCCGCGCATGTTTCCCGCTCACCATCGGGGCGCTCACACCCGCCGGTCGTGCCGCAGGCGCGCGGGGACACAGCCTTTGTCGCTCGGAGTCGCTCGTCTCTCGCTCCCCGCTCGCTCCTCAGTCCAGACCGGCGGCGCGCCCCTCCGGATCGCTCGTGTCTCCGTCCGCCGCTTCGCCGACCCTAAGGACCGCCCGTGCCCCGCCTCAGTGTGATCATCCCGATCTACGACGTGGAACCGTACCTCGCCGGCTGCCTGGCCTCGGTCGCCGCGCAGACCTGGGAGGACTTCGAGGTCGTCATGGTCGACGACGGCTCGCCCGACGGCAGCGCCGAGATCGCCGCCGGCTTCGCGGCGCGCGACGGCCGGTTCCGGCTGGTCCGTCAGGCCAACGCCGGGCTCGGGGCGGCGCGCAACACAGGAGTGCGGCACGCGACCGGGGACTACCTGATGTTCGTCGACAGCGACGACCTGCTGCCGGCGCACGCCCTGGAATACCTCCTGGCGTCCCTGGAGCGGACGGGATCGGACCTCGCCACGGGCAACGTGCTGCGCCTCGACGGGCGCGGCGCCCGCCAGTCGGCCATGCACCGGGCCGTCTTCGCCGCCGCCGCCGCGGCCACCCACATCACCCGGACGCACGCGCTCCTGTGCGACCGCCTGGTCACCAACAAGCTGTGGCGCCGCTCGTTCTGGGACGCCCACGGGTTCGCCTTCCCCGAAGGCGTGCTGTACGAGGACATCGCGGTGGCCCTGCGCGCCCACTTCCTGGCACGGTCCGTGGACGTGCTGCCCGCGCCGGTCTACCTGTGGCGGCGGCGCGAGGGCGGCGGCCGCTCGATCACGCAGGACAAGGCGCGGGCCGCGCACCTGGAGGACCGGTTCGCCGCCGTCACGCGGGTCCGCCGCTTCCTCAGCGAGCACAACTTCACCGCGCACATCCACGCCTGGGATCGCGCTGTGCTCGACGGCGACCTCACGAACTTCCTCGACGTGCTCGACGAGGCGTCCCCGGCGTTCCGGGAGCGCTTCCTCGACCTCGCCGGCCTGTATCTGGAGGACGTGGCGCCGCCCGTGCTCGACGGGCTGCCCGCGCTGCGGCGTCTGCAATGGCATCTCGTGCGCGTACGCCGCATGGCCGACCTGCTGGAGGTCCTGGCCTGGGACCGGGAGGTGGACCCCGACCGGCGGCTCGTCCGCAGGATGGGCGGCCACCACCTGAACGTCCCCCTCGCCCGCTCCGCCGACCGGGAGATCCCCGCCGCCGTGACCAGGGCCAGGGACGAACTCGTCCCGCGTCACCGCATCGACGCGGTCCGGTGGGAGGACGGCGTCCTCGTGGTGGAGGGACGCGCGGCCCCGCCGTTCCTGCGGCCCACCCGGCGGGTCCACCAGCAGGTCTTCGCCGCCCTCGTCCACGAGCGGACCGGACGGCGCGTCCGGGTGCCGGCCTCGGTCACCAGGGCCCGGGTGTCCACGAAGTCGAAGTCGCGCGACTGGGGCGGCTTCCGGCTCGCGATCGACCCCGCGGCGCTGGCCAGGGCGGGCCGGCTCGGGCGGTGGCACGTCGAGTTGCGCGTGCTCCACCGGGGCGTCCTGCGGCGCGGACGGCTGACCGACCCGCACGCCGCCGCCTCGATCGTCGACCAGGCGGAGTATCGGGCCGTGGGCGCCGACCACTACGTCGCGCCGCTGCTCGGGGAGACCGGCGTCCTGGTGCTGCGGGCCGAGCGGGAGGCCGCCCGGGTGGTCACCCGGGAGGTGCGGGACGGCCGCCTGCGCCTGGTGGGCCACGTCGTCAACGACCTCGGCCCGAGCCCGGTGCTCCAGGTCACCCGGCGTCCCGGCGGCGTCGCCCGCACCTATCCCGTGAACGTCGACCGGCGCACGTTCGAGGCGGTCGTCGACCTGCGCGACCTGCTGCCCGCGTCCCGGACGCGGGAGATCGCCGTGCCGGCGGAGGTCGCCGTGCCCGAGACGTGGTGGGAGGTCGAGGTGCGTGCCGCCGACGGCACGGTGACGCCCGTGACCGTCGCCGAGGACGTGCCCACCGGCCGGTACGGCCTGGCCGGCCGGGAGATCGTCGTGTGCCGCGACCGCACCGGCGGCCTGGTGCTGCGGAACCAGCCCGTCGCGGCGTACGCCGACCTCGCCGAGTGGCTGCCTGGTGGCGAGTTGCTCGTCGAGGGCGGCCTCGTGGTGCCGCACGAGATGGCGGCCCTGGTGGTGGCCGCCCTCGATCCCGTCTCGTCGGGACCCGGGGTGTGGCTGCTGCCGGTCGAGGGCGCCGGAACCCGCTTCCGGGCGCGGCTGACGCCCGAGCAGGTCGGCTCGCCCGCCGGGCGGCTGCCGCTGCCGCGCGGCCGGTACGCCCTGGCGATCCGGGCGCGCGCCGCCGGAGGACAGTGGGCGGACCTGCCGCTGGAGTTCGACACGGACGTGCCCGCGGCCCACCAGACGGCCCGCCGTACGTTCGGGATCGTCACCGCGGGTCCGGGCCGGGCGGTGCTGACCGTGAGCGGCGACCTGACCGCCGACGAGCGCGGCAAGAAGGCCCAGCGGGTGTTGCGCACGAGCACCTACCCCCAGATGAGGGACAGGCCGCTGCGGGACGCCGTCCTGTTCGACGGCGGCGCGGGCACCCGCTTCGGCGGCAGCCCGAGGGCGGTCTGCGAGGAACTGCGCCGCCGGGGGACCGACCTGCCGCTGCTGTGGAACGTGCGGGACGGCCAGGTCGCCCTGCCCGGCGACGTCGAACCGGTGCGCACGCTGGGACGGGAGCACTACGAGGCCCTCGCCCGGTGCCGCTACGTCGTCACCGACGCGCCGCTGCCGCCGTGGTTCGAGCGCAGGCCCGGCCAGGTGGTCGTGTACGCCGGGGCGGACGCCGCCGGCGGTCGCGGGGCGGGTCAGTGGACCCATCTCGTCTCCGCGGGCCCGTGGTGCACGCCGCGGCTGCGACGGACGCCCGGCTTCGAGGGAGAGGTGCTGGAGACCGGTCTGCCCTGCGACGACCTGCTGGCCGGTCCGGGCGCCCCGGAGCGCGCCGCCGAGGTGCGGCGCCGCCTCGGGCTGCCGGAGCGCGCCCACGTCCTGCTGTACGTCGCCGGGGAGCACGACACGCTCGACGCCGGGCGCCTGGCGGCGGGGCTGCCCGGCGACCACGTCCTGCTCGTCCGCCGGTCCCCTGCCGGAACCGCTCGCCCAGGCCGGGCCAAGGAGGCGCGGGCCCGGGCCAAGCGGCCGCCCGCGCCGGCCGGGGCCGCCGGTTTCGTCGCGGTCCCGGAGCACGGAGGGGTGGCGCCGGCGTGGGGTGCGGCCGGGCGGGACGACGTCCGCCTGTGGGACGTCAGCGGCCATCCGGACCCGCACGAGTTGCTCCTCGCCGCCGACGTCCTGCTCGCCGGGGACGTGGCGGCGGTGTTCGACTTCGCCGTGACGGGACGCCCGGTGCTCCTGCACGCGGGCCGGCCGCAGGACCTGTGGCTCCTGCCCGAGGCGCCGGGGCCGGTGCTGTGGCGGGAGAACGAGGTGCTCGACGCGCTCGCGCACCTCGACGAGGTCGCGGACAAGCACGGGGACGCGTACGCCGCGTTCCTGGCGAGGTATCGCCCGATGGCCGACGGCCAGGCCGCTCACCGGGTGGCGGACCACATATTCGGCTGACCGCGCCGCCCGCGCGGCTACCTACCGCGCCCCGTGGGCAGGATGAGTCGAACCCCGGGCGGGTGCCAAACGCTGGGATATCGTCTCAAGAAAAGCAATCCGAAGGCGGCTGAAAGCGGCTGGTGAGTCGCCGGCTGGCTCAAGAACTGGGGCTGGTATCGACTCAAGTGTACGAACGGAAAAGCTGTCATGCCACCATCGGTGAGGCCAGGTGAGCCATGTTCAGGTCGACTCTGCTCGGAGTCGTGTCGGTCGCATGCTTGGCCGCATGCGGAGGCTCGGATGGAGAGGATCCTGCTGCTTACAACTCCGCATGGTTCGTCGGGGTGCAGCCTGGCGAGGCGAACGACAGCTACGTGGCCAAGACGGATCTCTCGCCGGTGCGGTTACCAGACTGTGCCACAGACTCCGACATGGAAATCCCCTTACTCAGTAGGGATGGCCGAAGCATCGCGCTCCTGGGTTGTTGGGCCAGAGGATTTTCGATCATTTCGATCGCGGACGGCAAGACAAGCGATGTGAACGCCGTCGACGACCCGTCCGCTGTCGCGTGGGCACCAGACGGTTCTGGTCTCGCTGTTCAGAATCCCAAGAAATGGCTGCTCGTGGACCGGCGGGGCGCGGGAGTCGCGGCTCAGGTGGTGCGCCCTGATAGGGGAGGCCGGCCCTGCTTCCTCGCCGGAATCACAGTTCGTGGCATCCTCGGCTGGTGCTTTGCGGATGGCGAAATCGTGGCCGTGAAGAATAACGGGTAGTCGCAAGTTATAGCGAAACCTGAGGGAGTAAGACCATTCGCCGGAACGGTGAGCATTGCCCTCGATAGGGTGAAATAGTAGTTCATGGCCTGAATAAATGGGAGACGCAAGGGCGCGTTTAGAGAGGAGCTTGATTTCCGCCCCGGCCCGCAGCAGGTTCGTCATCCAGTCTGAGATAGACCGGGTACGAGGCGATGGGCAGGATCGCTCTCGGCGGCCCCGGGCGGCTTGGGGATGGCCTCTGCCCCCTGACACGTGGTGGAACGGACTGGAGACCGAACCCGAGCCGGACTTCACTACCGAGGACGGCATCCGTACCTTCATCACCATGGCGGCGGGCCGGTCTTGGGAACCCTGACACCGGCTCGGCCGCCTCGCTGACGTCAGGACGCGCGGATACCTCCTCTATGGCCGGGCGCCCCGCCGTGGGTAAAGAGGAGACCAAGGAAGGGTATGGCGATGCGGATCGGCCCGGTGCCGTCCGCCGCGCGTCGGCATCCTGACGGCGTGACGGTGCCTCCCAGGCTCTCGGTGGTCGTCCCCCTGCACGGCGGGGAGGAACACGCCGAGGAGTGCCTCGAATCCCTGCGCGACCAGACCCTCGACGACATGGAGGTGATCCTGGTCGGCCGCCCGCGGGGCCTTCGCCCGCCCGACCACAGGTTCACGCTCCTCACGCTCGGCGACGGCGGCGACGACCCCGGGACGGCGCGCAACGCGGGCGCGGCCGTCGCCACCGGGCGCTACCTCGCCTTCGCCGACCCCGGCGCGGTCGTCCCCGCGGGCGCCTACCGCGCGCTGGTCGGCGCCCTCGACCACACCGGCTCCGACCTCGCCTGCGGCCGGATCCGCAGCTGGACGCCGTACGCGCCGGGCCAGGCGGCCGTCCCGGCTCCGAAGGCCCGACTGCGGACGCACATCACGCGGCATCAGAAGCTGCTGGACGACCCGCGGGCGGGCGGCACAGTGTTCCGCCGGGAGTTCTGGAACCGGCACGGGTTCGCCTTCCCGGCGGGCCTGGTCGAGGACTTCCCGGTGACGATTCCCGCGCACGTGCTGTCCACCTCGGCCGACGTGCTCGGCGACGTGGTCTGCCTCACGCGCGGGTCCCGGCCGCCGGCCGACCCGCTGCGCCGCCTGCGGGCCATGCTGGAGGTGTCGGACCTGCTCGGACGGCACGCGCCGCAACTGCGCACGGCCTACGACCTGCGCCTGGCGGAGGGGCCCGACCTCGAAGCGGTGCTGGACGCCGTACGCGACCGGGTTCCGGACGGGCTTGCCGAGACGCTGAGCCGCCTGGGCCACCTGGACCCGGGCGCGATGGAACGGCTGCCGGTCCTCAGGCGGCTCCAGATCCACTTCGCCGCGCACGGCATGACCGGCGAACTGGCGGAGCTGCGGACGTTCGCCGCGTCGGAGATCAGGCACCGGGGCGTGCTGCGGCGGGGGCTGAGGCGCCGCCGCTGGTATCTCGACTACCCCTTCCGCCGCGACCCCCGGCTCCCGCGCTCGCTGTTCGACGCCACCCGCGACCTGCGGCTCGTCGCCTGCGTGGACGACGTACGCCACACGGACGGCAGGCTCGTCCTGGCCGGTCACGCGTACATCGCCCATCTGGACAGCGGGCGCAGCCGGATCGAGCTGTGGCTCCAGCGAGGGGAGGAGCGGATCACCCTCCCGGTACGGCGGACCCGCAGGCCCGACGTGACCGCCGACTCCCGGCAGTCGGTCGCCTGCCACGACGACTCCGGCTTCGAGACCGTGGTCGCCCTGGACGCCCTGCCCCGCGGCCGGTGGGCGCTGCACGCGCGGGTCCGGGCGCGGGGCGTGACCCGGGCGGGCCGGGCGACAGGGGCCCCGGGCGAGCGCGTCTTCGACGCCGGGGACGTGCGCGTCTGCCTCACCCGCGACCGCGGGCTGACGCTCGGCCCCCGCGCCGCAGGTGCCCCGCACCACGATCTCGACGGCCAGGTGAACACGGCCCGGTGGACGGAGTCCGGCGAGCTGGTCCTGGAGGGGACGGGCCGGTGCCCGGCCGGCCGGATCGTGCTGGAGCGCGGCGCGGAGCGGCACTCCTGGCCGGTCCGCCAGGACGAGGCGACGTGGACGGCCGCCATCGGCAGGACGGCCGAGGGACTTCCGCTCCGCAGCGGCGTCTGGCGCGTGCTCGCCCTGACACCGGCGGGCAGGGACGAGCGCGTACGCCTGAGCCCGGCCCTGATCGCCGACCCGCCGCGGCCGCGTGTCACCGGGTTTCACGAGATCTCCGTCCGCACCTCGCACGACGGCGACCTGAGCCTCGCCGTGCGCCCGGCGCTCGGCCCGCACGAACGCGGGCCGTACGCGACGCGCAGGCGGCGGGCGGCGGCACGATCCTGGCCGAGGGGCAGGGTGACCCTGCGGAACGCGGCGGTGTTCGACAGCTACGGCGGCGGGCAGTACTCATGCAACCCCCGGGCCGTCTCCGAGGAACTGGCGCGCCGCCACCCGGACGTGGAGATCGTCTGGGTGACCCGGGACGGGCAGTTCGCGGTCCCGCCGGGCGTGCGCCTGGTCCTGTACGGCTCACGCGAGCACGAGGAGGCGCTGCGCACCAGCCGCTTCGTCGTGGCCAACCGGCGCACGCAGCCGGGGTGGTACCGCAAGCCGCGCGGACAGACGGTCGTGCAGACCTGGCACGGCACGCCGCTCAAGCGGCTGGGGCTCGACCTGGAGGGCATGCCGTACGCGCAGCGGGTGCCGCGCGACGAGCTGGCGCGGCAGGTGGCGACCTGGGACCTGCTGCTGTCGCCGAGCCCGTTCGCCACCTCCGCGCTGCGCGGGGCGTTCGGCTACGAGGGGGAGATCCTGGAGTCGGGCTACCCGCGCAACGACGTGCTCTTCGATCCCGCCCGCGCCCGCGCGGCCCGGCGGCGGCTGGGCCTGACCGGCGACCGGCGGGTCATCCTGTACGCGCCGACCTGGCGGGACGACGAGAGCACCGGGCGGCTCGCACTGGATCCGGCCCGGGTGGCGGGGGCGCTGGGCGACGACGACGTGCTGCTCGTGCGGGCGCACTACCTCGTGGCGCGCGACATGACGATCCCGACCGGCGACCGCATCCGCGATGTATCCAAATTTCCGGATATGGCCGATCTCTTGGCCGCCACGGACGTGCTGGTCACGGACTACTCGTCGGCGATGTTCGACTTCGCGTGCACCGGCAGGCCCATGGTGTTCTTCGCCCACGACCTGGAGCGCTACCGGGACGAGGTGCGCGGCTTCTACTTCGACTTCGAGGCTGAGGCCCCCGGGCCCGTCCTCAGGACCGGCGACGACGTGCTCGACGTGCTGCGGCACGGCGACCTCGGGCGGTTCGCGGCGCGCTACGAGCGGTTCGCCCGCAGATACTGCCCCTGGGACGACGGGCACGCCTCGGCGCGCGTGGTCGCGCGCGTGCTGTCATGACCCGCGCCTCCCGGCATGTCGCCGGCCGCCCACCCCGCGGTGCCGCCGCAACGCCGTCGCAGCACATCGCGTTCGAGGCTCCCGGCGCATGCCCCGCCGAGGCGCCCGAGCGGGCCGCCCGGCTGGACCGGCCGGGTGTCGTGACCGTCGTGCCGGCCGTTCTCGCGCTGGCCGCCGGACTGTGGGACCTCGGCGGGCCGCCGCCGTGGCGGGACGAGGCGGCCACCGTCAGCGCGGTCGGCCGCACCCTGCCCCAGTTGGCGCACCTGCTGCAGTCCGTCGACGCGGTGCACGGCCTTTACTACGCGCTGATGCACGTCGTCGCGGGCCTGTCCGGCACCGCCGAGGTGGCGCTGCGGATGCCGTCCGTCGTCGCGGGCGCGCTGGCCGCGGCCGGGACCGGCGCGCTCGGCCGCGCGCTCGGCGTCCCACGGGCGGGCCTGTACGGCGGCGTGCTGCTGGCCCTCATGCCCATCTTCTCCAGGTATGTCCAGGAGGCCCGGCCCTACCCGATGACGGCGGCGGCGGCCGTCGGCGTGACCCTGCTGTTCCTGCGCCTTCTGCGGTCGCCCACGTCGGGGGTCCTGGCGGCGTACGGCGCGGCGCTGACCGTGCTGGCCTACTTCAACCTGTTCGCGTTCCTGGTCGTGGGGGCGCACGGCGTCGCCCTGATCCTGTCCAGGGGGCCGCTGCTCCGGTGGGCGTGCGCGGCGACGCCGGCACTGGCGGCCGTGGCGCCGCTGGCCTGGCTCGGCTCCCGGCAGAGCGCGCAGGTGGGGTGGATTCCCCGGCCGGAGGCGGATGACGTGGGCAGGCTCGCCGTCCAGCTGTCCGGCGACCTCGGAGGGGCGACGGGACCCGGAGTGGCCCCGCTGACCTGGGCGCTCGTGCTCTTCGGCCTCGCGTATGCCGCCGTCGCGGGCGTCCGCCGGGCCCGCGCGGCCCGCGGCGCCGAAAAGCCTGCCGGAAGTCCCACCGGAAAGCCCGCGGAAAGTCCCGCCGAAAGTCTCACCGGAAAGCCCGCCGGAAGGCCCGCGGGAAGTCCCGCCGGAATGTTCTGGGCCGCCGGCCCGGCCGGGAAGGCGCCTGCCGGTGAAGCGGGTCCGGCCCCCTTCGGCCATGCGGCGCTCGTGCGGCTGACGCTGCCGTGGCTGCTCGTGCCAGCTCTGGTGCTGCTCACGGTCTCCTGGGCCGTCCATCCCGTGTACGTGTTCCGCTACGTCTTCTGCTGCGTCCCGGCGGCGGCGCTGCTGGCCGGGGCGGGCCTGGCCGCGCTGCCCCCCGGCCTCGCCGCCGCCGTGCTGGCCGCCTGGCTCGGCTTGTCGGTTCCCGGGCAGCTCGCCACGCGCGGGCCGAACGGCAGACAGGACGACCCACGGCCGGTCATGGCGCTGCTCGCGGCCGAGGCGAAGCCGGGAGACGGGGTGCTGTTCGTCCCCGCCAAGGTCAGGAAATACGAGGCGGTCTACCCGTCGGTCTTCGGCAGGCTCCGCGATGTCGCGCTTGCCCGGTCACCCGAGCGGGACGGCAGCTTCCCGGGCCGTGAGGTGGGCTCCCGGGTGCTCGCGGCCCGGCTCGACGGGCTGCGTACGCTCTGGGTCGTCGGCCACACGGGCAAGAACGCGATGCCCGCCGGCAGGCGCGCCCTGGTCGCCCGTTCGTTCGCCCCGGCCGGTCGCTGGACCTTCCGGGGCCTGTTCGTCGACAGGTACGACGTGCGGGCTCACCGCTCGAACGGCGCCGGGGTGGGGAAGTAGGCCTCCAGGAACCGCGCCAGCAGCGCGTCCTGTTCGGCGGTGGTGGGCGCGGTGTCGTTGAGGCAGAACACGTCGTGCCTGCGCCGGGCCAGCATGCGGCGCAGCTTGGCGGGCGTCTTCGGCAGCGACAGGTCCACATAGGTGTAGTCGACCGTGCCGGGGACCGCCCGCCCGCTCAGGTAGCCGTAGTAGTGCGCCAGCGAGGACACCACCGAGATGTCCCGCGACGTGCGGAACCTGCTGCGGGCGGTCGCCGTGAACTCCGCCGAGAAACGCCCCTCCAGCTCGTACATGAGCGACCGGCGCAGCGCGTACGGCACGTGCTTGAGCTTCTGCGTGATCGTGCGGCCGGTCAGGTCCTCCAGGATGCGCCGGTTGTTCATGCCCGCGGCGTGGACCGGGGACTCCTCGGTCTCCGGCATGCCGAAGGGCACGTGGACCGTGCTGGGGAAGAAGCGGGTGATCCCGTTGCCCTCGAAGAACGTCCGGGGAGGCAGCGGCCGGCCCAGGAAGAAGTCGTCGTTGAAGTACAGGAAGTGCTCGCTGAGCCCGTCGATGTGGTGCAGCTGCGTCTCGATGGCGTGGGAGTTGAACACCGGCAGCACCGACGGGTCGGTGAAGATCTCCTTGTGGTCGACCACCGCCACCATGGGGTGGGTGGTGTCGAGCCACGGAGGCGTCTGGCCGTCGGTGACGATCCACACCCGGTTGATCCAGGGGGCGTACATCAGCAGGGAGCGCAGCGAGTAGCGCAGCTCGTCCCTGCTGGTGAACCGCGCCTCCGTGGTCGCCATCTCGCTCAGCGGCGCGCCGGTGCGCAGCGCCTCGGCGCGCTCGGCCTGGTCGCGGCGCGCCCGCCAGGCCGGGTCGGCGCCGTCCACCCATGTGTAGACGGCGTCGATCGGGAAGTCGATGTCGTCGAGCAGCCGCCGGACGAACTCCGGCCGGGTGCGGTAGGCGCGTGCCCGGCGGGCGGCGCACGCCAGCGGCGTGAACAGCTCCTCGCCGCCGTCCAGGCTGGGACCGTCGGCGGGGACGCGGTCGCAGGCGGGGTTGGGCCTCGGGGCGACCAGTTCGTCGCCCTCCCGGGCCCAGAACTCCAGGTCGCAGCCGCTTTCCGGGCCGAGCGTCAGGGTGCGCGAGGGGCTGGCGAAATACATGGCCAGCCGCACGACCCTGGCGTCGCCGAGCAGCGCCGCCGCCCGCCGCACCGGGCGCATCCGGCCCGCGTCGGCCTGGCGCGCCCGCGCCCCCTGCCTGCCGTACGGCTGCCGCGCCGCGAACAGCGGATGACCGCCGGCCGCGAGCGCGGCGAGCGCGCGCGTGCGGTCGTCCTCGGGCACGGCGACCACCGGCGGCCGGTTCGGCAGGGGGCGCACGCAGAAGTACGGCACACCCGCCTCGGCCAGCAGGCCGCACACGACGTCCAGCGTCTCGCGCTGGGCCTGGAGCGGACCCGCGTCGGCCCGGATGAGCGCGGCCCGCGGTGCGGGCTCCCATGACGGCAGCCGCCCCTGCAGCCGCCGGTACAACGTGACAACGGGCATGGTTTCCCCCTCGAACACGGACTGTAACCGATCGGCGACCGGATTGGCGGATGGTTTACGCAGATGGGGGAGATCGTCAAGAACCGGCAATGAGATGCCCTTCCTGTTACCGAAGAGCACGCGAACGGCTACCGCTTGTAGTCATTCTTGCCTGCATGGGGGGCTTCACGCTGGACGACATACTCGCGACGCGCAAGCCGAGAGACTCGTGGTGGACCGTCTTCATGGTCGATCCGCTCGCCTGCCGGCTCGCGCTGCTCGTGGCCAATCACACCTCGATCACGCCGAACGGGCTGACCAGGCTGTCCATGTTGATCGGCTTCGCCTCGGCGGCCGCCTTCGCGGAGGGCATGCTCGTCGCTGGGGCGGTGCTGTTCTATCTGAGCTTCACGGTCGACTGCATGGACGGGAAGATCGCCAGGCTCAAGGGCACGGGGACGCCCTTCGGCCTGTGGCTCGACTACGTCGGCGACCGTGTGCGGGTGGTCTGCTGCGCCTTCGGGTGGGGGTTCGGGGAGTACAGCCGCACGGGCGACACCGACGTGGTGCTCGCCGCCATCGGCGTCGTCGTGCTCGACCTGTTCCGCTACATCAACGGCCCGCAGCTGAAGCGGGTCAAGGACGCCACGCGTGCGCTGCTCGAGGCGCGGCTGGACGGTCAGTACGTCCTCGCCGAGAGCGTCCTGCGCGCCAGGCCGCGGACCGAGCTGGGGCGGGCCGCCGCGGAGTTCGGCCAGGTCGCGGCCGACGACGGCGCCACGGTGGTCGACCTGCAGAAGGCGTTCCACGCCCGCTTCCCCTGGTACGACCGGTTCCGCGTCTTCCTGGTGCGGCACCGGGTGCGCACCCACATGGTGAGCGGCATCGAGTTCCACGCCGCGGTCTTCGTCGTGGGCCCGCTGTTCGGACCCAAGGCCCTGGTGCCGGTCTCGGCCGTGGCCGGCGCGTTGCTGCTGGCGTTCGAGATGAGCCTCGTCTACCGCGTCTGGCTGGCGGCGCGCCAGGTGCCCAGCACCGCGGCCGAGAAACAGAAGATCCTTGTCTGACCGGCCGTCTCGGCCGGATCCGCACGCTCGTACGGCATGACGCCGTAGGACCCGCGTCACGAGCCGCGCCCGGGGGAGGGCGGCGGCCTGGCGTCTGGCAATTTCACCACGGGGGATAGAACTCATGCATTCGGACAGACCTGTCTTCGTCGTCGGCTGCCCGCGCTCCGGCACCACCATGCTGCAGCTCATGCTGCACTCGCACCCGCGCATCGCGGTCCCGCCCGAGACGCGGTTCCTCGTCCCGGCCTACTTCTCCCGCCGGGCGTACGGCGACATGCGGCTGGCCGACAACAGGCGCAGGCTGGCGACCTGGATCGCCGAGGGCCGGACCACGAAGTTCCACGAGCTCGGGCTGAGCGGCCCCGACTTCGTCCAGGCGGCCATGCTCGGCCCGGGCAGCTTCGGCTCGGTCATCGGCATGGTCTTCAAGTGCTACGCGGAGCGCTTCGGCAAGCCGCGCTGGGGCGACAAGCGGCCCAGCTACTACCGGCACGTCGAGATGCTGATGCGGATGTTCCCCGACGCGCAGTTCGTCCACCTCGTCAGGGACGGCCGCGACTGCGTGGCGTCGCTCAAGCAGATGCCCTGGTACAAGGCGGACGCCGTGCACGCCATGGCCAACTGGGCCGAGGCGATCGACTTCGGCCGCCGGCACGCGCGCAAGCTGCCACCCGACAGCTTCTACGAGCTGCGGTACGAGGACCTCACGGCCGACCCGGAGACCGAGCTGAAGAAGTTGTGCGTGTTCCTCGGCGAGGACTACGACCCGGCGATGTGCGAGCCGCGCCACATGGCCGAGCTGGCCGTGCCCAAGCACAAGGTGTGGCACAGCAACACGCACGAGGAGGTGACCACGGCCCACTCGGGCAAGTGGGCCTCCCGGCTGGAGCCCTGGGAGATCTCGCTGTGCGAGGAGGTGCTCGGCGAGCGGCTCACCGCGTACGGCTACGAGCTGGGCGGCGCGCGCAAGCCCGACCGCGAGCACGTCGCCGCGTTCAAGGCGGCGGCGGCCAAGCGCCGCGCGGCGCGGCTGCGCAAGTACAACCGCGACCGGCTCACCCGGCTGCGCGAGCCCGGCCCGATCGCCGCGCTGCTGACCGAGGGCCAGCGGCGGCTCGCGGGCCTGCCCCAGCAGCGCTCCTACGAACTGCTTCCCCGCTGACGTCCCCTCTCGGCCATCTCAGGCGCCCGGCGGGGGGCCGACCGACGACCGCACGATGAGGCGCGAGCGGAGCGTGTGCGTCTCCCGGCCGGCCTCGCCCCCCCGCACGATGTCGAGGAGCACCTCGGCCGCCTTCGCGCCCAGCCCGTGCACGGGCTGGGCGATCATCGTCAGCGGCGGGTCCATGACCGCCGCCCAGGCGCTGTCATCGAACCCGATGAGCGCGACGTCGCGCGGGTAGGAGAGTCCGGCGGCCCGCAGGGCGCGCAGGGCCCCCGTCACCGCCTCGGTCTCCGTGCAGAACAGCGCGGTGATGCGGTCGGGCAGGGCGAGCATGCGCGCGACCTCCTGGGTCGCCCGTTCCTCCACCTTGCGCCCGACCATCACGAGGTCGGGGTCGAACGGGATGCGCGCGTCGTCGAGCGCGTCGAGGTAGCCGCGCAGGCGCTCGCCGTCGGTCCACAGGTTGCGGGAGGCCGCCGCCAGCAGTTCGCGCCGGGTCGCGGGCGGCTGCTCGACCTCCGGCCCCCAGACGAAGCCGATCCGCCGGTGCCCCGCCGCGATCAGCCGCTCGACCGCCTCACGCGCCGCGTCGCGGTTGTCGATGACGACCGCGTCGAGGTCGAGCGCCGGGATGGCCCGGTCGACCAGGACGACGGGGACGCCGCGCTTCAGCGCCTCCTTGACGTGGCCGACCTCCCGGCCGCTGACCGCGGCGGACGCGATGATCATGCCGTCCACCCGCTTGTCGATCAGCACGTTGGTGGCGGCGACCTCCTCGTCGAGGTTCTCGTAGGTGCTCAGCACGATCGTGTCGAAGCCCCGGGCCCGGGAGGCGTCGCAGACGCCGCGGACCAGTCCGGCGAAGAAGGGGTTGCCGATGTCGGCGACGATCACCCCGATGGTGTGGCTCACGCCGGTCGACATGCTGCGGGCGAGCGCGTTGGCGCGGTAGCCGAGCTTCTCGGCCGCCGCGAGCACGCGTTGGCGCAGCTCCGGGCTGACGTGTCCGTACCCGCCGAGCGTGCGGGCGGCGGTCGCCCTTCCGACGCCCGCCTCGGCCGCCACCTCGGAGATCGTCACCCGCCCGGCGGCCTGGCTCCGCTCAGCTGGCATGGCTGGCGTTCCCTCCCTCTCGGTCTCAGGGCAGCTTATTGACTGCTCCCCCGTCTGAAGCTGGGCGGGGGATTCCTGGCTCACGCTGCCTGGCTGTCCGGCGGACGGTCAGGTCTTACGCGATCAACGCCCGCCGGGTTCAGACCAGCCCGGATGAGCATCACGCGGGCGGAGTTCTTGTCCCTTGAGGAGACAGCTCCGCACGCGTTGCAGGTGTAGGTGCGTTCCGACAGCGGCAGTGCGTGCTTGGTTCTCGCTCCGCAGTGACCGCAGTCCATCGTGGTGTGTGCGGGATGCACGAGGCGGACATCCCGCCCGTGCTTGCGCGCCATCTCGATCAGGGCTCGCTTGGTGGCTGAGATCGCGGCGTCCGCTGCCTTGCGGGCCATGGTGGACTTGGCGAGGAACTTCGGGCGGAAGTCCTCCACCGCGATCACGTCGTGGTCCCTCACGACCTTCTTGGCCCACTTGCGTGCGCCGTCTTGGCGTTGCCGGGCAACCTTTTTGTGCAGCTTCGCGGCCTGCCTCCTGGCACTGCGGTAGCCCCTGGAGGCGGTCTGCCCGCGCTCGGGCTTACGGCGGGCCATCTTCCGCTGGTAACGGGCCAACCTAACAGCGGCCTTGTTTCCGTGCTCGGCGTGCGGGAGGTCATGGTCGTCGCTGGTGGTGGTCGCGGTCTGCTTCACGCCCCAGTCGATGCCGATACACCGCCCTGTGGCGGGCAGCGGCTGCGTCTCGGCGGGGACGACGAAGGATGCGTACCAGTGGCCGAGGCTGTCCCGGTAGATGCGGACGCTGCTCGGTTCGGCGGGCAGGTCGCGGGACCATACCACCGTCAGGGCGATACCTCCGGCCAGGTGCAGGCCGCCGTCTTTGAGGCGGAAGCCGTTCCGTGTGTAGTTCAGCGTCGGGTCGGCCAGATCCTTCTTCTTGAACCTGGGCATTCCCGCTCGCTGCTTCATGGGCAGCCGGGCCTTGATGTCCTTCAAGGCCTTGGCGCGGGACTTGGCGAAGTCCCGGATGGTCTGCTGCTGCGGCACCGACGCCCCCGTGCGTAGCCACTCGTGCTCGGTGCGCCACCCGGTCAGCATTTTGTCGAGCTGAGCCGGGCCGCACGTCTGCTTCGCGTGGTGGGCCGCCCGGGATTGGGCGACGCATTCGTTCCACACCCAGCGGCACCGGTCCCACTCGGTCAGCAGCGCGGCGAGCGCGGCCGACGGCACGCGAAGGCGGTAGGTGTACCGGGCCAGCCCGGACGCCTGCGCTACCGCTGATGTCGTCACACCATCCTCCGGGGCGGCATCACGAACGGCGATCTCGGCGGTGCCGATGACGGCGATCTCGCGGGCGCGGCGAACAGCCTGCGTGATCTCCTGCCTTGAAGTGACATCGTGCCAGCCGTAGAAGCCGCCGGCGGCGTTATGGACGATGTCACGCACCAGGCCAGGCACCTGAAGTTTCTTCGGTCCGTGTTCCCAGCAGGCGTAGCCGTCGCACGGTTGGAGTCCGGACGACCGGAGGGTCTGCGGTTTCTCGCATCTGTGGCACTGCACGATCACCTTCGCGGCGTCTTTACCCTCACTGCCCATGAATTGAATGTCTCCTCCTCGGTTCGCGGGCAGGGGCATCCTCCGGTTCATCTTGTGAGAACGGGCCGTCCGTGGCCGAACGCGCCCTCCACCAGGCACTGCTCGTAGGCCGACCGCGCGCCGTCGTGGAGCGCGCGCTCGACGGCGTCGCGGTCCGGGGACGTGCCGGCGGTCCAGCCGCCGCGCAGCAGTGAGACGGCGAACCCGGTGAGGAACGCGTCGCCGCAGCCCATCGTGTCGACCATCAGGCGGGGGTCCTCCACCCGGCGTGCGGCGGTCGCGACCGTGACCCGGCCGTCGTGCGCGATCGCCCCCTCCACGCCGCGCGTGGCCAGTGCGAGCCGCGCGCCGCGGCGTACGGCCTCGGCCAGCAGCGCCCGCGTGGCGGCCTCGTCGAGGTGCGAGCACGACAGCAGGACCAGGTCGGCGTGCGGGCAGATCCGGTCGAGATAGGCGGGGGAGCGGAACTCGTCCTCGCTGGACAGGTCGAAGCTCACCAGCGGGCCGAGCCCGGCCAGCTTGGGCAGCTCGCTCTCGCTGCGGGAGTACACGCTGGAGTGCACCAGGTCGAAGGAGGCGGCGTAACGCAGCAGGTCGTCGCCGAGGACGAGCGGCTCCCGCAGCGTGACACCGCCGCCGTTCCAGCCGAGGAACACGCGGTCGCCGTCGTCCACACGCAGCGTGGAGACGCCGCTCTCGCCGGCCCGCACGACGCAGCGGTCGATCGCGACTCCCTGGGCGGCGATCGAGGCGCGCAGGAAGTCGCCGAGGTCGTCGTCGCCGAACACGCCCAGGTAGGCCGCCTCCAGGCCGAGACGGCGGGCGTAGACGGCCACGTTCACGCTGTTGCCGCCGGGATACTCCACGCCGCGGTCGACGAACCGGTCGACGATGTTGTCGCCGAAGCCGAGGACTCTCAAAGGACTCTCCTGTGGACGGGCCCCCGCGCAGGCACGCGCGAGGGCCCGGAAGGGGACGGCTGGATCAGTAGTCCATGACGCGGTAGTAGCGGCGCAGGTCGAGCGAGTGGTCGCGCACCCGCTCCAGGTGCTTGCTGACGCGGCTCATGACGGTGTCGAGGACGAGCGGCGCGAGCAGGCCGCGGAACTCCGGGCTGATGCCGTCGAGCGGGTAGTCCTTCGTGTCGAAGACCGTGACGTCCTTGGAGATCCGCTTGGCGAATGCCTCGGCGCGGTCGGTGAGCGCCCTCGCCTCGTCCTCGCCCTGGAAGACGAGCACGCTGGTGTTGTCTTCGAGCAGTTCGAGCGAGCCGTGGAAGAACTCGGCGCTGTGCACCCGTGTGGTGCGCAGCCACTGCATCTCCTCGAGGATGCACATGGAGTAGAGGTAGGTGAACCCCCAGAGGTTCCCGCCGCCGATGAGGAAGTAGTAGTCGCTGTCCTTGTGGGCGTCGGCGAACGCCTCGGCGACCGGCTCGGCCTGCTTGGAGACCTCCAGGAGGATCCGCGGGATGTCGTCGAACTCGGCGGCGAACTTCTCGTAGCCGTCGAACTCGCCCCGCCGCGACAGCAGCCGGCCCATGAAGAGCAGCATCTGCATGTCGAACGGCCACGTCTTGGGCTCGGTCAGCAGCGCGAGGTCGACGTTCTGGGCGATCGGCGAGTCGGGGTAGCCGGTGAAGCCGATGGTGTAGGCGCCCTTCGACTTGCAGAACTCGATGGCCCTGACGACGTCGTCGGTGGTGCCGGAGACCGAGGTGAAGATCGCCACCGAGCGCTCGCCGAGCGCCTTCTCGTCCGCGGCGACCAGTTCGGCCGCGATCACCGCGCGCACGTCGAGGGTGGACCGCTGGCGCGCCAGGCGCTCGTACGGCCACATCTGGGCGTAGGTGCCGCCGGCGCCGACGAGGTAGAGGTTGTCGAATCCCCCGTCCACGAGCCGATCGACCAGTTCCTCGATCCGCGGGCGCAGCGCCACCGCGCTCGCCAGCTGGGAGAGGAATTCCGGCTCGTTGAATCCGAGCATTGTCGCGTCCTTTCGGGATCACCTGCGGACCGGCGGCGCCCCTGCTGCCTGATACCGGTATCACGCGGGGGTCACGCTGGCACAGGTGAACGTACGACGTCAACACCGTGGCCTGCTTTGCGGTGCTCAAGCGGCCTCTATCTGGTGTTTCTTGCCTCCCGCGGTCTCGGACGCGTCGTGCGGGAAAAAATTCTTGAAACAAGTACTGGTACCGGTATCAGATGCTCTGTACAGTCACCCCACACCAGGCGGGTCGTGCCGGGGGCGCGTCCCGGCGGATCCCAGGGCCCCGGCATGCCAGGGGCCCGGCATTTCAGGGCCCCGGCACCGGCGGTCCTCACTCCACCCAGATGGACCAGCCCCCAGAGAGACCAGAGAGAAAGGCAGCCCATGCGCCCTCGCGCACTGACGACGTTCGCGGCACTCGCCGGGATGTCGGTGCTCGCCCTCGCCGGTTGCACCGGCGGCGGGCAGGCGGACAAGGCTCCCGCGGCCGACGTGACCGCCGCCCCCGACTACTCGGGCACCCTGAGCGTCCTCACCAAGTTCGCCGGAGAGCCGCTGGAGCCGTACTTCGAGAACCTGGCCGCCGAGTACGAGAAGCTCCACCCCGGGGTGAAGGTCCAGCTCATCCAGGAGACCGACCAGAGCATCAAGGACAAGACCAAGACGCTGACCGCGTCGAACGCCCTGCCGGACGTCTACTTCACCTGGACCGGCAACTGGGCGGAGAACTTCGTCCGCGGCGGCCGCGCGGCCGACCTGACCAAGATCATCGGACCCGGCACGGAGTGGGGGAAGACCTTCAGCGAGGGGGCGCTGTCGGCCTTCGCCTACGACGGCAAGTACTACGGGATCCCGCTGTACGGCAACGGCAAGTTCATGGGCTACAACAAGGCCGCGTTCGCCAAGGCGGGGGTGAAGGTGCCCGCCACGTTCGAGGACCTGATCGCCGCCTGCGGCCCGCTGCGCAAGGCGGGATACGAGCCGATCGCGTTCGGCAACAAGGACGGCTGGCCGGCCCTGCACTACCTGCAGCAGATGTTCGCCTACGACGTGCCCTGGGACACGCTGCAGGCCGACCTCAAGCCCGCGACGGCGAAGCTGGACGACCCGGGCTACGTCACCGCGCTGACCCGGTTCAAGACCCTCGTCGACACCTGCACCGACACCAAGAGCGGCACCAACGGCGTGCTGTACAGCTCGGCGCAGGAGAAGTTCGCCGACGGCAAGGCGGCCATGTACTACCAGGAGATCCTGGAGTTCGACAACGAGACGGCCAAGGGCAAGCTCCCCACGGACGACTTCGGCATCTTCCAGCTGCCCGCGCCGCAGGGGGCGAAGGGCGACCCCGCGGTGATCGAGGGCGCGCCCGAGGGATATCTGGTCAACGCCGCCTCGCCGCGCATCCCGCTCGCCGTCGACTTCATGAAGTTCGTCACGAGCGTGGAGAACGCCAAGACCCTGTCGTCCCCGCCGTACGGCCAGCCCAGCACGGTCATCGGGGCCGTCACGCCCGAGACCTCCAGCAAGGCGGTCTACGAGGGCGTCGGGCTGGTCAACAAGGCGCCGAAGCTGGCCGCCTGGCTCGACACCGTCACCGTGCCCGACGTCGCCGACGCCTGGCTGTCCGGCGGCGAGGCGCTGATCACCGGCGGCAAGACCCCCCAGCAGGTGCTCGACAGCGTCCGCCAGGCCTCGGCGTCGGCGAAGTAGCCGGAGGAGAGCAGGTGCGCACCATCGGCAAACGGGCGCTCGGGCTCGCGTGGGTCGTTCCCGCCCTCGTGCTGGTCGGGGTGTTCGTCTACTTCCCGCTGGCCGAGAACCTCGGGTTCAGCACGCTCAAGTGGGACATCTACAGCGGCAGCCAGGAGTACGTCGGCCTCGCCAACTACACCAAGCTCGTCGAGGACCCGGTCTTCTGGCGGTCGCTCGGCAACAACGTGCTGTACGCCGTGGTGTCGATCGTGTTCCAGGTGTTCGGCGCGCTCGTGCTGGCCGCGCTCATCGAAGGCGTGCGCGGCGAGCGGTGGCAGCGCGTCCTGCGGGCGATCTACTTCATCCCCTCCGCGATCTCGCTGACCGTCGCCGGCCTGCTCTTCTACTTCATCTACGAGCCCGACCTCGGCCTGCTCAACCACCTGCTGCAGGCGGTCGGCCTCGGCGGGCTCAGCCACTCGTGGCTGGGCGAGGAGAGCACGGCCATGTCGGCGATCATCGCGATGAGCCAGTGGCAGGGCTTCGGCTACTCCACGCTGCTGTTCGCCGTCGCCATCCAGCGGATCCCCCGCGAGATCTACCAGGCCGCGGCCCTCGACGGCACCGGCCCGGTCCGCCGCTTCTTCCACGTGACCGTTCCCCTGGTGCGAGAGATGACCGGCGTGATGTCGATGGTCACGATCTCGGGGGCGTTCCAGGTGTTCAACGAGGTCATGGTGATGACCAGCGGCGGGCCCGACAACTCGACCCAGGTGCTGGGGACCTGGCTCTACCGCAGCGGCTTCGTCCGCAACGACTTCGGCTACGCCGCCGCGATCGCGACCGTCATCTTCGTGATCACGCTCGGCATCGCCGTCGCGCAACTGTGGGTCGCGCGCAGGAGAAGGGTGGAGTGGTGAGTCGCATCGGCTTCCTGGGGGTGATCACCCGGCTGTTCCTGTGGGCGTTCCTGCTCTGCCTCGCGGCGGTGGTGGTCTATCCGCTGCTGTGGATGGTGCTCAACGGGTTCAAGACCAACGGCGAGATCTTCGGGAACCCCTTCTCGCTGCCCTCCCACTGGAGCTTCGACAGCTACCAGAAGGCCTGGAACCGCGGGGTGAGCAACTACCTCACCACGAGCGTGCTGGTCACCGTGACCTCGACGGTCGCGACCGTGTTCGTCAGCGCGTGGGCCGCGTACGGCCTCACCCGGGTGAACATCCCGTTCTCCAAGCTGACCACCGGGATCATCCTCGGCGGCCTGATGCTCGCCCCGAGCGTGGCGCTCGTACCGCTGGTGAAGATGTTCCAGTCCATGGGCCTGTACAACAGCTTCTGGGCGCTGCTCATCCTCTACACGGCCTTCCGGGTGCCGTTCACCACCTTCCTCATCCGGGCGTACATGCTCGACCTGCCGCGGGAGGTGGACGAGGCGGCCGAGATGGACGGCTGCGGCCGGTGGACCGCCTTCTGGCGGATCATCCTGCCCATGTGCAAGCCGATCATCACCTCGACCGTGCTGCTGCACATCCTGTTCGCCTGGAACGAGTACCTGTTCGCGATGGTCTTCACCAGCGGCGCGGGGGTGCAGACCCTCCCCGTCGGCCTGATGAGCCTCATGAGCAAGCACGGCACCGAGTTTCCCGTCGTCTTCGCCGGCATGGCGATCGCCGCCTTCCCGGTCGTGCTGCTGTTCTTCGCCGGGCAGCGTTACATCGTCAAGGGACTCGCGGACGGAGTCGGAAAATGAGCCCCATGCCCCTCATCACCGGATCGAACTTCTCCTACCAGCACCTGCCGTTCGAGCGGTTCCTCGACGACGCCGCCGACCTCGGCCGCGAGGAACTGGAGCTGTGGGGGATCGCCCCCCACTTCCACGTGCCGCAGGTGAGCGACGCCGAGGCCCGCGCCGTACGCCGCCGGGCCGCCTCGCGCGGCCTGCGGGTGCGCTGCCTCACGCCCGAGCAGGTGGCCTACCCGGTCAACATCGCCTCGGCCGACACGCGGCTGCGCGCCTCCAGCATCGCGATGTTCCGCCGGGCGGCGGAGCTGTGCGCGGAGCTCGGCGCCGAGTTGCTCCTGCTCACACCGGGCCGGGGATACGAGGACGAGCCGGTGGAGGCCGCCTGGCGCAGGTCCGCCGACGCGCTCGCCGAGATCGCCGGGTACGCCGAGGGTTTCGGGGTGACCTGCGTGCTCGAACCGCTCCAGCGGGTGGAGTCGAACCTGCTCAACGACTCGCGGGCGCTCGCCCGGATGCTGGACGAGGTCGGCGCGCCGAACCTCGCCGCCGTGCTCGACACCGTGGGCATGGCGGTCGCCGGGGAGAGCGTGGACGACTACTTCGACGCGCTCGGCGACCGGGTCCGCCACGTGCACCTCATCGACGGCCGCCCGGCCGGGCACCTGGCGTGGGGCGACGGGGAGCTGCCGCTGGCCGACTATCTCGCCGCCTTGTCCCGCCGCGGTTATGCCGGGTTCATGACATTCGAGCTGTTCGGCGACGGCACCTACGCCTTCGCCCCCCGGCCCGTCGTGGAACGCTGCCTGTCGGCCGTACGGGCCGCCGTCACGGCGACTCCGTAGCCGCCGGAGAACGCCGGCGTCGCTCCGTGAGGAAGCGGGCGACGATGAAGCCGATGGCCGCGGCGGCCGCCGTCCACACGATCGTCTTCCCCATGGTCTGGACCACCTCGTTCCTGCCGGGCGGGAGCACGACCATCTGAACGGCGGCGCCGACCGGCACGGTCAGTCTCGCGAGCAGACCGATCGCTCCCGGTCGCCTGACGCATGCGCCGACGGCGCCCAGGGGCGCTCCGAAAATGACAGCGGCGATGTACCACAGGGGTGGTTCCGACGCGTACCATTCCCACGCGCACCCGCCACTGCGGATGGTGTCCACGATGCTGTAGGCGGCCGTGGCGGCGAGCAGGGCCAGCGCGCCGGCGGCACCACCCCGCGCCGGTGCCGCGGGACGGCTCTTCCCGGCGCGGGTGACCAGCCACCCCACCGCCACCGCCAGACCCGCCCACGCCCAGCCGGAGTCGAGCAGCACGCTCATGATCTCCGCGACCGACCACCCGCCGGTGGTGTAGGCACGGCCTTCGAGGTCGGCGAAGCTGTCGGAGAGCGCGTTCACCAGGGAGGTCGCCGCGCCGAATGCCGCTCCGATCGCCGGCGCGCTCACCAGGATCTTCGCCCAGACGTCGCTGCTTCTCGCGGTAACCGTCACGTCGCCCTCCGCCCGGGGAGTGGCAGGCGCGACCGCGTGAACGCGGCGCCGCCGAGCGCGGCCAGCAGGGGGAGCACCACGACGAGCAGGCCGACGAGCGCCCAGGGGATCGCGAACACCGGCACATCGGCCTGTGCCGTGGTCATCGTCAAGCCGTCGGGGCCCAGGATGTTCACGGTCTCGCCCGCGGAGGGCCGGGCGGCCGCGATGCCGGGGGCGAAGCCCGCGAGCACCCCCATGACCGAGCCCAGCAGCGCGATCACCAGGGCCTGCCCGCCGACGATCGCCCGCTTCACGCGCGGCGCCGCGCCCACGGCGGACATGGTCTCCAGGTCCGGGCGCGCCTCCGCGGCGGCCAGCATGGTGGCGACGAACGTCATCCCCAGCACGAGCACGGCCGCGGCGATGCCCAGCACCACCAACGGCAGCTGATCGCCCGGGCCGGGTGGTGTCTCGAGCCGTACCTCCGCCTTGGCGCTGATCGCCTCCACCTCGGCGGCGATCCGATCGGCCGTCGCCTTAGGAGTCCGGAAGCCGGCGGGATCGACCAGGAGCATCGCCGGGGCGGTCCGATACCCCTTCTTCTCGACCGTCTCCGGCGAGACGACCGCCCGAGCCCAGCCCTGCCCCTCGGCCGCCCGTACGCCCACCGCGGGCAGGGTGAGCGGAGCCCTGTCACCGGTGCCCAGCCCGCTGCCGGGCCACACGTCGAGGCGGATGTGGCCCTGTTCGACGGCGGCGGGGTCCAGCACGACGGCTTTGCCGCCGCGGAGCGCCGCGACCGCCGCCGGATCCTCGCGCCCGAGGACATAACGGAGCAGTCGCTCGTCGTCGGAGACGAAGAGACCGCCGGTGCCGCCGAGATCCTCGATCAAATGCCATCGGCGAAACGCTTCGGTGTTCGCGAGCGGCATGCTCACGCTGAGCGGCACGCCCGAGGTCGTGGCGAGGGTCCGCGCCTCGATCAGCGGCACCCCGGCCGGCAGTTCCGCCCGGACGGCGGCGCGGACCCGTTCCCACAGCTGGGGAGTGAGGTCCGGCCCGCTGATCGTCAACGTGCCGAGAGGGGACCGCGGGAAGTACAGGTTGGTGGCCTGCTCCTGTGCGATCCGGCTCTCCATCACCACGCCGAGCGCGGTGAGCGCCGTGACCGCGGTCATCACGGCGGCGACGGCGGGCGCCGTACGGCCCCTGTTGCGTGCGGCGTCCCTGGCGGCGAACCGGAGCGGCAGGGGGAGCCGGGCGGCGAGCCGTCCCGCCACGGTGACGACCGTGGGCACCACCGCCACCAGTCCCAGCTGGATGCACAGTGCCGCGGCCGCGATCCAGGCGGTGTCGCGCCGGGCGGTCATGGCGGCTCCCGCGACGCCCACGGCCACGAGCGCCGCTCCCAGCAGCGGCCTGCCGGCCCGGTCGCGGCGGCGTTCGCGCCTGCCCGACAGCACCGCCGTGGCGTCCGTACGGCTCGCCGCGACGGCGGGGGCGAGGGCGGCCAGCAGCCCGGCGACGACGCCCAGCGCCGTGAGCGGCCCGACCGTCGCCCAGGGCACGGTGAACGGACCGGCCAAGGCCCCCCCGAAAACCTCCAGCCCCGGCATCGCCAGTGCCGCGACGCCGATGCCGAGCGCCACCCCCATCCCCGTGGCCGCGACGCCGAAGAGCAGGCCGTCGGCCAGTGCGATCGCGCGCAGCTGTGCGGGTGATCCGCCCTGCACGGCGACCAGCGCGAACTCCGAGGCCCTGCGCCGCCGGCCGATGGCGAAGGCCGGCCCGGCCGAGAGGACGACCTGCAGCAGCGCCATCCCGATCCAGGGGACCGCCTCCAGGAAGCTCCTCGTATCGGTCCAGGCCGTCATGGGAAACCGCGGCGGGGACTGCTCGGCGACCGCCTTGCTGAGGACGAGCAGGCCGCGTTCGTTGAGCCGCCACACGTCGGGCCACGTGACCGGGTGCGGTGCGGCCACGAGCCAGCCTCGCGTGACCAACCCGGGGTCCACCGGCCCGAACACGGCGTCCGGCAGACTGCCGGGAAACACGACCAGGTCAGGCGGGTTACCCGCCGGGGCGAGAAGGACGACGCCGACGACGCGCAGCGGCCGCCGTTCACCGGCGGTGAAGAGGGTCACGCCCGGGGCCAGGTCCGGGCCGCCCCGCCGGGCCGACACGACGGCCTCACCGGGAGCGGCGGGCAGCCTGCCCTCTGTCAGCCGGAAGGTGCCGCGGGAGAGCGGGTCGCGCAGGTCCACCTGGCGCAGAAACCCCGACTCGTAGCCCTGGGGTGTGACGTAGCGAACGTACGCCTGGGACACCGGGATCGCCCGGCTGCCGGGGTCGAGGCGGGTCGCGATCTCCGCCTCGGTCAACGGTGTGCTCCCGTCGCCGCCGGGGATGTTCTCGCCAACGGCGTTCTGGGTGAAGGAGTGCCACCCGCGGGCGCCCATCACGAGCGCGTCGGCCCGGCCGAGCGGGTAGCGCAGCTGGGCGTCGCTTCCCGCGTTCACGGTGGCGACGGCGGTCAGCGCGAAGGTGACGAGGGTGACCGGCAGGGCGATCATCGCGAGGATCAGCGCGCTGCGCCCCTTCGACCGCCGGGCGTTGCGGCGGGAGATCCGCAACGCGGCCCTGACACCCTTCATCGGGCGGTCTCCATCCGGTCGGCGGACTCGGTGATCCGCCCGTCCTTGAGGAAGACGACCCGGTCGGCCCAGGCGGCGTAGCGCGGCTCGTGCGTGACCAGCAGCACGGCGGCCCCCGCGTCGGCACGCTGCCGGAGCACCTGGATGATCTCGTCGCCCGCGCGGGTGTCGAGCGCGCCCGTCGGCTCGTCCGCCAGGAGCAGTCGCCGTTCCCCGACCAGCGCACGGGCGATGGCGGCCCGCTGGCGCTGGCCGCCCGACAGGTCGTCGGGGTACCGGTCGCCCAGGTCGGCGAGCCCGACCTCCTCCAGCACCGCCATGGCCTCCCGCCTGGCCTTCGCCGTACGGACGCCGTCCAGCTCGCGCGGCAGCGCGACGTTCTCGGCGACGGTCAGCGACGGGATGAGGTTGAGGTCCTGGAAGACGTAGCCGGCGCTCCTGCGGCGCATCGCGGCCAGTTGCTTGAGGGACAGATCCCGCAGCTCGCGGCCTTCGAGCGTCACCGACCCCTCCGTCGGGCGGTCCAGCCCGCCGGCGAGGTTGAGCAGGGTGGACTTGCCGGACCCGGACGGGCCCATGACAGCGACCAGCTCCCCGGCGCCGACGTCCAGGCTGACGCCCCGCAGCGCGTGGACGGCCCCCGCCCCCTCGCCGTGGACGCGTACGACGGCGGTCATGCGCACGACCGGCGCGCCGTCCGGTGCGGGTAACCGGTCCGGAGGTCGGTTTTCGGTCACGGAATCTCCTCGGAGGGACGGGCGAGGACGGCCTCGCAGTGGTCGAGCCAGCGTTGCTCGGCCTCGGCATGGAAGATCATCGAGTCGACGACCAGGCGCTGTGCGGTCTCGGCGGACGCGTCGAGGCTCCGCAGGGCGCGGGTGAGCTCCTGCAGGCCCCGCATCGTCGCGGACCGCTGGGCCCGGATCACCGCCGCCACGTCCACGCCGGGCGTGGTGACCGCCATCGCGAGCTTGATGACGAGCTCGTCGCGGGGCCGGTCGGCCCGGGAGACGGGTTTGGCGAACCACCGGTCGAGCTCGTCGCGGCCTTCGGGGGTGATGGCGTAGCGGACCCGGCCCTGCTCGTCCTGTTCGCTCTGGTCGTCGCGGGACACCAGGCCGTCCCGTTCGAGGCGGGACAGCGTCGTGTAGACCTGCCCGATGTTCAGTGGCCAGGTCGTCGCCGTGGACGCCTCGAACTCGGCCCTGAGCTGGTAGCCGTAGCGCGGGCCCCGGCTCAGCAGGGCGAGCAGGCCGTGTCGTACCGACATGAATACTCAGTATGCATACTGAGTATGCTTCCCGCAGCGGTTCGCCCGGAAAACCCGGAAAAACCCGGAAAAGACGGAAGGCCGGCGCCGCACGGAGCGGCACCGGCCGTGACTAGATCAGCGGATCAGCGGCGGATGGCCTTGGCGAGGATGGCGACGAAGGCCGCGAAGCCCAGGCCTCCGACGAGGACGGGCGCCATGATGACGGCGTCGGGGTCGGGTCCGGTCAGGTAGCGGATGCCCATGCCGATGAACAGCAGGCCGCACAGCAGCGACATCCAGTCCGTACGGTGCGCCCGGCGCGGGCGCTCGGGCCGCGACTCAGGCCGCACGGCGCACCTCCACGTCGCCGAACCCGGCCTTGACGTGCAGCTCGATCGTCGGCGCGTCGCCCTCGACGGGTGTCTCCGGCTCCAGGACGCGGTCGAACTGCACGTCGCTGCCGTCCTCGACCTTGTGGTCGATCTTCACCTCGCCCAGCTTGGCGGAGCCATGCACCTCCACGCGGGCGGTCGCCGGGACGATCACCGTGAGCTGTCCCAGCGACACCGAGGCGTCGAACCTGACCCGGCCGCCCGGCTTGAGCGTCACGTCGCTCAGGTCGAGCTTGCCTTCGCCGATGCCCAGCTCGTAGGTGCCGGGCGACCGGACGGAGCCGACGGGGTGCCAGACGAAGCTGCCGACCTTGCGGGGAATGCCGTTCACCGTCGAGCTTCCCACCAGCACGAGGGCCACGATCGTCCCGGTGGCGATCAGCGCCGCGCCGCGGCCGAACCACGCCGCGACCAGCAGGCCCGCTCCGATCGTGACGAGGACGGCCCCGCCGACGACCGGCAGGCCGACCGAGCCGGAGCCGGTCCGCTGCATGGTGACCATGATCCCTCCAACGATCAGGGCGAGGCAGATGGTGAGGCCGCCGACGAACGACCTGGGACGCTTGGGCTTCGCGGGCCGCGGAGGCGGCGGCGTGGGCGGGGCGTAGGGGCTCGGCGGGTAGGGCGCACCGTAGGGCTGCTGGTACGGCTCCCGTCGCGTGTAGGGGCCGTGGGGGGCGAAGGGCTCTCCGGCTCCGTATCCATGCCCTCCGGCACCGTATCCTCGCATGCCGTGCCCGGGGTCCTGGGCGCCGCTGCGGCCGTACGCGCCCGCGCGCGCCTCACGGGCCAGGTCGGACAGCCGCCGGTAGCCGTCTCCGGCCGGAGGCGCGGAGACGGAGGGCCCCGGCGCGCCGGGGGCCCAGCCGGCCGGCGCCCCGTAAACCTCCGGTCCCGGGGTGTTCGGGGCCGAGGTGTTCGGGGCCGGGGTGTTCTGGGCCGGGGTCCGCGAGTCGCGGGTGTTCGGGCCGGGGATGTGCGGGCAGGGGGTGTTCGGGTCGGGGGTGTTCGGGCCGGGAGCGGGCTCCGCGGCCAGGCGGGCGACGGATTCGAAGGGCCGGGTCGGCGGGTCGCCGACGGCCCGCCCGGCCGGTGCCGCCGCGTCCTCGGCGACGGCCTCCTGGACGAGCGTGTCGTCCACGGCCGTGCCCTTCGCGGCCGTGTCCTTTGCCGCCGTGTCCTTTGCCGCCGTGTCCTTCGTCGCTACCGGGTCCTGGATGATCGTGTCGTGGATCGCGGTGTCGTCCGCGGCTCTGTCCGCGGCTCTGTCCACGGCTCTGTCCACGGTCGTGCCGGGGGCGGCCGGGCCGGTGGCCGCGGCGTCCGGCGCGGGCGCCTGCTCGGCGGCCCCCTGCGGCGCCGGTGTCTCCTGGAGCGGGGTCTCCTGGAGCGGGGTCTCCGCCGGCGGCGCTCCCGCTCCGGAGGCCCCGGCCGCCGCCCCGTACGGCCCGGGCACGTACGGCTCCTGGGCGGCAGGCCGAGTGAAGGGCGTGAACGGCGCGAAGTTCGGGGTGGCCCGGGTCATGCCGCGCCGTCCGGTCGCCCGCTCGGGCATCGACTTGGCCATCGTCAGCAGGTCGACGCCGCGCGCGTGGGCGGCCATCAGCACGATGGCCAGCAGGGTGCCGACCACGATCGTGCCGCGGTTGATCCCCCCGGAGGCGACGTTGATGATCAGGCCGAACGCGAAGACCGCGGCCAGCAGCGCGAGCACGGTCTCGGCGTCGAACAGCCGCCGGGTCCACTGCTCCAGGTGGCCGGGGCCGCCGTCCGGCCGGCGCATCAGCAGGAACGCCGCGACGTACAGCATGATGCCGATGCCGGAGGCGAGGACCAGCACCGCGAATCCGACCCGGAAGAGCACGGGGTCCATGCCTGTGAACCTGCCGAGACCCGCGCAGACGCCCGTGATCACGCGTCCGTCCCGGGAGCGGCTCAGCGCCTTCTCGGGCTCGGGCGTGCCGGCGGGGTCGGGAGCGGGGGTCGGTGGTGCCTCGGTCATGGTCCCATCCTGGCCTCGCCCGCCGCCCCCCTGCCATCGGGGGAACCCCTGACTCGTCCCCGACCCCTCAGGGGCGGCGTCAGGGCTCTCGGATGCCGAGCTTGAGACCTATGTAGGCGATCCTGGCCGTGCGGTCCTCAGCTACCAGCCGGAAGTGGAGGCGGCCTTCTCCCGGGGTGGACCTGGCATGCCAGTCGAATGCGCGTGTACAACCGTCGAGATCCTCGAAGCGGCGCAGTCGCTCCCGCCCTGCGAACCCCTGGCTCACCTTCGTTTGCCAGGCGTACGCGCTGCCGCCGATCCCCGGCTCGCGGACGATGGTGTCGTCCCCGGCGGAGGTGACCCGAGCGCAGGTGCCGGGTGCGCCGGGCAGCCCGCTGGGGCGGATTCAGCGGCCGGGCCCGTGCGGCAGTGGTCTGCGGTGACCTGATGCTGCCGCTCGCCGTGGTGCTGCGGGCCGGGCGATGACGAGGCGAAGGTCTCATCGCGCCGGGCGGCGCCGGGCGGCCATGATGATCGTGACGGTTAGGTTGGACCAGCGCCCAGCCAGCACAGAGGTACGGTCCTGTCATGACGGCGGAAGGCGCTGAGTGGGAGAACTCCAGCCGCCACGAGCAGAACGTGATGGAGTTGGCGAACGCCCTCAGCGAATTGGACGAAGCCGCGCTTCTCGCGTTGACCCCGAATGAGCGAGGTGCAGTACCGTGCCCGGCACGCGTTGTGGCGGTACGCGGATGCCATGTGGCGCCAGGTCAGGGACGCCGCCCTCGATGACGAGGCTGACGTCCGCTTCAATGCGGTGGTGGCACTACGTGAACTCGCCATAGAGCTCTGCGTCTCAGTCAGCCACGTCTACGCGTCGCAGGCGACATAAAGCACTACGACGGCAGCGAGGATCCGGCTCCCAACCTGCCCCCGGTGGCCGACTGGCCCGACGTTGGGGAGACCTGGAACAAGAGGATGGGGCGCGATTCGGATCAAAGGTAGCGACGACCAGCGTGGCCACACGTGCCCGGGGCTGGCCTGGTGGGTGAGGCGGCTCGTTCAGAGCACATGTGCCGCCCCGTCGGCTGGTTCCGGCAGGCTGTGCAGGAGGAGGATCTCCGCGGCGGCCCGTGCGTGCCGACCGTAGTCGGCCTCGCCCAGCACCATGGCGCGGCTGGCGGCCCCGTCCGCGAGGGTGACCAGTTGCTCGGCGAGGGCGGCGGGCTCGCGGCAGCCCAGCTCGGTCAGCAGCGCGGTGACCAGCCGCGCCATCCGCAGTTTCTGCTCGCGGGCGTAGGCGTGGACCACGCTGTCGGGGTCGGGGAACTCCGCCGCGGCATCGATGAACGGGCACCCGCGTACCGGGGCGGCGTCCGCTGCGGGCAGGTCGAACAGCCACAGGATCCGCTCGCGCGGGGAAAGGTCCTCGCGGGTCAGCACGCTCTCCAGGGTTCTGCCCGATGAGGCGAGGTCTTGCAGGTGGGCGATCACCAGATCGTCCTTGGTCCGGAAGTGCGCGTACAGCGTGCGTTTGGACACCGGGGCCTCGTCCGCGATCTGCTCCATGCCGGTCGCGTTGATCCCCTGGGTCGCGAACAACCGGGCGGCGGCGGCCAGGATGCGTTCCCGTCCGCCGCGCCCCTGCCGTCGAGGTGTCGTGGCCGTCAGCATGGACTAAGTGTACGCCTGCGTTTACTTCACTCCGGCGTGGTGGTAACTTCACGCCAGGAGGTAAACGATTCCGTTTACCTAAGTCGTCGTGGAGGAGTGCCCCATGAGCAGGTCGCAGACCATCGACCTGAGCAGCCAAGCCGAGAAGCTGATCCGCGGACGTCGTGCCACACGCGCGTTCCGGCCGCAAGCCGTACCCGAGGAGACGATGCGCGCCATCTTCTCCCTGGCCGGCGCCGCGCCGTCCAACTCCAACGCCCAGCCATGGCAGGTGGAGGTGGCCAGCGGCGCGGTACGTGACCGACTGGCGGACGCCCTGCCCAGGGCCCACGCCGAGCAGCGCGTCTCGGTCGACTTCCCGTACACGGAGGACATGTACTCACAGGTGCACCAGGCCCGGCGGGCGGAGTTCGGCGCCGAGCTCTACGGCGCGCTGGGCATCGGTCTCGACGACCACGCGGCGCGGGCCGCCTACGACGCCCAGAGCCTGCGCTTCTACGGCGCGCCGCACGTGGCGTTCCTGTTCGTCACCGGCGACGGCGGGCCACGGCTGGCCGCCGACGTCGGCGCCTACATGCAGACGCTGCTGCTGGCGATGACCGCCTACGGCGTGGACAGCTGCCCTCAAGGGCTGCTGAGCTTCTACGCCGACACCATCCGCGGCGAACTCGGCATCACCACGGGAAAACTGCTTGTGGGCATCTCCTTCGGCTACGCCGACGAGAGCGCGCCGGTCAACCAGGTCACCACCCGGCGGGCCGCGCTCGAGACGACCACGGCCTTCCACGGCCGGCACCCCGGCGACCGGCCATGATCCTGCGGGTCGTACCGCCTCGACCGGGTACCGCACGGTCATCCATTCGCTCGGGAGAGACAGAACCGTAGGCATCCGACTGCGCCCACTCCTTGAGCAGGGCCCGTGCCGGTCCAGGATCAGGGCGTGCCGCGAATCCTGCCGTGTGAGCGGGTTCCAGATGCCCGACCGGTGGCGTGATCCGACAGTGTCCGTAATCCTGCGAACGCGGAGCGTTCCGCCGGCGAATCTCGCGCTTGCGAGTAGGCACCAGGAGCGCCTCGCCGTTAACTACCCTGACTCGTCCCCGACCCCTCAGGGGCGGCGTCAGGGCATGCCCTGATGCGCTCATGGTCTGTGACGTGTGACGATGCTTCCCGAGATGTCTGAGATGCCTAACGCCCCCGCGGCGTATCCCCGGATGGTCCGGCCCGCCTCGGGCCGGGTGGTCGCGGGCGTCGCGCAGGGTGCCGCCGCCCAGCTGCGGCTCGACCCCGTCGTGCTGCGCCTCGCGTTCGTGCTGCTCACCGTCGTCGACGGGCTGGGCGTCGTGGCGTACGCCGCGCTGTGGATGTTCACTCCCAAGGAGGAGGTGAAGGGCCGCGAGCCGGCCCGCGAGTGGGGCCAGCTCGCCGCGTACGGCGTGCTGTGGCTGGCGCTGGCGGGCTTCGCGTGGATGACGGGCGCCTCCAGCGGCGGGTTCGGCACGTGGCCGATCGCGGTCGGCGGCATCGGCGCGCTGATCCTGTGGCAGCAGGCCGACCCGGGACGGCGGCAGCGGTGGATGTCCGGCGCGGTCAAGCAGGTCAGCACGACCTGGGTGCGCACCGGCATCGGCGCGCTGCTCGTCGTCGTGGGCGCGATCGGCTTCCTGGCCGCGAGCGGCGAGCTGGCCAAGGCCAGGACCGGGCTCGTGTTCACCGCGGTCGTCGTCGGCGGCATGCTGATGATCGCCGCGCCCTGGCTTGCCTCGCTCGTGAAGGAGCTCCAGCGGGAGCGCACCGAGCGCATCAGGCAGGAGGAGCGGGCAGAGGTGGCCGCCCACGTCCACGACTCGGTGCTGCACACGCTGACCCTTATCCAGCGCAACGCCCACGACGCGCGGGAGGTCGCCAGGCTCGCCCGGTCGCAGGAGCGGGAGCTGCGCAACTGGCTCTACCAGCCCAAGCAGGACGCCGACGCCACCCTCGCCGCGGCCGTACGGCGGGTCGCGGCCGAGGAGGAGGACGCCCACGGCGTGCAGATCGAGGTCGTCTGCGTGGGCGACTGCGAGCTGGACGAAGGCATGGTGGCCCTGTTGCACGCCGCCCGGCAGGCGATGGTCAACGCGTGCAAATACAGTGGGGCTCCGGTCGTCTCCGTCTACGCCGAGGTCGAGCCCGACGAGGTGACGGTGTTCGTCCGGGACCGGGGGAAGGGCTTCGTGCTCGACGACGTCCCCGGCGACCGGATGGGCATCCGCCAGTCGATCATCGGCAGGATGGAGCGCAACGGGGGAAGCGCCCGGGTCAGGACCGAGCCCGGCGACGGAACCGAGGTCATGCTGACCATGAAGAGGGAGCCATGAAGACCGTACGCGTGCTGATCGTCGACGACCACCGGCTGTTCCGGTCCGGCGTACGGGCCGAGCTGGGGCCGTCGATCCAGGTGGTCGGCGAGGCCGAGGACGTGGAGTCGGCGGTGACGGCGATCGGCGAGCTGCAGCCCGACGTGGTGCTGCTCGACGTGCACATGCCGGGCGGCGGCGGCCAGGAGGTGCTGCGGCGCGTGCTCGGCTCGGGCTCCCAGGTGCGCTTCCTCGCGCTGTCGGTGTCGGACGCGGCAGAGGACGTGATCGGGGTCATCCGGGGCGGCGCCCGGGGCTACGTGACCAAGACGATCAGCGGCGCCGAGCTGACCGACGCGATCATCCGGGTGTCCGAGGGCGACGCGGTGTTCTCGCCGCGGCTGGCCGGGTTCGTGCTCGACGCGTTCGCCTCGACGGAGGCCCCGCCCATCGACCCGGAGCTCGACTCGCTCACCCAGCGGGAGCGCGAGGTGCTGCGGCTGATCGCGCGGGGTTACGCCTACAAGGAGATCGCCAAGGAGCTGTTCATCTCGGTGAAGACGGTCGAGACGCACGTGTCGAGCGTGCTGCGCAAGCTGCAGCTGTCCAACCGGCACGAGCTGTCGCGCTGGGCCACCGCCAGACGTCTGGTCTGACCCCGTCTGTGTGGATCCGTCTGGTGCGATCGCCTGTCGGCATGCGACGCTCAGTGCATGGGCCGTGACGTACCCTCCGTCTCCTTCACCCGGGAGGACCGTCGTCGCTACCGGGACAAGGTGAAGCTGTCGCTGGACGTCCTGGCCGAGATGCTGCGGGAGTCGCGGTTCGGGTTCGACCGGCCCCAGATGGGCCTGGAGATCGAGCTGAACCTGGTCGACTCCCGGGGCGAGCCGGCGATGAAGAACGCCGAGGTCCTGGCCGCCATCGCGGAGCCCGACTGGGCGACGGAGCTGGGCCAGTTCAACGTCGAGATCAACATCCCGCCGCAGGTGCTGTCCGGCGAGGGCAGCCGCCTGCTGGAGGAGTCCGTACGGCTGCGCCTCAACCGGGCGCAGGAGCGCGCGGCGCGCGTCGGCGGGCAGCTCATGCTGGTCGGCATCCTGCCGACGCTGCGTGAGACCGACGTCAGCGAGGGAACGCTGTCGGCCAACCCCCGCTACAAACTGCTGAACGAGCAGATCTTCGCCGCCCGGGGCGAGGACCTGCACATCATGATCGAGGGGGTGGACCGGCTCGACACCTACGCCGACAGCATCACCCCCGAGGCGGCGTGCACGAGCGTGCAGCTCCACCTGCAGGTCAGCCCCGAGACGTTCGCCGACCACTGGAACGCGGCCCAGGTCATCGCCGGTCCGCAGGTCGCGGTCGCGGCCAACTCGCCGTTCCTGTTCGGCAAGGAGCTGTGGCGTGAGACCAGGATCAGCCTGTTCGAGCAGGCCACCGACACCCGGCCCGAGGAGCTGAAGGCCCAGGGCGTGCGGCCGCGCGTGTGGTTCGGCGAGCGGTGGATCACGTCGGTCTTCGACCTGTTCGAGGAGAATGTCCGCTACTTCCCCGCGTTGCTGCCCCTGTGCGACGAGGAGGACCCGAGGCGGGTCCTCGACGAGGGCGGGGTGCCCGAGCTGCACGAACTGCGGCTGCACAACGGCACCGTCTACCGCTGGAACCGGCCGGTCTACGACGTCTCGGACGGCGTCCCCCACCTGCGGGTGGAAAACCGCGTACTGCCCGCCGGGCCGACGGTGGCCGACATCGCCGCCAACGCCGCGTTCTACTACGGGCTCATGGGCGTGCTCCCGGCGGCCGAGCGGCCCGTCTGGACGCGCATGTCCTTCGCCGCGGCCGAGGACAACCTCCGCAACGCCGCGCGGCACGGGCTCGACGCCCGCCTCTACTGGCCGGGCCTGGGCGAGGTGCCCGCCGCCGAACTGATCCTGCGCAGGCTGCTGCCCATGGCCTACCACGGGCTTCACCTGTGGGAGGTCGACCCGGTCCAGCGCGACCGGCTGCTCGGCATCATCGAGCGGCGCTGCGTGACCGGCCGTACGGGGGCGGACTGGCAGGTCAGGACGGCCCGCGCGTTCGGCGGCGACCACGAGGCGCTGCGCCGCATGACCCTCCGCTACCTGCAGCACATGCACACCAACGAGCCCGTCCACACCTGGACCATGTGAAGCTCCCGAGTTCGGCGACGGCGCAAATCTTTGCCGTCCAAATGGGTATTCACACGGAAATGACCCGCCGAACACTCGCCGTGCTCCTGCTCCTGGCGGTGCTGGTCGCCTCCTGCGGCACGCTCACCGGCTCCCCGCCCGACCGGGCGCAGCCGGGGGACGCGGCGTCCCGGGGCACGCCGTGCGAGGGCACCGGCGACGACTTCCCCGGCGACGTCAAGCTGGCCCGGTGCCTCACCGAGTGGTTCTGGTCGCGCCGCTTCCGGGAGAGCGGCGGGACCTACCGTCCGATCACCCGCTTCGTGGCCTACCGGGGAAACGACGGCCCCGACTGCGGCGGGCAGCCGGCCGTGCCCGAGAACGCCTTCTACTGTCCGTACGGCCATTTCATCGCGTATGACGCGGCCTGGCTGAAGGCGATGTACGACCAGATGGGCGACGGCGCGGTCTATGTCGTGATCCCGCACGAACTGGGGCATGCCGTGCAGGCCCAGCTCGTCGAGGACTTCCGGTTCAACGTGGAGCGGGAGCTCCAGGCCGACTGCTACGCCGGCGCCGCGCTGAGCGGCCTGATCCGCGTGGGAGTGCTGGGCACGGAGCAGGGCGACGAGGAGGAACTGCTCGCCAACCTCCAGGCGGCGGGCGACCCCACCGACATGTGGCTGGCGCCGGACGCCCACGGCACCCCGGAACAGCGCCGGCAGTACTTCGCCCACGGCTACACCGAAGGGGTCGGTGCCTGCTGAGGGTGCGGGCGTCAGGCGGCAACAGGCGGCTCTGACCGGGTTTCGACCCGGACCGGACCCGTGCCGCCGGAGTCTTCGGCGAACCCTTTCGGCCAGGACTGAAAGGCGTTGCGGTTAGCCCCTTATGGGACATCTCATTGATCTCGGAGATAGGAACGAATCGCCTGTCTCAGCCGAAGTCGTGTTCAGCATCCGCGTGCTGCGCCCGGCTGTCGGCGCACCGCCGTCGAAGAATTCCTGAGAGGGGAAAGATGCGATCCATCCGTAGGTCTCTGTCGGTTGCCGCCGCTGCCGGGGCTTTCGCCGCCGGCACATTGACAGGCGTTTTCGCGGCAGCTCCCGCCAATGCCGCTGTTTCCGAGTGCGTCAACGGCGCCAACGGTTTCGTGGACATCCCCTACAACAAGACCGGAACGGTCGCTTACAGCGTCGACCTCGGCGGTGGGAGAAAGGCGCAACTGCACTACGGCTCGATCAGCGGTGTCCAGCGCGGATGGGCCATTATCAGGGGCACCACGAAGAAGGGCGACAAGGTCTGGATGGACTGGACCACGACCGCCACAAACGGCGGCTGGCTGCAGTGCGGTCCCTTCACGGTTCAGGCGGACGGCCTGACGAACACGAGCGCGGCCCAGAAGACGAGTTCGAAGGATGGTTACTGGTTCCGCGCCTGCGGGCAGATCGTCGGCGGAACCACGAGGTGCACTCCCTGGTGGTAGCCCTCCGCGGGGCAGCCGGCCCGTAAGCCGGATCTGGCAGGTGGCTCGGGCGCGTATCAAGGGTTTCGAGGGGTCCGCTGTCGCCGCAGCGGACCCCTGCTGCTTGGGGGCGGGGGCCGCCCGGACGAATACGCACGTGGTCACGGCACGGGTGCCGTACAAGAGGCTCCTCCCGTTCACCCCGCCGCCGGCTTTGTGACTGCCGGGCCCTCGTACGCTCCGGGGGTGATGGGAGCATGGCGGTCGTGACGACGAACCGGACGAGGGGGGCAGGTGCGATCGCGACCGGTCTCGGCGTGCTCGCCGCGGCCAACGTGCTGAACAACCGGATCGCCCGGCGGTGGGCGCCGCTGACCTCGGCGGCCGCGACCGGCGCGCTGCTGGTGATCGCCCGGCGCGAGGGGCTGACCTGGAACGAGCTGGGCTTCCGCCGCGCCCGTGCGGGCGCGGTGACCGGTGGAGCGCTCGCCGCGGGCGTCGCGGCCGTCTACGCGGCCGGCGTGGCGCTGCCCCGCACCCGGCCGCTCTTCCACGACGCGAGGGCGCTGGCCCTGTCGCGCCGCCGGGTGCTGGAGGAGGCCCTGGTCCAGGTGCCCTTCGGCACCGTGCTGCTGGAGGAGGTCGGCTTCCGCGGCGTGCTGCCCGCCCTGCTCGGCCGGGTGCTTCCGGCCCGTACGTCTGTCGCGGCCTCGGCCGCGTTGTTCGGGCTGTGGCACGTGCTGCCCGCCATGGACATGGCCCGCGCCAACCCCGCCCTCGGCCGCCTGACCGCTGGGGAGACGCCGGACGAGGCCGCCGGCCCCATGAAGGCGGCGCGGCTGGAGACGGGACGGCTGGTGGCGGGGACGGTGGCGTCTACCGCCGCCGCCGGGCTCGTGTTCCACGGGCTGCGTCACCGCGCCGGGCTGCTCGCACCCGCGCTGCTCCACCTGGCGACGAACTCCCTCGGCTACGCCGCCGCCCGGCTGTCCCGCCGCCTGGATCAGCCGTCGCGGGGGTCGGCCAGGCCGGTCCGATAGGCGTACGCGACCGCCTGGGCCCGGTCGCGGAGACGGGCCTTGGCGAAGAGGTTGTTGATGTGCGTCTTGACCGTGGCCTCGCCGATGAACAGGGCGGCGGCGATCTCGGCGTTCGACAGGCCGCGCGCGATGAGCCGCAGGACCTCCGCCTCGCGCGGAGTGAGCCCGTCGGGCGGCGGCGCCCCGGCACCGGCCGACGTCCCGGCGCTGGGAGATGCCCCGGTGCTGGGAGATGACGCGGTGCCCGGCCCCATCCCGGCATCCGGCGGCGTCCCCGCCCCCGGCGTCCGGCCCGTTCGGGGCGCCTCCCGGGCGTGGCGCGGCGAGAAACGCGACCGGTGAGCCGGTGTGGCGGCCGGGGCGGGCGTCTCGCCCGGTGATGCGGCGCCGGTGACGGTGCTCAGGAGGCGGCGCTGCACGCCCGGGTCGAGCTGGGCGTCGCCGTTCATCACCGTGGTCACGGCGCGTGCGATCTCCTCGGCGTCCGCGCTCTTGGTGAGGAAGCCCCGCGCCCCGGCCCGCAGCGCGGCGAAGACCGACTCGTCGTCGGTGTACGTCGTGAGCACGACGACCTGGGTGTCCGGGAACCCGGCGCGGATCCTGCGGGTGGCCTCCACACCGTCCATCCGGGGCATGCGCAGGTCCATGAGCACGACGTCGGGCCGTTCGTCCGCGACCAGGCGCAGCGCGGCCTTGCCGTCGGACGCCGACCCCACCACCTCGATGTCCGGCAGCAGGCCGAGCAGCAGGACGAGCCCGTCGCGCACCACGGCCTGGTCGTCCACCACGAGCACCCGGGCGGTCACGCCGGCACCCACAGCCGGACCCGGAAACCGTCCTCGGTCTCGCCGGCCTCCAGGGTGCCGCCCAGAAGTTCGGCTCGTTCGCGCATGCCCACGAGACCGTATCCTCCCCCCGGCGTCCCGGGCTCGTCACTCGGGGGGTTGACGACCTCCAGTTCGCACTCCCGGTCGCCGAAGCTCAGCCGTACGGTGGCGGGGGAGCCCGGGGCGTGCCGCCGCACGTTGGTGACGGCCTCCTGGGCGGTGCGGATCATCGCCAGCTCGGTCTCGGGCGGCAGGCGGCGTTCGAACCCGGAGACGACGACGGCGCACTCCTCGCCGGTCGAGTTGCGGAACTCCTCGGCGAGCGCGTCCAGCGCGGCGGGCAGCGGCTGGGCGTCGTCGCGGAGCGCGGCCACGGCCCTGCGCGCCTCTTCGAGGCCCTTCTTGGCCAGCTCGCGGGCGCGTTCGACCCGGTCCAGCGCCTCCTGCGACCGGTCGGCGCGCAGCAGCAGCCGGGCGCCTTCGAGGTGCACGATCTGCGCGGACAGGGAGTGCGCCAGGATGTCGTGGATCTCCCGGGCGATCCGGGCCCGCTCGGCCAGCACCGCCTCGCCCGCCTGGGCGGCGGTGGCGGCCCTGCGCTGCCTGATGGCGTAGGCGACCGCGAAGACCACGCAGATCGAGACGCACAGGCTGACGTCGCGCTCCCGCGCGTCGGGGGTGACCGGCGGCAGCAGGCCCGTGACGCTCGACCCCAGGCCCGCCAGGGCCAGCAGCAGGAGCGGCAGCGACCGGCTGAGCGGCTGCCGTACGGCCGCGGCTCCGACGCAGAACATGAGCACGGCGACGGCCGGGCCGCTGTCCGAGACCATGTCGAGGGCGATGGCCGCCACGAGGGTGAGCCCGATGAGGACGGCCTCCGCCGGCCCGTCGTTCCAGCGTCCCGGCAGGATCGGCCAGAGCCGGATGACGACCATGAGGATCAGCGTGACGGCGATCGCGGTGGTCAGCGCGGTGACGGCGAGCCGGTCGCTGGTCAGGCCGAACCCGGGCGGGGAGGTGGCCTGACCGCCCACCACCAACGCGATCACCGCCGTCCGCAGGCATGCGCCGGCGATCGCGTTCCTGCGGTGGGACTCGGGGCCGGCCTGGGCGCGGCCGTCACGGCTGAGCACGTCCCGACGTTAGCGGGCGGCCTGCACGTCCGGTACGGGGGCGCCGGGCAGGGCCTTCGCCCGCCGCGCGACGACCAGGAACTGGACGCCGAGGGTCACCCCGACGAACAGGAGCACGGAGGTCTGCGACGAGGCGAGACCGAGGAGGGAGGTCAGGGCGATCATCGCGACCCGGACGGCGATGGAGCCCACCCAGGCGATCAGGGTCACGACGCCGCCCTGCGACCACGCCACGCCGTTCCGGTCGCGCCACACGCGCGTCGTCATGGCCCGCAGCACACCGAGGCCGGCGGCCACGAGGAGTTCCGCGACGAGCACGGCGAGGCTCAGCGCCGTGTGCCGGGGGTCGACGAGCGCGCCGCCGCCGAGGCCGCCCAGGATCATCAGGGCGGCGATGAACAGACCCACGGGCCTGGCGACGGGCCTCGGCGTCATCTGCCGGTAGATCACGAAGGCGAGGACGGCGAGGGCGACGACGACGATCTGTGCGGTTTCCATGCGCCCGACGGTAGGGAGATCGGGCGCGCACCGGATCGGCGCGCGGGTGGAAAACCGGGGTGGAGATCAGGCGATCTCCACCCGGGGGTGGAGGACCCGGCGCGCCCGGCTCAGGCGGTGATCACCCGCTGGAACGCCTCGGCGTACGAGCCCTCGGGGAGGCCCGCGGCGGCGGCGTTGCCGGAGAGCCAGCCCTTGACCATGCCGTCCAGGTCGGGGACGTGCGCGGTCTGGCTCTCGTGCGCGCGCAGCGCGGCGATCTTGCGATCGACCGTGGAGGTGACGTCGACGTAGTGGTTGACCGTCATCCCGCCCGTGAGCCACACCTCGCGGACGGTCCAGGCCTCCAGGCCCTCGTCGGCCAGCAGTTCGGGGAAGGCGTACGGGTTGCGCGCGTCGGGGTAGACCGCGTCGAGGGTGGCGCCGCCGACCGCGCGGTGGTCGGGGTGGCTCGGGCCGAGCCGCTCGTAGTTGCGCTCGGGGCTCGACGTGACGACCAGGTCGGGCCGCACCTGGCGGATCACCCGCGTGATGTCGCGCCGCAAGCCGAGCGTCTGCTCGACCACGCCGTCCCGGTAGCCCAGGAAGCGCAGGTCGCTCACCCCGACGCACTTGGCCGCGGCCGTCTGCTCCGCCCGGCGCAGCGCGGCCATGCCGCCGTTGTCCACCGCCCGGTCGAACCCGCCCGCGTCGCCATCCGTGACCAGGCAGTACACCACCTCGGCGCCCGCCTCGGTCAGTCTGGCGACCGTTCCCGCGCCGCCGAAGTCGATGTCGTCGGGGTGCGCGACGACCACCAGCACCTTCTTGATTTCCGCCTCGTCCAGCACGAGCAGCCTCCTCATGGTCCGGCACATCACCTTAAACGTGACTTGCCGGGCGAGTGGGCTCCGGATGTCGGTGCGCGGTCATAACCTAAGGAGGTGTCCACCCGAGCCGCCACTCATCCGTTGCTCGACGGCCTCAACCCGCAGCAGCGGGACGCCGTCACCCACCAGGGCAGTCCGCTGCTGATCGTCGCCGGGGCCGGCTCCGGGAAGACCAGGGTGCTGACGCACCGCATCGCCTACCTGCTGGCGGAGCGCGACGTCCAGCCGGGGGAGATCCTCGCGATCACCTTCACCAACAAGGCCGCCCGCGAGATGAAGGAGCGGGTCGACAAGCTCATCGGGCCGAGGTCCAGGGCCATGTGGGTCATGACGTTCCACAGCGCCTGCGTGCGGATCCTGCGGCGCGAGGCGAAGCGGCTGGGCTTCACATCCAGCTTCTCGATCTACGACCAGGCCGACTCCCAGCGGCTCATGGCGATGGTGTGCCGCGAGCTCGACCTCGACCCCAAGCGCTACCCGCCGCGGTCCTTCTCGGCGCAGGTCAGCAACTTCAAGAACGAGCTGATCGACTACGAGACGGCGGCCGACCGGGCCTCCACCCATCTGGAGCGCACGCTCGCCGAGGCCTACCGCACCTACCAGCGGCGGCTCACCGAGGCCGGCGCGATGGACTTCGACGACCTGATCATGCTGACGGTCACGCTGTTCCAGCTCTTCCCCGAGGTGGCCGAGCACTACCGGCGGCGGTTCCGGCACGTGATGGTCGACGAGTACCAGGACACCAACCACGCGCAGTACATGCTGATCCGCGAGCTGGTCGGGCGGCCCGAGGTGCGCACCGCCGACGGCGACGTGGTGCGGGAGGGCGTCGAGCCCTCCGAGCTGGTGGTCGTCGGCGACGCCGACCAGTCGATCTACGCCTTCCGCGGCGCGACGATCCGCAACATCCTGGAGTTCGAGCGCGACTACCCGGACGCGCGGACGATCCTGCTGGAGCAGAACTACCGCTCCACGCAGACGATCCTGAACGCCGCCAACTCGGTCATCTCCCGCAACGAGGGCCGCAAGCCGAAGAACCTGTGGTCCGACCAGGGCGCGGGCGCGAAGATCATCGGTTACGTCGCCGACAACGAGCACGACGAGGCCATGTTCGTCGCGCAGGAGGTCGACCGGCTCAGCGACGACCACGGCGTCACCCCCGGCGACGTGGCGGTCTTCTACCGCACGAACGCCGCCTCCCGCGTGTTCGAGGAGATCTTCATCCGCACCGGCCTGCCGTACAAGGTCGTGGGCGGGGTGCGGTTCTACGAGCGCAAGGAGGTCAAGGACCTGCTCGCCTACCTGCGGGTCCTGGCCAACCCGAATGACACGGTGTCGCTGCGGCGCATCCTCAACGTGCCCAAGCGCGGCATCGGCGACCGCGCCGAGGCGATGATCGAGGCGTTCGCCAACCGGGAGCGCATCGCCTTCTGGGAGGCGCTGCGCCGGGCAGACGAGGCGCCGGGCGTGGCCACCCGTTCGCTCAACGCGATCCGCGACTTCGTCACGTTGCTGGACGAGCTGCGCGCCAAGGAGCTTCCGCTCTCGGACCTGGCGGAGGAGGTGCTGAGCGCCACCGGCTACCGTACGGAGCTGGAGACCTCGGGCGACCCGCAGGACGAGAGCCGGCTGGAGAACCTCAACGAGCTGATCTCGGTGGCCGCCGAGTTCGAGGAGGCGAACCCGGAGGGCACGCTCGTCGACTTCCTGGAGCAGGTCTCGCTCGTCGCCGACGCCGACCAGATCCCGGAGGGCGACGACCACGGCGGCGTGGTCACGCTGATGACCCTGCACACCGCCAAGGGATTGGAGTTCCCCGTGGTGTTCCTCACGGGCATGGAGGACGGCGTCTTCCCGCACATGCGCTCACTGAGCGACCCGAAGGAGCTGGAGGAGGAGCGCAGGCTGGCGTACGTCGGCATCACCCGGGCCAAGGAGCGGCTCTACCTGTCCAGGTCGGCGGTCCGCTCGGCGTGGGGCGCGCCGTCGTTCAACCCCGCCTCGCGCTTCCTGTCGGAGGTGCCGGGCGACCTGCTCGAGTGGCGCGGCGACCCGGGCAAGTCCGCCTGGTCCGCCGCGACCTCGCGCCCGGCCGCCCGTACGGCTCCCGCGCAGAAGACCGGCGGCCGGCAGATCCCGAACCTGTCGCCGGGCGACCGGGTCACCCACGACACGTTCGGGCTCGGCACCGTGGTGGCGGTGGACGGTCAGGCGGAGAAGACGCGAGTGAAGATCGACTTCGGCAGCGAGGGCGAGAAGACCCTGCTGCTCGCCTACGCCCCTATCGACAAGCTCTGATCGGCAAGCCCTGATCGACAAGCTCTGATCGGCAAGGTCTGACCCCCGCAGAGCGGAGCGGCCGGCCTCCGGGTGGTGATCACCCGGGGACCGGCCGCCTGTGTCTCACGCCGCGCGAGGGGCTCGGCCGCGCGGGGTTCCATCATGCGATGGAGCGGGGATCACTTGGCGATGTCGATGATCCCCGGCGCGTCCGGCACCTCGCCGTCGAGGTCGGTCAGGTTGGCGACCGTGCTCGCCGGCGGGGCCTTGACCGTGACCTTCTTGCCCCAGCCGGCGAACGTGGTGACGTCGGACAGGGTGAAGGTGAAGGAGGACTTGTCGACCTTCATCTTCAGGTCGGCGCTGGTCGAAGCCCGGCGGACGAGCTGGTCGGGACCGATCCACAGCTTCCAGGACACCACGGTCTTTCCGGGGTTGGACCCCAGGGCGGCGAGGCCGTCGTTGAGGCTCGGGTTGACCTTCATGAGCTGCCCGAGCGTGATGCTGCCGCGGTAGAGCGTGGTCTTCGCGCCGTTGACGTTGCCGCCCGGCCCCTTGGCCTTGGTCGTCGCGAGGACCGCCTTGAGGCTCTGCCAGTCGGCGGGGTTCACGAAGCCCAGAGTCGACGAGGAGCCCGGCTTCAGGCCGGGCACACGCAGCCAGGTCTTGCCCTCGGGGAGCAGGCCCGCGTAGACCCCGCCGGAGAGGTAGCCGGTCTTGCCGATGACGATCGTGCGGACCGGGTCGTTCAGGCCCTGCAGATCCTCCAGATTCTCCTCGTCCTTCAGCAGGTCGCTGTATTTGGTCTTCTGGGTGGCGTCGGAGGCGACGATGCCGGACCGGCCGAAGGCGTAGCCGCCGTTCGAGGTGAATGTGATGGCCGGGACGCCGACGACGCTCATCGAACCCGAGGAGACGAACCGCACGCCGTGGCCGGCGACGAACTGCTTGCGCAGCGCCGCCACCGGGTCGGCGGCGGGGGCCTGCGCCTGGGTCGATGTCTGAGCCTGCGCGGGGGCGGCGACAGCGGGCGCCACGAGCGCGGCCGTCGCGGCGCACGCCAGCGCCATGAGTGCTCGCTTCAAAGTGATTCCTCCCGTAAGTGCCCTCAAGATCATGAGGGCAGCCCAGAAATCATTGCGGCTCATGATCACAGGAAAGTAACGAAAATCCAGATTTCCTGTGAGTTTTCAGGTGGTAGCGCGGTATGCGAGCTGATTATCATTTCGCCACGAAAAGTTCGGACCTGAAAGGACGCCATGGAGGAGAAGGCGGCGGTCGAGGAGATTTCACGGCTCTATCCCGCCGTCCACCGGCGTCTGCGCGCGTCCGGCCGCCTCCTGCCGGGCGGTGACGTGACCGCCCGCATGCTGTCGGTCCTGCGTCATCTGGTGGCGTACGGGCCGCTCACGGTGGGCGACCTGGCCGAGCGCCTGCGGCTGTCGCGGGCGGCGACCACCGAACTGCTCGACCGCGTCGAGAGCCGGGGACTCGTCGCGCGGACGCGCGACCAGGGCGACCGGCGGCGCGTGTACGTCGGGATCACCGAGGCGGGCCGGGCCGCGACCGTGAGCGCGGGCCGCGACGACGCCGAGCGCGACGACGACCCGTTGGCGGCGGCCGTGCGCACGATGACCCCGCAGGAGAGGCAGGGGCTCGTGGACGGCCTGCGCGCGCTGCTGCGGGAACGGCCGGCGGGCGGCTGACGCGGGGCCGTTCCACGGGAGATCCGCGGGCGGCGGTTACGCTTCGGGCAGCGGGCACCGTAGGGAGGTCTTCATGGGAGGCAGGATTCGGGTCGTCGTCGCGAAGCCGGGGCTCGACGGGCACGACCGCGGGGTCAAGGTGGTGGCGCGGGCGCTGCGCGACGCCGGCATGGAGGTCATCTACACCGGACTGCACCAGACGCCGGAGCAGATCGTCCGCACGGCGATCCAGGAGGACGCGGCGGCGATCGGGCTGTCCATCCTGTCCGGCGCCCACATGACGCTGTTCGCCCGGCTCTTCGAGGTCCTGCGCGAGGAGGGCGCCGACGACATCGTCGTGTTCGGCGGCGGCATCATCCCCGAGGCCGACATCCCCGAACTGCGGAAGATGGGGGTCGCCAGGATTTTCACGCCCGGGTCCACCACGCAGGAGATCGTGGAATGGGTCCGTTCGGCGGTTCCCGCCATCGTTTAGGCATTTTGCCCAACCTTGCCGTACTCAAGAGTCATTGGCAAGGCTCCAGTGGGACCCGACGACGCGCCCACGCTCGTACGGGGACTAGGCTTCATGCGCGGAAACGCCGGGCGGGACGACGGCGCCCGGCCTCGGACATCAAAAGGGACGGACCCTCGTGGACCTGTTCGAACATCAGGCGAAGGAGCTCTTCGCGGAGTACGGCATCCCGGTGCCGCGCGGAATCGTCGCGCACACCGTGGAGGAGGCGCGGGCGGCTGCCGAGCAGCTCACCGGACGCGTTGTCGTCAAGGCCCAGGTCAAGACCGGCGGACGCGGCAAGGCCGGCGGCGTGAAGGTGGCCGACGACGCCGCCGACGCGCAGGCGAAGGCGACGCAGATCCTCGGCATGGACATCAAGGGCCACACGGTCCACAAGGTCCTGATCGAGGAGGCCAGCCAGATCGCGGAGGAGTACTACTTCTCCTTCCTTCTCGACCGTGCCAACCGCACCTTCCTCGCCATCTGCTCCGCCTCCGGCGGCATGGACATCGAGGAGGTGGCGCACACCGCGCCGGAGAAGGTGGCGAAGGTGCCGGTCAGCCCGCTGACGGGCGTCGACCGCGCCAAGGCCCGTGAGATCGCGGTGGCGGGCGGCCTGCCGCAGCAGGCGCTGGACGGCGCCGCCGAGCTGATCGAGAAGCTCTGGGCCGTCTTCGTCGACGAGGACGCCTCGCTCGTCGAGGTCAACCCCATGATCCTTTCGGCCGACGGCCAGGTGAAGGCGCTCGACGGCAAGGTCACCCTCGACGACAACGCGAACTTCCGCCAGGCGGAGCACGCCGCGTACGTCGACAAGGCCGCGGAGGACCCGCTGGAGGCCCGGGCCAAGGAGAAGCACCTCAACTACGTCAAGCTGGACGGCAACGTCGGCATCATCGGCAACGGCGCGGGCCTGGTCATGTCCACGCTCGACGTCGTGGCGTACGCGGGTGAGGAGTTCCCCGGCCAGCCCAAGCCGGCCAACTTCCTCGACATCGGCGGCGGCGCGTCGGCCGAGGTCATGGCGAACGGCCTGGAGATCATCCTGTCCGACCCGTCGGTGAAGTCGGTCTTCGTGAACGTCTTCGGCGGCATCACCGCCTGCGACGCCGTCGCGAACGGCATCGTCTCGGCCTTCAAGCTCCTGGAGAGCCGGGGCGAGGAAGTGACCCACCCGCTGGTCGTCCGTCTGGACGGCAACAACGCCGCCCTGGGGCGGCAGATCCTGGCCGACGCCGCGCTGCCGCGGGTCGAGCTGGTCGACACCATGGACGAAGCGGCCAAGCGCGCCGCCGAGCTCGCCGCGGTAGGTGCGTAATGGCTATCTGGCTCACCGAGAACAGCAAGATCATCGTGCAGGGCATGACCGGTGGTGAGGGCACCAAGCACACCCGCCGCATGCTCGCCGCCGGCGTCAAGGTCGTGGGCGGCGTGAACGCCCGCAAGGCCGGCATCACGCACGAGGGCCTGCCGGTCTTCGGCACGGTCAAGGAGGCCATGGAGCAGACGGGCGCCGACGTGTCCGTCGTCTTCGTGCCCCCGGCCGCCACCAAGGCCGCCGTCCGCGAGGCCATCGACGCCGAGATCCCGCTGTGCGTGGTCATCACCGAGGGCGTGCCGGTCCACGACACGACCGAGTTCTGGGCGTACGCCGTCTCCAAGGGCAACAAGACCCGCATCATCGGGCCGAACTGCCCCGGCATCGCCTCGCCCGGCGCCTCCAACGCGGGCATCATCCCGGCCGACATCACCACCAAGGGCCGCGTCGGCCTGGTGTCGAAGTCCGGCACGCTGACCTACCAGCTCATGTACGAGCTGCGCGACATCGGCTTCTCCACCTGCGTCGGCATCGGCGGCGACCCGGTCATCGGCACGACGCACATCGACGCCCTCCAGGCGTTCCAGGAGGACCCGGAGACCGACGCGATCGTGATGATCGGCGAGATCGGCGGCGACGCCGAGGAGCGCGCCGCGGCCTACATCGACGAGCACGTGACCAAGCCGGTCGTCGCCTACGTCGCCGGGTTCACCGCGCCCGAGGGCAAGACCATGGGTCACGCCGGCGCGATCGTGTCCGGCTCCGCCGGCACCGCCCAGGCCAAGAAGGAGGCCCTGGAGAAGGTCGGCGTCCGCGTCGGCCGCACTCCCAGTGAGACCGCCCGCCTGATGCGCGAGATCATGTCCGGCCGCTGATCGCGCGTACATCCGACCGTCGTCCGCGACCTTGCGCTGCCACCGCCTTGGTGGTGCGAGCGCAAGGTCGCGGACGTTTCCGGCCCGGCCGGTACGCGTGCCGATGCGTCCGGATTGCGTACTCCTCGGCGTGGCGACGTGGAGGGAGGCCGCGGGGCTGGGATGATGCGGTAGCGTGACGGGCCTTCTCGACCAGTTCAGGACCGCTCCCCGCGCCGTGCTCGGCCGCATGGGCGCCGGCGACGACGAGGAGACCCGCCGTCCGCTCCCCGTCTCCGGCATGCTGGCCGCGGTCGGGACGCTCGGTGTCGGCCTCGCCGTGCTCACCACGCTCACGCTCATCGGCTGGATGGCCGCGCCCCGCGGGCCGTTCGGCGAGGGCCTGCCCGGCGTCTTCCGTACGGCCTGCCAGCTCTGGCTCGCCGCCCACCACGCCGGTTTCGCGATCCCCGGCGGCCGGGTGGGCCTGCTGCCCATCGGGCTGATGATCCTGCCGGGGGTGCTGCTCTACCGGGCCGGCCTGTGGATGGCCCGGGACGCCGACCTGCGGGTGCGGATGCCGGCCCGGCTGCCGAAGGGCACGCCACGCGACGTCGAGAACGCCCGGCGCCGCGCCCAGCTCGCGCTGATCGCCCAGGCCGGCATCTCGCTGGCCGCGCCGTACGCGCTGCTCGCCGGGGTGATCGCCCTGGTCTCCAGCAACGAGATCATGCAGCCGTTCCTGGGGGAGGCGCTGGTCAGCCACCTGCTGCTGGCCTTCGTCACCGGGTCGGTGGCCACCGCCCGCACGATCGGGCCGTGGCGGTCGATGCTGCGCCTGCTGCCCGAGCGGCCCCGGGCACTCGTCTCCGGTACGGCCGTCGCGATCTCGCTGATGCTCGTGGCCGGGGCCGTACTGGTCCTCGGGGCCGTGGTGGTCAACTTCGCCCGGATCCAGCAGATGTCGGAGGTCCTCAGCCCCGGAGTGGTCGGCGGCCTGCTGCTTCTGCTCCTGGAGGTCCTCTACTTCTTCAACGCCGTGATCTGGGGCATGGCGTACATCTCGGGGCCCGGGTTCGCGGTGGGGGCGGGGACGCTGGTCGCGCCCACCGGGGTCAAGCTGAGCGCGGTGCCCATGCTGCCGCTGCTGGGCGCCCTGCCGTCGTCCGGCGCCGCGCCTCCCTGGGTCATGGGCGTGATCGCGGTGCCGTTCGCGGCCGGGGCGGTCGCCGGCGTGGTGACGGCCCGCGTCGCGCCGACCCCGTCGATCGAGGCCGCGCCGCTGTGGGGGTTCGTCTGCGGGATCACCTCCGGCCTCGTCGCGGGAACGCTCGCCGCGCTGTCGGGCGGCCCGCTCGGCGGGGCGGGCCTGGCCGCGGTGGGGCCGTCTCCCTGGGAGGTGGCGCTGTCGGTCACGCTGGAGGTCGGTGTGGCCGCCGGCATCTCGGCCGGCATCGCCAACTGGTGGCTGATCTCCCGCCGGCCGGCCACCCCGCCCGAGCCGGTGCGGAGGGCCGGAGCGGTGATCGCCAAGGCGGCCGGGCGGGTGCGGCCCGCCCGCGGCGCCCACCTGCCCGGCCACTGGCTGGACGCCACCGAGGCGGACACCCAGCCGATCCCGGTGATCAGGGACGACTGGACCGACGAGCACGCCGCGGCGGCGGCGGAGACCTTCGACGACATGGGCGCGCGGCGGGCCGGGGCCACCCCCCGGACTCCCGGCGACCCGCCTCCCGGCGACTCGCTTCCCGGCGTCCCACGCAAACCGGCCGCGAAGCGCGCCCCGAGCCCCCCGCCGAAGCCGCGCAAGGACATCGTGGACGAGACCGACGACCGCGGAGGGCACATCATCTACGTCGATCCCTACGCCTGGGACCGCGACTGATCCTCCCCGGGCCGCTCGGCGACGGCCGAGGCGAGGCGGTCCCGCAGGTCCGTCAGGCGGGCGATCTCGGCCTCCAGGGTGGCGATCCGGCGTTGCACGACACCGCTGCCGCCGGAGCAGCCGGGGCTGCCGTACGGCGGCAGCGTGTCGCCCTCAAGCAGGTCCAGGCGGTCGGCGCAGCGGGCGACGTCCTCGATGGTCAGGCCGAGGGCGAGCAACCGGCGCACCAGGCGGACGCGGGCGACGTCCCGTGGGCCGTACTCCCGTTGGCCTGACGACGTGCGCGGGGGCGGCAGGAGCAACCCGCGCTGCTCGTACAGGCGCAACGCGCGTGGCGTGGTCCCGGCCGCCGCCGCGGCGTCGCCGATCCGCATGAGACCTCCCGGCTGTGCTCAGACTTCTATGACGACCGTTCCCACGTGCCGTCCCTCGAACAACTCACGCAACGCCCGCGGCGCGCTTTCGATGCCCGTGATCCGGGTGTGCGGGAAGGTGACGGCGCCCGAGCGGAGCCAGGCGCCGAAGCGCTCCGTCCACTCCGCGCGGGTCTCGTCGTCGACGCCGGTGAGGCCGCGCAGCGTGATGTTCCTGGCGATGAGCTGGAAGGCGTCCAGCTCCACCGGGGCCGTCGTGCCGTCGGCCGCGGCCGACAGCTGCGTGGACAGGGTGCCGACCACGACGAGGCGGGCACCGGGCCGGGCCGCGGCGACCGCGGCCTGGAGTTGCTCGCCGCCGACGGTGTCGACGACCACGTCCACGCCGCCGGGCGCCGCCTCGGCCAGCCGCCCGCCGATCGGGGTCCCGTCGCGGAGCACCACCGCGTCGTAGCCGAGCTCGGCGGTCATGCGCTCGGCCTTTGCCGGCGAGCCCGTTGTGCCGATCACGCGTGCCGCGCCCAGCCGCCGGGCGATCTGGCCGGCGAGCGACCCGACGCCTCCTGCGCCGCCGGTGACGAGCACCGTCTCACCGCGGCGCAGGCGGGCGATCCGGGTCAGGGCGGCGTACGCGGTGACGCCCTGCGCCAGGTGCGCGGCCGGGTCGGGCAGGGCGTCGCCCAGCGGCGCGGACGCGGGGACCGCGGCGTACTCCCGCCAGCCCCGGAAGTGCGCGACCAGGTCGCCCGGCCGCAGATCGCCGCCGTCCGGGGCTGCGACGACCTCGCCGACGGCCGGGCCGAACAGCGTGTCCCCGGGCCGAAGCGGAGGGAAGGGCGTGCCCGGCACGCCTCCGGCGATCAGCGTGCGCAGCGAGGGGAAGACCTGGAACCAGCGGTTGCGCACCAGGACCTCACCGGCCCCCGGCACCGGCAGCGGGACCTCGGCGACGGTCAGATGCTCGGGGCCGGGAAGGCCGGACGGAACCTCGGCGAGCCGGATCTCCCGTGCGGCGCGGGGCAGGGGCTGGGACATGGGGACTCCCACGGTGTCGGAAGGGGACCGCTCGTGCGGCACACCCGCACGGCCCCGCGACGCTAACCCCTGACCCGCGCGTCAAAGGCAAGCGGGCACGGCGTGGTCGTCAGGCCATTTCGGCGAAGTCGGTCTCGGTCGTGCCGATGGTCTGGGCGACCGACGGCCGGGCCGCGCGGAGGTAGCCGTACCAGACGAGGGCCACGGCGACGGTGACGAGGAAGGCGAGGACCACGAAGTTCAGCGGCCAGGCCGGCCACGGCACGACGTTGACGTAGAAGACGTACGCCATGCCGACCACCGAGACGATCACGCACGGCCAGATGAGCGGGATCCGCACACGCTCCCGGCGCAGGAAGATCGGCGCGGCGAGCGCGACGACGGCGTAGGCCACCATGTAGCCGTACGTGCCGTAGGTGTCGACGTTGACGACGATCTCCATGCCGTCCACGCCGAGCGCGAAGAGCAGCGCGGTCAGTGCGACGGCGATCGGCGCCACCGCGAGGATCGCCCGATGCGGGGTCTGCTGGGTCCGGTGGGTCTGGCCGAGGGCGCCGGGCAGCACGCCCTCCTTGCCCATGACGAAGACGATGCGGCCGATCACGTTGATCGGGGCGACCACGACGGCGAAGAACGACGCCGTGACGCCGAGACTGAGCACCGGGCGGAACCAGCCGGGCATGCCGACGGCCACCGCGAGCTCGTCCAGAGGGTTGCCGCTGGTGCCGAGGTCGCCCAGCGCGCGGTAGCCCGCGACCTGGGTGTAGGAGGCGAAGATGTACAGCAGGCCGACGCCCGCGGCGCTCCACATGATGGCCCTGGGGATCGCCTTGAACGGGTTGCGCGCCTCGCGGCCGAGGGCGTCGGAGCTGGAGAAGCCGACGAACCCGAGGATCGCCAGCACCATGCCGACCGCGATGCCGTGCGGCGTGGCGCCGTCGAGGCTGAGCTGGCTGCTGTCGAAGACCGGCCCGTCCCCGGCGAGCAGCACGATGACCAGCATCGCCGTGATGATCGTGATGGAGATGACCTCCAGGACGAGCGAGATGCGCGCCGACATCCGGATGCCCCACACGGTGAACAGCGTGGCGAGGCCGCCGATCACCACCGCGAGCACGACGTTCCACAGCGTGTTGTGGATCGTCAGCCCGATCCCGTCCAGGAAGGCGTTGAAGTGGTAGACGGCGCCGGCGAGGGAGCCGGACGCGATGCCGAAACAGCCGATGATCAGCGTGATGCCGGTGACGTACGCGCCGAGCGGGCCGAGCCCCTGGGCGGCGTAGTTGTACAGCGAGCCGGCCGAGGCCCGGCGCTTGGCGAACTGGGAGATGCAGTAGCCGACGGCCAGGATGACCACGGTGGCGAGGGTGAACGACAGCCAGGACGCGTTGCCGGCACTGGCGAAGATTCCGGCCACGGAGAAGGCGATGACGGCGCTCGGGGCGATGTTGGCGATGGCCTGGGCGACGACCTCGCCGCCCGACATCGCCCCGCGCCGCAGCCCGTGCCCGTGGTGCGGGTGGGGGGCGGTGGTGTGTGTCATTGCGGGGTTTTCCTTGTACGAACGGGGCCTCGGCGGTCCGGGGCCAAGGCGCGAACGGGCGGCGGGGGCCCGGATCCGCGGCGGCGGATCCGGGCAGGGAAGCGTCGCAGGGAGACGCGTGACGGGGGACGCGGCCCGGGGAGGGTGTCAGGGGACGAGCAGCGTGCGCAGCGCCTCGCCGCTGGCCAGGGCGTCCAGGGCGTGGCCGGCCTCGTCGAGCGTCGTGCGCCTGCTGACGAGCTGGTCGAGCTGCAGGTGGCCGTCCATGTAGCGGTCGACCAGCGCCGGGATGTCGATCGCCGGGCGGACGCTTCCGTAGTTGGATCCGAGGATCCGCTGGTCGGCCTCCGCGAGGACCAGCGGGTCGAAGCGCGCGAGCGTGCCCTTGGGCGGCAGGCCCACGGCCACGGCCGCACCGCCCAGGCCGAGCATCTGGATGGCCGACTCCAGCGTGGCCTGGTGGCCGACCGCGTCGAAGGCGTAGTCGACGCCGTCCGGCAGGAGGTCGCGCAGCGCCTCGGGAGCGGTCGCGTCGGCGCCGGAGAGCTGGTCGGTGGCCCCGAGCGTCATGGCGAGCGCCGTCTTCTCGGCGCGGGTGTCGATCGCGACGATCCGTTCGGCTCCGGCCAGCTTGGCGCCCTGGACGACGGAGAGCCCGACCCCGCCGCAGCCGATGACCGCGACCGTGCTGCCGGGCAGGACGGCGGCCGTGTTGGTCACCGCGCCGACGCCGGTGGCCACCGCGCAGCCGACCAGGGCCACGGTGTCCAGCGGGGCGTCCTCGCGGATCTTGACGGCCCCGGACGCCGGGACCACGGCCTCCTCGGCGAAGGAGGAGACGCCGAGGTAGTGGTAGAGCGTCTCTCCGTTCCGGGTCAGCCTGCTGGTGCCGTCCTGGAGGACCCCTCCGGGCGCGACCACGGTCGCCGCGAGCTGGCAGCGTGCCTCGTGCCCGGACCGGCAGTACCGGCACCGCCCGCACGGGGCGACCCAGGACAGGACCACGTGGTCGCCCTCCGCGAGGCTGGTCACCCCCGGACCGAGCTCGGTCACCACGCCGGAGCCCTCGTGCCCCATCACCAGGGGGAGCGGGACGTCCCATTCGCCGCGGCGTACGTGCAGGTCCGAGCCGCAGACCCCGGCGGCGGCGATCCTCACGCGGACCTCGCCGGGGCCCGGAGGGGCGAGCTCCACCTGCTCGACCCGGACGGGCCGGTCGGCGGATTCGAATACCGCGGCGCGCATACTGCTCCCTTCCTCAGCCCGGGAACAGCCCTGCCGTCACCCGGTGTTACTGAAACAGGGTTCAGGCTAGGGACGCGGGCGTCGCCGCGGCAGCTGGCCAAATGTCCATCCACCTGCGCTCGGTGCGCCGATCCGATACTTCGCGCCCCTGGCGGGGCCGTGTCACGGTGACACTGCGTCAGTTCCGCGACGGCATGTCGCGATATCCGGAGAGGGGAGACACCGGGTGCTGGAGACGGCGGGCGACGTCGCGCAGCGGTTCCGGCTGCGCGTGCCGACCGGGACGACGGGCCTGGACCGCCCCATCCGCTGGACGCACATATCCGAGCTGGCCGATCCGACCCCCTGGCTGCGCGGCGGTGAGATGCTCCTCACCCTCGGCCTGGAGCTGGACAGGCCCGACGACCTGGCGGCGTACGCCGCGAGGCTGGCCGGGGCGGGGGTGGCCGTGCTCGGCTTCGGCATCGGGGTGCGCCACCCGTCCGTCCCGCCGGCGCTGGTCGAAGCCGCCGGGGAGCACGGCCTGGCCGTGCTGGAGATCCCCAGCGCCGTGGCGTTCCAGGACATCACCTACCACGTCAACGCCGACCTGCTGCGCACCGGAGCCGCGGAGGCGCGGCTGATCGCCGAGGGCGTGTCCAGCATGACGATGGTGGCGCGCAGCGCCGGGGCCCAGGGGGTCGTGGCGACGCTCGCCGCGCGCATCGAGAGCTGGGCCGTACTCATGGACCGGCACGGGAAGATCCACGCGGCCGTGGGCGCCGCCCGGGTGCACATCGACGACGCCCGGGCCGCGGCGCTCGGCCAGCGCTCCCGCATCCGGCATCCCGCCCTGACCGTGTACGGCGTGGGCGACCCGGTCCGGCCCCGAGCCCACCTCGTGGTCGCGCCCCGCCCGGACCGGATCACGCTGACCCGGGAGCTGGCGCAGCACGCCGCGCTCCTGCTCGACCTCGCCCTCAATCCCTTGAGCGGCGGCGACACCTGGGGCCTGGCCCGGGCCGACGCGGTGGACGCGCTGATGTCGGGCGACCCGGCGCTCGTCGCCCGGGTGTCGGCCCGGTGGAACCTGCTCGCCGGGAACGTCGCCGTCGCGCTGCTGCGCTCGCGGTCGCGTGCCGTCCCGCTGGAGGACAACGTGCTGGAGTGGTGCGCGGAGCTGGATCTGCCCCCGCTGGTCAGCTCGGAGTCGTCGCTGGTCACGGTGCTGCTGCCGGAGGACGAGCTGGGCCGGTGGACCGCGCGGGTGTCCGACGCGGTCGAGCGGGAAGGCGTTCCGGCCCGGTGCGGCATCGGCACTCCGCAGCCGCCGGTCTCCGGACTGCTCAGCCGGCGGCAGGCCGAGCAGGCGCTCGCGGTGGCCGTCGCGGACGCCCGTCCCGTGGTCGAGTTCGCCGGGCTGCCGACCCAGCGGCTGATCCTTCAGCACCTCGACCCGGCCGCGCGCGCGGCGCTCACCTCCCCGCTCCTGCCGCTGCTGGAGAACGACTCCACCCTGGTCCTGCTCCGCTCGCTGCGGGTCTTCCTGAGCGAGAACAGCAGCTGGGAGGCGGCGTCCTCGCAGCTCGGCATCCACCGGCACACGCTGCGCCAGCGGATGGCGCGGGTGGAGGAGCTGACCGGCCTGTCCGTCTCCGTCACCGAGGACCGCGTCATCGCCTGGCTCGCGCTCCAGGCGCTCCAGCTCGGCGACGCTCAGTAGGTCAGGCGGGGGCCGGGACGCCGGTGGGCCAGGCCACGCCCATCTTCCGCTCGAACGCCCGCATGAGCTGGTCGGAGCACTCCTGCTGGGCCGCCACCGTGCCCGCGCCCTTGCGGCACTCGTTGTACGCGTTGAGCTCCTGCGAGAAGTAGAGCTGGAATCCCGTGGTCACGATGCCCAGGACGAACGCGAGCGACGAGAGCACGACGGCCCCGGTCGCCATCCCGATCCCGCGCCGTTCGCGGTTGAGCAGGCGCAGGTCGCGGATCGCGATGAAGATCGCGAAAAGCGACAGCGCCAGCCCGGCCGCCGGCAGCATCAGCGTGAAGACCAGCGCCATGATGGCGAGCACGAGAGCCCTGCGCCCTCCGGTCGCAGGGGTCGGCGTCTGTAGGGGTGTTGTCACGGTCTCCTCGCTTCGCGTTCCGCATAGCCCGTCGTCAGTCGTGATGGCCGGCGCCCGATACGCTTTAGCTGCGTCGAGGGACGGCCCTCCACGCTCGACCACTCTCTAAGGAACCATCTCCCGGCAATCACCTGCAAAACGAAGGCAGCTCACGAAGGAGTTCCGCTCTGTCCTTCCGGCTCGTCGTCCTCGTCTCGGGTTCGGGGACCAACCTGCAAGCGCTGCTGGACGCGGCGGCAGACGACGCGTTCGGCGCGACGGTCGTGGCCGTCGGGGCCGACCGCACCGGCATCGAGGGCCTGGCCAGGGCCGAGCGCGCCGGCGTCCCCACGTTCGTCGAGAGGGTGGGAGACCACCCCACCCGGGAGGAGTGGGACGAGAGGCTGGCCGGGCGCATCGCCGAGCACAAGCCCGACCTGGTGGTCTCCGCCGGGTTCATGAAGATCCTCGGTCCTCGCGTGCTGGGCGCGTTCCCGGTCGTCAACACCCATCCGGCGCTGCTGCCCGCCTTCCCCGGCGCGCACGCCGTCCGCGACGCCCTCGCGTACGGCGTCCGCGTCACCGGCTGCACGGTCCACCTCGTCGACGCGGGCGTGGACACGGGCCCGGTGATCGCCCAGGAGGCGGTGCCCGTACGGGATGGGGACGACGAGGAGTCGCTGCACGAGCGCATCAAGACCGTCGAGCGGGGCCTCCTCGTCGAGACGGTGGGCCGCATGGCCCGCGAGGGCTGGACCCTGACCGGGCGGACCGTGCGCCTGGGGACGGGACGAGTCGCAGGACAGGCCGCAGAAGGCCCGACACCAGGAAGGACCACGAAGTGACCCGCATCGCCATCCGCCGTGCGCTGATCACCGTTTACGACAAGACGGGTCTCGAAGACCTGGCGCGGGGGCTCGAGGCCGCGGGCGTGGAGATCGTGTCGACCGGCGGCACCGCCGCCGCGATCGCCTCCTACGGCGTGCCGGTCACCAAGGTGGAGTCGCTCACCGGATTCCCCGAGTGCCTGGACGGACGGGTCAAGACCCTCCACCCGCGGGTCCACGCCGGGCTGCTCGCCGACGGCGCCAACCCCTCCCATGTCAAGCAGCTGGAGGAGCTGGAGATCGAGCCGTTCCAGCTCGCGGTGGTGAACCTGTATCCCTTCGCCGCCACGGTCGCCTCCGGCGCCTCCGACGCCGAGTGCGTCGAGCAGATCGACATCGGCGGCCCCGCGATGATCCGCGCCGCCGCCAAGAACCACGGCACGGTGGCCGTGGTCGTCGACCCCGCGGCGTACGGCGAGGTGCTGGCCGCGGTCGCCGAGGGCGGCTTCACGCTGACCGAGCGCAGGAGGCTGGCCGCCGCGGCGTACGCGCACACCGCCGCCTACGACGTCGCGGTCGCGTCCTGGTTCGCCGACGTGTACGCCCCCGAGGGTGACTGGCCGTCCTTCATGGGCGCGGCGTGGAAGCGCAAGGCCGCCCTGCGGTACGGCGAGAACCCCCACCAGGGAGCCGCCCTCTACACCGGTGGCAAGAACGGCCTGGCCAACGCTGAGCAGCTGCACGGCAAGGAGATGTCCTACAACAACTACGTGGACGCCGACGCCGCCTGGCGGGCCGCCTGGGACTTCGCCGAGCCGTGCGTGGCGATCATCAAGCACGCCAACCCCTGCGGCATCGCCGTGGGCGCCGACGTGGCCGAGGCGCACCGCAAGGCGCACGAGTGCGACCCGGTGTCGGCGTACGGCGGGGTGATCGCGGTCAACCGCGAGGTGACCCGCGAGCTGGCCGAGCAGATCGCCCCGATCTTCACGGAGGTGGTGGTCGCGCCGTCGTTCGCGGCGGACGCGCTGGATGTGCTCCGGGAGAAGAAGAACATCCGCCTGCTCGCCTGCCCGCAGGGGCCGTCGAACGCCGCGGAGTTCCGCCGCATCGACGGCGGCCTGCTCGTGCAGACGGTGGACCGGGTGGACGCGCCCGGCGACGACCCGTCCACCTGGGAGCTCAAGACCGGCGAGGCGGCCTCGCCCGAGGTGCTGGCCGACCTGGCCTTCGCGTGGCGGGCCTGCCGTTCGGTGAAGTCCAACGCGATCCTGCTCGCCTCCGGCGGCGCGACCGTCGCCGTCGGCATGGGCCAGGTCAACCGGGTCGACTCGGCCCGCCTGGCGGTCTCCCGGGCCGGCGAGCGCGCGGCCGGATCGGTCGGCGCCTCCGACGCGTACTTCCCGTTCCCCGACGGCCTGCAGGTGCTGGCCGAGGCGGGCGTGAAGGCGATCGTCGAGCCGGGCGGCTCGATCCGCGACGACCTGGTCATCGAGGCCGCCAAGGAGGCCGGCATCACGCTCTACTTCACCGGCACCCGGCACTTCTTCCACTGATCGAGAAGGCTGACGTACCGCCACAGAGGGGCGGCTGCTGGGATGGATGGGGTGAAAACGGCACGATCACCCTTGTGGGGCGGTTAGCCTGAAGCGCCCACCCCATCCTCCCCACGGAGTCCCTCCATGCCCCTTGATACGATCATGAGCTCCTTCGCGACGATGAACGGCGTGTGGAACAGCCCCATCGCGCTGCTGCCCATCGCCGCACTGGCCGCCTACTTCGGCTGGCGGATCGTGGAGTTCATCCCCTTCACCCGGCGGATCATCGAGCGCCGCGAGGGGGGACAGTAAAGCACCTGGAAGGACAGGGAGTGCCATGACCGCGCGGCTTCTGGACGGCAAGGCGACCGCCGCCAAGATCAAGAGTGAGCTGGCGGAGCGGGTGAAGGCCCTGGCGGCCCGGGGTGTCACTCCCGGCCTGGGGACGATCCTGGTCGGCGACGACCCGGGCAGCCAGATCTACGTCGCGGGCAAGCACCGCGACTGCGCGGAGGTCGGCATCACCTCCATCCGCAAGGACCTTCCGGAAAGCGCCACCCAGGCGGACGTGGAGGCCGCGGTCGACGAGCTGAACGCCGACCCGGCCTGCACCGGCTACATCGTCCAGTTGCCGCTGCCGCGTCACCTGGACACCCAGGCGCTCATCGAGCGCATGGACCCGGCCAAGGACGCCGACGGCCTCCACCCGGTCAACCTGGGCAGGCTCGTCCACATGGTCGACGCCCCGCTGCCGTGCACCCCGCGCGGCATCGTGGTCCTCCTCCAGGAGTACGGCGTGCCGCCCAAGGGCGCCGAGGTCGTCGTGGTCGGCCGGGGCATCACCGTGGGCCGGCCGCTGGGCCTGCTCCTCACCCGCCGCGCGGAGAACGCCACCGTCACGCTCTGCCACACCGGCACCCAGGACCTGGCGTCCCACGTGCGCCGGGCGGACATCGTGGTCGCCGCGGCCGGGGTGCCCCACCTCGTGACCGCCGAGATGGTCAAGCCCGGCGCGGCCGTGCTCGACGTGGGTGTCTCCCGCGTCGACGGGAAGCTCACCGGCGACGTGGCCCCCGACGTACGCGAGGTCGCGGGCTTCGTCGCCCCCAACCCCGGCGGAGTGGGGCCGATGACCCGGGCCATGCTGCTGGCCAACGTCGTCGAGGCCGCCGAGCGGAGCTGATCCACCGGTCTGATCGGCGGGATCGCCCCGGAGCCCCTCCGCGGCACCGGCCGTCCTCCCCGCCGGTCTACCGGGCTCTCCTCTTCGCGACCTTGTGCGTGGGGGAGTGATGGGCGGGGCGGGGCCGCCGAGCGGGGGGCAGGGGCGATTCGCGGGCGAGGTGCTTGGGACCCTGGGCGATCGCGGGCCGGGACGGCGGCTGCGCGGGCGCGTGCAGTTGCTGGGCGAGCCAGGGCAGGGCCTGGGGGGCCTCCCTGCTCCAGGTGGCGAAGTTATGGCCCCCGCTCGGCAGGATCAGCGAGGACGCCCGCATGGGCGCCTTCACCGCCGCCAGGAAGTCCATCGTCGCCCGGTAGTCGGACTCGCCCTCACGGCTGCTCGCCACCAGGACGGACACCGGCGGGGCCGGCAGGTGGGCCAGCCGCCACATCAGGTCGTTCTCGTCCCGGAGCCGCCGGTTCCCGCCGAACAGGTCGCCCGTCGTCATGTCCGTCAGGGCGTGGAAGTACCCGGACAGGGACGCCGCGGCCGAGAACGCCTCGGGGTGCCGCATCGTCAGCTTGAGCGCGCAGTAGCCCCCGGTGGATTCGCCGAGAATGCCCCAGTTGGCGGCTTCGGTGCCGACCCGGAACGCCGCGGCCATCGCCCGCGGCACGTCCGAGGTGAAGTACGTCTCGACCTGCGGCCCGCCCGGCACGTCCACACACTCGGTGTCCCGGGGCGGCGCGACCGTGGGGCGCATGAGCACCAGGACGGCCGGGCCGATCTCGTGGGTGAGGATCGAGGTCGCCGTGAGCGTGGGCAGATCGAGCCGGGTCACCAGGTTCTCCGCGTCGCCCGGATAACCGGTCAGCCCGAGGATCACGGGAAAGCGCCGGCCGGCGTACTTCTTGTCGAAATACTGCGGCGGCAGGTACACGTACGCCGGTGAGCTCAGCCCGGTCCTCGCCCCGGTGATCGTCACCTGCTCCAGGCGCCCCGCGGGCAGGCCGGCCTTCGGCCTGGTGACCTCGACCGGCCTGCTGCCGAGCACCCGGACGAGTCCCGCCCCGCCGGCCGCCGTACCCGCCGTGATCGCCGGCGCCTCGGCCGCGTTCGTGCCCAGCAGGTCGCCCCACGAGCCGAAGAACCCGAAGTAGGCGTTGAGCACGACGGCGACCGCGAGCAGCAGCAGGGTCTGGTCCGCGACCAGCACGCCTGCCCGTGCGGCGATCGAGCGCCAGGACGGCCCGCTCAGCCGGGGCCACAGCCAGACCGTCGCGACCAGTCCGCCGAGTGCGAGCGCGACGAACAGGACCTGAACTTTTGCCGCTGTGAGCTCCAACCCGGCCTCTCCTAAAAGTCCCCCATGGTGCCGGCTCTTGCAAAGGTACTCGCGAGACGTAAGGGAGCGGTTAAGGATCCGAATCCTTGCCCCCCGAGCGGATATCACCATTTAAGGTCTCGTCCCGTGAGCCGTCGGACACACATTTCCCGAAACGGGATAGCGCGTCCATGGGTGCCCGCAGCGGCGGCGTACGCCGCGCTGCTCATCGGCATCCTGGACATCGTCAAAGGCGTGTTCCCGCGTCTGCGCGGAAGCAGGATCAGCGAGATCGCGAGCGTCCTGCCGGGCAGCGTCACCACGCTGGCCGAGACGGCGTCGTTGCTGGTCGGGATCCTGCTCATCATGCTTGCCCACGCCCTCAGACGGCGTAAGGCACGGGCCTGGCGCGCGGTCGTGGTGCTGCTGCCGGTGGGCGCCGTGCTGGAGGGGCTGCGCTGGCGGCACCCCGTCGCCGCGTCCGTTTCGCTGCTCGTGTGCGTGGTGCTGCTGGTCAACAAACGGGAGTTCTACGCCCTGTCCGACCCGCGCTCGCGCTGGCGGGCGCTGTGGAACCTGCTGGTGCTCGGCGCGTTCGACGTCGTCATCGGATGGATCCTCGTCGCCGCGCACCACCGGACCGTCGCCGGCCACCCGAGCTTCGGCGACCAGATGCAGCACGTCGTGCTCGGCCTGTTCGGCCTGGAGGGGCCGATCGTGTTCACGTCCGAGCGCACCGGCGACGTGGTCTACTTCTCCCTCGCCGGGCTCGGCGCGCTCACCGCCGTCACCACGATCTACCTGGCACTCCGGCCGGAACGGCCGGTCGCCGCGCTCACCGAGGACGACGAGCGGCGCCTGCGGGCCCTGCTCGACCGGTACGGCCGGCAGGACTCGCTGGGATATTTCGCGCTCCGCCGCGACAAGAGCGTGATCTTCTCGCCCAGCGGCAAGGCCGCCGTGGCCTACCGCGTCGTCGCGGGGGTGATGCTGGCCAGCGGCGACCCGATCGGCGACCCGGAGGCGTGGCCCGGCGCGATCAGGAGATTCCTGGAGGAGGCCAGGCGGCACGCGTGGGTCCCGGCCGTCATCGGGTGCAGCGAGACCGGCGGCGAGGTGTGGACCAGAGAAGGCGACCTGGACGCGCTGGAGATCGGCGACGAGGCCGTCGTGGAGGTGGCCGGCTTCACGCTGGAGGGCCGGGCCATGCGCAACGTGCGCCAGATGGTCAAGCGGGTGGAGCGCCTCGGCTACACCTGCCAGGTGCGGCGGGCCGGCGACCTGAGCGAGGCGGAGCGCGAGCGCATCCGCAACGCGGCCGACTTCTGGCGCGGCACCGAGACCGAGCGCGGCTTCTCCATGGCGCTCGGCCGGTTCGGCGATCCCGCCGACGCCGGCTGCCTGGTGGTCACGGCCCACCGGGCGGCCGCGCCCGAGGGCGAGGAGACACCGGGCGGGGACATCCGGGCCGTCCTGCATTTCGTGCCCTGGGGGGCCGACGGCATCTCCCTCGACCTGATGCGGCGCGACCGTGAGGCCGATCCCGGGCTCAACGAACTGCTGATCGTCCGGGCCCTGCAGGCCGCGCCGGACTTCGGCGTGACCAGGGTGTCGCTGAACTTCGCGATGTTCCGCTCCGCGCTGGCGCGGGGGGAGCGGCTGGGGGCGGGACCGGTGCTGCGTGCCTGGCGCGGCATCCTCGTCTTCCTGTCCCGCTGGTTCCAGATCGAGTCGTTGTACCGCTTCAACGCCAAGTTCAGGCCGTTGTGGGAGCCGAGGTTCCTGGTCTACCCGACCGCCCGCGACCTGCCGCGCATCGGCGTCTCCGCGCTCCAGGCGGAGGCGTTCCTCACGCTGCCGAGCCTGGGCTGGGGGAGCGGCCTGCTACAGCGACGGCGCCGCCCGCAGGCCGTCCCCGACGCGGTCAGCGACGGCAGACGCCGGGGAGGTCGCAGAGCTTGGTGGCCATCGTCCGGGCGTCCTTGATCAGCGGCCGGAACTGGGAGACCGGAAGGCTCTTGGTCACCACGCCGGTCCTGACGTAGACCGCCACCGCGCTGCCCTTGCGGACGATGACGGAGCGGGAGCTGTTCTCGAAGAAGAAGCCGCCGACCCGGAGGGCCTCGTCACCGATATCGGTGCTCTTCCACTTGTACGAGTAACGGTTCGGGCCCCTGCCTCCCGTGCCGCACTTGTCCAGGTCGGCGCGTACGGACTGCATCGCCGCTCGCGCGGCCCGCTCCGACGGGTAGAGCACGACCTGCTCGCTCCGGTAGACGGTCTCCGCCACATAGGTGAACGTACGGCTCGCGCTGCGGCCGTCGCGGGCGGTCCTGCGGTCGCACGGGTTCACCTCAAGGGGCTTCTTCAGGCTGTCGGTGAGCTTCAGGTGCTCCCACGGCCTGCGCGGGCCGTTCACCTTGTCCTCCTCCAGCAGGAAACCCTTGGGCAGCGCCGCCGGACCCGCCGCCATCGCCTGACCCGTCGCCCGCGCGGCCGGAGCCGCCTGCGCCGCCACCGCCTGTCCCGTGCCGATCACGGACACCGCCGCCGTCGCCGCCAAGGACACCAGAACCCTGCGCATCACACGCTCCCTTCGCCGATCGGTTGACGTCCCGTTCGACGGGGCCTTCGCGCGTTTTGTTCGGCACGGTTGTTCGGCACGTTCGTTTCGGCAGGTCGCGCCGTCAATGTCTGTTCGCCAGGTCGCGGGCCTCGCGCTGCAGACGGTCGGCCTCATCGAGAAGATGAGCGGCCACCGTGCCGCAGCGTGTCTTCCAGGTGCCGATCTCGCCGCGTACCCGGTCGGTCAACGGGCCCGACCACTCCATGCCGGCGGCCATGCTCTGTACTCGATCGACCAGTTTTTCTACATCATTGGCTAATTCTCGGAGTTTGGCGGCCCTGTTCTCGAGTTCCTGCACCTCGGGCGGAGGTGGCACGTTTTCTCCTCTCGAAGCGCTTTATAAGAGGATAAGTTACAGGTAAGCTCCCGCCGCATGGGGGAAGGCGTCACGCGGAGCTTCAAGCCCGAAGAGCTTGAACGCTTGGCCGGCCTTATGGACGACCTGAATAGGTCGGCGGATGAGGTTTTTAAGCGTGCCTGGCCCCTTCAGGTGTCCCAAATGGTCAGTTCGCTGCGGGAAATGCCCGGCTGGGGGAGTGACACGGCCAAGGACCTGAGGCGGCGGGCGGCTATTGGACGGCTCCAGACCGGCGACCCGTTCGCCGGGCTCGTGTGGGCGGGATTTCCGCCGCTGGAAATCGTTGCGAATGGCGACAGGATCGACCCCGCCACGCTCATCTCCGTCAACTCGGTCGCGGACTGGGCGAACAAGACTGGAAATACGGATTTCCATCGCAAGCCCGGTGAGTCGCTGGACGACTACCTCACGCGGCTGAAGGCCGCCGCCGTCGCGCACGCCATCCCGGCCCTCGAACCGCACGAGGCGACGGTCGCCAACATCCTCAAGATCGTGGGTGATGTCCAGGGAGTCGCCACCACGGCCCCAATCGTCACCACCCAGGCCGTATCCCTCAGCCGCGTGCTGTTCAACAACCACGCCCTGAGGCCGGCGCTCAACGCGCTGGTCGATACCGTCGTACCGGCCAAGGAGAACGGTCTGGCGGGTGGAACTCTGTCCGCCAAGGCGAACGGACTGACGAAGAAACTGGTGCCACGCACCAGATCCGTCACCGCGCCGGGCACGGGCCTCGCTGGCATCACCCGACGGCTCTTCATGAAGAGCAAGCTTTACCGCGACTATGTGTCACTGCTTCCTCATCAGTTGGAGATGGACGGCGTTGCCAAGGCGGTGACAACGGGTAGAACACTCGCCGGGGCTCGAGTGAACAGCCTGCTCAACCTTGCTTTCGGCAACAACCAACTTGCCAAACTGCTGGGCGGCACAACTCACGCGGGTGTGAAGGTAGAAGTCTCCGGAGAGGCCAATCTGCTCAAGGTCTGGTCGGCCACCGCCGACCCGAAGAAGATGGAGGCCGCTGCCGCGATCCTGAAGGTCGAGCCCACCGCCCTCACCCGGCTGGGAACGGTGGCCCGGACCGCCGGCGCGTTCCGGGCGCTGGGCGTCGTAGGCTCGGTCGTCTCCACCGGCTACAGTGCGGCGAACGTCATCTCACAGGGCGATCCCAGAGAGGCCTTCAAGCGCAACGGCGCCGGCTATGTCGCGGATATCGCCGAGGTGGGCTTCAACGCCTCCCTCACCGCCGCGATGATCTGCCCTACTCCCGTCACCATTGGAGCTACCGTCATCACGGGCGCCGTTTACGTCGGCGCCAAAGTCGTCGAACACTGGGACGACATCGAGGCCGGTGCGAAGAAGGTGAGCAAGGCGATCGGCGACGGGGCCAAGAAGCTCCTCACGAGTCTCAATCCGTTCGGCTAGCGCAGGGAGATCGACTGTTGCCGTCCTTCGACAGCGCACGTGACCGTTTCCGGCTCGGCCCCGCCCATCTGAGGGTCCTGGGTTGTCTTCATGAGGGGAGGCCGGTCGCGGCCGACCTGATAAACGCTCGCAACGAGTTGCATGCCGTCGGTCTGATCAATCACGACGACGCCGTCATCCCCGAACTCGCCGATCTGACTGACGCCCTCGCCGAGCCGGTTGTGCTCGTCCAAATCGAGATCACCGGCGGACAGGGCATGACAAACCACGGTGCGGTCATCGGCAACGACGCCTGTTACGTGTACGAGGGGTGGCCGGGCGAACTGGAGTCCGAGTATGTCCGGACCGACCTCAGCACACTGGTGTGGTCACTCGCGCGGGCCGTGGGCCTGCGCGCCAGGGATGCCAAGCCACCGGCAGCGGCGGTCATCACCACGACGATCGGTGTCATGGACGCCGGATTCGTGGCGCTGGCCGAAGCGGACACCGACGACGTGGAGGAGGCCGCCGAACGGTTGCGTGCGGTGCTGGCCGCCGAGGGCGGGCTCGCCGATCCCGAACTGACGGTCTTCACCCACCTTCTGCTCCAGCTCAACGGCAACTGGCGGATGACCGTGGCGTGGAACAACCGTGAGGGCAGGGGCACCGATATCCGCGGCATCACCGTGCTCGATTGCGGCCCTCTCGGATACTGGCTGCGCGAGCGTCCCGTCGAGCCGATCCTGCCGGGGACGGTCACGCCCGACAGCGAGCTCCGGCTGGTGTTCACCGAGGTGCCACGCGTCTGGGAGCTGATCACTGAGCTCCTGCCCAGCGTCGATCAACTGCCTGCTCCCGTCGAACGGTGATGTGACATGTCTGGTTTCACCTTCGAGCTTGTGGCCCAAAAACCTCCTCGACCCGACCGGAAAACCACCTTTCTGCTCCTAACCGGCACAGCGGGGCCGTACGGGGAGGTGTCTTTGAGGATCACCACGTATCCCGAAGAAGCCACGCTCGTCGCCGAGGGGTTGCCGGAGGGGTCCATCTCTCATCCAGACAATCCCGCAGAAGGACTTATCGCCGTCGATGCGCAGACGCGACTGACTGTTGGCGGAGTGACGGCCACTGTCACCCAGAACCGGCGTGCCTTGCGGAAGGAAGGCCGCGGATTCGGCATCAGGCTGGGTGATCGGAAGTACACCTACCTCCGCCTGGACACCGGAGAGGAGGAACTGCGGGACAGCGAACGCGGTGCGGTCGTGCGGCAGCGTGGCCCGTACCGCGGATCGAGGATCGTCATGGTCGCACTGCCGGCAGCCGATGCCATCGACCTAGCTTTGGCTCTGCTCCTGCAGGCTGCCGACACCACCCAGTTGACTGTGCCGGGGATGATCGTTGCCGGCGTCATGTCGATCTTCAACAACGGGCAAGGCAACATGTAACGCCGCTGCGGCGCACTGGATGGTGCGGCCGCTGTCATGAGAGCCGCCGTTCAGGGGACTGCGACGCTCGCCGCACCGGGACTGCCGGAGGCGTCGATCGCCCATCCGAACGATCTGCGGCCGGGTTCGTCGTCTCCCCCGGCTGCTGCCGAGACGGGACCCGCCGTACGCCGGCCATGGGCCTTTCGGAACGCTCCATCGACCGCCGGGGGTGGGACGGCTTCCGCCCCCGGCGGCCGGTGTGCCGCCGGCTCAGGAGGCCCGGCGGCCCGCGCCGGTGCGCGGCTGCGGTTCCGGCTCGGCCGGCCCGGGCGCCCGCTGCGGCGGCACGACCGGCGTGGGCCGCACCAGGCCGAGGGCGACGACCTCGTTGGCGAGCCGGGTGCGCCGGTTGGTGCCCTCCGGGATCCGGAACTTCTGGTACAGCCGCAGCAGGTGCTGCTTGACCGCCGCCTCGGTCACCACGAGGTCGTCGGCGATCTCGCGGGCCGTCGCGGGCGCCACGAACGCCTCGTCGGACAGCGCGGGACGGCACAGCGAGGTGAGGACGTCGACCTCCCGGCGGGTGAGCTCCGGCGCGGCGGCGCGGCGCAGCTCGACCTCGGGGGCGAGGTCCTCCCGCGGGATCCCGCCGACCCGGGCCCGCGCGGCCCCGAAGGAGACGACGTCGCCGTCGTCCAGCACCCTCCTGGCGATCGGCCTGCCGTTCACCCGTGTGCCGTTGCGGGACAGGCCCAGGTCCACGACGTACAGGTAGGGCCCGCGGCGGACGAATTCGGCGTGCAGCCGTGACACGCTCGGATCCGTCAGCCGGATGTCCACGCCTCGGCCGCGGCCGATCGTGGTGACGTCGGGGCGCAGCGGCACCACCTCGCCGCTGTCCTCGATCCGTATGAACGGCCCCTCCACGGCAGTTCCTCCCCAGGTAGCCCGCCGTTACTTTCCCTATAGCTGCGGCTTACCCACCCGTGGCGAGGGGGAATCGCCTTTGCCACGAGCAGAATCAATCGTGGAATTGGTCTGGACCTCTGAGGGGCGGTTTACCTGCTCACGGGTAGACTTCGGGCGGAGATAAGTGGAGGAAACACTTATGGCGGACAAGCCCACCAAAGGCCTCGCCGATGTCGTCGCCGCGTCCACAGCGCTCAGCGACATCGACGGCAAGGCCGGCCGTCTCTTCTACCGGGGATACGACATCCACGACCTGGCCGGTCACGCCACCTTCGAAGAGGTGGCCCACCTGCTCCAGCGCGGCACGCTGCCGACCCGCGGGCAGCTCGCGGACTACAGCGCGGAGCTGGCCGAGGGCCGCACCCTGGGCGCGCTCGTCGAGAGCAACGTCTCCGAGGTCGCCGGGAAGCAGGCGCCCATGGAGGCGCTGCGCACCCTGGTCTCGCTGGCCGGGGCCGACGACCCGGACAAGGACTCCAACGCCGCCGACGCCAACCGCCGCAAGGCCGCCAGGCTCACGGCCCAGCAGCCGGTCCTCGTCGCCCGCTACCACGCGGCCAGGACGGGAGCGGACATCCCGGAGCCCGATCCCGAGCTGAGCACCGCCGCGAACTTCCTGCTGCAGATCACCGGCCGCCGCCCCGAGCCGCGCGAGGTCGAGATCTTCGACACGTGCCTGGTGCTGCACGCCGACCACACGATGAACGCGTCCACCTTCGCCGCCCGCGTGTGCGCCGCGACGCTGTCCGACATGCACTCGGCGATCGTCGCCGCCATCGGCACGCTCAAGGGCCCCCTCCACGGTGGGGCGAACGAGCAGGTCATGCGTACGCTGGAAGCGCTGGACCCACGCGGGGTCGCGCAGGCCGTACGGGACAAGCTGGCGGCGGGCGAGAAGATCATGGGATTCGGGCACCGCGTCTACAAGACCGAGGACCCCCGGGCGACGCACCTGCGGCGGATGTCGCAGGAGCTGGCCGAGGCCTCGGGCGACGACACCTACTACCGGATGTCGCGGGAGATGGAGGAGGTCGTCTTCGCGGACAAGCACCTGTACCCGAACGTGGACTTCTACGCGGCGACCGTCTACCACTACCTCGGCATCCCGACGGACCTGTTCACGCCCGTGTTCTCGGTCAGCCGGATGTCCGGGTGGACCGCCCACGTGATCGAGCAGCACGCCGACAACCGGCTGATCCGGCCGGACAGCGAGTACATCGGCGAGCGCGACCAGAAGTGGGTGCCCATCGGCGAGCGGTGACAGTGAGGAACGCGCCGAGGACCGTAGTGGCAGGCATGGGAGAGACGTGAGAACGAGAGAGAGCACGGCCTGGGGGCCGTACCTGCTGGTGGCGGCGGGCGCGGCCGCCGGGCTGTGCGCGATCGGCCTGGGTGTGCCGGTGCCCGCGGGCGGTGCGATCATGGGGTGTGGCTTCCTCGCCGGATCCCTCGTCCGGGTGACGGTCTCGGAACGGCGGGCGGGCGCGCTCGCGGTGCGCAGCAAACGGATGGACGCGCTCACGCTCGCGGCGTTCGGAGCGGCGCTCGTCATCGGCTCGCTGCTCATGCTGCTGCGGCTGCACGACTCGTAGGGACACGACCTCGTCGCGGACTTACCACACCCGTCCGATAGCCTCAACGGCCAGTGAGCCTCAAAAAGGACGTGCTGGCCAGTTAAATCAGAAGGGGAACCCCACGCATGCCCAAGATCAAGGTAGCGGGCCCGGTCGTCGAGCTCGACGGCGACGAGATGACCCGGATCATCTGGCAGTTCATCAAGGACCAGCTGATCCTTCCCTACCTCGACGTCGACCTGAAGTACTACGACCTCGGCATTGAGCACCGCGACGCCACCGACGACCAGGTCACGATCGACGCCGCCAACGCCATCAAGCAGTACGGCGTGGGCGTGAAGTGCGCGACGATCACGCCGGACGAGGCCCGCGTCGAGGAGTTCGGCCTGAAGAAGATGTGGAAGTCCCCGAACGGGACGATCCGCAACATCCTCGGCGGTGTCATCTTCCGCGAGCCGATCATCATGTCGAACATCCCGCGGCTGGTGCCCGGCTGGACCAAGCCGATCGTCGTCGGCCGTCACGCCTTCGGCGACCAGTACCGCGCCACCGACCTGAAGATTCCGGGCGAGGGCACGCTGACGCTGACGTTCACGCCCAAGGACGGCAGCGAGCCGATCGAGCTCAACGTCTTCGACTTCCCCGGCGCCGGCGTCGCGCTGGCGATGTACAACCTGGACGAGTCGATCCGCGACTTCGCCCGCGCCTCCATGCGGTACGGCCTCAACCGCGGCTACCCGGTCTACCTGTCGACCAAGAACACGATCCTCAAGGCGTACGACGGCCGCTTCAAGGACATCTTCGCCGAGGTCTACGAGACCGAGTTCAAGGCCGACTTCGAGGCCGCCGGGATCACCTACGAGCACCGCCTGATCGACGACATGGTGGCCGCCTCCCTGAAGTGGGAGGGCGGGTACGTCTGGGCCTGCAAGAACTACGACGGCGACGTCCAGTCGGACACGGTGGCGCAGGGCTTCGGCTCGCTCGGCCTCATGACCAGCGTTCTCATGACCCCCGACGGCCGCACCGTCGAGGCCGAGGCGGCGCACGGCACGGTGACCCGGCACTACCGGCAGCACCAGCAGGGCAAGCCGACCTCCACCAACCCGATCGCCTCGATCTTCGCGTGGACCCGCGGCCTGCAGCACCGCGGCAAGCTCGACAACCAGCCCGAGGTCATCGACTTCGCCGAGAAGCTGGAGCAGGTCTGCGTCGAGACCGTCGAGGGCGGCCAGATGACCAAGGACCTCGCGCTCCTGGTCGGCGGCGACGCCGAATGGCTGACCACGCAGGACTTCCTCGCGGCGCTCGACGAGAACCTCAAGAAGAAGATGGCGCTGTAACACCGCTTCACCGGCAGGGGGCCGCCCGGAGACGTTCCGGGCGGCCCTTCCGCATCCCGAGGGTTGGGCGGCGCGCGAGAGCCGCGGACATGGCGACGTGCTCGATCCTCCGCCGCTCAGGTGGTGGAACCGCCGGTTGCCAGTGGAGGAACGAAGTCCAGCCATTCGATATGGGGCTTGTAACCCGACCACGAGTCGTTGTGACGGATTTTCTCCTTGACCAAGATCTTGCCCGGCCGACCGTCGAGGCCGACGATCCTGAACGTGACCGTGGGCATCTTCGTGGCGGCGTCCGAGGGCCGCGGCACGGACCGGCGTTCCGTGACGACGTGGTCCTCGTCGTACCAGCCCTGGAAGGCGCCTGGTAGCCGGTGGGCGATCTTCCCGGTCGCGGTGTCGACGATCTGGAGCGGCGCCTTGCCCTCGCCGGCACTGACGAACCACCGGCCGGAGGGCGAGAAGAGGGAGGTGATGTGCCCGCTGAGACGGCCGATCCCGCGATAGACGCGGGTTCGCCGGCCATCCAGATCGTAGACGGCGATGCCTGCGTCGTCTTTCAGCATCGACAGCACGCCCGTGCCGTCGCCGTTCCAGAAGAACCGGCCGTCACGGTCGCTCTCCCCGGCGCCGATCGACCACGTGTCGCCTGCCTCGACGAGCTTGGGCTTGCGCTCACGCACGTCGACGGTGATGAATCCGATCGCCCGGTAATCCGAGCCCTTCTTCCGGTACGCGGTGAGCAGCAGTGTCCGGCCGTTCGGCGACCACTGCGCGGAGGTCGCCCTGACCGGCAGCTTCACGGTGTGGTCCCTGTGGTGGACGCGGTCGATCAGCACGATCCGGTCCGCCGGGAGGTACTGCCGGTGATCCGGCACTCCCGCGGCCCATCGGCCGCCTTTGGCGACCGGAGTCTGCCGGTAGGGGGTCTTGAGGAACGTGTTCCCCACCCGGAGACAGCTGACATTCGAGTTGTCCGCGTCCTCCGTGAGGACGTACGACTCCAGCCGGGGCAGGCGACCGCCCGCATCGTCGAGTTGGGCCGACGTCCCGGCGAGTTCGATCCACCGGCCCTGTTTCGCCATGTGTCCCGCAGGTGCACTTTGTGGCTTCTGGTTCGCCTGTGGCGTTGCCAGTGGCAGATTCACGGCGACGATCAACGCCGTCATGAGCTTTCGTACATGCCGGCCTCGTTTCGGATCCGCTCGTTGCGGTTGTCTCTCGGCTTGAGATGCATGGCCGGATCCAGTGGTTCACATGGCCGGCGCTGAACCCGGCCGGGGAGGCCCGCATCTAACGGGGGTCGGGTGGTGAGGGGTGAGGGGAATGGCGGGGAGCCTGTCGCCGGAGGATCCGGAGCGGTTGGGGGAGTTCTGGCTGGCGGGTCGGCTCGGCGCGGGTGGTCAGGGGGTCGTGTACGAGGCGTATGACCGGCAGGGGCACCGGGTGGCGGTGAAGGTGCTGCACGGCGACGCGGCGGCTGATCCGGAGCTCAAGGAGAGGTTCGGCCGGGAGGCGGCCGCGGCGCGGCGGGTGTCGTCGTTCTGCACCGCCCGGGTGATCGAGGCGCGGTTGGACGGGCCCAGGCCGTACATCGTGAGCGAGTACGTGGCGGGGCCGAGCCTGCGGCGGGCGGTGCAGGACGGGCGGGTCTTCTCCGGAGATGACCTGCACCGGCTGGCCACGGCGATCGCCACCGCCTTGACGGCGGTCCACGAGGCGGGGGTGATCCATCGGGACCTGAAGCCGGACAACGTGCTGCTGGGTCCCGACGGCCCTCGGGTGATCGATTTCGGGATCGCGCGGACGTTGGAGATGTCGCTGACGAGCACGGGCCTGGTGCGGGGCACGCCGACGTACATGGCGCCGGAGGTGTTCACCGGGCAGCGGGCGGGGACGGCGGCCGATGTGTTCGCCTGGGGCGGGATCGTGCTGTTCGCCGCGACAGGCGCTGATCCGTTCAAGGCCGAGAGCCTGGGCGGGGTGATGCACCGGGTGCTGTCGGTCGATCCGGACCTGAGTGTGTTGCCGGGGTCCCTGCGCGCGTTGGCGGGGGCGGCTTTGGCCAAGGAGCCGGGTGAGCGGCCGACGGCTCGCGAACTGCTGATGGCCTTGATCAGCGGGGGGAGCGCGGTCGACACGGCGCTGTTGCTGGCGCGGGGCAGCCGGGCGGCAGGAGCGTTGCACGCGGATGGGCATGATCCCGCCCTGGGAACGCTGGCCGAGGAGGCATACGGCGCGCTCGGCGTCGCCGAGCGCGACCTGGTGCCGGAGGTGTTCCTACGTCTGGTGGCGATCGGTCCCGACGGGGAGCTGACCACCCGCAAGGTCTCCGAGGACGAACTGCCGTCGAACGCCGGAGAGGTGTTACAGACCTTCGCTTATGTGCTGTCGCGGCGGGACGGGGAGGTCGGTCTGGCTCGTCCGGCGTTGTTGCGGGCGTGGCCGAGGTTGCGGTCCTGGGTGGCCGACGAGCGGGACGGCCTGGCCGTGCACGCGGGGATCCGCGGGCAGGCGCGGCAGTGGGCCGGGCACGGGCGGCGGGACGGCGACCTGCTGCAGGGCAGCCGGTTGGATTCCGCGGTGGGGTGGGCGGCCACCGGGCGGCGTCGCCTGACCCTCAATGCTCTCGAGCGCGAGTTCCTGGACGCCTCCACCGCACTGACCCGGCGCAGGGCCCGCCGCCGCCGGATGCTCACGCTGGCGCTGGCCGTGCTGCTCGTGCTCGCGCTCGCGGGCGGCGGCCTGGCCGCCTACCAGGGCAACCAGATCGCCGCCCAGCGCGACCGGGCGCAGGGCCGTGAAATCGCGCTCCTCGCCGGGACCCTGCGCACCAGCGATCCCACCACTGCCATGCTGCTCAGTGTCGCCGCCTGGCGGCTCGACGGCGGGGCCGAGGCCCGCTCCGGCCTCATGTCGTCGCTCTACCGGCCGGAGACCGCCGTCTTCCGTGAGCCGGCGACGAGAGAAGAACCGGTGAGAGCGTTGAGCGCCGACGGTGCGCGGCTGCTCAGCGTCTCCCCGGACGAGATCCGGCTCTACGACGTGTCGCGGCAGCGGTTGATCCGGCGCGTCGCGACGCCGGAGATGAAAGGTGAGTTCCTGGAGAGGGCGGCCCTCAGCCGGAGCGGCCGGTTCGCCGCCGTGGTGACCGCGGAACGGGTCAGGGTGTGGGCGCTCGAGACGGGCCGGTTGCTGGGGCGGCTCAACGCACCCGGTATGAGGATGGGAGGGGACGTCGGTTTCGGCGATGACGAGTCGAAGCTCGCTCTCGCGGAGGACAGCAACGCCTTCGTCTGGGACTACGCGAGCGGCACGACCTATGGCCGTGCAGGACACGGCGAGTGGCGGGGCTTCCCGCAGCCCGCCGTGTCCCGCACGGGACGGCTCGTCGCGGTGAGAAACGACCAATACGACCGGATCGACGTGCGGCGGATCCCCGGCGGCGCCCCGGATCCGAGATTTCGGAAGGCCTGTCCCCGGACGGTGAGGGCGGTCGCGTTCAGCCCGGACGGCAAGATCCTGGCGTGTGCCGGGCGAGAGATCGCCCTCGTCTCGACGAGCACGGGTGAGCGGCTCCCCCTCCTGCACAGCGACTATGGGAAGTGGTCGTGGCCGGAGAACGGCGGGATGTCGAGGGGGACGTTGCGGTTCAGCGACGACGGCAGCCTCCTGGTCGGGGTCGGCGACCGCACGATCCGGGCCTGGCGAGTCTCCGACCAGCTGGAGGTCTTCGGATACAAGGCGGGCGGCGACGTGTCCGACGTCGGGGTCGACCCGGATGGGCGGACCCTTCGCTACCTGCTGGACGATTCCGTGATCACGGTGGATTTCCGGCCGGGCGTGACCGTCACCCGCGTGCCGGGCCCGATCACCACGACCGGGCTGAGCCCCGATGGCCGCTGGATGTCCGTGCAGGGCGAAGAGGGCCCCATCCGGATCTGGGACGTACGGCGACGCCGCTTCGCCGGATCGCTCCCCGGCACCGGCGATTCGAGCGTCCCGGTCGTGTTCGACCGGGCGGGCCGGACCATGATCACCCAAGTCGACGTGGGCAGCGGCAAGTACGCGCTGCAGGCGTGGGACGTCGCCACCCGCACACGGCTGTGGCGTTTCCGGATGCCTGGGGACGAGAGAGTGGACGGCGCGGCCTTCAGTCCCGATGGCAAGATCTTCGCGGCGTCCTTCATGGGCGTCAGCGAGGCGACCACGCCGTCCCTTCACCTCTGGGACGCCCGGACCGGGAGGGTGATCCGGAGTCTGAGTCTCGAGAGACGCCGGGAGTTGTACACAGGTTCCCTCGACTTCAGCCCCGACGGCAGGACGCTCGTCGCCAGCGCGGGACTCCTCATCGACTCGCGCTCCGGCAAGCAGGTCGGCTCGTCGTTCAGCACCTCGTCTCACGACGCCAGCCTCGACGTCGTCGCGGTCAGCCCGGTGGGCGCGCTGCTCGCCGTGGGCGGCGCCGCGGGGCGGATCGCCCTGTGGCAGACGTCGGCACGTGGGCCGGCCCTCCTGCCGCCGGTGCTCCGCAGCAGCGCGGGCGATATCTCCTCCGTGGCCTTCTCTCCCGGAGGCGACGTCCTCGCCACCCATAGCGGAACGGGAACCGTGGAGTTCTGGGACGTGCGGACGCGGCGACGGCTGGGCGGCGCGATCGCGCTGTACGAGGACACGGAGGTCCTGGAGAGCAGCATGGCGTTCGCCCCTGACGGTTCCTGGCTGTACGTCGCGGACTACAGCGGCGAGATCTTCGAACTGCCGATCGGCGCGGAGCGGGTGGCGGCGGCGGTGTGCGCACGGGCGGGACGGACGCTCACGGAGCAGGAGTGGGCCCGCTACCTGCCGTCGCTGCCCTATCGCAACGTCTGCACGCGCCCGAGTCCCTGACCCGGCCCCCGAGCATCGCCGGCGGGACCGGCACGCACCGGGGGGCCGCCGCGTGGGATCGCCTGATCGTCAACGGCACCAGGCACGCCCGCGTGGTGACCGGCGGCCGGTCGGCTGCGAACACACGGCGATCTTTCTGCAATCCGAGACCGTAAAGTTGGGCTGTCCGATTCATTGCCCAACCGTGGGGAACGGGATGCCGCAGATCGCGCCGTTGCAACCGGGGGATCCGACCAGGCTCGGTCCCTTCGTGCTGTCCGGCCGTCTCGGCGAGGGCGGGCAGGGCGTGGTCTACTTCGGCCAGGACCAGGCCGGTGAGCGGTCCGCGGTCAAGCTGCTGCACGTCAAGTTCTCCGGCGACGCGACCGCCAGGTCCCGCTTCGCTCGGGAGTTGCGCGCCGCCCAGCGCGTGGCGAGCTTCTGCACCGCCCGGGTCCTTGCGGCCGACCTGGAGGGCGACGCGCCGTACATCGCGAGCGAGTTCATCGACGGGCGGTCGCTGCGCGAGGCCGTCGAGGCGGACGGGCCCCTGACCGGCTCGGGCCTGGAGCGCCTGGCGGTCGGCACGGCCACCGCGCTCACCGCGATCCACCAGGCGGGCATCGTCCACCGCGACTTCAAGCCCGACAACGTGCTGCTGGCCGTGGACGGCCCCCGGGTGGTGGATTTCGGCATCGCCCGCATCCTCGACTCGACCGCCACGATCACCAGCCGGGCGATCGGCACGCCCGCCTACATGGCGCCCGAGCAGATCTCCGGCGGCAAGGTCGGTCCTCCGGCCGACGTCTTCTCCTGGGCCTCCACGATCGCGTACGCCGCGACCGGCGACGTCGTGTTCGGCGGCAACTCGATCGCGGTCGTGCTCAACCGCATCCTCAACCACGACATCGACACCGGGATGCTGCCCGAGCCGCTCGGCGGGGTGGTCCGGGCGTGCCTGCGCAAGTCGCCGGACGAGCGGCCGACGGCCGACCAGATCCTGCTGCGCCTGCTGGGCCGTGCGGTGTCGGGCGACGCGTCGGCGGTCGTGCTCTCCGAGGGGGCCGCGCACGCGGCCGACCCGGACGCCACGCGCCTCGCGCGCACGGGTCCGGGCCGCGTCGCGGCGACGGGCGCGGGCCCCCTGCACGCAGGCGGCGCGCGGACCGGAACCGGCGCGCGGACCGGAAGTGGTGGGCCGACCGGAAGTGGTGGGCCGACCGGAAGTGGCGGGCCGACCGGAACGGGCGCGCGGACCGGGACGGGGAGCCGCGCCGGGAACGACATGCCGACCGGGGCGTCCCTGTCGTCCCTGTCGTCCCTCTCGCCCCTGTCGTCCCTGTCGTCCTCCGGTCCCACCGCCCCCAGGTTCGCCGGCGTCCCGTCCCAGGGCACGGACCACGGCGGTCACGGCGCCGTACGGCCCGGCGTGGGGGAGCCTGTGCCGGCCGGGGCAGCGCCGACCGGGCCCGTGTCAGCCGGAACCGTGTCAGCCGGAACCGTGTCAGCCGGGACGGCGCCGGCGCGGCGGCGCGGGAAGGGCCCTCTCGTTGGCGCGCTCGCGGCCGTGCTCGCCGTCCTGGCCGCCGGGGGCGTGATCCTCGCGAGCAGGACCGGCTTCGCGTTCGGCGGCGCGTCCGGGGACGGCGGCACCGGCGACGCCGTCGTCTCCCCGGGACGCTCCCCGCGGCCGAGCCCGACGTACGCCTCGGTGTACGAGAAGGCGCTGCGGACCAAGCGGCTGACGATCGGGGTGCGGTGGGACGTGCCCGGGGTCGCCCTGCTCCAGGGCGGCGGGTTCAGCGGGTTCGAGGTGGACCTCGCGACGTCCATCGCCAAGCGCCTCAAGGTTCCCGCGACGGGCATCACCTTCCGCAAGATCGGAGTCGGCGACCGGGTGCGGGCGCTGACGGACGGCGCTGTGGACATGGTCGTGGCGACCTACTCCTACGACGACAACCGCGACGACCCCGTCACCTTCGCCGGGCCGTACTACACGGCCCACGCCGACCTGCTGGTGCTCGCCGGCTCGGGGATCAAGAGGCTGAAGGACCTGGAGGGGCGAAGGATGTGCGCGCCCAACGGCAGCACCACGACGCGGCTCGTGGCGGACAAGGTGGACGTCGAGCAGGTCCGGGCGGGCAACTACGCCCAGTGCATGAATCTGCTGACGAGCGGTGAGGTCGACGCCGTCCCGGGCGACGACCTCATCATCGCGGGCTTCGCCGACCGGGTGACGAGCCTGAAGCTGTCGGTGCTCGGAGTGCGGCTCACCGACCAGCGCTACGCGGTCGGCCTGCCGAGGAAGGACGTGCGCACCTGCCGCGCCGTCGAGGAAGCGATCACCGGCATGTACGGTGACGGCACGATGCGGGGCCTGCTGCGCAAGCACTTCGGCAACGTCGACTTCGATCCCGAGCAGGACGCTCCGCGCAAGCTCGCCTGCGGCTGAGCCTCCGGCCGGGCGGGCGGGTCAAGGCCGGCGTTCGAGCTGGGCGATGGCGTCGTTCGCCCACTGCAGCGTGGTGCGGGTCTGCCGGATGCCGAGGTCCAGGGCGAGGTTGCCGAACTTGACCCCGGAGGTGCCCTCCGGGACGGGTGAGGCGTGTTTGGCCGCCCAGAGGGCTTCCAGCTCGGCCAGCTTCCGTTCCACGTACGCCTTCAGGCGCTCCAGCACGTCCAGCGCCTCGCCGGGGTCGAGCAGCGGGAGCAGGAACGCCTGCAGCGCGACCTCACTGCGCGCAGGACCCGTCGGGTCGTGCCCGACCAGCCAGGCGCGCAGCTCCGTGCGGCCTTCGGACGTGATCGAGTAGATCTTTCGCCCGCGCGCGCCCTCCGCCTCCACCGTCACCAGCCCGTCCGCGGTCATCTTCGCCAGCTCGGGATAGATCTGGCTGTGCCCCGCCTGCCAGACGTGGGCCACCGATCTCTCGAACGCCTTGGTCAGGTCGTAGCCACTCGCGGAGCCGTAGGCCGTCAGAAGACCGAGAAGAGCGATGCGCAGGGACATGCCGCTCACTATACCTCTGGGTTGACATGTCAGATCTTACATGTCACCTTCGACACATGCGATCCAGAAACGGACTCCTCCTGTTCGCCGTGCTCGGCGGCATGTTCCTGGCGATGCTCGACCAGACGATCGTCGGCACCGCGCTGCCGAGGATCACCGCCGAGCTGGGCGGCACGGGCCTCTACACCTGGGTGGTGACCGCCTATCTCCTCACCTCGACCATCACGGTCCCGCTGTACGGCCGGCTCTCCGACGCGTACGGGCGCAAGCCGCTCCTGCTGGTCGGGGTGGTCCTGTTCCTGCTCGGCTCGATCCTGTCCGGGGCGGCGCAGAGCATGGGGCAGCTCATCGCCTTCCGCGGCGTGCAGGGGCTCGGCGCGGGAGCGCTGCTGCCGCTCTCGCTGGCGCTGGTGATCGACCTGTTCCCGCCGGAGCGCAGCGGGCGGGTCCAGGGCGCCCTCGGCGGCGTGATGGCGCTGAGCTACATCGCCGGGCCGTTCCTCGGCGGCCTGTTCACCGACCACGCGAGCTGGCGCTGGGCCTTCTACGTGAACGTCCCGATCGGCGCCGTCCTCGTGGCCATCATCGTGTGGCGGCTGCCGTACCGGCCGGGGCACGGCGGGGCGCGGCCCGACTACCTGGGCATCGCCGTCTTCAGCGCCGCGATCAGCGCCCTGCTCGTCGGCCTGACCGAGAAGGGGATCGACGGCCACACCTGGACGAGCGGGCCGGTCGCCGGGCCGATCGGCGCGTCGCTCGCGCTGCTCGTGGTGTTCGTCCTCGTCGAGCGGCGGGCCGCGGAGCCGATCGTGCCGCTCCACCTGTTCACGAACGGCACGTACTCGCTGGTCAACGTCGCGTCGTTCTTCACGGCGTTCTGCATGTACGCCGGGGTGGTCTTCCTGCCGCGCTACTTCCAGGAGGCGCACGGCCTGAGCGCCACCTCCTCGGGGCTGCACATCTACCCGCTGATGCTGGCGATGGTCGTGGGCAGCGCGGTCACCGGCGCGCTCATCTCGCGCACGCGCCGCTACAAGCCGTGGCTGGTGATCGCGCCCGTCTTCCTCGTCGCGGGCACCGCGCTGTGCGCGAATCTCGAGGTCGGCACCTCGACCCCGCTGCTCGTCGCCTGGATGGCGCTGATCGGGCTCGGGATGGGGCCCATGCTGTCCGGCCTCACCGTGGCGATCCAGACGTCCGTGCCGCCCCGGTTCATCGGCACGGCCAGCGCGAACCTGACGTTCTTCCGGCAGATCGGCGGTTCGGTCGCGCTGGCGGTCGCCGGCACGGCGTACGGGTCGGTGGTGACGCGGGAGGCGCCCGCGCACGGCCTGCCCGCGGCCCACGCCGCCGCGACCGCGACCGTCATCCCCTGGCTGGGGGTCGTGGGCGCGGTCGTCGCCCTCCTCGCGCTCGCCCTGCTGCCCCGGGGCGAGGTGCGGCTCGACCGGCCCGCACCGCAGCAGGACCTCGTCGCGGCGTGAGGCGGCAGCTCAGTGGCGCCCCGAGCGGCGTGTCGGACGGTGCGCGGGGCCCGTCCGGCACGGTTGAATTGATCTCAAGCGTTCGGGGGAGCGGCAGTGGGTCGTAGGGTCGTCACGGGTTTGGTCTGTGTGTTCGTCGCCGGAGCGCCGCAACCGGCGCTCGCCTTCTCGGGGGAGGCACCCCGGCCGGCGCCGGTGAAGGGTCAATGGGGCACGGCCGATCTCGCGGTCGGCATCACCGCCTCGCCGAAGGTGGCGCAGCCGGGTCAGCCGCTGACCTACCACGTCACTGTGCACAACAAGGGCCCGGGGGACGCCGTGCTGCCGACACTGCGGGTCCGGCTGCCCAAGGACTTCCAGATCGTCAACGTCGGCGTGGCGGAGTGCGAGCCCGGCCAGGCGCGCAACCGGGTCGTCTGCCGCTCGTCCGACGACGTCCTGCCGGGCGGCTCGGGCGACATGACGATCACGGGGGTGATCGCGCCGGGCGCGCACGGCCCGCTGCGGGCACGGGCCGACCTGACCTCCGAGGTGCTCGACCAGGACGAGACCGACAACACGGCCGAGGCGGTGACCAGGGTCGACGAGGGGGCCGACCTGGCGATGCGGTTCCGCTCCTCGACCAGGTTCATCCGCCCGGGCCACTGGTTCTCCGTACGGGCGGAGGTGCGCAACCGGGGGCCGCGCGTCGTGCGGGACGCCTACGTCTTCTTCCAGCCGCGCGAGGCCCGGCTGCTGTCCGCCAGGGGCGGGCGCTGCCGGGGGAACCGCCAGTTCGTGGGGTGCTCGCTGCCGCCGATCAGGTCGGGGTCGCGCGGGCTGCTCGAACTCGTGTTCCGGGTGCCGTCCCGGGCCTCGCACGCCGTGGCCACGATGGCCACCGTCTACTCGCGCCGCTACGGCGACCGCCGTCCGGCCAACAACAAGGCGAGCGTACGGGTGGCCCTGCGCCGCGCCTGACCGGCGACGCACGGGGGGTCAGCCGGGCGTTCAGGCGGGCATCGGGGCTCAGGCGGGCATCGGGGCTCAGGCGGGCTTCGTGGAGGCGGTCCAGGCGTCGGCGACCATGTCCCGCAGCGTCGTGTGGGCCGGCTTCCAGCCCAGCTCGCGCTGGATCTTCTCCGAGGACGCCACCAGGACGGCCGGGTCGCCGGGACGGCGCGGCGCGACGGTGGTCGGGATGGGGTGCCCGGTCACCTCGCGGCAGACGTCCACGACCTCCTTGACCGAGAAGCCCGTGCCGCTGCCGAGGTTGTAGATCCGGTGCTCGCCGGGCGTGCAGGCGTCCAGGGCGAGCAGATGCGCGCGGGCGAGGTCGGCGACGTGGACGTAGTCCCGGACGCAGGTGCCGTCCGGGGTCGGGTAGTCGGTGCCGAAGACGCTGACCGACTCGCGCTCGCCGAGGGCCACCTTCAGGATGTTGGGGATCAGATGGGTCTCGACCGTGTGCCGCTCGCGGAACCCGCCGTACGCCCCGGCCACGTTGAAGTAGCGCAGGCTGACCGCGCCCAGGCCGTACAGCCCGGCGAAGGCGGTGAGCGTGGTGTCCACGGCGAGCTTGGACGCGCCGTAGGGGTTGGCCGGGCGGGTCGGGTCGGTCTCCAGGATGGGCGTGCGCTCCGGCTCGCCGTAGGTGGCGGCGGTGGAGGAGAACACGATCCGGTTCACCCCGGCCTGCCGCATGGCGTCGAGCAGCGCCAGCGTGCCGCCGAGATTGTGCGACCAGTACAGCCCCGGCTTCTCGACCGACTCGCCCACCAGCGACTTGGCCGCGAAGTGGAGCACGGCGTCGAACCCCTCGGACAGCACGCCGCCCGCCTCGTTGATCGACGCCTGCACGAACGCGGCCCCGGGCGGTACGGCGTCGGCGTGCCCGGTCGACAGGTCGTCGAGCACCGTGACCTCGTGCCCCTCCTCCAGGAGTTGCGCCGCCACGACGCTGCCGATGTACCCGGCTCCACCAGTAACCAGCAGCTTCACTGTTTGCTCCTGTTCAAAAGTGTTGGATTATGTACGTCCAGGGCCTAGCTTACGCGCTTCCCATGAGGAGCGGGTTAAATGCCACCAGTACCGCAATCTCAGCGAGTAACAGGAGATTGCGACGACCGGCCTGGCCTGCCTGACACCCGAACGGACTGATGACGTGAGCAACGTCGCGGTGACCATCGCCCTGGTCCTGATATTCATCCTGATCGGCGGTTTCTTCGCCGCGGCCGAGATGGCGATGGTCTCGCTGCGGGAGAGCCAGATCCGCCGCCTGAGCCGCGACGAGGGACGCCGCGGCGCGCGGGTGCAGAAGCTCGCCCGCGACCCCAACCGCTTCCTGTCCGCCATCCAGGTCGGGGTGACCGTGGCGACCGTGCTGTCGGCAGCGCTCGGCGCCGACGCGCTGGGCCCGCGGTTCGCCCCGGTCCTGGAGCAGTGGGGCCTGCGGCCGAGCGTGGCCGCGCCCGTCGCGTTCGTGGCCGTCACGCTGGCCATCTCGTACGTGACCCTGGTGCTCGGCGAGCTGGCGCCCAAGCGGCTCGGCCGGCAGCGGGCGGAGAGCCTGTCCCTCATGACCGCTCCGCTGCTCGACCGGATCGCGACGCTGTCGAGGCCGGTGATCTGGCTGCTGTCCAGGTCGACCAACGGCGTCGTACGGCTGCTCGGCGGCAACCCGTCCGCCGACAGGGCGGCCATGACCACCGAGGAACTGCGCGACATGGTGGTGGGCCACACGGAGCTCACCCAGGACGAGCGCGACGTGATCGCCGAGGTGTTCGCGGCGGGCAAGCGGCAGCTCAGGGAGGTCATGCTGCCCCGCACAGAGGTCGAGTTCATGGCGGCGGACACCCCGCTCGCCGAGGCGGCCGTGCTCGCCGCCGCCATGCCGCACTCCAGGTTCCCCGTCTACCGCGACACCTACGACGACGTCATCGGGTTCGTCCACGTGCGGGACCTGCTCGACCCGGTCCGCACCGGGCGGCTGGAGCCGATCAGCGACGTCGTGCCGATCCGCCCGGTCAAGCTCGTGCCGGCGAGCAAGCGGGTCCTCGCCACGCTCGCGGAGATGCGCGACGAGGGCCACCACCTCGCCATCGTGGTGGACGAGTACGGCGGCACCGACGGCATCGTGACGCTGGAGGACCTGGTCGAGGAGCTCGTGGGCGACATCCGCGACGAGTACGACGAGAGCGGCGACGCCGTACGGGTGATCGCCGGAGACGTGGAGGTCGAGGGGCTGGTCAACCTGGACGAGTTCCAGGCGCAGACGGGCGTACGGCTGCCCAGCGGGCCCTACGAGACCCTGGGCGGATACGTCATGGCCTTCCTCGGCCACCTGCCCCAGCGCGGCGAGGTGGCCGAGGCGCCGGGCGTCACGCTGACCGTGACGGAGATGGACGGCCGCCGCGTCTCCCGCGTCCGCGTCACCCGCAATCCCCCCGAGGCCGCGGCGCCGGCGGCGACCGCCTGAGCCCGGGCCGCGTCTGTCGCGGGCAGCCCGCGACTCCTGACAGAATTGCCGTATGGCTCTTGCTCGCGTCCTGTCCGGTATCCAGCCCACTGCCGACTCGTTCCACCTGGGCAACTATCTCGGTGCGATCCGGCAGTACGTCGCGCTGCAGGACACCCATGAGGCCTTCTTCTTCATCGCCGACCTGCACGCGCTGACCGTCGCGCCCAAGCCCGAGGAGCTGCGCCGGCGCACCAGGATCGCCGCCGCCCAGCTTTTCGGCGCGGGGCTCGACCCGGAGCGCGCCGCGGTCTTCGCGCAGAGCCATGTGCGCGAGCACAGCGAGCTCGCCTGGTATCTGATCTGCCAGACCGGCATGGGCGAGGCCGGGCGGATGACGCAGTTCAAGGACAAGTCCGCGCGCTACGGCGAGAGCTCGGCCAGTGTGGGCCTGTTCACCTACCCGATTCTCCAGGCGGCCGACATCCTGATCTACCAGGCCGACCAGGTGCCGGTCGGGGTGGACCAGAAGCAGCACCTGGAGCTCAGCCGCGACCTCGCGCAGCGCTTCAACAGCCGCTACGGCCAGACGTTCAAGGTGCCGAGCCCGTACATCCTCAAGGAGGTCGAGAAGATCACCGACCTCCAGGACCCGACCGCCAAGATGTCCAAGTCGTCGTCGAGCCCGCAGGGCATCCTCGACGTGCTGGAGGAGCCGAACGCCCTGCGCAAGAAGATCATGCGCGCGGTGACCGACACCGGCAGCGACGTCGTCGCCGACGAGGAGAACAAGCCGGGCGTCACCAACCTGCTGCGGATCCTGTCCGCGCTGACCGGCACGCCGATCCCCGAGCTGGAGACGCGGTTCGCCGGGCAGGGATACGGCACCTTCAAGAAGGAGGTCGCCGAGGCCGTCGTCGAGACGTTCTCCCCGATCCGGGAGCGTACGGAGAAGCTGCTGGCCGACGAGGCCGAGCTCGACCGGATGCTGGTCGCGGGCGCCGCCCGGGCCCGCAAGGTGGCCCGGGAGACGATGGAGCAGGTCCGCGAGCGCCTCGGCCTGCTCCCCACGTCGCACTTCGAGTGAACCGCGCCTGAGACCGCGGCCCGCCCCGGGCCGCGGTCGCCGCGCGCATCGAGACGCCTTCTCCGGGTACACCATGCCGATGGGGATGGCGATGGTCGACCAGGTCACGCGGCGCGTCGACGAAGTCAGGGCGTGGGGCCGGATGTGGATCGAGCGTGACCGGATCCGCTTCCCCTGGCTCGACCACCTCATCCGCACGGTGCAGCGCTACCAGGTGCAGGCGGGGGACCGGCTGGCGGGCGCCATCACCTACTTCGCCTTCCTGTCGTTCTTCCCGCTGATCGCGCTGGCGTTCGCCCTGTTCGGGTATGTCGTGACGATCCGCCCGGACGCGCTCGCCACGCTCACCGAGGCGATCAACAGTCAGCTTCCCGGCCTCGCCGGGCAGCTCCACATCGACCAGCTCGCCGGGGCCCGGGGCCGGGCCGGGCTGATCGGTCTGCTCGGCCTGCTGTACGCCGGGCTGGGCGCGATGGACGCCCTGCGCGGGGCCCTGCGCACCGTCTGGATGACCTGCGAGCCGCCGCTCAACTACTTCGTCGGCAAGCTCCGCGACCTCGTCGCGCTCGTGCTCATGGGCCTGGCCATGCTGGCCTCGGTGATCGCGAGCGGGTTCGCTACCGGGGCCACGAGCACGGTCGCCGGATGGCTCGGCCTGGGTTCCTCGCCGCTGGCCGGCTTCGGGGTCTGGCTCGCAGGCGTCGCCGCGAGCCTCGTCGCCGACCTGCTGCTCTTCCTTGTCATCCTCGGCTGGCTGGCCAAGCCGTCGCAGCCGTTCCTCGTCGTGCTCAAGGGCGCGCTGCTGGGCGCGGTCGGCTTCGGGGTGCTGAAGCAGCTCGCGGCGCTGATCCTGTCCGGCACCCTGCGCAACCCGGTGTACGGCACGTTCGCGGTGGTCGTGGGGCTGCTGCTGTGGATCAACCTGTCGGCCCGCGTGATCCTCTATGCCGCCGCGTGGACGGCGACGGCCACGCTCGGCCCGCCGCCGGAGCCCACTCCGCTTCCGTCCCCCGCGACCACGCCCACGACCGGCCCCGCCTGACCGCGCCTGGCCGCGCCTGGCCTGCGACGCCTCACGCCGGCGGATGGAGACCTGGGCCCGCTGGGAGGAGGTCAGCCGCGCCGCCGAGCACGCCATCCCCGCCCCGCCTGCGCGCTAGTCGGCGTCGCCGGGCGCCTTCCGGCGCCTGCGCAGGCCGTACGCGCCGAGGGCGAGGGCCACGAGGGCGCCGCCGCCGATCAGCAGGGGGGTGGTCACGCCCGCCCCTTTCGAGGCGGGGTCCTCTCCGCGCGCCCTGGCCGCGCCCGGCGTCGGAGAGGGCCGTACGGCCAGGGGAGAGGAGGAGGGCTTGGCGTCGGGCGCCGGCGCGACCAACTGGCCCACGGGGGCCGCCTTGCCCCTCGCGGCGAAGCCCCAGTCGAGCAGCTTGGAGACCTCCTCCCAGAAACCGCCGGGGTGATGCATGATCACGACGAGGATGGTGTGGCCGTCACGCCGGGCCGCGCCCACGAAGCTGCCCAGGGCCTTGGACGTCCAGCCGTTCTTGACGCCGAGCATGCCCTTGTAGCTTCCGAGGAGCCGGTTGTGGTTGGCCATCTCGTAGTAGGCGGGCGCGGGCGACTCGCTGGCCTCGGAGTCGTCGCGGCGCTTCTTCTTTTTCTTCTTCAGGTAGTCCTTGGGCGCGGGGAACTTGGCGACCTTGGTGCTGATGTACTCGCGGAAGTCCGGGATCGCCAGCCCGGCCCGCGCGATCAGGGCGAGATCGTAGGCCGAGCTGCGCTGGCCGGGGGCGTCCAGGCCGTTCGGCGTCTTGGCCACCGTGTCGTACGCCTGGAGCTTGCGCGCCTCCGCGTTCATGTCGGCGAGCGTCTTCTTCAGGCCGCCGTTCGCCTCGGCGAGCGCGACGGCGGCGTCGTTGGCGGAGACCATGAGGAGCGCCCGCATGAGGTCGTCGATCTTGTAGATCGGCTCGGGGACGATGCCGACGGCGCTGCCCTCCACGTTGCACGCCTCGTCGCTCGGCTTGATCTTGCGGTCCTTGTCGAGCTTGGGGATCAGCGTCACCGCCGTCAGCGTCTTGAGCGTGCTCGCGGGCAGGTAGTGCCCGTGCGGGTCCTTGGCCGCGAGCACCGCCCCGGTGTCGGCGTCGGCCACCAGATAGGCGCTGGCCTCGGTCTTGGGCGGGGGTTTGACCCCGGCGGGCGCGATGATCCCGTGGCCGGCGAGCAGGTCCCCGCCGACGGTGCCGTTCCCGGTCACGGCCGTGCCGGTCCCGGTGCCGTTCGTGCCGGTCCCCGTGCCGTTCCCGGTCATGGCCAGGCCGGTTTCCCGCGGCGCCAGGTCCGGTACGGCCCGCGCGCCCGCGGCGGGAGGGGCGCCGAGCAGCGCCGTCGTCAGCACCCCCGCCGTCGTCATGGTCGCGGCGAGGGCCCGCAGGTTCGTCCCCATAGGTCGTTCAGCCTAGCCTTGACTGCCTTCGCACGAAGCGACATATGCCCCATATGCCACAGCGCCACTCAGGTGGCCGCCCGATACTGTCAGCATGACGAGACGTGTATCGATCTTTCTCGTGGCACTCGCCGCTTTCATGATCTTCGAATGGATCAACCTCGGCTTCAACCTCGCCGACGGGCACGAGACGTCCTTCTACGTCGTCCACGGCGTGCTCATCGCGGTGAACATCCTCCTGGCACTGGCGCTCGGGGCCGTCGGCGTGCGGGGATGGAAGAAGGGTAGGGCCTGATCAGGAAACGACCCTGCCCGATGTGACCTGAGTGTCCACAGGGACAGAACGTGATGGAGGCAAGCTTTGGCGATCGACTTCAACCCCTCGCGTGGCGCGACGCTCGGCGTGGAGTGGGAGCTTCAGCTCGTCGACAGGCTCACGCGTCATCTCCGCCAGGACGCCAAGGAGGTGCTCGCCGCGGTTCCCGACCTCAGTGAGGGTCAGCGACCCAAGGCCATGCACGAGCTCATGCAGTCGCAGGTCGAGATCGTCACCGACGTCTGCCACACCGTGGCGGAGGCGGTGCAGGACCTGAAGAAGAGCATCGGCCGGCTGACCGAGGCCGTCGAGCCGCGCGGCATCGCGCTCGCCTGCACGGGGACCCACGCGATCAGCGACTGGCGCGACGCGGTCTACGCGCCCAGCCAGCGCTACGTGGAGCTGGTCGAGGAGATGCAGTGGCTCGCCTGGCGGATCCAGACGTTCGGCGTGCACGTCCACGTGGGCGTCAAGGAGCGGGACAAGGTCGTTCCGATCGTCAACGCCCTCGCGGCGTATCTGCCGCACTTCCTCGCGCTCACCTCCTCCAGCCCCTACTGGGGCGGGCAGGACACCGGGCTGGCGTCGAGCAGGGCCATCGTCTTCGGCTCGCTGCCCACGGCCGGGCCGCCGCACCTGCTGGCCGACTGGGCCGAGTTCGAGGAGTACATGGACACGCTGCTGCGGGCGGGCACGATCCGCAGCATCAAGGAGGTGTGGTGGGACATCCGGCCGCATCCCGACTTCGGCACGATCGAGATCCGGATGTTCGACGGCATTCCGACGCCGCGCGAGGTGGGGATGGTGGCCGCGCTGTCCCAGTGCCTCGTGCAACAGTTCGACCAGCAGATCGACCGGGGATACACGCTGCCGCATCCGGCGGCGTGGGTGGTGCGCGACAACAAGTGGCGTGCCACGCGGTACGGCCTCGACGCGGACGTCATCACCGACGACCATGGCTCCACGGCGCCGATGCGCGACGTATTGTATGAACTTCAGCGTGAACTCGAACCCGTCGCCGAGCGGCTCGGCTGTGCCGACGAACTGGCGGTCGTGACCGAGGTGCTGGAGCAGGGGAGCTCATCCGAGCGCCAGCGGGCGATCCTCGCCGATGGAGGGACCCTCCAGGACGTGGTCGACGCCACGGTAATCGAGCTCGCCGAGGACAGGTTCGTCACCTCGAACCCCAACCGCGAGATCGGACAATCAGCCACCTGACGGGGTAGGCCTGATATGTCCGGCAACAGTGCCTCAGTTCTGACAACGTGCGGAGGCCGGTGTAAATACTGGGCAATCCGCCGTATCGGAGGGTCGCGGCATGGAAGGATTGTGAATGAAGGGTCGGTGGAGGCGAGGCACGCCCGCTCGACCCTTTTGGACTTTTACCTGACTTTTCGTGATCATATGGACGATCCGGCGATCCGTGGCGGGACGGCTCGCCGGAGAAGGGAAGACCCGTGGCCACCTCATCGAAGCTCGCAACGCCGGACGCGGCCGTGCCGGGAAGCAACGACCTGGCCGGGCAACTGGCGGAATTCCTTCGCGGGCACAACGATGAGCTGATCGAGTTCCGGCGCGACGTACACGCGCACCCGGAGATCGCCTTCAGCGAGCATCGCACGACCGAGAAGATCGCTGAGCGGCTGACGGACGCCGGGCTCACCCCGCACCCGCTGTCGCGCGGCACCGGCCTGTGGGTGGACCTCGGCCGGGACGAGGGCCCCACGGTCGCCCTGCGCGCCGACATCGACGCGCTGCCGATGGAGGACGAGAAGGACGTCCCCTACCGGTCCACGAACCCGAACGCGTGCCACGCCTGCGGCCACGACGTGCACACGGCGATCGTCCTCGGCGCGGGGCTGTTCCTGGCGGCGCAGGCCGACGCGGGAGCGCTCCCCGGCCGGGTACGGCTGATCTTCCAGCCCGCCGAGGAGGTCGCGGGCGGCGCGCTCGAGGTCATGCGCGACGGCGGCCTCAACGAGGTGGACCGCATCTTCGCGGTGCACTGCGACCCGCGCCTCGACGTCGGTCACGTCGGCCTGCGGACCGGCCCGATCACCGGGTCCTGCGACAGCCTGCGCATCCGCGTCGCGGGTCCGGGCGGGCACACCGCCCGGCCGCACCTGACCGTGGACCTCGTCTACGCGCTCAGCAAGATCGTTACCGAGTTGCCGGCCGCGCTGTCGCGTCGCGTGGACCCCCGCTCCAGCCTCAGCCTCGTGTGGGGCCAGATCGCCGCGGGCTCTGTGGCCAACGCGATCCCGGACGTCGGGATCGCCCAGGGCACGGTCAGGTCGCTCGACGAGGATGCCTGGCACCAGGCCCCCGACCTGGTCAAGGCCCTGCTCGACTCGGTCGCCGGCGCGTACGGCGTGGACGCCGAGATCGACTACCGGCGCGGCACGCCGCCCACGGTGAACGAGGCCACCAGCATCCAGATGCTGCACGACGCGGTCACCCAGATCGTCGGCGAGGGGGCGGCCGTGCCAACGCCGCAGAGCCTCGGCGGCGAGGACTTCTCCTGGTACCTCGAGTCGGTGCCCGGCGCGCTCGCCCGGCTGGGCACCCGGCCGCCGGGGGCCGTCGACGAGGTCGACATCCACCGGCCGCAGTTCGACGTGGACGAGCGGGCGATCGGGATCGGCGTCAAGGTCCTCGCCGCCACTGCGCTGACCGCGCTGTGGGGCGGCGCCCGTTGAAACGCGTCCACCGAACCGGCCGAGCCCGCTGAGCCGACCGACCCGCTGAGCAGTACGCCGCCGTGCCCGACGTCTCCCCCCTGCGTCCCGAGGACCCCCGTCGCCTCGGGACCTACCGCCTCGACGGCCGCCTCGGCGTGGGCGGCCAGGGGGTCGTCTTCCTCGGCGCCGGCGCCGGCGCCTCGGGCGAGCCGGTGGCCGTGAAGCTCCTGCACGCCCGGCTCGACGACACCTCCGCCCGGCGCGGCTTCACCCGCGAGATCGAGGCGGTGCGCCGGGTCGCGCCCTTCTGCACCGCCCAGGTCCTCGACGCCGACCTCGACGGCGACCGGCCGTACATCGTGAGCGAGTACGTCGACGGCCCGTCGCTGCGCGAGCACGTGACGGCGGCGGGCCCGCGGACGGGCGGCGACCTCGACCGGGTCGCCGTGGGGACGGCCACCGCGCTGGCCGCGATCCACCGGGCGGGGGTCGTCCACCGCGACTTCAAGCCGGGCAACGTGCTCCTCGGCTCGGACGGGCTGCGGGTCGTCGACTTCGGCATCTCCCGGCTCGCCGACGCCACCGCGACGACCGGCAATCCGGTGGGCACCCCGGCCTACATCGCGCCGGAACAGCTCGAAGGGCTGCCGGCCGGGCCCGCGGCGGACGTGTTCTGCTGGGCGCTCACACTCGTCTACGCGGCGAGCGGCCGGCACGCCTACACCGGTGACACGTACGCGGCCGTCATGGCCCGCATCCTGTACGGCACGCCGGACCTCGGGCCGCTCACCGGCCTGCTGAAGGACCTCGTCGTAGCGTGCCTGGCCGCGGACCCGGCCCACCGGCCGGACGCCGGACAGGTGCTGAGCGCCCTGCTCGACCGTGCCCCGGACCGGCCGGGCCCGGCCGTGCGGGGGCTGACCACGCAGGATCTGACCGCGCCTGGTCCCACCGCGCCTGGTCCCACCGCGCCGGGTCCCACCGCGCCGGGTTCTACCGAGCCAGGTCTCACCGCGCCTGGTTTCACCGCGCGGCCATGGCGCGAGCCGGAGAGCGCGCGGCCCGGGGACCGGACCGGCACCGAGCCGACCAGACCAGAGCCGGCCAGACCAGAGCCGGCCAGGCTGGAGCCGGCCGGACCCGAGCGAACCGGCGACCGGCTGACGGAGCACGACGGGACCGGTGGACGCCGTCGGGGGCGAGCGCGCCTGATCGTGCCGGCCGCCTCGCTCGCCGTGGTCGCCGTTCTCGCCGCGCTGGGCGTCGCGTGGGCACTGGCGGCCCGCGGACCCGAAGCCCCTGACGGCACGTGGATGGGCGCCGCCCGCCATCCCTCGGCCGGCCGCTTCTTCCCGGTCGAAATCCGTCTGTCCGACCCCGCGCGGATGAGGTGGGGCGCCGACTTGCACTGCTCCGGCCGTCTCACCCCGTCGGGCGGGTCGGGCGAGGTGCTCGTGCTGACCCTCGACCAGGTGAAGGGCGACGCCTGTTATCCGGGAAGAGTCTCGATCACATGGCGGGGCGGGAGCGCGGCGGACTTCGAGGTGACGCGCGAAGGGGAACAGTCCGCCCGATACTCGGGATCTCTTACCCGTACGAATTAACTCAAATGGGATAAATCTGTCAGAGGCTTTGTGCGGCGCGTTCTCCCGCAGGGGGTATCGGGCAGGTGGGGCCATTGCGGGTTGGAGGTCCGATTGCGGGCATTCCGGGCGGCGATGGCGGGCGCCGTCGCCGCCGTCGTGACCGCCGCCGCGGGATGCGGCGGCGGGCTGGAGACCGCGTCCCCGCGCACCGCCCCGCTGCGTGTCGGGTTCGCGTACGACATCGGAGGCAGGGGCGACAGGTCGTACAACGACATGGCGGCCGCCGGGCTCGACGAGGCGAAGCGGAATCTGGGGAACGTGCGGACGCGGGAGGAGGAGGGCGTGCCCGGCGAGTCCGCGGCGGCCAAGGAGCGGCGGCTGCGCGCGCTCGCCCAGGCCGGGTACAACCCGGTCATCGCGGTCGGCGACTCGTACGGCCAGCCGTTGGCGCACGTCGCGCCGAAGTTCCCCGCGGTGCGGTTCGCGATCGTCGACAGTGCCACGCCGTCCGGCCCCAACGTCGCCAACCTGATGTTCGCCGAGAAACAGGGCGCCTTCCTGGTCGGCGCGGCGGCGGCGCTGAAGTCCCGCACCGGCGAGGTCGGCTTCGTCGGCGGCCCCCGGACGCCCCTGGTCAAGAGGTTCGAGGCCGGCTTCGTGGCCGGCGTGCGGCACGTGAACCCGCGGGTGAAGATCCGGATCGCCTATCTCAGCGGGAAGGAGGACCTGAGGAGCTTCGACCGCCCGGAGGCGGCGGAGGAGGCGGCAGGGAAGATGTACGCGGACGGTGCCGACGTGGTCTTCCAGGTGGCGGGCGCGTCCGGCGCCGGGGTGTTCAGGGCCGCCAGGAAAGCCGGCGCGTGGGCGATCGGCTGCGACTTCGACCAGGCGGTGAGCGCGGACCCGGCCGTGCGCGGGGTGATCCTCACGTCGATGCTGCGGCGGATCGACGTCGCGGTCTACGACTACCTCGCCGACGTCGCCGACCGGACCGCCACCAGCGGCCGGACCGTGTACGACCTGAAGCTCGGCGGCGTCGACTACGCCCTGACCGGCGGCCACATCACGGACATCCAGCCGAGGCTGGAGCAGCTCAAGCAGGAGATCGTCCACGGCAGGGTCAAGGTTTCCCCAGGCTGACGCCCCGGTCACGGTGTGGACTGGGCTCAATAACGGACATGTTGCGGACTGGTGTGCGGGTTTGGTCTATGCAGGTCAAACAACTATCTTCCGTGCAGGGTTGCCGTGCGTTCCTGCGTGCGTGCGACGAGAGTCAGACGGGCGGGGAACGGAAGGGGAGTCACGACCTTGCTCCGCAATCGAGTTAGCAGACTGGCCGCCGCCACCGCGGGTGGCGCCTTGCTCATGGCCGCCGCCGCGTGTGGGGGCGGCGGCGACGACACCGCCACGACCGGGGCCTCGGCCGGCGCGTCCTCCGCGCCCGCCGCCTCGCAGACCAAGGTCGGCCTGGCGTACGACATCGGTGGCCGCGGCGACGGCTCCTTCAACGACGCGGCCGCGGCCGGCCTGGACAAGGCCGAGTCGGAGCTCAAGGTCCAGAAGAAGGAGCTGGAGGCGACCGCGGGCGAGACCGACGCCCAGAAGGAGGAGCGGCTGCGGCTGCTGGCCTCCGGGGGCTACAACCCGGTCATCGCGGTGGGCTTCGCCTACTCGGGCTCCGTGGCGAAGGTCGCCAAGGAGTTCCCCGAGGTCAAGTTCGCCATCGTGGACGACGACGCCGCGAAGGGCGACAACATCACGAACCTGATGTTCGCCGAGGAGCAGGGGTCGTTCCTCGTCGGGGCCGCGGCGGCGCTCAAGTCCGAGAAGGGCAACGTCGGCTTCGTGGGCGGCGTTGACGTGCCGCTGATCCACAAGTTCGAGGCGGGCTTCGAGGCCGGCGCGAAGGCCGTCAAGCCGGACATCAAGATCCAGAGCAAGTACCTCACCCAGCCCCCGGACTTCGGCGGCTTCGGTGACCCGGCCAAGGGCAAGACGGCCGCGCAGGGCATGTACGACGCCGGCGCGGACGTGGTCTACCAGGCGGCCGGCGGCTCGGGCGCGGGCGTCTTCGAGGCGGCCAAGGCCGCGAAGGCGATGGCGATCGGCGTCGACTCCGACCAGGCGGCGCTCCCGGCGTACGCCGACTTCAAGGACGTGATCATCACCTCGATGATCAAGAAGGTCGACGTGGCGGTCTTCGACTTCCTGAAGAACTACACCACCGGCGCGGTCAAGTCGGGTCCGGCCGTCTACGACCTCAAGGCGGGCGGCGTGGACTACTCCACGACCGGCGGCAAGATCGACGACATCAAGTCGAAGATCGACGAGTACAAGCAGAAGATCATCAACGGCGAGATCACGGTCCCGACGTCCTGACCTGCGCAATCGAGGGGCCCGGAGGCACCCGCCCCGGGCCCTTTTGCTCTACTCTCACTATCACTTGACCGTCACCGGGCACTCCGCGAGGAGGAGGCCGACATTACCGCCGCGACCGTTACGGAACCCGCAGTAGAGCTCACCGGGATCACCAAGAGGTTCCCGGGAGTCGTCGCCAACAGCGACATCCACCTCCGCGTCGCCAGAGGGCACATCCACGCCATCGTCGGCGAGAACGGCGCGGGGAAGTCCACGCTGATGAAGATCCTGTACGGGATGCAGCGCCCCGACGAGGGCGAGATTCGCGTCAACGGGTCGCCCGTGGGCTTCCACACCCCCGCCGACGCCATCGCCGCCGGCATCGGCATGGTCCACCAGCACTTCATGCTGGCCGACAACCTGACCGTGCTGGAGAACGTGGTCCTGGGCAGCGAGCCGCGCCGCGGCGGCGTCGCCCTGGACTTCGCCGCCGCGCGTAAGAAGATCAAGGAGATCTCCGACGCGTACGGCCTGGGCGTACGGCCGGACGTGCCGGTCGAGGACCTGGGGGTCGGCGACCGCCAGCGGGTGGAGATCCTGAAGGTGCTCTACCGGGGCGCCCGCATCCTGATCCTGGACGAGCCGACCGCCGTGCTCGTGCCCCACGAGGTGGACGAGCTGTTCGACAACCTGCGCGGCCTGGTCCGCGAGGGGCTGACGATCCTGTTCATCTCTCACAAGCTGGACGAGGTCCTGCGGGTGGCCGACGAGATCACCGTCATCCGGCGCGGGACCACCGTGGCGGCCGTGAACCCCAAGGACGTGACCTCCCGCAAGCTCGCCGAGCTCATGGTCGGCAGCGAGCTGCCCAGCCCCGAGACCCGCGAGTCGACCGTCACCGACGTCGTCGCCCTGTCCGTACGCGACCTGACCGTGCGCACCGGCGACGGGCGGCCGGTGGTCGAGAACGTGAGCTTCGACATCCACAAGGGCGAGGTGCTCGGCATCGCGGGCGTCGAGGGCAACGGCCAGGCGGAGCTCGTCGAGGCGATCATGGGCATGCGCCCCAGCGAGGCGGGCGCGCTCACGCTCGCCGGCGCCGACATCTCCCACTGGTCGACGCTCAGGCGGCGCGCGGGCGGCATCGGCTACATCCCCGAGGACCGCCACCGGCACGGCCTGCTGCTGGAGTCGCCGCTCTGGGAGAACCGCATCCTCGGCCACCAGACCCGCCGCCCCAACGTCAAGGGCCCGTGGATCGACCGCGCGGGCGCGCGGGCCGACACGCGGCGCATCGTCGAGGAGTACGACGTGCGCACCCCCGGCATCGACGTGGACGCGGCCACGCTGTCCGGCGGCAACCAGCAGAAGCTGATCGTCGGGCGTGAGATGAGCGGCGACCCCGTGCTGCTCATCGCCAGCCACCCCACGCGCGGCGTGGACATCGGCGCGCAGGCGGCGATCTGGGACCACCTGCGTACGGCACGCGCCGCCGGGCTGGCCGTGTTGCTGATCTCCGCGGACCTCGACGAGCTGATCGGCCTGTCCGACACGCTCAAGGTGATCCTGCGGGGCAGGATCGTCGCCGACGTCGATCCCGCGAACGTGACCCCCGAGCAACTGGGCTCGGCGATGACCGGCGCCGGGGAGGGCGTATGAGCAGGCGTACCGGTGCGGGCCGCGCGGCCCGCACGGCGGCGACCCCGGGGGAGGGAACGGAATGAACGGGTTCCTCGACCGGATGCTCGGCCGGGTGCGGCTGGGCGGCTGGCTCGCCGTCGCCGCGCCGGTCATCGCGGTCGTCTTCGCGGTGCTGATCACCTCGGTGGTCCTGCTCGTCGCGGGCAAGGCGCCCGTGGAGGCGTTCACCACCCTCGCGGACTACGGCACCCAGCCGCGGTCGATGGTCATGATCCTCAACACCGGGGTCATGTACTACATCTCCGCGCTCGCGGTGGCCGTCGGCTTCCGGATGAACCTCTTCAACATCGGCGTGGACGGCCAGTACCGCCTCGCGGCCGTGGTCGCCGCCGGGCTCGGCGGCGCCGCCGTGGTGCCCGGCGTGCTGAACATCGTCCTCGTGGTCGTCGTCGCGGTGGTCGTCGGCGCCCTGTGGGCCGCGATCGCCGGCCTGCTCCGGGTCTACCGGGGCGTGAGCGAGGTCATCTCGACCATCATGCTGAACGCGATCGCCACCGGCCTCGGGTCGTGGCTGGTCAGCGAGCACTTCGGCGTGCTGACCGGCAACGACCTCGGCACCAGGCCGATCCCCGACGACGCGCACATGCCGGGCATCCCGCTCATCGCGGGCACGCCGGTGCTGGTCAACGGCTTCATCGTGGTCGCGGTCCTGCTCGGCGTCGCGTACTGGGTCGTGCTCAACCGCACCCGGTTCGGCTTCGAGCTGCGGGCGACCGGCAAGTCCGAGTCCGCGGCGGTGGCGAGCGGCGTCAGCGTGAAGAAGATGATCGTCGTCACGATGGTCATGTCGGGGGCGGTCGCCGGTCTGATCGGCATGCCGGAGCTGCTCGGCGCCTCCTACAAGTACAGCAACAACTTCCCGGCCGGCCTCGGCTTCACGGGCATCGCGATCGCCCTGCTCGGCCGCAACAACCCGGTCGGCATGGCGGTCGGCGCGCTGCTGTGGAGCTTCCTGGAAAACTCGTCCAACCAGCTCCAGCTGCTCGACATCTCCAAGGAGATCGTCCAGATCATGCAGGGCGTCGTCGTGATCTCCGTGATCATCGCGTACGAGCTGGTCCACCGCTACCGGATCGTCGCGGAGCAGCGCAGGGTCAGCCGCGAGCTCGCCGCGCCGCAGGAGGCGCCGAAGGCGGAGGCGGCGGCATGACAGAGCCGGACGGAATCGAGGAGCCGGACGGAATCGAGGAGACGGCATGACGGCGACGGACCTCCCGGTCGAACGCCCGGTCGAGACGCCCCCGGCGCGGCGCTTCCGGCTGTCGGCGCCGGTGCTCCTGCTCGGCCTGGCCGGGCTGGTGGTGCTGCTGTCGATCGCGCGGCTGGTGACCGGGGCCAACGACATCACCTCGGCGGGCACGGTCAGCGCCGCGCTCGGCCTCGCCGTGCCGATCGGGCTCGCCGGTCTCGGCGGCCTGTGGTCGGAGCGGGCCGGCGTGGTCAACATCGGCCTCGAAGGCATGATGGTGCTCGGCACCTGGTTCGGGGCCTGGGGCGCCCTCCAGTTCCACAGCCCCTGGGCGGGCGTGGTCGCCGGCGCCGTCGGCGGGGCGCTGGGCGCGGTGATCCACGCCGTCGCGACCGTGACCTTCGGCGTCGACCACATCATCTCCGGCGTGGCGATCAACATCGTCGGCGTCGGCTTCACCCAGTACCTGTCCCAGCTCGTCTTCGACGGCATGCCGGGCGGCGGGACGAAGAACTCGCCGCCGCTGCCCAAGATGGGCACGGTGAGCCTGGGCTTCCTCGACGACCCGCTGCGGACCGTCGAGGCCAAGCACTGGTTCGTGCTGTCGGACTTCGCGGGCGTGCTGCGGGGCATCACCCAGGGCGTGTCCTGGTTCACGATCCTGGCGATCCTGCTGGTCCCGCTGTCGTTCTACATCCTGTGGCGCACGCCGTTCGGCCTGCGCCTGCGGGCGTGCGGCGAGCGTCCGGTCGCGGCGGAGTCGCTGGGCGTCAACGTCTACCTGTACAAGTGGGCCGCCGTGATCATCTCCGGTGTGCTCGCCGGGCTCGGCGGCGCGTTCCTGTCGCTCGTGGCCGCGGGCATCTACCGCGACGGGCAGACGGGCGGGCGCGGCTACATCGGCCTCGCCGCGATGATCTTCGGTAACTGGCGTCCCGGCGGGCTCGCCGGGGGCGCGGCGCTGTTCGGCTACACCGACGCGCTCCAGCTCCGCCAGGGCGGCATCTCGGTGCACGCGCTGCTCCTCGTCGTCGTGCTGCTGCTCGTCGCCGTGGCGGTCTACCAGCTCGTACGGCAGCGGCGCGGGGTCGCGGCACTGGTCACCGGGGTCGTGGCGATCGCGGTGTTCGTGGTGTTCGCCGTGACGGACACCGTGCCGGAGCAGTTCACCTCGTTCACCCCCCACCTGACCACGCTGCTGGTGCTGTCGCTGGCCTCGCAACGGCTGCGCATGCCGGCGGCCGACGGCGTCCCGTATCGAAGGGGGCAGGCGAAATGAGCATCGACTGGGAGGCGCTGCGGGTCGCGGCCCGCGAGGCCATGACCCACGCGTACGCGCCGTACTCGAAGTTTCCGGTGGGGGCGGCGGCGCTCGTCGACGACGGCCGGGTCGTGACCGGCTGCAACGTGGAGAACGCGTCGTACGGCGTGGGGTTGTGCGCCGAGTGCGGGCTCGTCTCGGCGCTGCACGCGAGCGGCGGCGGCAGGCTGGTGGCCTTCACCTGCGTGGACGGCCACGGCGAGCTGCTGATGCCGTGCGGCCGCTGCCGCCAGCTGCTGTTCGAGCACGGCGGGGGAGACCTGCTGGTGGAGACGCCCGACGGGCCGATGCGGATGGCGGACTTCCTGCCGTTCGCCTTCGGGCCCGAAGATCTGTCGCGATAAGGGGGAAGCGTGGGGTTCGACGCGATCGAGGTCATCATCGCCAAGCGCGACCGGGGTGAGCTGCCGACCGCCCAGATCGACTGGGTGATCGACGCGTACACGCGGGGCGAGGTGGCCGACGAGCAGATGTCGTCGCTGCTGATGGCGATCCTGCTCAACGGCATGAACCGCAGGGAGATCGCGGACTGGACCCAGGCCATGATCAGGTCGGGGGAGCGGATGGACTGGTCCTCCCTCGACCGGCCCACGGCCGACAAGCACTCCACCGGCGGGGTCGGCGACAAGATCACCCTGCCGCTGGCTCCGCTGGTCGCCGCCTGCGGCGCGTACGTGCCGCAGCTGTCCGGGCGGGGCCTCGGGCACACCGGCGGCACGCTGGACAAGCTGGAGTCGATCCCCGGCTGGCGGGCGTCGCTGTCCAACGACGAGATGCTCGCCGTGATCCGCTCGGCCGGGGCGGTCGTCTGCGCGGCGGGCGCGGGCCTCGCGCCGGCCGACAAGAAGCTCTACGCGCTGCGCGACGTCACCGGCACGGTCGAGTCGATTCCGCTGATCGCCTCCTCGATCATGTCCAAGAAGATCGCCGAGGGCACGGGGTCGCTCGTGCTCGACGTGAAGGCCGGCTCGGGCGCGTTCATGAAGAACGTGGACGACGCCCGCGAACTGGCGCGGACGATGGTCGAGCTCGGCACCGACGCCGGAGTGCGCACGGTCGCCCTGCTGACCGCGATGGACCGGCCGCTGGGCCTGAAGGTGGGCAACGCGCTGGAGGTCGAGGAGTCCGTCGAGGTGCTCGCCGGCGGGGGCCCTGCCGACGTGGTCGAGCTCACCGTACGGCTGGCCAGGGAGATGCTGGAGGCCGCCGCCGTCCCGGGCGCCAGGGACCCCGAGGAGGCGCTGAAGGACGGCTCGGCGATGGACGCCTGGCGGCGCATGATCGTCGCCCAGGGCGGCGATCCGGACGCGCCGCTGCCGAAGGCCGCCGAGTCGGCCGTGGTCACCGCCCCCGCCTCGGGCACGCTGCGCACGCTCGACGCGCTCAAGGTCGGCGTGGCGGCCTGGCGGCTCGGGGCCGGCCGGGCCCGCAAGGAGGACCCGGTGTCGGCCGGCGCGGGCATCGTCCTGCACGCCAAGCCCGGCGAGACGGTCCGCGCCGGAGCCCCGCTGATGACCCTGTACGCCGACGAGGCGGCCAGGTTCGACCGGGCCCTCCAGGCTCTGGAAGGCGCGTACGAGATCGGCGACGGGGACGGCGTCGCCCTGCTCCCGCTGGTGATCGACCGCCTGACGGCCTGAGGTCAGGGGGATCGGGTCAGCGGGGGATCAGCAGCGCGCCCATGCCGACGAACAGGCCGCCGGTGAGCATGTCGAGCCTCTTCCTCAGCCGCCGGTAGCCCCTGGTGATCCACGGGCTGCCGGCCAGGAACGCGACGGCGGAGAACCAGGCGAAGGCGATCGCCAGCATCGCGCCGAGCGTGACCGCCCGCATGACGAGGTCCGTACGGTGCGGGAGCAGGCTGGCGAACAGGGCGCCGAAGAACACGAGGGCCTTGGGGTTGGCGAGGTTGGTCAGCAGCCCGGCGCGCCACTCGCGCAGCCTGCCCGGACGGTGCGCGGCGAGCGCCGGCGCCGCGTCGTCGTCGGCCGGGGACGCCTGCCTGCGGGCGGCGCGGATGGTCGCCACTCCGAACGCGACGAGGAACAGGGCGCCGGCGACGCGGGCGGCGGTGTAGAGCCACTCGAACCGCTGGACGAGCACGGTGACGCCGAACAGACCGGCGACCGCCCACACACCGATGCCGGTGACGACGCCCGCGGCCGCCCGCACGCCGCTGCGCCGCGACCCGGCGGCCGAGTATCTGAGCACGATGAGGAAGTCGGGGCCCGGGCTCATGACGACCAGAATCCAGACGCCGAGCAGGGGAAGCAGCGGCAACCACGACATGGCGGGTCCTTCCTGGCCGGGCTCGGCCGGCCGTGGACGGGTTCGACCGGCTCAGCCGGCCACGGGTGAGGCGATGACGACCGTGACGTCGGCCGGGCCGTCGCCGGTGCGGTAGCGGTGCGGGCGGTCGCCGGCGAAGGCCAGCAGGTCGCCCGGCCCCAGGAGGCGCGGGTCGTCGTCCGGGCCGGCCGTGACCTCGCCCGCCGCGACCAGCAGGTGTTCGACGGTGCCGGGCGCGTGCGGGATGCCGTCGAGGTCGGTGTGCGGGGGCATGCGCAGCCGCCACAGCTCCAGGCTGTGCCCGCTGCCGATCCGGCGCAGCAGTTCGCGTGTCGGGCCGTCGGTGGCCGCGGGCGTCGAGGGCAGGTGGACGGGACCGGCGTCGGTGTCCCTGGTCAGCAGGTCGGTCAGGGGGATGTGCAGGGCCAGGGCGACCGCTTCCAGCGTCTCGATCGTCGGATTGCCGGTGCCCGCCTCGAGGCTCGACAGCGTCGCCTTGCCGAGACCGGCCCGGCGGGCGAGCTCGGCCGCGCTCATGCCGCGCTGCCGACGGCGCAGCCGGATCTGCGCGCCGATCGCCGCCGCCGCCCCGCTCATGACGGCATCTTCGACGGAACCATATGTTCACTATACCGAACGAGCGTCGGCGTCGTTCGCCGTGAGGGCGTCGCCGAGGGGCGTGCGGTAGTACAGGACCGACCGCCCGGCCCGGCGGCGCCGTACGAGACCGGCGTCGAGGAGCACCTTGAGGTGGCGGCCCACCGACCCCAGCCCCTGGCCGGTCAGCGCCACGAGGTGCGTGGTGCTCTTCGGCGCGGCGAGCAGCACGAGCACCCGCGCCCGCGCCGGGCCGAGCAGCGCGCCGAGCGCCTCGGGCACCGGCGCCCGGCCGGGCTCGGCCAGCGTTCCCGAGCAGGGGTAGACCAGGGCGTAGTGCCGGCCCGCCGTCCAGGCGGTCCACGCCTGGCGGGGAGTGACCGGGACGAACATCAGCCTGGCCCCGCCGATCTGCCTCGGCGGGTAGTCGTAGGTGTTGATCTGCAGCCGGTTGCCGCCGAGCCAGCGCATCCCCTTGCGCATGTCGTTCAGCGCGGCGGCCCAGCCGCCCTGGCTCACATGGCCCACGCGGGCGACGATGTCGGCCTCCATGATCCGCCGGCGGCGCGGCCAGTCGGGCAGCACGGTCCGCGTCCACACCCACTCCAGCAGATCGGCCGCCCGCTCGGGCAGGTCGGGACGGCGCAGCGGCTCCGGCAACGGGCCGCGCAGCGCCACCTCGATGTCGGCGTGCGCGGTCTCGGGCGGGGTCGCGCGGACGCGGGCCAGCTCCTCCTCGAAGGCGGCCTCGCCCTCGCCGGTCGGGGCGGGCGTGAGGAAGTCGGCGATCCAGTTGCGTCCCCGCGCGGCCTTCAGCAGCAGCGCCGTGACCGGGTCGCCGGCCAGGCGGGACCGGTAGGCGGGCAGGTGGGTGTCGAGCCACTCCCGCTCGCCCGGATGCGCCGCCGACGCCTTCTCCAGCGCGAACAGGCAGGCGGTGGCCTCGGCCAGCGGGGAGATCACGAACCGGCTCTCCGCGAGGGTGTCGGCGTTGACCAGCCACCAGCCCATGTTTCGCCTCCCGGCGAAACAATAGCGGCCGGGCGCGGCGGTGATCGAGGCTCCCGTCATGCGCACATATCGGGAACTGTTCCGCACCCCCGAATTCACGCCGTTGTTCACCGTCGCGTCCGCGCAGGTGGCGGCCTCGACCGTGAGCGGCCTGGCGCTCGGCACGCTCGTGTACGGAGCGACGGGGTCGCCGCTGCTGTCGGCCCTGAGCATGTTCGGCGCGTCCTTCGCGCAGGTGCTCGGGGCGACGGTGCTGCTGTCGGCCGCCGACCGGCTGCCCCCGCGCGCCGCGATGACGGGCCTGGCGCTGGTCCACTGCGCCGGCACGGCCCTGCTCGCCGTGCCCGGCCTGCCGCTGTGGGCGGTGTTCGCCGTCGTCCTCGGCATGGGGCTCGCCGCGTCCCTCGGCGGCGGGGTCCGGTTCGGGCTGCTCAACGAGATCCTGCCCAGGGACGGCTACCTGCTCGGCCGCTCGGTGCTCAGCATGTCGGTCGGCGTGCAGCAGATCATCGGCTTCGTCACCGGAGGCGTGCTCGTGACCGCGCTGTCCCCGCGCGGCACCCTGCTCGCCGGGGCGGGGCTGTATTTCGCCGCGGCGGCCGTCGCCCGGTGGGGGCTCACCGCCCGCCCGCCCCGCGCCCAGGGACGTCCGTCGCCCGCGGAGACGTGGCGGACCAACCGCGCGCTCTGGTCGTCGGGGTCGCGCCGCCGCCTGTACCTCGCCCTGTGGGTGCCGAACGGCCTGGTCGTCGGCTGCGAGTCGCTGTACGTCGCGTACGACTCCCGGCACGCCGGGCTGCTGTTCGCCTGCGCCGCCGCCGGGATGCTCACCGGTGACACGCTCATGGGGCGGTTCGTCCCCAAGCGATGGCGCGAGCGGCTGGGCGCTCCGCTGCGGCTGCTGCTCGCCGTGCCGTACCTGGTCTTCCTCCTGCACCCGTCCCTGCCGGTCGCGGTCGCCGCCGTCGTGCTCGCCTCCGCCGGATATTCGGCCAGCCTGCTGCTCCAGGAGCGCCTCATGGCCGTCACTCCGGAGGAGATGAGCGGCCAGGCGCTCGGGCTGCAGTCGTCCGGCCTGCTCACCATGCAGGGGGTCGGCGCGGCCGTCGCGGGGGCGGTGGCCCAGTTCACCTCGGCCCCGGCCGCCATGGGCGTGATGGCGGCGGCCTCCGCCGCGGTCACCCTCGCGCTGGCGCCCGGCCTGCGGGCCGACGTGGAGGTCCGCTCTGCCACGCCTGCCGCGAGGGCGGCGTGATCAGCTGTACGAGGGCCGCACCGGCGCGGGCGTGGCCGCGGACGTTCGGCCGAGGCCGTGGAGCGGCGCCCCCCGATCAGGCGGGGCGAGGCGCCTCGTCCGGTGCGGGGGACGCGCAGCCGGCGTTCACGAGGTGGGGGAACAGGTGCGCGGACAGGACGGCCCGATGGGTGGGGGTCGCCTCCGCGTGCCGCCGCCGGCCCTCCTCGGTGACGTGCACGAACACCCCGCGACGGTCCGCCTCGCACAGCGCGCGGGCGACCAGCCCCTCACGTTCCAGCCGGGCGATGAGGCGCGACAGCGCGCTCTGGCTCAGGTGGACCTGGCCGGCGAGCTCCTGCACCCGGAACTTGACCGTATCCGGCTCCGTGCAGAGGGGCTGGCCCTCCACGAGGCGCTCCAGCACCTCGAACTCGCTCACGCCGAGTCCGTGCTTGTCGCTCAGCTCCCGCTCCAGCGCGCACGACACCTCGGCGTGCCGGGCGAGCAGCTCGCGCCAGGCCATGACCACGAAGTCGGTGTCGGTGTCGTTCATACGAGACCGCCTTTCTCCGCGTGACCATACCATGCAGGCGCAATAGATGCAAACACATTAATTGCTTGTGCATTGAATGCATGTGCATGTAAGTTCCCTTGCCATGACTTCCTCCACTCGGGACGAGCGCTGGGGGGCCCGCCTGTGGGGTGCCCTCACCGTTCTCTGCGCCGTCGTGTTCCTCGATGCCCTTGACGTGTCGATGGTCGGTGTGGCGCTTCCGTCCATCCAGGCCGATCTCGGGATGTCCACCTCCTCACTGCAGTGGGTGGTGAGCGGCTACGTGCTGGGGTACGGCGGTCTGCTGCTGCTCGGGGGCCGGACCGCCGACCTGCTCGGCCGCCGCCGGGTCTTCCTGGCCGCCCTGGCCGTCTTCGCGGTCGCCTCGCTGCTCGGCGGGCTGATGAGCGACGGGACGCTGCTGATCGCGGCCCGTTTCGTGAAGGGCGTCAGCGCCGCGTTCACCGCCCCCGCCGCCTTGTCCATCATCACCACGACCTTCGCCGAGGGCCCCGCCCGCAACCGGGCCCTGAGCATCTTCACCGCCTGCGGCGCCAGCGGGTTCTCGCTCGGGCTGGTCCTGTCCGGCCTGCTCACCGAGATCGGATGGCGCTGGACGTTCCTCATGCCGGTGCCCGTCGCGATCATCGCCCTGGTGGCCGGGCTGCGGCTGCTCGAACGGGGCGAGGAGCGCAGCGAGGGCGGCCACGACCTGCTCGGCGCCGCGACCATCACCGCGGCCATGCTGCTCCTGGTCTTCGCCGTGGTGGAGGCGCCCAAGGTGAGCGTGGCGCGCACCGTGCTGTCGCTCGCCGCGGCCGCTGCCCTGATCGGCCTGTTCGTCTGGCTGGAGCGCCGGGTGCGGCACCCGCTGGTCCGGCTCGGCATCCTGCGCTCCGCGCCGCTCGCCCGGGCCAACATCGGCCTGGTCATCCTGTTCGGCTCGTACGTCGGCTTCCAGTTCGTGGCGATGCAGTACTTCCAGAACCTGCTGGGCTGGAGCGCGTTGCAGACCGCGCTCGCGTTCCTCCCGGCGGGGCTGCTGGTCGCGATCAGTTCGACCAAGATGGGCGGGTTCGCCGACCGCTTCGGCACCGCGCGGCTGATCACGGTGGGCTCGGTGGCGCTGCTCGCGGGATACGCGGTGTTCCTGCGGGTGGACCTCCACCCCAGCCTGCTCACGATGGTGCTGCCGGGCATGGTCCTGCTGGGCATCGCGTTCGCGCTGTCGTTCCCCTCGCTCAACATCCAGGCGACCGCCGGAGTCGACGACGAGGAGCAGGGACTCGCCTCGGGCCTGCTGAACACCTCCGGCCAGGTCGGCGGAGCCGTTGTGCTCGCGATCGTCACCGCCGTCCTGACCTCGGGGGCGGACGGCGGCGACCCGATCGCCCGCTTCCGTGCCGCGATCGTCGTCTCGGCCGGGTTCGCCCTTGTCGGCCTGGTCGTCGCCCTCACCGGGCTCCGGTTCAGGCGGCAGCCGGTCGAGGCGCGGGAGGAGCCGGTGCTGGAGACGGTGTGACCCGTCCGCCGGTTCCCTGTCGTCGGCGGGGGAGATGGGGCGTCCCGGTCGCCGGGGCGCCCCTTTCCGCCGTCCGGGCTCAGCCGAGCGCCGACATGAACGACGCGACGAGACGGGACCGGTCGCCGGGGAGCGCCCGCCCGCCGTGGACCATGAACGACGTCGTGGAGGCCTGCGGCACGCCGCACCCGGCGATCCACGAGATCAACTCCTGGCGGCGGTGGTCGATGTCGATCCTGATCCGGACGTCCGCGTCCTGGGCCAGGTCCGTGACGAGGACGCGGGCGGTCTCGTCGTCCTCCGCGACGACCGGCCCGACGAACAGTCTGTCGCCACTCCGCCAGGCCGCCCCGTAGCCGGTGATCTCGCCGTCCCGCTCGGCGACCCGGACCTGCTCGGCGAAGGCGAACAGGCGGGCCAGCAGGCGCGACCGGTCGGCCCCGAAGACCTCGAGGTCGAGGGCGCACAGCGCGGCAAGGTCCCGCACGGGCTCGGCGAGCCGTGAGGCGTTCCGCCCGGGACCCGGCCCGCCGTACGGGCCGTCGCCGGCGTCGAAGCGGCCGACCCGGGCCTCGACCACGCCGACCGTCTCGAAGCCCAGCTTCTCGTACAGAGGCCGGCCGTACTCCGTCGCGCACAGGAACAGGGTCGCGTCGCCGGCCTGCGCCAGGACGTGGTTCATGAGACGGCGTCCCAGCCCTCGCCCGTTGTAGCGGGAGGCCACCAGCATCATGCCGACCGCGGCCGCCGTCCTGCCGTACCGGGTGAGGACGACCGTCCCGGCCAGGCCGCCGCGGTCCGGGGCGTCGACGCCGAAGCCCTCGCCGTTCTCCAGCAGGAGCCGCCACTTGCGCTCCTCCCTCGGCCAGGAGCGGTCCTGCGCCAGGTCGAGGCAGTGGGGCAGGTCGTCGAGGCCGAGGCGGCGGACAGGCGGGAAGGACGGGTCTGCGGGCTTCATGGGCACCTTTCCCTGGACGGCCCTCCGACCTTGACGCGCTCCCCGGCCTGAAGTGAAGGCCGGGGATTCAGCCCGTGCCGCGCGTTCACGCGACACCTCTGAGGCTTCCTGCTTCCTCGCGCTGTGCCAGGCCAGGGCCTGGTCTTACCTGCGCTCCACAGGCGTTTAGTCTCTCCGCCCGTCCGGCGGCGAGGATGTTCTTCGCGGCGTTGACGTCCCGGTCGTGGGCCGCCCCGCAGGGGCAGGTCCACTCCCGGACGTTCAGCGGCATGGACTCGGCCAGCGCCCCGCATTCCGAGCACAGCTTGGAGGAGGGAAACCACCGGTCGATCCGGTGGAAGACCCGCCCGTACAGCACGGCCTTGTATTCCAGCATGGTCAGGAACTGCGACCAGCCCGCGTCGTGCACGCTCTTGGCCAACCTGGTGCGCGCCAGCCCCTTGACCGCCAGGTCTTCCACGTAGATCGCTTGGGTGTCGCGGATCAGTTTTGTGGATTGCTGGTGGTGGAACTCGCGGCGCGCGTCGGCGACCTTCGCGTGCTGGCGGGCAACCTGCTGCCGGGCCTTGGCCCGGTTGTTCGACCCCTTGGCTTTGCGGGACAACTCCCGCTGGAGCCGCTTGAGCTTCTTCTCGGCTCGGCGCAGGAAACGCGGGGAGTCGATCTTCCGGCCGTTCGACAGGACCGCGAAGGCCGACAGCCCAAGATCGATCCCGGCCTCGGGCTCGACCTGCGGCAGGGGCTGCTCGGCGACCTCGATTACAAAGGATGCGAAGTATCGGCCGGCCCCGTCCTTGACCACCGTCACCGAGGACGGTTCGGCGGGCAGGTCCCGCGACCAGCGGACCGGCACATCGCCGATCTTCGGCAGGCGCAGCTTCCCGCCTGCCGTGACCTGGAACCGGGCGTTGCGGGTGAAGCGGATCGCCTGCCGGTTGTCCTTGCGGGACCGGAACCGGGGCGGGGCGACCTTCGGCCCCTGCCGCTTGCCCGTGATGGAGGCGAAGAAGTTCCGGTACGCCTTATTCAGATCGGCAAGCGCCTGCTGTAACACCACGGCTGAGACCTCGCCCAGCCAGGAGCGTTCCGGGGTCTGCTTCGCCTGGGTGATGACCCGCGTGGACAACTCCCCGTCCGGAACGTACGGCAAGCCCTGCTCGCGGGCGTCGGTCCGTGCGCGCAGCCCGTCGTTGAACACCACCCTGGCGCACCCGAAGGCCCGTGCCAGCGCTTGACGCTGACCCGGCGTCGGGGACAGGCGGTAGTTGTACCGGAGCTGCACGCCATGATCCTACCTTTGGTCTATGGCCGAATATGGAGACATCAGAACCGGCAGGCACTGTGTTTTCGTCCTGCACGCTCACTTGGTTTTCGTGACCAAGTTCCGGCATCCGGTATTCACCGGGGCACACCTGGAGCGCATGGAGCAGATCATGCGCACCGTCTGCGCCGACTTCGAATGCGAACTGGCCGAGTTCAACGGCGAGGCCAACCACGTGCACCTGCTGGTGAACTTCCCGCCCAAGGTCGCCCTGTCCCGCCTCGTCAACTCTCTGAAAGGAGTGTCCTCCCGCAGGATGCGGACCGAGTTCCCCGAACTGGCCCGCCACTACTACCGGGCGAACAAGCTGTGGTCGGGCTCCTACTTCGCCGGGAGCGTGGGCGGCGCACCGATCAGCGTCCTGCGCCAGTACATCGAGCAGCAAAACCGCCCCGTCTGATCTGCTAAGACGCCGATCCGCCTGACGGCGAACCGGCTTTCCCTGCCCCGCTACGCGGGAGAGTCCGCTTCACCCCCAGCCTGAAGGCCGCAGCACTGCGGACGAATCCGGTAGCGCCCCGGCACCTCGGTCTGCGGCGGAGCGCGGACCGTCTCCGGCCCGGTACGCGGCGAGGGCCCCTGGTGCAGGGCGAAGGTGCCGCCCGGTTCCCCGTCGTCGTCGGAGGACGGGCCGTCCCGGTCGCCGGGGCGCCCCTTTCCGCCGTCTCCGTGACCGTCGGCGCGTCCGGGTCGGCGCGTCCGGGTCAGCGCAGCGTGCCGGGGACCCAGAGGCCGGGCACGCCGCCCGCCTCGTCCAGACTGATCGGCCGGGCGGCCCCGGTGCGCACGTCGACGGCGTGGACCGAATACTCCGCCTCGTCCTCGTCCTCGTCCTCGTCGTCGCCGAGCGCCTCCGCCTCGACGATCACCTCGTGCTCGCTCGCCCAGCCGCGTACGGCGATGACGCGCGCGTCCTCGGGGAGGGCCGGCTCGCGCCGCGTGAGCACCCGGCCGGTGGCGGAGTCGAGCGTGACCAGCAGGCCGTGGTCGTCCTCGGCAGGGTGGGCGCGCTCGGCCGCCACCGCGATGGCGCGTCCGTCCGGGGAGACCGCGACGCCGGCCTGGAACAGCGCCGAGTCGATCGGCGTACGGCTCAGCGTGCGCCCGTTCGGCCGCACCCGCAGCAGAACGGTGGTGGTGAGTCGGCCGGGAGTGTCGCTGTCCCAGGTGGCCGTGCCCGTCACCGTGCCGTCGTCCGAAACGGCCAGGACCCGCATCCGCCGCGGCAACGCCCGGACCCGATAGTTGGAGAGGTTCTGCACCCGCGGATGGAGGGCTTCCGCGGCCGGGCCGAAGTCGGCGGCCATCCACCGTCCGCTGGGCGAGATGACGAGGTGGGTGTCCTCCGGCGACACCTTCTCGGCGAGCGGGACCATATCGGTCCTCCTCGTCGTGGTGTCGCGCCGGTCGATGAGGACGAAGTCGGACGACGCGGCGCTGAAGTAGGCCATGCGGTTGCCGTCCCCGCTGATCGCGAGGAGGGGCTGCCAGCCGTCGCTGAGGACGGGGGACACGTCCGCCACGCGCCACTGCTCGCCCGTGGTCGCCACCACCCGCCACTGGGCGCAGCCGTTGTCCGCGAGCTCCTCCGAGAACATGTCCCAGTCGTCGGCCGTGCAGAACCCCCGGTAGGCGAAGCGTACGGGGGCGGGCAGGGAGGGCGGGAGCGTGGGAGCCGCGGCGCTCTCGTCGAGCACGCCGGGGCTGTCCGCGCTCCGCCCGGCGCGCCCGAGCAGGCCCGCCGCGCCGAAGGCGAGGGGGACGACCACCAGGGCGGCGAGTGTGACGCTCATGGTGGTGACCAGGGCGCGACGTCGTCCGCCGTGCCGCCGGCCGGCCCGCGCGGCCTCGGCGGCGAGCGGGACGGGGTCGAGCACGGGCATCTCCGCGGACAGGGCGGCCAGCTCCCTGCGCAGCGCCGCCTCCCACGGGCCGTCGCCCCGGTCGTCCGGACCCGTGCTCCCCGGCGGCTGGGAAGCGGGAACGGCGGGCGGGGCGGCGGTCTGGTCCGCCTCTGACGGCGAGGTCCAGGGGGCGGGCGAGGGGCCGGACGCCGGGGAGCCGCCGTCCGCGCCGGACCCCTCGGAGGCCGGGGGACTTCCGATGGGCCCCGAGGGAATCCCGTCCGGCGGCGCCCCCGCGACGAACGAGGCGGGAAGGCGATCGCGCAGTTCGGCGACGGCCAGCACGGTCTCGGTGTGGGCCGTCCGCGCGTCCGTGCGACACAGGCCGGCCGCCTGCCACACGGTGTGCCCGTCGTGGAAACAGGCCACGACCAGGGCGCGCCGGCGCGGCGTCAGCCCGGTCAGCGCCTCCGCGAGAGCCGCGGTGTCCGTGCCGGGAGTGGAGTGGCCGTGCCCGTGTGCGGCTCCGCGGGCGCGCGGGCGCTTCAGGTAGGCCGCGTACAGCGCGTCGCGAGCGGCGTGGGCGGGAAACGACCAGCGTACGGTGCTCCATCTGGCCGCCACGGCCGAGAGCGCGGTCACCACGAGGGCCCGGGCGGCCGCCGGGTCTCCCGCCAGCGACAGGGCCGTGCGGGCGAGCGGCTGGGCCTGGTCGGCGGCGAAGGTGTCAAATCCCGGCAGGTCTCTCACCGCGGCTCCTCGTCCGTACGGCGGCGTGCCGTGTCTGGTCCACGTTTCACTCCCGGCTCGGCGGCATCTCCGGCCTCCACAGCCGCTCAAGCGTAGTGCGGATGTGCGCAAATGACATGATTTCGGGGTTCAGCTGACACACTGGTCGGCATGGTCAGGAGGATCGAGGGCCCCACCCGCATCCCGGTGCCGGGCGGCAAGGTCATTGACGAGTACGTCGGCCGCGTCAACAGCGGCGACGAGCAGGTCTCCATCGCGCACATGGTGGCCCCGCCCGGCTGGGAGGAGCCCGCGCAGACCCCGGAGTTCGCCGAGTACACGCTCGTGCTCAAGGGGTCGGTCGTCGTGGAGCACGCGGGAGGCACGACCGTGGTGGAGGCGGGCCAGGCGTTCGTCAGCGAGCCCGGCGAGAAGATCCGCTACAGCTCCGGGCCGTCCGGCGCGGAGTACGTGGCCGTCTGCCTGCCCGCGTTCTCCCCGGACACCGCCAACCGCGAGGATTGACGGACGCCAGGCTTAGGATTGCCGGAAGAACGACGGCGGCGAGGAGGGTGCATGACCAGGCTGCCCACGCTGGAGGAGATTCGCAGGGCGCCCAAGGTGCTCCTGCACGACCATCTCGACGGCGGGCTGCGGACCGGCACGATCGTCGACCTCGCCCGCGAATGCGGTCACACGCTGCCGACGTACGACGCCGACGAGCTGGCGATCTGGTTCAGGGAGGCCGCGGACTCCGGTTCGCTGGAGCGCTACCTGGAGACGTTCTCGCACACCGTCGGGGTGATGCAGACCCGCGAGGCGCTGGTCAGGGTGGCCGCGGAGTGCGCCGAGGACCTGGCGGACGACGGCGTCATGTACGCCGAGGTGCGGTACGCCCCGGAGCAGCACACCTCCCGGGGGCTGTCGCTGGACGAGGTCGTGGAAGCCGTGCTGGAGGGCTTCCGGCTCGGCTCGGCCGGGCCCGACGGCAGGCCGCGGATCCGGGTGGGCACCCTGCTGACGGCCATGCGCCACCAGGCCCGCTCGATGGAGATCGCCGAGCTCGCCGTACGCTACCGGGACCTCGGCGTGGTCGGCTTCGACATCGCCGGAGCCGAGGCCGGCTACCCGCCCACCCGGCACCTGGACGCGTTCGAGTATCTCCAGCGGGAGAACGCCCACTTCACCATCCACGCGGGGGAGGGCTTCGGGCTGCCGTCGATCTGGCAGGCCATCCAGTGGTGCGGCGCCGACCGGCTCGGCCACGGCGTGCGGATCATCGACGACATCACGGTGTCCGACGACGGCGAGGCCAAGCTCGGCAGGCTGGCGGCGTACGTCCGCGACAAGCGGATCCCGCTGGAGATGTGCCCGACCTCGAACCTGCAGACCGGGGCCGCCCCGTCGATCGCCGAGCACCCGATCGGCCTGCTGCGCCGCCTGTACTTCCGGGTGACGGTCAACACCGACAACCGGCTGATGAGCGGGACCAGCGTGTCGCAGGAGTTCGCCACGCTGGTGGACGCCTTCGGCTACGACTGGGACGACCTGCAGTGGTTCACGGTCAACGCGATGAAGTCGGCCTTCATCCCGTTCGACGAACGGCTCGCGCTGATCAACGGCGTGATCAAGCCCGGCTACGCGCAGATGAAGTGGCGAGCGTGAAGCCCCAGGTCTACCGGTCGAAGGCGGCCTGGATCTTCGGCTGGATATGGATGCTGTTCGCCGCCTGGAACGTGTGGGACCTGACCGCCCACGGCCGCATTCCCAGCGCCCTGATCGCGGGCGCGGTGCTCGGTGTGATCACGGCACTGGTCTTCGTGATGGCGCTGCGACCCGCCGTCGTCCTCGAGGAGGGCGGCGTCCGCGTGCGCAACGTGCTGAGGAACGCCTACGTCCCCTGGAGTGGCGTGGACGACGTGTCCGTGACCAACGCCATCGTGATCGAGTCAGGGGACACCACCGTGCGTTGCTGGACGCCTCAGGCGACGGCCCGTGAGCGGGTCAGGGCCGCCGGGCGGGCGGCCAAGGCGGCCAGGTCGGCGAACAAGGCCGAGCGGGCGGCGGCCGAGGCCGTCGGCGCCCGCACCCATGCCGACTGGGTGGCCGAGCAGCTCGCCGAGATGAGCCGGTCACGCCGGGAGGACTCCTCCGGCGAGACCCGCGTCTCCTGGTCGCCGTCCGCTCTGGCGGCCGTCGCCGCCGCCGTCGCCCTGGTCGTGGCCGCCTTCGTCGTCTCCTGATCCCGTAGGGAGATCGGAGCGGGGGCTGTGGGTGGTGCCGCGCGACGCCGGGGTGGTAATCGTTTGCCGAAGGGGTTCGAGTGCGTCTGGCGCGAATGATCGTCGTCGTTGTGCTGGCGGCGTTCGCGAGCGTCTACGTGGTCGCCGGTGCGCCGATCGCGCTGGCGGTGTTCGGCGTGCAGGTCCTCTACCTGCTGAAGGTCAGGAAGTGGTGGCTGCTCGCCGTGCAGGCCGCCCTCGTCTACACGGCATGCGTGGCCGGCGGGGTCTCCATCGGGATCCTGGGCTTCCTGGCCGGTTCGCTGCTGCTGACCCGTGCCCATCGTGATACCGCGCGCGTGCTCGCACCGCTCGTGGTGGTGAGCGGAGCGCTGATCGACGCGGCCCGCGGCGGGGCGACGGCCGACGCGACGATCACCGTGGTGCTGATCTCGCTGGTGGTCTTCGGCCTCACCCGGCTCGTGGAGCGCGCGGGCGAGATGCACGCCGCCCGGCTCTCGCTGGCCGCTGCGGCCATGGCCGCCGAGCGGCTGCGCCTGGCGGCCGAGTTGAACGACGGTCTCGGGCGGAGCCTGGAGGTGATCGTCGAGGGTGGTCGCCGCGCGCTCGCGGAGCCGGACGGCGCGGCCGAGGTGCTGGCCTCGGTGACCGCCACCGCGCGTGCGGCACTGGCCGATGCCCGCGCGGCCTCCGCGGGCTACCGCGCGACCTCCCTCGCGCCCGAACTGGTCACGGCGCGGGCGATGCTCGACGCCGCGGGGATCGCCGTCGAGGTGCGCGGCGGCCACACCGAGCCGCTCGGGCCCGGCGGCGCGCTGCTGGCGAGCGTGCTGCGCGAGGCCGTCACCGACGTCGTACGGCGGGGCACCGCCCGGCTGTGCGTCATCGAGACGAGCGAGCAGGGAGACGAGCAGGGGGACAGGGTGCGGCTGCGCGTCGTCGACGACGGCCACCGCACGGCCGAGGGGCCGGACTTCGACGGCCTCCGGCTGGAGGAGGCGGGCGGCACCCTCACCGCCGGTCTGTCCCCCACCGGGCGCTTCGTCGTGGAGGTGACCCTTCCCCGGGGCCCCTCCACCGAGGCGGGGCCCTTCACGCGGCCTGGCGAGACGGGCGCCGGCGACGCTGGTGCTCCGGGATCCCCGGCCGGCGGGAGGCGGCGATGGCCCTTGCCGGAGCTCGCGCACGACGCGTCGTACGCCGTGTCGGTCACGGTGTCGGTCACGGTGCTCGCCGTCGTCCTCGTGGGCTTCAGCGTCAAGGCGCTGCTCCAGATCCCCGGCGCCCTCGTGATCCCGGCCGCGGCGTGCCTCACCGTGATCGTCGTCATGCAGCTGCGCTCCGTCAACGGGCGTCACATGGCGGCGCTGGCGGTGATGGCGGTGCTCACGTACGCGCCCATCCCGATGTTCGGGCCCGTCTGGCTCGGCGTGGCGGGCTTCCTCGCCGGGCCGGTCCTGCTCGCGTTCCCGTGGCGGGCCGCGTGGCCGACGGCGGCGGCGATCGTGGCGAGCGTCGCCGGGGCCGGGATGCTGTTCGGCCTGCCCGCCTCCGTCCTCGCCAACAGCACGGTCAGCGCGCTCGTCACCGGGCTGGTGGTCTACGCCCTGCTCCGCCTGGCCCAGATCGTGAAGGAGCTCCAGGCCGCGAGGGAGAGCCTGGCCCGCTCCGCGATCGTCGAGGAGCGCCTGCGCGCCGCCCGCGACCTGCACGACCTGCTCGGGCACTCCCTGGCCGCGATCCTGCTCACCTGCGAGCTGGCCCGCCGCCTGAAGTGCCCGCCGGAGCGGATCGAGGAGATCGTCGCGATGGCGGAGGGCGCGCGGGCGGACCTGCGCTCGGTGTCGGGCGAGCAGCGGGAACTGTCCCTGGCGGCCGAGGTGGAGTCGGCGCGCACGGTGCTGTCGGCCGCCGGGATCAGGGTGACCGTGGAGCCGGTCGAGCTGAACCTGCCCGCCGAGGTCGAGACCGTGCTGGGCACCGTGCTCAGGGAGGCCGTGACGAATGTGCTGAGGCACAGCGAGGCCCGCCACTGCGCGATCACGATGCGCGCCGACGAGGGCGGGCTGCGGCTGCGGGTGCGCAACGACGGGGTGAGCAGTGCCGGTGTGTACGCGGAGAAGACGCGGCGGGGGTCGTCCGGCATCGGCAACCTGACCACCCGCCTCGCCGCCCTGGACGGCCGGCTGAGCGCGCACGTCGACGGCGACCGATTCACACTGGACGCCTGCGTGCCGCACCGGACGCCGGCACCCGCGCGAGCCTGACGTTTGCGCAGCGCCTCGATTCCAGGGCGGCCACGTGCGGGTCGAGGTTCGGCTCGGCTAGCGCGGTGCGGGCGTCGTCGAGGTAGGTCAGCGCGAATCGGTGACAGACGTGAAGGACTCCCCGGACGGGGGCAAAAAGCTGAGATTATTCGTCCGTGCGGGTCGCTGTTGTCATCGTGGCGCTGGTGGCCAGTTTGGCGGTCACCGGCGCGCTGGCGTGGGTGTTGTCCCGCGACGGTGTCGGTGAGGCGGCCGATTGGGCGCAGCTGGCGGGCGGCTGGGTGCTGGCGATCATCGTGGCGATGACCCCCGTGGTGCGCTGGTGGCGCGCTGCGGCGGCGCCCGTGCGGGGGGACGCGGTGGCTGCGCAGGCGACGCTCGCCACCGCGGTGCTCGGTCAGTGGTTGAACGAGATCGCCGCCCGGGGGCTGGAGGATCCGCGGCCTATCGACCTGCGCTGGTCGCCCACGGCCCGCCCGATCGCCGACCATCTGGAAAACGTCGGCCTACCGATATCCGGGAGTATGGGCGACATTTCCGAGCTTGTTGCGCAGTACCGGGCGTTGGCCCGTCAGCGGTTGGTGATTCTCGGGGACGTGGGGTCGGGGAAGACGAGCCTTGCCGTACTGCTCGTGCGGGAGTTGCTCCGCGACCGGTCGCCGGAGGAGCCGGTTCCGGTGTTGCTTACCATGGCGGACTGGGGCAGTCAGGGGACGGTGAGCGAGCCCTTCGGCGATTGGCTCGCCCGGCGGCTCGGTCAGGACTATCCGTTCCTGGTCGAGACGTACGGGCCGGATACGCCTGCCGCGCTGGTCCGTGAACGGCGGGTGTTGCCCGTGCTTGACGGCCTGGACGAGTTGCCCGCGCCTACCCGGCCGGAGAAGCTGCGCGCGCTGAACGCGGCCATGTCCGGATCGGACTCGCTGATTCTCACCTGCCGGACCGCGGAGTTCGAGGAGGCGGTGCTCTCCCCGGACGGCGACGTGATCACCGGGGCCGCGGTGATCGAGCCGGAACCGGTCGAACCAGGCGACGCGGCCTGGTACCTCCAAGCACGTCTCCGCCCTGGTACGCAGGGAGGTTGGCCGGAACTTCTGGACGATCTGCGCGGTGAGCGGCGGACCGTGCTGGCGCGGACCCTCACCAGCCCGTTCACGCTCTGGCTGCTCCAGGCGACCTACATCGGCACCGGCGCGAACCTCGCCGACCTGAACCGGCTCGGCACCACCGCCGAGGTCACCGATCACCTGCTGGAACGGCTTGTCCCCGCCCTCATCGCCACCAACCGGTACGGCTCCGCCGTGCCGTGGCCGTACCGGCTGGAGGACGTGCAGCGCTGGCTCGCGTTCTTCGCCCGGCGCCTCCGGGCGGAGGAAACCTATGACCTCGCCTGGTGGGACCTCCGCGGCGAGGAACGTCCGATCGGCCGGCTCACGATGCCGCTCTGCGGTCTGTTCCTCGGCGTGGTCCTGAGCCTGTGGCTGCCGCTCGTTCTCGGACTGGGCATCGGGCTGGGGATCGCGCTGGTCGGACTGGTCGTTGGGCCGGTTACCGACGACGAATCCGACCAGCGGTACTACCGGAGTCTGCGCAGCGCGGAGGCGAAGGCCGCGGCCATCGGGCCGATCGAGTCACTACGGGCGAACCTCGCCGGAGAAGCCGTTCGCGGGCTCCGGGCCGGTCTGGTGTTCGGGGTCGCAGTGGGTGTTGTCACCGGGCTGTTCTTCGGCGTACGGGAAGGGGTTCTGCTGGGGGTGAGCGGTGGGGTGGTGAACGGGGTGCTCACGGCTGTCACCGGAGTGGGATTTCCCGGCGCGGCCTTTCTGGTGGTGTTCTACGGATCCTTCGACCTGTTCACCCGGTCACTTCCCGTGGGAATCGCCGCCACCGCCGTGCTCGGCCTCAATGCCCTGGGGAGTGATCTCCTCGGCCTTCCCGCCGGGGCCGCGATCATGCTCTTCCTGTGCCTCACCATCGCCCGTGTCCTCCGTCGGCGGCGCTTCCTTCTCGAAGGGCTGGCGATATGGGCGCTGAGCTGGGCCTGGTACCCCCTCGTTCGCCTGTTCGACATCGACGTATCGCAAGCCGTTCTGATCGCCGGCGCGATACCGGCGGCTCTGTTCCTTCTGCCGGGCATCGGCGCCGGTCTCGCTTCCGCGTTCATGATCATCCGTCCTGTCGCCGGATATCTGCTGGAGATATCCCTCCTCCGGATCCGCTTCCGGATCCCCGCTCGTCCGATGCGCTTCTTCGCCGCCTGTCACCGGCTGGGCATCCTGCGCCAGGTCGGCCCGGTTTACCAGTTCCGTCATGCGATCCTGCAGGACTACCTGGCACGGGATTCGGCCTGACCGCAGGGTGGCGGCGAGTCAGGGACAAGATCTTCAGGGGGCTTCTAGATCCAGCCGGCCTCGGTGGCGATGCGCACCGCGTCGGTCCGGTTGCGCGCGTTGAGCTTGGTGACGATCACGGTGAGGTAGTTGCGCACGGTGCCCGCGGCCAGGTGGAGCCCCGCGGCGATGTCCGCGGCGTCCGCGCCGGAGGCGGCCATGCGGAGCACGTCGGCCTCGCGCGGGGTGAGCGGGTTGTCCGCCAGGTCCCACGCGGTGACCGCGAGCGAGGGGTCGAGCACGCGCTCACCGGCCGCGACCTTGCGGATGGCGCCCACCAGTTCGTCCGGCGGCGCCGTCTTGAGCACGAATCCGGCGACACCGGCGCCGAGGGCGCGGCGCAGGTGCCCCGGCTTGCCGTACGCGGTCAGCATGAGGGCGCGGCAGGCGGGCAGGCGCGTGCGGAGCTCGGCCGCGGCGGCCAGGCCGTCCAGCCTGCCGGGCATGTCGATGTCGAGAACCGCGACGTCGGGGCGGTGGACCAGCGCGGCGGCCAGGGCGGCCTCTCCGGACTCCACGGCCGCGACGACTTCCAGATCCTCCTCCAGCCCGAGCAGGGCGGCGAGGGCGCTCCTGATGACGTGCTGGTCCTCGGCAAGGAGTACGCGAATCACGTGCATATGTCTACCAGTGTCCGGATCATGAGGATGTCATGGGCAGGAGGTGAGGCCGTCTCTGGGCCGCATGACCGCTGATCAGCAGGCTTGAGCACATGACAGAGGTGCTTCGCCTTGACGCGGTGAGCAAGGTGTACGGAAAGGGGCAGGGCGCGGTGGCCGCCCTGCGTGAGGTCTCGGTGAACATCCCCGGCGGGAGCTTCACCGCCGTGATGGGACCGTCGGGCTCGGGCAAGAGCACGTTCCTGCACTGCGCGGCGGGGCTGGACACGCCCTCCTCCGGCTCGGTGCGGCTGGGCGGCACGGAACTATCCGGCATGGACGAGACCCGGTTGACGGAGCTGCGCAGGCAGCGGATCGGCTTCGTGTTCCAGGCGTTCAACCTGGTCTCGTCCCTGACCGTGCTGGAGAACATCACGTTGCCGATGCGACTGGCCGGAGCGCGGGTCGACCGGGCGTGGCTTGAGGAGATCGTCGGGCGGGTGGGGCTGGCCGGCCGCACCGGGCACCGCCCGGCCCAGCTGTCCGGCGGGCAGCAGCAGCGGGTGGCCATCGCCAGGGCGCTGGTGACCCGGCCGCAGGTGGTCTTCGGCGACGAGCCGACCGGCGCGCTCGACACGATGACGGCCCGTGACGTGCTCCGGCTGCTGCGTGAGGTGGTGGACGGCCTCGGCCAGACCGTGGTGATGGTCACCCACGACCCGGTGGCCGCCTCCTACGCCGACACCGTCCTGTTCCTCGCCGACGGCCGGATCGTGGACGCGATGGCCGCGCCGAGCTCCGAGAAGGTCGCCGAGCGCATGACCAGGCTGGGGGCGTACGCATGATCACCGGACTCGCGCTGAAGACCCTGCGGCACCGCAGGGCGGCGTTCGCGGGGGCGTTCGTGGCGCTGGTGTGCGCCGCCGCGCTGGTCTGCGCGTGCCTGATGCTGCTGGAGACCGGCCTGCGGGGCGGGGTCGCGCCGGAGCGCTACGCGGGGGCGCCGCTGATCGTCGCCGGCGACCAGAACGTCCACGAGACCGTGACCAAGTCCTCCGGGAAGGTCAAGACGAAGGCCAAGCCGCTGTCCGAGCGGGTCTGGATCCCCGAGGCGACCGCCGCCAGGCTGCGCGGACTGCCGGGCGTGTCGAAGGTGCTGACCGAGGTGACGTTCCCCGTGAACGGGCACGCTCTCGGGCACGGGTGGGAGTCGGCGGGGCTCACGCCGTTCACCATCGCGCGGGGGCGCCCGCCGCGCGAGAGCGGTGAGGTGGTCGTGGACGCCCGCTCCGGCCTGTCCGTGGGCTCGGCCCTGCGCGTGCGGGGCGAGGCGTACCGGATCGTGGGGGTCACCGCGCAGGCTCTGCCGAGCCAGGACACGGTGTTCTTCTCGACGGCCGAGGCCCGCCGGCTGGCCGGACGGCCGGGGCTGGTGACCGCGATCGGCGTGTTCCCCCACGTGGATGTCTCGCCGGTGCTGACCGATCGTCTCGTGGCCTACACCGGGGACGAGCGCGGCACGGTGGAGTTCCTCGACGCGGGGCAGGCGCGGGTGCGGCTGATCAGCCTGGGCGGCGCGCTGGGCGGCACGTCCCTGCTGGTGGCGATCCTCGTCGTGACCGGCACCTCCGCCCTCGCGGTGCAGCAGCGGCGGCGCGAGATCGCCCTGCTTCGTGCGGTCGCCGCCACGCCTGGCCAGGTGCGCAGGCTGCTGGGCGGCGAGGCGCTGCTGGTCGGCCTCGCGGCCGGCGTCATCGGATCGGCGGCCGGCATCGGCCTCGGGTTCTGGCTGCGCGGCCGGTTCGTCGAGCTGGGCGCCATGCCCGCGAACCTGCGCCTGGTGGTCAGCCCGTTCCCGGCAGCGGCCGCCCTGCTGGCGGCCCTGGCGGCGGCCTGGGCCGCGACCCGTCTCTCGGTCCGCCGCACCGCGCGGATCCGCCCGGTCGAGGCGCTCGGCGAGGCCGCCATGGGCGGGGGCCGCCTGCCCCTCGGCCGGTCGATCGCGGGCGTCCTGTGCGTCGCCGGCGGGATAGTGCTGACGCTGGTGCTGTCGGGACTCGAGACCGAGGCGGCGTCGAGTCCCGTGACGATGCTGACCGCGCTCGTCTGGACGGTGGCCGTCACCCTGCTCGGGCCGGTGCTCGCCCGCGCCGCGACCGCCCTGCTCGGCGTCGCGCTGCGTGCCTCCCGCGCCGGATACCTGGCGGCGCGCAACCTGCGGACGGGCCCGGGACGGATGGCCTCCGTGATGGCGCCGCTGACCCTTCTGGTGGCCATGACCTGCACCATCCTGTTCACCCAGACCACGATGGGGCACGCGTCGGCCGCGCAGGCCGCCGCCGGCACCCACGCCGACTACGTGGTGAGCGGCGCGACGGCGGACGCGGTGCGCCGTGTGCCGGGCGTGAAAGCCGTGACCTCGGTGGTGCGCACCTCCGTGCGCATCGGGCTGGACAAGTACGGCGCGCAGGGCGTCGACGGCGGCGAGCGGCCGATCGGACAGGCAGTGGACCTCGGAGTCGTGTCCGGCTCGCTCGACGGATTCGGCGCCGGGTCGGCCGCGCTGAGCGAGTCGGCGGCCTCCAGGCTCGGGCTGTCGGTCGGCGAGGTGGTCAGGCTCACTCTGGGCGACGGCACCCCGGCGGAGCTGAAGGTCGCGGCGATCTACTCGCGCGGCCTCGGGTTCGGCGACCTGACCCTGCCGTACGCGCTGGTGGCCGGCCATGTCGACGACCCCTCGGGCACCCTGCTCGTCGAGGCCCCCGACGTCTCCCGCGCGGCCCTGGCCGCCGTCGCGCCGGCGGTGAATCCCACGGAGGGGACCGGGACGCAGACACCGAACGCCGAGGTCAACTACGTGGCCATGGGACTGATCATCGCGTTCAGCGCGATCGCCGTGGTCAACACGCTGGCCATGTCCACCACGGACCGGTCGCGGGAGCTGGCCCTGCTCCGCCTGGTCGGCGCGACCCGGCGGCAGGTGCTGCGCATGCTCCGCCTGGAGACCCTGACCGCGCTGGTCGTCTCCGTGCTCGCCGGGACCGGCATCGCGCTGGTCACGCTGTCGGCCTTCAGCAAGGGGATGACCGGGTCGGCCCTGCCGTACGTCCCCCCGGCCGGCTACGCCCTGGTGATCGCCGCCGTGGCCGGGCTCGCCCTGGTCGCCACGAGCCTCCCCGCGCGTCTCGCGCTGCGCGCCCGCCCGGCCGAGACCATCGGCACCCGCCAGTAGCCGGGCCGCCGCCAACCCCCTTACGACTCGAAAGCCGGAATCATGAACCGCATCGCCTCCATCGGCGCAGCCGCCCTGATCTCCCTGTCCGCCACTCCGGTCCCGGCTCACGCCGCCACGGCCTGGACCTCCTGCGGCACCGCCGCCGGGCTCGACCCCCGCCAGGAGTGCACGACGCTCCAGGTCCCCCTCACGTACGACAGGCCGGGCGGCGGCACGATCTCCCTGGCCGTCTCCAGGATCCGTACGGCGCGGCCGGGACTGCGCAGGGGCGTGCTGCTGCTCATCCCCGGAGGACCGGGCAGCCCGGGCCTGAGCAGGCCGAGCACGATGGTGAAGCGCCTGCCGGGCGCCGTGCTCGACCGTTACGACCTGATCGGCTTCGACCCGCGGGGCGTCGGCCGGAGCTCGCCCGTCTCCTGCGGGCTCGCCCACGAGGACCTGGCGCCCTCCCGGCTCAAGCCCTACCCCTCGGCCGGCGGTGACATCAGCGAGAACGTCGCGTACGCCCGCAGGTTCAGCGAGGCGTGCGCCCGCAACGGCGGCCCCGTGCTGCGCACCATCAGCACGCGCAACGAGGCCAGGGACATCGACGCCATCCGCCGGGCCCTCGGGGAGGAGCGCCTGTCCTACTGGGGCGTCTCCTACGGAACCTACGCCGGGGCCGTCTACGCCACGATGTTCCCCGGCCACACCGACAGGGTGATCCTGGACAGCAACGACGATCCCGACCCGCACAAGGTCGCCCGCGCCTGGCTGGCCAACTACTCGGTGGGCGTCGAGGACCGCTTTCCCGACTTCGCCGCCTGGGCGGCCGAGCATGACGGCGAGTACGGCCTGGGAGCGGACGGCGCGGCGGTCCGCCGCACCTTCCTGGACCTCGCCGAGCGCCTGGACCGCGACCCGATCCCCTGGCCTGGTGCGAACCCGCCGCGGCTCGACGGCGGGGCCCTGCGCGAGACCATGCTGAACGCGCTGTATTCCGACAGCGGGTTCCCCGGCCTGGCCGGGCTCATGCGGGCGGCGCTCGGCCCGGGTCCCCTCCCCGAGCCCTCCACCGCGCCGGACGAGGCGCTGCAGAACGGCGCGGCCTCGGTGGCCGCGACCATCTGCGACGACGTCGAGTGGCCGGGCTCGGTCGGCCTGCACCGGCGGCTGGTGGCCCGCGACCGGGTGGCCCACCCGCTCACCGGCGGCATGCCGGTCAACATCGGTCCCTGCGCCTACTGGCCCTACCGGCCGGCGGAGGCGCCGGTGCGGGTCACGTCGCAGGGACCGTCCAACGTGCTGCTCGTGCAGAACCTGCGCGACCCGGCGACGCCGTACAGCGGCGCCCTGCGCATGCGCGAGGCCTTCGGGCGCCGCGCGCGCATGGTCGCCGTCGACTCCGGCGGGCACGGGTCCTACGTGGTCAACGGCAACGCCTGTGGTGACGACACCGTCACCACGTTCCTGGTCACCGGCGAGCGGCCGGCCCGGGACACGATCTGCCGGTAGGCGGCTCAGAGGCCGAGGGCGACGGCGAGGTCCTTCTTCAGGTCCTCCAGGTCCTGCGCCGCCCGCGCACGCGCGGCGGCCACGTCCTCGTCCCCGACCGGTACGACGACCTCCAGGTAGCACTTGAGCTTGGGCTCGGTGCCGCTGGGCCGCACGATGACCCGGGCGCCGCCGGACAGGCGGTAACGCAGGCCGTCGGTCGGCGGCAGCCCCGCCACCCCCTGGGACAGGTCCTCGGCCGACTCCACCGCCCGGCCCGCCAGCTCCAGCGGCGGGTGCGTGCGCAGGCGCTCCATGGCCTGGGCGATCAGCGACAGGTCCTCGACCCGGACGGAGAGCTGGGCGGTCGCGTGCAGGCCGTAGCGGCGGGCCTGGTCGTCCAGCAGGTCGAGCAGCGACCTGCCGTCCCGCTTGGCCGCGGCGGACATCCCGGCCACGGTGAGGGCGGCCCCGACGCCATCCTTGTCGTGGACCGGTAGGCCGGCGTCCGACCCGATGCTGTAGCCCAGCGCCTCCTCGTAGCCGAAGACCAGCCCCGGGCCCGTCTTCATGATCCACTTGAAGCCGGTGAGAGTCTCGGCGTGCCGCACGCCGTGGCCGGCGGCGATCTTGGCGAGCAGCGACGAGGACACGATCGAGGTGGCGACCAGCCGGTCGTCTCCCGAGGTGTGCCGCAACACGTGCTCGGCCAGCAGGCCGCCCACCTCGTCGCCGGTCAGCATGCGATAGCCGCCGCCCGGCAGCGGGGCGCCCACCGCGCATCGATCGGCGTCCGGGTCGTTGGCGATCACCAGGTCGGCGCGGGTCGCGGCGGCGAGTTCGAGCGCGAGGTCCATCGCGCCCGGTTCCTCCGGGTTGGGAAACGCCACGGTGGGGAAGTCCGGGTCGGGCATGGCCTGCCGGCTCACCATGACCGGCACCTCGAAGCCCGCCACGCGGAACGCCTCGGACACGGTCGCGCCGCCGACGCCGTGCAGCGGCGTGTACGCGACCGCGATCTCGCGGGCGTCGCCGATCGGGAGCGCGGCGAGGGCCCGCAGGTACGGCACGACGATGTCGTCGTGGCCGAGGGTCTGCCAGTCCTCGCCCAGGGGGAGCGCGTCCACCCGGCCGACCGCGTCGATGGCGGCGGAGATCTCCTGGTCGATCGGCGGCACGATCTGCGCGCCGTCGCCCCAGTAGACCTTGTAGCCGTTGTCCTGGGGAGGGTTGTGCGAGGCGGTGACCATGACGCCCGCGTCCGCGCCCAGGTGGCGCACGGCGAACGCCAGGACGGGGGTGGGCCACTTGGAGGCCATGACCGAGGCGCGCAGACCTGCCCCGGTCAGCACGCGGGCCGTGTCGGCCGCGAACACGTCGGACTTGTGCCGCCCGTCGTAGCCGATCACCACGTGGCGTCCCGGCCCGAGCACGCGGGCCAGCCCGGCGGCCGCCCGCATCACCGTGACCCGGTTCATCCGGTTGGGCCCGGCTCCCAGCGCGCCGCGCAGGCCCGCCGTGCCGAACTCCAGCTTCGCGCCGAAGCGGTCCTCCAGTCCGGACAGATCACCACGCTCCAGGAGCGCGTCGAGCTCCGCCCGCGTCTCGGGGTCGGGGTCCTGGTCGCGCCACTCTTCGGCCAGCCGCACGAGGTCGGTCATGGGGTCGGTCACGTATGGGCTCCCTACAGCTTGTCGACGACCTGGGCGAGCAGGACGCCCATGCGGGCGGCCGTGGCCCGGCCGACCTCCAGGACCTCCTCGTGGTTGAGCGGATCGCCCACCAGGCCCGCGCCGGGGTTGGTGACCAGGGAGATCCCGAGCACCTCGGCCCCGGCCTCCCGGGCGGCGACCGCCTCCAGCACGGTGGACATGCCCACCATGTCGCCGCCGAGCGTGCGCAGCATGCGGATCTCCGCGGGCGTCTCGTACGTCGGGCCGCGGAAGGCGACGTAGACGCCCTCGGACAGCGTGGGATCCACCGCGCGGGCGAGGTCGCGCAGGCGCTTGGAATACACCTCGGTGAGGTCGATGAACGTCGCGCCCGTGATCGGGTTGTCGCCGGTGAGGTTGATGTGGTCGCTGATCAGGACCGGGTCGCCGACCTTCTGGGTCTCCGGGCGCAGCCCGCCCGCCGCGTTGGTCAGCACCACCGTGCGCACTCCGGCCGCGACGGCCGTGCGCACCCCGTGGACCACCGGCTCCACCCCGCGGCCCTCGTACAGGTGCGTACGGCCGAGGAAGATCAGGGCGTTGAGCCCGGCGGCCGTGCGCACCGCGCGCACCGTGCCCGCGTGACCGGCGACCGCGGGAGGGGAGAACCCTGGCAGTTTCGTCACCGCGAGTTCGGCGACCGTCTCGCCGATCGCGTCCGCGGCCGGGACCCAGCCCGAGCCCATGACGAGGGCGACGTCGAAGGAAGGGATGCCGGTGAGGTTCCTCAGCGTGGTCGCGGCCTCGGCCGCCAGGTCATATGGGGTCACTTTGCTGAGGGTACAGAAGAGGATGAACCCGGCCGATAAGCGCCGGGTCCGTGTCAGTCGCCGAGCTTCTTACAGGGACGGGTGCGCAGCCACGTGACGTAGTCGTCGGGCGCGCCCGCCTTCTCCGCGGCGTCGGCCAGGATGCCGATGTATCGCGCCGACGGCAGCCCGCCCTCGTAGGAGTTCAGCACGTACGACCAGGCGAGGACGTCGCCCTCCAGCGTCGCGACGCGGAGCCGCAGCTTGCGGTAGAGGCCGAGGTCGGTGCCCATCCAGCGGTCGAGGGACGCCTCGTCCCACTCCGGCACGTCGTACAGGACGACGAATACCTGCTCGTCGGCGTCCTCGACTATCGTGGCGAGAGCGCCCTCCCAGCTGACGTCCTCGCCGCCGAAGGTGAGCCGCCAGCCCGGGAGCCAGCCCGTTCCTCGCATGGGCGAGTGGGGAGCCCACTCCGCCATCTGCTTGGGGTCCATGTTGCTGCCGTAGGCCGCGTAAACAGGCACGGCACACAAGCCTAAACCAAGATCCTGAAAGTTGGACGGGTAGCGCGCGCACGGGGGTGTGGCGAGAGAAATCCGCGTAGTCGACCCGTTACGCGCCCCTCGCCGGGAATACGTAGCCAGGATGCGGGACAATGATGCATGTGACAAGGATCGTGATCATCGGTGGTGGCCCCGGCGGATACGAGGCGGCCCTGGTCGCCGCCCAACTGGGCGCCCAAGTCACCGTCGTGGAGGAGGAGGGGCCCGGCGGGGCGTGCGTGCTCACCGACTGCGTGCCGTCCAAGACGCTGATCGCCTCCTCCGTCCGCAAGCAGGCGCTGCTCGACGCGTCGTCGCTGGGGGTCCACTTCGACGGCGGCCCTGACCACGACGCCGGCGGCGTCGCCGTGGACATGATCGACGTGAACAAGCGCGTCAAGGAGCTCGCGCTGGCGCAGTCGAACGACATCGCCGCCCGGCTGGCCGCCGAGGGCGTCGAGGTCATCCGCGCCCGGGGCCGTCTGGTCGATCCCCAGGTGGTGCGCGCGGGGGACCGTACGATCCGGGCCGACGTGGTCATCGTGGCGACCGGCGCCCACCCCCGCGTGCTGCCGGGGGCGGAGCCCGACGGCGAGCGCATCCTCAGCTGGCGCCAGCTGTACGACCTGGAGGAGCTGCCCGAGCATCTGATCGTGGTCGGCTCCGGCGTCACCGGCGCCGAGTTCGCCGGCGCCTACCGGTCGCTCGGGTCCGAGGTCACGCTGGTCTCCTCGCGGGACCGGATGATGCCCAACGAGGACGCCGACGCGGCCGAGGTGCTGGAGGAGGTCTACCGGCGGCGCGGCATGAACGTCATGGGCCGCTCGCGCGCCGCCTCCGTCAAGCGCACCGAGCACGGCGTCGTCGTGACGCTGGAGGACGGCCGCACCGCCGAGGGCAGCCACTGCCTCATGACCGTCGGCATGGTCCCCAACACCTCCGGGCTCGGCCTTGAGGACAACGGCGTGCGGCTCGACCGCAACGGCTTCATCGAGGTCGACAAGGTGTCGAGGACCTCCGCGCCTGGCGTGTACGCCGCGGGAGACTGCACCGGCGTCCTGATGCTCGCCTCCGTCGCCGCCATGCAGGGCAGGATCGCGGTCTGGCACGCGCTCGGCGAGGCCGTGCAGCCGATCCGGCTGGCTACGGTCGCCGCCAACATCTTCACCGACCCGGAGATCGCCGCCGTGGGCGTGTCGCAGCGGCAGATCGAGTCGGGCGAGATCGAGGCGAACGTCGTCAAGCTGCCCCTGGCCACCAACGCGCGGGCCAAGATGCAGGGCTTCAACGACGGTTTCGTGAAGCTGTTCTGCCGTCCGAACACCGGCATCGTGCTCGGCGGCGTCGTGGTCGCCCCGCGCGCGTCGGAGCTGATCCTGGCCGTGTCGGTGGCCGTGCAGCATCGCCTGACCGTGGACCAGCTCGCCCACACCTTCGCCGTCTACCCGTCGCTGTCGGGCTCGATCACCGAGGCGGCCCGCCGCCTCATGTCCCCGCTGACCGCCGGGGGCATCTGACCCGCCGCCTTCACGGCCAGGTCAGTCGGCGCACGCCGCGGCGACCGGGTCGCGGGTGGCGGCGGCGCGCGGGCTCAGCGCGCGGGCCGGCCGGATCATCGCCGCGACCATGCACGTCACCAGGGCGAACGCGAACGGGAAGGCGAACGTGCCGGCCAGCCAGCCGATGACGGAAGGCGCCACGAGCCCCGACATCCAGGTGATCGTCGCGACCCCCGCGACGCCCTCGGCGGGCGTACGGGCGGCCTGGCCCGCCGCCGCGAACACCAGCGGCACGACGACGGCGACGCCGGCGCCGAACAACGCGAACCCGGCGATCACCGGCGCGGGAGTGCGGAACGCGACCACCACCACGCCGCCGAGCACGGCCGTGACGGCTCCGGCGCGCACCGTCGCGACCGGCCCGAGCCTGCGCACCACGAAGTCTCCGGCGAGCCGCACCGTGACCATGCACGCGGTGAACACGGTGAAGCCCGCCGCCGCGACGCCCGCGCCCGCCCCGGTCACGTCCTTGAGGTAGATCGCCGCCCACTGGCCGCTGGCCCGCTCCGCGAAGGTGGCGAAGAAGCCGATCAGGCCGATCAGCAGGACGGCCCTCGGCGGCACCGTGAAGCGGGACGGCGGCTTCTCGTCCGGCGCGGGCGCGTCGTCGTCCAGGAGCGCACGGCTTCCCACGGCGCCCACGGCGATCAGCGCCGCCGCCATGAGGGTGAGGTGCGCACGCGCGTCCAGGCCCGCCTGCGCCGCCGCGGCCCCGATGCCCGCGCCGCACAGGTTGCCGACGCTCCACATGCCGTGCAGGCCGGACATGACCGAGCGGCCCAGCCGCCGTTCGACGAGCACGCCCTGGGCGTTCATGGCCAGGTCGCACATCCCGGCCGCGGCGCCGTACAGGAGGAACGCGGGCGCCAGCCACAGCGGGCCGGGCGCGAGCACGGGCAGGGCCAGCGCCGCGCACCACAGGGCCAGCAGGGTCCGGGTCGTCACCCTGGCCCCGAAACGGTAGGCCAGCCGCGCTGTCATCGGCATCGCGAGGAACGAGCCGATCGGCGGGCAGAGCAGGACGAGCCCGAGAGCGGCCGTGCCGAGACCGAAGTGGTCCTGGAACCAGGGCATCCGGGTGGCGAGGGTGCCCGCCACGGCTCCGTGCACGGCGAAGACGAGGGCGGTGGCCCGTTGATGTCTGTCTCGCATGGGGCTAAATTAACAGGCAGGGTTCCTGATAAAAAGTGGGTTTTTCATGAAGACCGCGACACCCCAGCTCGCGCGGGCCATCAACGACCGGCTCGCGCTCGACCTGCTCCTGGAACGGGGCCCGCTGACCGCGCCCCAGTTGCGCGCGCTCACCGGTCTGTCCCGCCCGACCGTGTCGGATCTGATCGAGCGCCTCCAGGTGAACGGCCTGATCTGGGTCACGGGGGAGAGCGGAGGCGACCGGCGCGGCCCCAACGCCCGGCTCTACGGCATCGTCGCCGACCGGGCGTTCGTGGGCGGGGTGGACGTGCGGCGCGACGTGGTGAACGTGACGGTCGCCGACATCACCGGCGCCACCGTGGGCTCGGCGACACGGCCGATCGGGGAGAACCTTCCCGCCCTGGTCGCGGAGGCGCTCACCGAGGCGGCCGGCTCACGTCGCCTGCACGCGGTCGTGATCGGCGCGCCCGGCATGGTCGACCCGCAGACCGGAGACCTCTCGGCCGCGAACGCGGAGCCCGCCTGGCGCCCGGGGCTGCTCCCGGCCCTGCGTACCCTGGTCGACGCGCCGGTCATCGTGGAGAACGAGGTCAACCTGGCCGCCGTCGCCGAGCACGCCACGGGAGCGGCCGCCGGGCGGGACGACTTCGTCCTGCTCTGGCTGGACGACGGCGTCGGCGCGGCCGTCGTGCTGGACGGCCGGCTCCGCCGGGGCGCCTCCGGCGGCGCCGGCGAGATCGGCTTCCTCGGCCGGCTCGACATCAAGGTGTGCGACCTGCTGGGCGCGCAGGCCGTACGCGGGCTCGACCTGCCGGCCCTCGCGGAGAGGGTCGTGACGGCCGCCTTCACGCTCGTCGCCGTGCTCGACCCCGGCCTCGTCGTCCTCGGCGGCGCCACCAGCCTCGCGGGCGGCGACGAGCTCGCGTCCCTGGTCGCCGCGCGCCTGGCGCGGGTCTCGCCCGTCCCCGTGCACGTACGCGTGAGCGGCATCCCGGACAACCCCGTCCTGAGGGGCGCGGTCTCCACCGCTCTCTCGATCGCCCGCGACGCCGTCTTCGGGCAGGGCCGCCGCTGACCGATCGACGCCGGCCTGCCCGGTGGCCCGCGGGGGCGGTCGCCGGGCAGGCCTTCCCGGCGACCGGCGGAGGCGGGATCAGCGGTGGTCGCCCGTACTGGACAGGCGGGACCTGACCTCGTGCAGGGCCTGCCGTCCCCGCGCCACCGCCGTGGCCGCCGCCCGGAGGTCGTACGGCGTCTGCGCGACGTTCAGCGCCCGCTTGGCCGCCTCGTACGCGTCGAGCGCCGCGCGCCACTCGAACGCCGGGCCGCTGACCTGGTTGATCTTCATCTCGAAGTCGAGGGTGTCGATCTCCTCGCCGAAGCGGGTCACGTCCTCCTCGGCCGCGTGCCTGGCCACCGCCATCTCGGCCACGAACCGCTCCTTGCGCCGGTGCGCGACGCCCCACAGGATCAGCGTCAGGCTGAGCCCGAGTCCGGACACGATGACGAGGATGAGCGCGGGCGACGGGCCCTTCGGGCGGCCCGGCAGGTCCTTCCCCCAGGTGGTCGTGGTGTCTCCGGCGGGGTCGTCCCCGGCCGGGTCGTCCCCGGCGGCGCCGGGCGTGACGGCGTCATCGGGGAGGTTGACCGGCGTGCCCCGCGCCCCGGTGAGGTCCACGTCGTCGGCCTGGGTGAAGGAGGCCTTGTCGACGTTCGCCCCGTGGAAGTCCGCGCCGTCGAGTTCGGCCTGGGTGAGCTCCGCCTCGGACAGGTCGGCGTCCTTCAGCACGGCGTGCTCGAGGTGGGCCTGGCCGAGCTTGGCGTCGCCGAGCTTGGCCCGGGTGAAGTCGGCCTTACGGCCCTTGATCTGCCCGAGCGTGGCGTCCTTCAGGTCGGCGTCGACGAGTTTCGCATCGGTGAGGTCGGCCTGGGTGAGCACGGCCCGGGTGAGGACCGCGCCGGTCAGGTCGGAATGCGGAAACTCCGCCTGCACCGCCTCCGCGTCGGCGAGGACCGCCCCGCGCAGGTTCGCTCGCTTGGCCCGCATCTGGCCCATGTCGGCCTCGGTGAGGTCGGCGCCACGCAGGTCGGCGTAGTCGAGATGCGCCTGGCCGAGGTCGGCCTCCTTCAGCGAGGCCTTGCGCAGGACGGCCCCGGTGAGGTCCTTGCCCGTGAGGTCCACCCCGTCCAGCTTCGCGCCGGTGAGGTCGGCGCACCGCATGACGGGGGGCAGGGCGGCGCTGGTGAGGTCCTTGCCGCGGAGCTTGACGCCGCTGCCCGGCTTGCAGGGCGCGGCGGCCGCGTGAGCAGTGGCCGCGCCCACCGGCAGGAACGGCAGCGACAGGAACAGGGCAGCGACGAAGAGGGGGGCGAAGCGACGCACGGGGGGCCTCCTGAGGGGAACGCCCCGAGTCTCCCACGCGATCTTTAAACCCGCTTGCAATCCGCTGACCGGCGCCGATCGGCCGGGCTCTCCTCGCTCGGCGGCTCGGGCCGGCAGGAGCGGCGCCCGGAACGGCCGCGGGACGGCGGCCGTGCCCGCGCCCGCGGCAGGCGCGGGCGAGCGGAGCCGGGGTGCGGGAAGCACCCTAGATCGTGCGGGAACGCTGAGTCGGGACATTCCGAGCCTGGACACGGGGCGGCATGCGGCGAGGGCTGTGAGGCCGTAGTGGGGGCATGCGGCAAGGTGAGGGTCGCGAGCCTGTCGGGGGCCGGACACGAGAAGGGGCGGACCCTTTGCGGGTCCGCCCCTCGTCGATGCCGTGCCGGAAGCGCTCAGGCGTTACCAGTCGCCGCCGCCGAAGTCTCCTCCGCCGAAGTCGCCGCCGCCCCAGTCACCGCCGCCGCCGAAGTCGCCACCGCCACCGAAGTCGCCACCGCCACCCCAGTCGCCGCCGCCGGCCTCCACACCCGCGGCGTAGCCGGAGTCGTATCCGGCGCCGTACCCGCCGTGACCCCAGCCGCCGAACGCGTTGCCGAGCATGGTGCCGACGAGCATGCCGGTCAGCAGGTCGCCGCCGCCGAAGCCGCCGTAGTAGCCGTAGGCGTAGGGCTGGTAGGCGGGGCCGGCGTCCCAGTAGGGCCTGCGGTGGCCGTCCACCATGACCTCGCGCATCTGCGGGTCGAAGCCGCGCTCCACCGCCTCGGCGTCCGCCGCGCAGGCCGGGACGTCGCGCACCGCGCCGCCCGGGGGCGCCCAACGGACGTTGCGAACGGACGGGCCGTGCTGGGGGTTGAAGAAGCAGGGGGGCAGCCGCTCGGGCAGCGGCTGGTTGTTCACGCGCGCCTTCACGCAGGCCAGCGCGTAACGGCCGTCCTCCAGCGTGGAGGTCACCGTGCGAAGGTCCTCGGGGCGCTTGATCGCGGCGAGCTCGGTCTTGGCCCGCTCGTAGGAGTCGAGCGCCCGCTGCCAGTCGCTCGTCGTCTCGCTCTGCGGGAGCATCTTGACGTCCATGTCGAGCGCGGTGATCTCCTCACCGAACTTCGTGACGTCCTCCTCGACCGTCTGCTTGACGGCGGCGAGCTCCGCGGCCTCCCGCTCCTCGCGCTTGCGCTTGTTGCGGCGTCCGATGATCCACAAACCGGCACCTCCCACCACGGCGATGCCCAGAATCCCGACGAGCACACCCGAACCGCCACCGCCGCCGACCGTGCTGCCCTTGGCGCGGGCGCCGTTGACGTCACCCTCGCGCACCAGGTTCACGCGGTTGATGAAGTCCTTCATGCCGGTGACCACGTCGCTGTTGGCGTTGGTGGACAGCCGGGCCAGCACGCCCGGCGCGTTCCTGGGCAGCTCGGTCGAACCGGCGAACAGGCTCGTGCCGTCGAGAAGCGCCACGGTCGCGCTCGACTTGCCGGCCTTGTCGAGGTCGGACAGCAACTGCGGGATGTAGGTGCTCACCTGGCTCGTGCTCACGGTGCCGTCGGGCATCGCGACCACGTAGATCTTGGACTTCGAGTCCTTCAGCGCCTCGCGGATCTCGCTCTGCTGACTGGACGAGAGGGGCGCTCCACTCATCACGAACAGCGGATCTTTGGCGTTCTTCCAGGACGACAGGACCGTGGTGGGGTCCGGGGGAGCCGCCGCCATTGCGGACGGTGCGAGCGCGAGCAGGGTGATGAGCCCGGCGAGCAGCGCCGCCAGGGCGGCCCCCACCCGGCCGAGCGGTGTCTTCATGGTCACGGCTTCAAGCCTCCTTCGCCCTACTGGACGAACGGCAGGGCGCGATGGTTCCTCCACAAAAACCTATCGTCCCGCAGCCAGGACCCGGCACGCGTCTTCCCGGCAGGTGAATGCCCGTGGCTCAGGCCGCCGCTGCCGCCCGCCACCGAGATCGCCGTCGTCAGGGGGCTGGGCGTGACCAGGCGAGACCCCGCCGCCCGAGGCGCGGCCCCGGCCCGGCTCCGCCCGCGCCATGCGCGCCCAGGCCGACGAGCTCGCCGCGGCGTTGCTGGCCTCCGTGCGACCGCTGGCGGCCGTCACGGAGCCCGTACGGCTGTCGCTCACCGGCGGCAGGGACAGCAGGCTCCTGGCCGCGCTGCTCCATCACGCGGGCATCCCGTTCACCACGGCCGCCTCCGGGCGCGAGGGGACGGCCGACGTGGTGCCGGCGCGGCGCGGCGCGTCGCCGCGGCCCTCGGCGTGGAGCATCGGACGGTCGAGCCGAAGCGGTCGGCGGACGCCGCGCACCTGGTCGTCGCCCACCCGAGGGTCCGCGCGCACAACGTCGTGCGCGTCTGCGAGGGCATGCTGTCGGCGTACGAGAACGTGCCGGAGGCGGCGGGCTTCGACCCGAGACCGCGGATCACGCCCGCGATCTGGCGGAGCCGTGGCGGCGGCGCGGGGAGGACGACCCGGCGGGGACGCGCTCGACCGCCTCTATCTCACCTACCGCGTCGGCCGCTGGCACGCCGCCTCCCGGGCCGCGCTGCTGCGCGGCGGGACGCCGGTCCCGCCGTTCCTCGACGACCTCGTCGTGCGGACCGCGTTGAGCATCGACCCGATGTGGCGGCGTTCCGAGGAGGTGGTCCACCGGTGCGTCGTGGCCTTCGCGCCCCGGCTGAGGGACGTCCCGATCGAGGGCAGGCCGTGGCGGTTCGCCGCCGCGCCCGTGGGCCGGACGTTGCTGGACCGTGTGCGGCGTCGCCTGCGGGACGTCCCTTCGCCACGGCGACACCGGCTGCCGCGCGCCTTCGGGAACGCGGGTGTGACGCGGCCCCCGGGGCCGCCGTGGAGGCTCAGGCGTCCTTGATCTCGCACAGGACGGCCCCGGCGGTGACCGTCTGGCCGACGGCGGCCGCGAGGCCGGTGATCGTGCCGCCCTTGTGGGCGGTGAGCGGCTGCTCCATCTTCATGGCCTCCAGGACGACGATCGTGTCGCCGGGCCCGACGGTGTCGCCGTCGGCGACGACGACCTTCACGATCGTGCCCTGCATCGGGCTGACGAGGGAGTCGCCGCTCGCGGCGGCCTTCTTGGCGCCGCTCCCGCCGGAACGCCGGGGCGCCGCCTTCCTGGCCGGGGCGGAGCCACCGGTCGCGCCCAGGCCTGCGGGCAGGACGACTTCCAGGCGCTTGCCGCCGACCTCGACCGTGATCCGCTCACGCTCGGCCGGTTCCGCGGAGCCCACCTCGCCGTCGTAGGGCGTGATCGTGTTGTGGAACTCGGTCTCGATCCACCGGGTGTGCACCGAGAACGGCTCGCCGGTGAAGGCGGGGTCGTCCACCACGGCCCGGTGGAACGGCAGCACGGTCGGCATGCCGCCGATCTCGTACTCGGCCAGCGCCCGGCGCGCGCGCTCCAGCGCCTGCTCGCGGGTCGCGCCGGTCACGATCAGCTTGGCCACCAGCGAGTCGAACGCCTGCGGCACGCTCATCCCGGTCTCATAGCCGCCGTCCAGCCGCACGCCGGGACCGGACGGCACCCGCATCGAGGTGATCGTCCCCGGCGCGGGCAGGAAGTTACGGCCCGCGTCCTCGGCGTTGATGCGGAACTCGATGGAGTGGCCGCGCAGCACCGGGTCGTCGTAGCCGAGCGGCTGGCCGTCGGCGATGCGGAACATCTCGCGGACCAGGTCGATGCCGGCGACCTCCTCGCTGACCGGGTGCTCGACCTGCAGCCGGGTGTTGACCTCCAGGAAGGAGATCGTGCCGTCCTGCCCGACGAGGAACTCACACGTGCCCGCGCCGACGTAGCCGGCCTCGCGCAAGATCGCCTTGGAGGAGGAGTAGAGCAGCTCGCGCTGCTCGTCCGTGAGGAACGGCGCTGGGGCCTCCTCGACCAGTTTCTGGTGGCGGCGCTGCAGGGAGCAGTCGCGGGTGGAGACCACGACCACGTTGCCGTGGGCGTCGGCCAGGCACTGGGTCTCCACGTGGCGCGGCCGGTCGAGGTAGCGCTCGACGAAGCACTCCCCGCGGCCGAAGGCGGTGACGGCCTCGCGGACGGCGGACTCGTACAGGCCGGGGATCTCCTCCAGGGTGCGGGCCACCTTCAGGCCGCGCCCGCCGCCGCCGAACGCCGCCTTGATCGCGATCGGCAGGCCGTGCTGCCGCGCGAAGGCGATCACCTCCTCGACCCCGGAGACGGGGTCGGGGGTTCCGGCCACGAGCGGGGCGCCCACGCGCTGGGCGATGTGGCGCGCCTGGACCTTGTCGCCGAGCGCGGTGATCGCCGAGGGCGGCGGTCCGATCCAGATCAGGCCGGCGTCCAGCACGGCCTGGGCGAAGCCGGCGTTTTCGGCGAGGAATCCGTAGCCGGGGTGGACGGCGTCGGCGCCCGTCTTCTTCGCCACCGCGAGGATCTTGTCGATGTCGAGGTAGGTCTCGGCCGGGCTCTGCCCGCCGAGCGCGTGCGCCTCGTCGGCGACCCGCACGTGCAACGCGTCCAGGTCCTGGTCCGCGTAGACCGCCACACTGGTCATCCCGGCGTCTGTGCAGGCCCGCGCGATCCGTACGGCGATCTCACCGCGATTGGCGATCAGGACCTTGTGCACCGCGTCCATCCTTCCCTCGGGCCCCTGGGTTACGAGCCTTGGTGGATTTTATGCACCTGCTGACGCTGGAGGGCGTTCGCCCCCTTACTGAGTGGGACTGCTGTCGGGTCGTGTCCTCGCCGCTCCCGGTCCCATTGCCGGGATGCCGGTTTTGAACCGGCATCGCCGGTCGAGTTCGACCGGTTAGGCTGATCGCTCATGCGGGGACCCGGCCTTCTGGCGACCGTGCTGGCTCTGCTTCTCGTGGCACCGCTTCTCGTGGCACCGGCCGCGCAGCCCGCACAGGCGCGCACCGCGCCGGTGCGGTGCGCGCCGCGCAAGGGCAGCATGCAGGTGGCCGAGCCGTGGGCGCAGCGCAGGCTCGACCCGAAGCGGGTGTGGCCGCTCACCACGGGTGAAGGGGTCACGGTCGCGGTCATCGACAGCGGGGTGGACCTGACCCACCCTCAGATCCAGGTGGCCAAGGAGGTGGACTACACCGGGACAGGCCACCGCGACTGCGTCGGCCATGGCACCGCGGTCGCCGGGATCATCGCCGCCCGGTACATGAAGGGCGTCCCCTTCCACGGCGTCGCGCCCGGCGTGCGGCTGATCTCCCTGAAGCAGACGAACGAGGAGCACGGCGACCCGGACACGCTGGCCAGAGCCATCGTGGGCGCCGCCGACTCCGGCGCCGGCGTGATCAACGTGTCGATCCAGACCCAGGACAATCCCAAACTCCGGCAGGCCGTGGCGTACGCGCTCGGCAAGGACGCGGTGATCGTGGCGGCGGCCGGCAACACGACCGCGGAGGACGGCACGCCGGAGGCCGCCTATCCCGCCGCCTACCCGGGGGTGCTCGCCGTGGGGTCGGCCACCTCCGACGGCAGGCGTGCCGACTTCTCCAACACGGCGACGCCGGTCTCCGTGCTGGGGCCGGGCCAGGGCATCACCTCCACCTGGCCCGGACGGGCGTACGCGAGCGGGCTCGAGGGCACCAGCTTCGCCGCGCCGTACGTCGCGGGGGTGGCGGCGCTGGTGCGGGCCCGCCATCCGGAGCTGAACCAGGAGCGGGTGCGGTGGCGCATCGTCGCCACGGCGGACGGCGGCGTGGGGACGGGCACGGGCGCCGGGATGGTGAACCCGCTGCTCGCCGTCACCGCGATCCTGCCGCTGGAGGCCGTCGACGCCCCTGTCATCGCGCCGCCGGCGCCGGCCCCGCTGCCGCAGGGCGCGGTGAGCAGGGCGGCTCCGGTGGATCAGGGGGCGATCGACCTGGCGCTCGCGATCGCGGCGGCGGCGCTGTGCGGCGCGGCCCTGATCGTGGCCGCGCGGGTGTTCGTGCCGATGGGGCGGCGCAGGGGGTGGCGCCCCGGCCGCGAGGGTTGACACGTCGGCTTTGAGTAATTGACGGTTAAATGTTTTGGTCTGCCGGAAACCGCTGCTTTGGGCTGTGTGCTCTTGGTTGAATGATCCTGATCAGGTCACTTCCAGAAAGGACTGAGATGCACCCTTTACGGCCGGGTGATCCCGAGCAGATAGGCGAGTACGCCATCCTGGGACGGCTGGACGAGGGGCCCCGCGGCGACGTCTATGTCGGCAAGGAGACCGGCGACGACGCCCCTGTGCGGGTGATCAAGCTCTTGGCCGCCGAGCCGGGTTCGGGGCAGGCCGTCCTCGACCGGCTCACTGTGGCCACGCGTGTTTCCAGCTCGTATGTGGCCCGCACGATCGCGGCGGGCCTGCTCGGTGATCGGCCCTACGTCGTCAGGGAACACGTCGAGGGGCGCAGCCTGGCCGCCGCCGTCGCGGCCGGGGGCCCGCTCGCCGGGGAGGCGCTCGAACGGGTGGCGGTGGGCGTGCTCACCGCGCTGACCGCCGTGCACCTCGCCGACCTCGCGCACGGCGCGCTCACCCCGCACAACGTCATCGTCGCCGACGACGGCGTCAAGCTGACCGACGTCGCCGTCGGGGCGCCGGTGGGCGAGCCGGCGTACCGGGCTCCCGAGCAGATCAGGGGCGAGCGGTACGACGCGTACGCGGACATGTTCGCCTGGGCCGCCACGGTGGTCTTCGCCGCGACCGGGCGTCCGCCGTTCCCGCAGGAGCCGCAGGCGGTGCTCAACGCGCAGCCCGACCTCGGCGGCCTGGAGGAGCGGCTGCGCCAGGTCGTGCTGCCCGCGCTGGCCAAGGAGCCGGGGCAGCGCCCGACCGCCTACACCGCGATGCTGCGACTGCTCGGCGGCGGTGCCGCCGGAGCGCAACCGGTCGCGGGCCCCGGCGCGGGAGTGGCGCTGCCCGCGCAGCCGCCGGTTGGGGGAATCCCCGTTCCGCCGGCTCCGCAGCAGACGTGGGGCCCGCCGCCCCTGCCCCAGCAGCCTCACCGGCCCCAGCAGGCGCCGGCCGCCGCCTGGCAGCCGCCCGCCATGCCGCAGGAGCAGCCCCAGCAGCAGACATGGGGGCCTCCGACCGCACAGGGCCAGGTCGAGGCGGCCAGGCGCAAGCCGTTCCCCGTGGGGCTCGCGGCCGCGGTCGGCGCCGTGGTCCTGCTCTCCGGGGTCGGTCTGTGGGGCGCCGGCCGGTACGCCGACGTCCAGCTGTCGCCGGCCGCCGCGGAGCGCGCCGCGGGCCAGCACGGTGCCGGCGGGCGCGCGGTCACGGACGGCGGTAACGCGGGTGGCGGGACCGCGGGTGGCGCGACCGGAGGCGGCGGGCAGAACCCGACGGCGGCGCCGCAGGTGACGGTGCCGTGGGCGCTGTCGTCCGACGATCCGGACTCGCCGGTGCAGCCGCTGGTGTTGCCCAGCGAGTGGCCGACGGACGATCCGGTGACACCTGAGCTCACCTCGGTCCCTACCCCGGGTCCGATCGTGCCGCTGCCGACCCAGCCGGTGGTCCCGCCGCCGGCGCAGCCGACCGGCCGGTCGCAGCCGACGGCCCGGGTGACGACCACCGCCACGGTCACCGCGAAGCCCAGCCCGGTGGCGACGGAGCCGTCTCCCGAGCCCCCGGCCACGCGGTCGCCCAGTCCGACGGCCACGCAGACGCAGGAGCAGGCGCCGAGCCCGCAGCCTACGGAGCCCACCGAGACGCCGACCAGGGCCGAGCCGAAGCCGAGCACTCCGGCGCCGAAGCCGACGACCGCCGCGCCGAAGCCGACGACCGCGGCCCCGAAGCCGAGCACTCCGGCGCCGAAGCCGACGACCGCCGCGCCGAAGCCGAGCACTCCGGCGCCCAAGCCCACGACCGCCGCGCCGGCCAGGAACCCCTACAACGCGGCCCAGGTCTGCGGGTCGGGCTTCTACGTGCAGCGCAGCAGCCCTCTGGCGGGTGGCACCACCTACCAGCTGTACAACTCCAGCACGGGGGAGAACTGCGTCGTCACCCTCAAGACGGCCGACGTCGGCAAGGCGACGCCCGTCTCCGCGACCCTGGAGGTCCAGGGCGGCGGCAGCAAGACCGACAGCGGTAACTTCCAGTACTACGCCGGCCCGGTGAAGCTCCAGGCCAAGGGCAAGTGCGTCAGATACTCCGGCAGCGTCGGCTCGGCCGGCACCAGCGCCGGCTGGGCCAACTGCGGCTGACCGGTCCACACGAAGGCCGGGCGGGCATCCGCCCGGCCTTTCGCCCGCCCGGCCTTTCGCCCGCCCGGCCTTTCGCCCGCCCGGCCGCCGGATGGGCCGCAAGAGGCGGTCGCGGGCAGCGGGTGACGCCGGGAACGCGTCAGGCGCGATCAGCGGGGTCCACCACTCGCCGGCCATCTCCCGGCCGGTCGTGAGGGGAGATCGCATCGCCACCGGAGCTGGGAAGGGTCCAGCTCGCGAGAAGATCCAAGGCGCGTTTCGAGGATGAGCCGGCTTCGGCGGTGTAGACGAAGAGTGTCGTATCCGGGTCTCCGGGCAGGGAGAGGGTCTCGTACTCCACGGTCAGCTCACCGACGAGAGGGTGACGCAGTCGTTTGGAGCCGTGGGTGCGCTGGTTGACGCGGTGCTGGTCCCACCAGTGGGCGAACTCACGGCTGCGTTCGCGCAGCTCGGCGATGAGGGCGGCGGTGGCCTGGTCGTCCGGGTCGCGGCCGGCGGCGAGCCGCAGGTTCTCGACCGAGGTCCGCGCCTGGACGTCCCAGTCGACGAACAGTGATCGGGCGTCGTCGTCGAGGAACATCCATCGCGCGTAGTTACGGTGCCGGGGCGGCAGCCGTTCGAAGTCGGTGAACAGCGCTTTCGCCATGCGGTTGGCGGCGAGCACATCGGTGCGGCGGCCGAGGACGAGGGCGGGCTCGCCGTCGAGGGCGTCGAGGAGCTGGTAGAGCCCGGGGCGCACGCGCTGGACGCCGCGGGCTCGTCGCCGTACGGGCGCCGCGTTCGTTTCGATGAGGTCGTGCAGGTGCAGGCGTCCGGCCTCGTCGAGCCCGAGGGCACGGCCGACGGCCTCGATGACGGCAGGCGAGGGGGTGATGCGCCGGCCCTGTTCGAGCCGGGCGTAGTAGTCGGTCGAGACTCCGGCCAGAAGGGCGACCTCCTCGCGACGCAGGCCCGGGACCCGCCGCACGCGGCCGTCGGGAGGCAGACCGGCCCGTGACGGGTCGACCTGGCTCCGGGCGCGTCTCAGGAAATCAGCGAGTTCGCGATTGGTCTCGGCCATGAAACCCAGTGTCCCTCCTGCTCTCCGTCCCTGACTGGTCCTGTGCGTCCTAGGTTGCCCCGTGCACGGTTGCACAGGGCGCGATATGGGCGTCCACAGCGGGTTGTGGCGAACGACGCTGGTGCTGTGCCGGTTCCGGGGCTTTCCCGCGCTACCGGCGACATTCGACAAGCAGAGCGTTCGACAAGCAGAGGATGACCATGAGCTTCCCGACAGATCGACCGGCCGTCTGGTTCGTGACCGGCGCCTCCCGTGGCCTGGGCCTCGAACTGGTCAAGCAGCTGCTGGAGCGCGGTGACCGCGTCGCCGCGACGACGCGGTCGTCCGAGCGGCTGCTCGCCGCGCTCGGCGACGGGATCGACCCGTCGCGCCTTCTCCCGCTCACCGTCGACCTGCGCGACGAGGCGGCGGTCAGGCGGGCCGTCCAGGAGACCACCGCACGTCTGGGGGGTCTGGACGTCGTCGTCAACAACGCGGGCTACGGCTTCCTGGCCGCGGTGGAGGAGACCGGCGACCGCGAGGTCCGCGACATGCTCGACGTCCAGGTCGTGGGCGTGTGGAACGTGCTGCGGGCCGCCCTGCCCATCCTCCGCGAGCAACGCGGCGGCCACATCGTCAACGTGTCCTCGATCCTGGGCCTGACCGCCGTCCCGGGCTGGGCTCTCTACTGCGCCGGGAAGTTCGCGCTGGAAGGGCTGAGCGAGGCCCTCGCCGCCGAGGTGGCGGACTTCGGAATCAAGGTCACCATCGTCGAGCCCGGCTACTTCCGCACGGAGTTCCTCACCGAGGACTCGCTCGCCCTGCCCGCCCAGACGACCGCGCACTACCCGGCCATCCGCCAGATGACCCTCGACCACCTCAAGCTCCAGGGCAGCCAGCTCGGCGACCCGGTCAGGGGCGCCGGCGCGATCATCAACCGCGTCCTGGCCGGTGAGGGGCCGCTGCGGCAGCTGCTCGGCTCGGACGCCCACTCCTATGCCACGGCCAAGGTCGAGGCCCTGCGGGCGAACGTCGAGGCCACCGCGCTCAGCGCGCCCGCCACCGACTTCCCGGCCGCCTGAACCCGCCGGAGTCGTCACGGTCGACCCCCTCGCCCAGGAGCTTCGAGCGGCCCTGCCGCGGAGGGGGCGTCCTCGTCACGACGGCCCGAGGTCAGTACCCGCGGTATCCGGTGCCGGTCTTCATGCCCACCACACCGGGCACGGCCGAGACCGAGCCGTAGCGCTCGATGGCGTAGCGGACGCCCGCGATGATGTTGTCCACCGGGTTCCAGATGTCCTTGTGCCCCGGCAGGGACCAGCGGTTGAACGTGGGATCGATGGTCTGCATCAGCCCCTTCGAGGGCGTTCCCGCGGCCGCGTTCGAGTCCCAGTTGTTGATCGCGTGCGGGTTCCCGCCCGACTCGTGCCGGATGATCATCCAGATGTCGTCCCGGTTCATCTTCTCGGCGGGGTAGCCCTGGGCTTTGAGGATCTCGATGGCCTGCTCGATCCACTCCTTGACCTGGCCCGTGGGCGCGGGCCCGCCGCCGGCCGGCGGCGGGCCGCTGGGGCCGTAGCCGCCGAAGCCGCCGCTCACGCCCGAGCCGCTCACGCCGCTCAGGCTCGTCCGGCCGTACGAGGCGTACGTCGGGTGGGCCTTGTCACCGGGGGTCCCCGTGTAGCCGGGGGCGCGCTGCCAGTCGACGGTGTGCCCGTGCCGGGGCACGAACTCCTGTTTGCCCGGGTCCGGGATCTTGGCGAAGGTGAGCGCGCCGTCGCGGTAGTCGGCGCCCAGGCGGGTGCCCAGCGTCTTCATGGCGTCGCCGACGGCCGTGGTCACCTGCTCCAGGTGCGGCCGGGCGTCCTCGACGCCCCGGGAGACGATGGCCCGCAGCCCCGAGTCCAGCTCCTCCTCGGTGGCTCCCCGGTTCCGGCCGCGGTAGGCCGCCGCCTCGGCGACCACGTCTGCGCAGATGCCGTCGATCTTCGACTTGGCGGTCTCCAGTGCGGTCGCGACCTTCTCCAGCGCGCCCGCGCACGCGACGAGAGCGTCGTGGACGCCGTCCGCCGCCTTGCCGTACCTGTTCATGTACCGCACGAAGGCGTCGGCGGACAGGCCCTGCCACGCGGCGTCCACGGTGCGCACGGCCCGGCTCACCCCGCCCGCGTAGTCCTGCGCGTCGCGGGCCGCGCCGCGCCACTTCCCGGCGATGTCGCGGATCTCGCCGGGATCGCCGCTCACCTTCTCCGCCATGGCGGCCAGCTCGGCCCCGCCCGGCAGATCCGCGACGCCGCTCATGCCACCCCCTCGCCTGGCGGCTCGGGGTCGCATGAGCGAATCGCGCTGTGCTTACTGATTCGCTCGCTCCGCTCGCTCATGCCACCCCCTCGCCTGGCGGCTCGGGGCTCGCTCCGCTCGCTCATGCCTGCATCGAGGTGGACGTGGCCTTGTGGGCCGTCCGGACGTTGTCCTGAACCGCCTCCAGCGCCCGCTCCACACCCTTCAGCTTGGTCCTCGCGTCGGCCGCCTCGGCGGTCAGCGCGGCGTAGGCCGTGTCGACGGCCGCCGCCAGCGCCGCGGCGCCGTCCACGTGCCCGAAGACGGCCGCCAGGGTGCCGGGCGTCTCGGGAAGACCGTCGTGCAGGCTCTCGTACTGGCCCCAGGCCTTGCTCACCGCCGTACGGCAGCTTTCGAGCGCCTGGAAGTGGATGTCGAAACCGGCCACACGCCGCTCCTTTCCGCCCGTCACTCACTGTCCGGAGGAGGCAGGAACGCGGTCTGGGCGAGCCGCGCGCCGAACCTCCTGTCGACGTGGTAGCCCCGGCCGGGCGGCAGCGGATGCGCCCGGACGTTGCCGAACAGGTAACCCTCGTCCTTGTTGCCGGACAGGATGACGGCGGGGCTTGCCATGTCCTTCAGCTTCTGGACGACCGGGTCGTACATGGCCCGGCCCGCGCCGCCCATCTGGCGCGACAGGACCAGGTGCAGCCCGATGTCCCGCGCCTGCGGCAGCAGGTCCACCAGCGGCAGCAGCGGGTTGGACGAGGTCGCGACGAGGTCGTAGTCGTCCACGACGACGTAGACGTCGGAGCCCTGCCACCAGCTCCTGGCCCGCAGCTGCTCGGGCGTGAGGTCCGCCGGAGGCAGCCGCTTGAGCAGGGCACCGCGCACGTCGTTGATCAGCTCCTGGGCGGCGGTGCTCGACGCCGCGTAGCCGATGCGGTGGGCGGTCGCGGCCGAGTCGAGCAGCGACCTGCGGTAGTCGACGACGATCATCATCGCCTCGTGCGGCTGCCGCCTGGCCACCAGTCCCTCGGCGACGAGCCGCAGCAGGTTCGACTTGCCGCTCTCGGTGTCGCCCAGGACGACGAAGTGCGGGTCGGCGTCGAAGTCGAGCAGCACGGGCGAGAGCGTGGCCTCGTCGATGCCGATCGGGATCTTCGGTCCCGTCTCCTCGGGGCCGGGCAGCGAGGCCGCGGGCAGCACCGGCGGCAGCAGCCGGATCGGCGGCGCGGGCGGCCCCTGCCAGGCGTCCCTGACCGCGTGCACGAGCCCGCGGACACCCGCGGCGAGGTCCTCGGAGCTCTGCACGCCGTCGATCCGCGGCAGCGCGGACAGGAAGTGCAGGCCGTCCTTGGTGAGGCCGCGTCCCGGCACGCCCTCGGGGACCGCCAGCGACGCCTTCCTGTTGACCTCGGACTCGTAGGCGTCGCCGAGCTTGAGCTCGACTCTGGTGCCGAACAGGTCGCGGATGCTCGCCCGGAACTCCGACCACTTGTTGGTGGCCGCCACCACGTGGATGCCGTACCCGAGCCCCCTGGCGGCGATGTCGGTGACGACGGGTTCGAGCGACTCGAACTCCTGCCTGAGCGTCAGCCAGCCGTCCACCACCAGGAACACGTCGCCCCAGCCGTCGCCGTCGCGGCCGGACTCGGCCCGCATCCGCCGGTAGGCCGCGACCGACTCGATGCCGTGCTCGGCGAAGTCGGCCTCACGCCGCTCCAGGATCGTGGAGATCTCGGCGACCGTACGGCGGACGCGGTCGGCGTCGAGACGGCTCGCGACGCCGCCCACGTGCGGCAGCGCCTCCAGCGAGGCCAGGGAGCCGCCGCCGAAGTCCAGGCAGTAGAACTGCACCTCGCGCGGCGTGTGCATCAAGGACATGCTCGTGACCAGGGTCCGCAGCACCGTGCTCTTGCCGCTCTGCGTGCCGCCCGCGACGCCGACGTGGCCCCCGCCTCCCGACAGGTCCAGCCAGTAGGGGTCGCGGCGCTGCTCGAACGGCCGGTCGACGATGCCGACGACCGCGTGGAGCATCCCCCGGCCGCCCCAGCCCGCGGTGGTCAGGCCGTGTTCCGGGGTGACGGACAGCGGCGGCAGCAGGTGGGCCAGCGTCGGCGGCTCGGCCAGCGGGGGCAGCCAGATCCGGTGCGCCGGCGGGCCGTGGCCGGTGAGCCGGCCCACCACCACGTCGAGCAGGCTGTGCCGCGGGCCGCCGGGCTCCTCGGCGGGGGCCAGCTCCTTCGAGGCCTCGGTGACCTCGACGGGCGCGAAGGCGGGGCCGTACTCCACCACGTCGCGTACGGGCCGGCCGGCCTCTCCGGGGGCGGACCGTCCGGGGTCGGCGTGGTGGGGGCCGGACACGTAGGCGGCCTTGAACCGGGTCATCCCCGTGGTGTCGTACTTCAGGTAGCCGTTGCCCGGGGCGGGCGGCAACTCGTAGGCGTCGGCGACGCCGAGCACGACCCGGCTCTCCATGGCGGAGAACGTGCGCAGGCCGATCCGGTACGACAGGTGGGTGTCGAGGCCGCGCAGCCGGCCCTCCTCCAGCCGCTGGGAGGCCAGCAGGAGGTGCACGCCGAGCGAGCGGCCGAGCCGCCCGATCATCACGAACAGGTCGATGAACTCCGGCTTGGCGGTGAGCAGCTCGCTGAACTCGTCGATCACGACGAACAGGGTCGGCAGCGGCGTGAGATCCGCGCCCTGCTCCCTGGCCCGCTCGTAGTCACGTAGCGAGGCGTAGTTGCCCGCGGCGCGCAGCAGCTCCTGGCGGCGCACCATCTCGCCGTGCAGCGCGTCGTGCATGCGGTCGACGAGCGGCAGCTCGTCCTCCAGGTTGGTGATGACCGCCGACACGTGGGACAGGGACTCCAGGCCGAGGAACGTGGCGCCGCCCTTGAAGTCCACCAGCACGAAGTTCAGGATCTCGGAGGAGTGCGTGATGGCCAGGCCGAGCACCAGGGTGCGCAGCAGCTCGCTCTTGCCGGAGCCGGTCGCCCCGATGACCAGGCCGTGCGGCCCCATGCCGCCCTGCGCCGACTCCTTGATGTCGAGCTCGACGACCCGCCCGTCCGCGCCGAGGCCGATCGGCACCCGCAGCCGGTTGCGGCCGGCGCGGGGCTGCCAGATCACCGCGGGATCGAGATGGACGGGGTCGCCCACGCCGAGCAGGTCGGTGAGCGAGGTGTTGACGCCGAGCACGTCCTGCGCCTCGCCCTGGGCGCCTGCGGAGGCGCGCAGCGGCGCGAGCTGCCGGGCCAGCCCCTCCGCCTGGGGATAGCCGAGGTGGTCGGGGTCGCCGAGCCGGTTGCTCGACCGCCGTCCCGCGTGGTCGATCTTGACCATGTGGAAGCCGTCGGGCTGGACGTCCAGCCGGAGCGTGATCGCCTCGGGGGCCGGCCCGGTCGAACCGGACAGGTCGATCACGGTAACGCCCTGGATGGCGTCCGAGCCGAGCTGGCTGTCGTGCGGCACGTGCCCGCCGTCCACGATCACCACGTGGTACGGCAGGGCCTCCGCGGAGGCGCCGGGACGGAACCTGGCCCGCTCCCTGAGCTCCTCCCCAACCACAGCGTCGAGGTGGGCGAGGTTCTCCGCCATGAGCCTGACCTGGCCCGCGGCGTCGGCCTGCTCGGGGTGCAGGGCGTGCGGCAGCCACTTGACCCACTCCCAGTGGGGCATCCACTCCTTGCTCGCGCAGATCATGATCCGCATGTCGTCGGGGGAGTGGAAGACGACGAGCTGCGCGATCACCGCCCGCAGCAGCTCGCGCACCGCGGCGGGGTCGCCGGTGAGGTGGATGCGGGCGAAGGAGTGCAGTGCGACCGCGACGGGCAGCCCCGGCACCGTGGCGTGCGCCCGGACGAACCGGCGCAGCGCGCCCGCCGACAGCGCGTCGAGGTCCTCCACCGGTTTGGTGTCCGGCGGGACGAGCTGGATGGCCAGCTTCTGCACGCCGGTGCCGAGCCGTACGGTCGCGAAGTCGTCGTCGCGCGGCCTGCGCTCCCACAGGCGCGGCCCCATCGCGATCCACCACAGCGAGTCGGGCGGCGGCCCGCTCCACTCCAGCGCCTCCCGCTGCTGCACGGCGGCCCTGCGGACCTTCCTGCGGATTTGGGACAGGTAGCGGAAGTAGTCGCGGCGCAGCCCGTTGAGCCGGTTCCTGCGCTCACCGGCGTTGCGCCCGAGCTGGCCGACGCTCATGCCGATCATGGAGACGGCGAACAGCCCGCTGGCCACGTACATGAGGGGGTTGCCGCCGCCGCCCGCCGTGAACATCAGCGCCATCGCGGCGCCGCCGGCCAGCATCGGCACGTACGTGAGTACGGACATCAGACCCTGCGGCTGGACCTCGGGAATCTCCGGCGGGGATTCCAGGAGGATCTCGCCACGGGGCGGTTTGGGGCCCGGGCGGCGCTCGGGGCGCGAGACGACGACAATGCTCATCTGACTGACTTTTCTACCAGGTTTGCCGATATTTTCGGGCTGTCAGAGAGATCTCCGGGAGAGGATTCCCGCTGTGTCATCGCCGGCCCCCCTTCACGTCCAGCAGGGCCAGATCCAGAGCGCGGCCCATCAGGGCGGGGTTCAGGAGGGCCCAGTCCATCAGGGCACAGCTCAGCAGGGCGCGTTGCCGCAGGCGACCGCGCCGCTGCCGCCCCTGTGCCACGTCACCGTGGTCGCCCCGCGCAGGAAGGCGGACCTCGCGCTGCCGTCGGACATCCCGCTGCCGCACGTCCTGCCGGGGCTGCTCCGGGCGGTCGGCGAGGTGGGAGGCGACGCGGCCGCGGCCCCCGGCTGGGTGCTCCAGCGTCTCGGCGGCCCGCCGCTCGACCTCGGCCAGAGCCTGGGCGCGCTGGGCGTCCTGGACGGGGAGGTCCTCTACCTGCGCCCGCGCGACGCGGTGCTGCCCCCGGCGGTGTACGACGACGTGGCCGACGTCGTCGCCACCGGGACCAGGGAAGGCGGCGGCAGGTGGGAGCCGCGGCACACGCGGCTGCTCGGCATGGGCGTGGCCACCGGGCTGCTCGCGCTCGGCGCCGTCGTCCTGGCGCTCGCGGCGGCCCCGCCGCGGCTCACCGCGGGGGTGGCCGGAGCCGTCGCGGTGCTGCTGGTCGCCGCCGGAGCCGTGGTGTCCAGGGCCGTCGGCCGGCCCACGGCGGGCGCCCTCGTCGGCTACGCGGCCCTGCCGCACGGCTTCCTCGCCGGGCTGTTCACGCCCGGGGCCTCGGGCTCCGTGCTGGTTCTCGGGGCGCCGAACCTGCTGGCCGCGCTCGCGTACACCGCGCTGGTGGCGACGGTGGGCGGCGTGCTGATCGCCGACGGCGTGGCCGGCTTCCTCGGCGTCGCGGTCGCGTCCGTCGCCGGGGCGGTGGGCGCCGCGTGCGTGATGCTGTTCGGCGGATCGGGCGCCGGGGCGGCGGCCGTGGTCGCGACGGTCCTGCTGGCGCTGAGCCCGCTCATCCCCACGCTGTCGTTCCGGATGGCCAGGGTGCCGCTGCCGCCGCTGCCCACCAGCGCCGAGGAGTTGCGCGGCGACAACCAGCGCATCGACGGCCCGCTGGTGCTGCAGCGGACCGCGCAGGCCCACCGGTACGCCACCGGCATGGTCATCGCGATCGCGCTCGCCGGTGTCGCGGGTGAGCTGCTGCTCGTCCAGCAGGGCGGCTGGGTCGCCCGCGCGACGGCGGCGACGCTGGCGCTCGCGCTGGCGATGCGGGCGAGGGTCTTCGCGGGGGTCGCCCAGCGGCTGTGGATGATTCTCACGGCCGTGGCCGGGGCCGTCGCGCTGGCCTTCGCGCTGGGCACGGGCGCCGACGCGGTCTCCGAGGTGGCCGTGACGATCGGGGTGTTGTGGACGGCCCTGCTCGTGCTCGGCCTCGGTCTCTGGCTGCCCACGGGCAAGCCCTCGCCGTTCTGGGGGCGGGCGGCCGACATCATCGACGCGCTGCTGGTCGTCGCGCTGGTCCCGCTCACTCTGGGCGTGCTCGACCTGTACGCATGGGTGCGCGGCCTGTCGGGCTGACCCATCGGATCGCGTGACGGCGTCTCCCGACCGCTCTGGTCCCTGACTGCGCCGGCACCTGGAGTGCGCTGGTCGCCGGTGGCCTCCCGCCGGAGGTCACCCGGTCGGCCGCACCGGCAGCAGCGCGGGGCGCTTGGCGGCACGACCGTCGCCGGACGACCTGCCGAGGAGGCGCCGCACCAGCCATGGGCCGAGGAACGAGCCGGCCCAGCGCACCTCGGCGCCCACGGCCCGCCAACCGGCCGGGTCGATCGGGGGATGCAGGGGCAGCGTCCAGCCGTCGTCGCTGCCGGGCAGGCCGAGGGCGTGGGCCACGGCCGCGGCGATGCGCTCGTGGCCGAGCGGACTCGCGTGGAGCCGGTCGGCGCTCCAGAGCCGGGGGTCGGTGGAGACGGTGTGGTGCGCCGTCTCGGCGACCACGACCCCGTGTCGCGCCGCCGCCGCCCGGATGCGGTCGTTGAGGTCGAACACCCGCGACCGGAGCGGCCGGGCGATCGGCGCGATCTTTCCGACGTCCGGGAACGTGAGGGTCGCGACGCGGGCGCCCGCCGTCGTGAGAGCGGCGAACATCGCCTCCAGGTGCCCGGCCACCTCGGCGGCGTCGAAGCGGGGCCTGATCAGGTCGTTGACGCCCGCGACGACGGTGACCAGATGGGGGCGCAGGGCCAGGGCCGGCGCGAGCTGCTCGCCTCGCACCTCCCCGGCGAGCCGCCCGCGCACCGCCAGGTTGGCGTACGTGACCTCCGGGTCCACGGTCGTGAGCCGCTCGGCGAGCCGGTCGGCCCAGCCCCGCGGGCGGGCGGGGTCGCCGTCGCCGAGCCCTTCGGTCTGGCTGTCGCCGAGGGCGACGTAACGCAGGCGCTCACCGCTCGGCACGGGCCACCTCCGGGCGGCGAGAAGCCGGCGCGGTCCCTTCGCCCGGCACGGCCGGGGTCCCTTCGCCCGGCACGGCCGGGGTTCCTCCGCCTGCGACGGCCGCGTTCCTGGCGCGCAGGATCGCGGCGGTTCGCAGGCACCAGTCGCGGTTTCCCTCCTCGAAGGCCAGGCCGCGCAGGCAGGTGAGGTACGGCCCTACGCGCCGGCCCGCGCGAAGGAACTCCTCTTCGCCCAGGTCGCCGCGCATCTTCCGCAGGATCCGCCGGAACAGATCAATCTTGGCTTCGGCCATGGCGGCCCTCTCCTCGACCTGCCGGATCAGCGGCCCGGCGTCGACGTGGTCGGCCGCCTGCACCTTGACGAGCAGGTCGTCGCGGATGAACGACGGCTTCGACGCGGCCGCCGCGAACCGCTCCAGCTCGGCGAGCCCGGCGTCGGTGACGTGGAAGAGGCGCTTGGCGGGCCGGGTCTCCTGGACCACCCGCCGCCCCGCGACCAGCCCCTCCCTCTCCAGCCTGGCCAGCTCGGCGTACAGCTGCTGGGGCAGGGCGTGCCAGAAGTTCGCCACGCCGACGTCGAACGCCTTCGCCAGCTGGTAGCCGCTGAGCTCCCCGTCGAGCAGCGCCGCGAGGACGGCGTGCCGTAAGGCCATGGAACCACTCCCTCCGCTCTTTCATAGTCAAGAATATGACTATTCAAAAAACTGAGCATCGGGAGACCCCCGAAAACGTCCGGAGAGGGGGTTCACGCCGTGCGGACGGCCTAAAGCCGACGGCCGGAGCCGCCCAGGATCCGGAGCGGGGCCGCCGGCGAGGGAACCGGCGGCGTTCTCGGCTAGAGCCGGTCGGCCCCTTCGGGCGACGCCCGCTCGTCGAACGCGCGGCGGGCGTCGCCGAGGAGGCCGGTCAGGTGCGGCACCCCCGCTGCCTCCAGCCCGCCGCGGAGCATCTGCTCCTTCGCCGCCTCCGCGGCCGCCTCGGCCCGCCGTACGGCCGTGACGACGGCCTCCGCGAGCGAGCGGCTGTCGAGCCTGCGCATGCTGAGCGGGTGGATGTCGAGGGCGAGAAGTGTGCCGACGGCGTCGACGGTCGCGGTGACCCGGCCCTCGTCGGCCCTGCCGGCGTACTCCCGCGTGATCCATTCCGTCGCGAGCTCGTCCATCAGGGCGGCCGCCGCCTCCAGCCGCTCCATGCGCGCCCGGAGCTCACGCATCTCGTCCACGGTCACTCCTCCCGCAGCAGGGCCTGGACGTACGGGGCGAGCGGGTCGCCGGGCGGCGGGGAATCGGCGAACTCCTCCATGGCCCTCGCCAGCCGCTCGCCCATCTCGCCCCGCGCGGCGCCGATCGCGCTCCGGATCGCGGCGGACATCGCGACGTGGTCGAGGTCGCGCATCGCCCGCGGGTCGATGGTCAGCCCGAGCAGAACGCCCGCCCCGGAGACCCTGGCCACCACGGCGCCCGTGGCGTCCGTCCCCTCGACCACCTCCTCGTTCAGCCCGTGGAGCAGGTCGGCGAGCGCGCCGACGCGGCCCTGGACCTCCCGCACCAGGCCGGCGACGTCGCCTTCCCTGCCCTCGTTGAACGCGGCCGTGTTCTTCACCGCAGGTCCTTGTTCGCCGACTGCCAGTAGTCGAGGATGTGCGCGCGGTCCGCCACTGCGGGGGTGAGCGTCAGGTCCCTGCGGCCCCGCGCCGGGTCGCCCTCCTGGAAGAAGGCGGCCCGTACGTCGTTGAGCTTCTGCTCCAGCTTGTTCAGGTCGCTCTCGTAGGCCATGTAGATGTCGGCGAACTGCTTGACGAGGTTGCCCAGCGCGCTGACGAACACGCCCGCCTGCGATATCAGCGCGACCCGTCCGGCGGGGTGCGCGCTCATCGCCGCCAGCGTGCGGAGGATCGGCGTCGAAGCCGCGTAGAGGCCGAACACCGACAGGTCGTACTCCAGGACCTCCTTGAACTGGCTGTGCATCGCGCCGCTCATCTCGCCGGTGACCCCGTGGAGCTTCTCGTACAGGACCGTGGTGTTGAAGCGGACCCGCCGCCCGAGCAGGTCCGCCGCGTGGCCCTTCCAGTTCGGGCCGACGTCCTGGAAGTAGGAGAACCAGATGTCCGACCTGCCGCTCTCCAGCCGGCCTCCCATCTCCTTCCACAGCTCCCGACGGTCGTAGAAGAGGAAGGGGTTGCCGAGGTTCAGCGTGGCCGCCACGTCCAGGGCGAGGGCCGCGATCCCCAGCCCGGACAGGGCCGCGGCGGTACGCGTCTGCTGCCGCAGCGGGTTCAGCGCTTTGACCAGATCCCGGAAGAAGCCGGGGTCGGTGCGGGTCGCGGCGGAGGCGGCGGCTCCGTCGGCCGGTGCCACGGAGACCGTTCGCCGGACGTTGCCGCTCGAGTCCGTGACGTAGAGCTCGTTGGGGCCCGAGGCGGGCCGGCCCGGGACGAACAGCTTGCCCGGCTCGCTGGGCGGGGTCGACATGCGGGTCCTCTCAGGGGCGCGTCTGCTGGATGGCCGCCTTGGCCGCCTTCTCCGCCGCGACGTAGTTGTCGGCCGCCCTGACCAGGGTCTCGCCGTCCCTGTGCAGGGCGTCGCCGAGGATGCCGGCGGCGTCCGACCACGTGTCGGCGACGGAGTTGAACCGGTGGACGGAGGCGAGCCCGACGATGGGGATCCCGGCGAGCGGAGTGAGGTTCCAGCCCTGGAAGCGGGGCGTCGCGTCCCTCAGCCGCCGCACGCCGTCGGCGGAGCCGCCCACCGCGTCGGCGAACTTCCTGATGAAGCCCGCGGCCACCTCGTAACCGGGCAGGCCGGACGAGCCGCCGCCCGGCGCCGGCCAGCTCGCCGGGACCGCGGAGGCCGTGCCCGGCCGCTGCCCGCGTATCGAGTCCGGCAGGCACGGGCCGGGCGGGCACGGGGGCGTGTGCGGGCAGGGGCTCACCATCGAGGAGACGGAGGGGGCCGAGAAGGCGGACGTCCCCGGCCCGCCGGAGGAGGATGCGCCGTATGACACGTGATCTTCCCTATCACCGGGCTCTGCGCCCCTGCCATGCGCCAGGGCGACGCTTCCGCAGGTGGAAAGCGGAAATTAGGGGGACGTTCACTGGCATGTAACGGGCGAGCCGCAGGTCCCGTACGCCCCGCTTTGGATGCGTTAACTTGCCGGTGTTGCGGAAATCGCGGGGAACAGGGGCTCAGATGGCCGGCGGCGGGTTCGACGACTTCGACATGGAGCGGTTCAGGGAACGGGCGGACGCCAGGATGGCGGCCGTGGAGCGCCTCCAGACCACCCTGTCCTCGCTCGTGGGCCGGGCCCGGGACGAGGACGGCCTGGTCAGCGTGGAGTTCTCCGGTCAGGGGCTGAGCGAGCTCGAGCTTCATCCCAAGGCGATGCGGCTGAGCTCGGGTGAGCTGGCCGACCGGATCAAGGAGACGGTGCGCGCAGCGTCCGACGACCTCTACCGGCAGATGAACCGGGCCATGGCCGAGGTGCTCGGCCAGGAGGGCGACCAGGCGAGGTTCCTGGACGACCCGGAGGCCGTGCTCGCCCAGGTCAGAGAGGCGGAGACCGCCTTCGACCGGACCGCGGAGGACGTGCTGGGCGAGCTCGACCGGATCAGCCGCAGGCTGAGCCTCTGACCGGCCACAATGTCGCCTATCGGTTGCTCGGTTCACTGGCCGAGGCCGAGGACGCCGTACAGGAGGCCTACGCGCGGGACGCCCGATAGGTACGAGTCGCGTGGTCCGGCCCTGCCCGGGGCCGGCAACCACTGGGGCAGGGACGTGGTCGCGCGCGGGTGCGGGCGGCGGTCGGTCGGCTTCGCCTGCCGGGTTCACGGCTGGAGGGTCTGGCTGCGGTCGATGATGTCCAGGACGGCGTTCCTGGTCTGGCGGAAGGCGGCGACGGTGTCGTGGGCGGCCGCGGTGACGGCCTGGTCGGCGGGTGCGACCGCGGGTTCGAGGAGCAGGGCCACGGTGTCGGCGAGGACGTCGCCGGGGTCGCCGGCGCTGGGCGGGGCGGAGTCCGGGTGGAACATGGCGGTGCCGAAGCCGCTGAGCACGGCGTGCATGGCGTAGGACTGGTCGGCCAGCGGGCGGTCCTGGCGGATGAGGCCGTGCCGGCGCAGGATCGGCATGACCGCCTCGCACATGGCGCTGGGCTGGGTGCGCTCGAACAGGTCACGGTCGCCGGCCTGTGCGGTGAGCAGCCGCAGCAGTTCGCCGTCCTTGGCGGTGAGACGGCGTGCCAGCGGGGATCGCAGCCCGGTGCGGATCAGCAGCGGGGCCAGGTGGCGCGGACGTACGGCGGCGGGGTCGGCGGTGATGCGGGCGATGATCTCGTCCAGGAAGGCCAGCAGTTCGCGGGCGAACAGGCCGAGGATGAGGTCCTCCTTGGTGGGCCAGTACAGGTAGACGGTGCCCTTGCCGACCCCGGCCGCTCCGGCGATCTCGCTGACGGTGACCTTGCGCACGCCGTGATCGGCCACCAGCTCGCGCGCGCTGTCCAGGATGCGGGCGGCTTTGTGCGAGTGGTGTTCGACCAGCTGGCTCACCGTGCTGTCCTCCGTTGTCGTGCTGTCAGGGTGTTCGGTTCCGGATCAGAGGGCGGCGACGTCGATGTTCTTGGCCCGCATGTCCTTGCTGTTGAACATTCTCCTGCCCATGGTCTTGCCGACGCCCGGCATCCGCATCAGGCGCATCATCCCTGCCCGCAGGAGATACTCCTTGCGGTCGTGCGGGGTGAAGATGCGGCGTCCGGGCAGGGCGCTGTCCTGCTGCAGGTGGATGAACGGCCTCATGCGCGCCTCCCAGGCCCGTAGCGCGCCGGGCAGGTCGCCGGGATGGCGCTGCAGCATGGTGCCCAGCAGTTCGCCGCCGGCCATGCCGCTGGAGGCGCCCATGCCCGCGTACAGGGTGACGCACCAGGCGGAGTCGCCGATCAGGACCACCCGGCCGCGGTGCCAGCGCGGCATCTTGACCTGCTGCACCGAGTCGAACAGCGCGTCGGGCGCCTGCTCGTAGCGCGTCAGCAGCCCTTCCAGCAGGGAACCGGTGGGTTCGGGGCCGAAGGCGGCGCGGATGGACTCGATCGGCGGGCGGCGGAACTCGGCGTCGACGTCGGCGGTGCGGTAGGAGAACAGCAGGCTCGGGGCATGATCGGCGAACGGGAAGGCCCACACCGAACGGCCCGGCTCGGCCAGGACCAGGCCCTCGTGCAGGCCGAAGCCGTCGACCGGGCCGTCCAGCACGGTGGCGCCGACCATGTAGTTCAGCGGGTGCAGGTACTCCTCCTCGGAGCCGAAGACGAGCCCGCGCACGGTGGAACGCATGCCGTCGGCGCCGATCACCAGGTCGAAGCGCTCGGTGACGGTGGTGCCCGCGGCGGTGTCGTGCAGCGTCACCTCCGCCGCGGCGTCGTCCTGGGTGATGCGGGTGGGGACGGTGGAGTAGCGGATCTCCACGTCGTCCGGCAGCGCCGTGAACAGGCCACGCTCCACATCGCCGCGCAGCAGCGGCCGGGGGCCTCCGGCCATGAGGGAGGGGTTCATGCCGGGACGTCGGCGTCCCGCGCGGTCCACCTCGTAGCTGGTGACATGGGGCCCGCTGCGGTCGCCGATGGCGTCCAGCACGCCCAGCCGCCGGGCCGAGGCGACGCCGGCGCCGAACAGCATGACGAAGTAACCGCCGGAGCGGCGCGCGGGCGCCCGTTCCACCACCACCGGCTCCCACCCGACCTGGCGCAGCCGCAACGCGGTGGCGATGCCCGCGATCCCCAGCCCGACCACCAGCGCCCGGCCGGCCTTGCCGACATCGGTCATGACGACTCCTCTCGTAGGCTCCGCGGCCATGCTAGCCAACAAACTGACCAAATCGGTTCTATTGGTCAGTAGCGGCGCCGGAAAGAGGGCGGCGACGCCTCGATTGCTCTGCGGGCACGGCGCGGTCGGCCGCCTCGGCGGGCCGCTGACTGATCATGACCCCCCGGGCGGCGAACGCCTTGCCGCGTCGGCGGCGGCGCGGGCCGCCCGCGCGGGTGCGGCGGCGACCGGCATGGGCACCGCCACGACACTGCGCCGGCACTTCAACGCCGCACGGTCGGCGTGCCTGCCGAGACCTAGCGCCGTACCTTCCGCTCGACGGACCCGTCCCGGCCCGGACGACAGCGGGCAACACCGGCAGCGCCCCACAGGGTGACGGTGCCTCATCCGACCGGCTGATCGCGCGATCTCCCGGGCCCGGCCCGCGGCGGGGCGACCTCGCGTTCGAGCTCCGGCTCGCGAGACGAGTCCGACCGGCGCCCGCGCATCCGGCCGCGCGCGAGGCGGTCAGCCGGCTGCCGAGCCCTGCTGCGCGGCGGCGACGGGTCGTCGTCAGCCGATGCGGTCGGGGCTGATGGCGCTCGTCACGCGCCAGACGTCCGGCTCGGGGTCGTAGATCTCCCGCTCGCGCTCGTCCTCCCCGCCCGCCCCGGCGCCGCCCGCCGCCGGCGCGTAGGGGAGGAAGGACGAGCCCGCGCCGCTCTGGCCGGTCCGGTAACCGCCCAGGACGGCGCCGCCCTCCCCGGCGACGCCGGTGCCGTAGCCGGTGCGCGCCCCGCCGTACGCGCCGATCACCCCGCCCGGCGGCAGCGTGCTGGCGGGCCCGGCCGTCGTGACGGGAATCCGCGAATCCGGATATCCGGTGAGCACGTCGGGGGTCGTGCCCGCTGGGGTCGTGCCGGCGGGCAAGGGATGGGTGTTCGCCAGGTCGGTCCTGTCGGAGCCGCCGATCACGGCCGGAGCCGTGCCCGATCCGTCGCCGGAGCCGCCCGGCTGCGCTGTGGTTTGCGCTGTGGTTTGCTCTGGCCCTGTGCCCGGCTGTCCTGGGTCTGCCTGTCCTGTGCCTGCCTGTCCTGGGTCCGGTGACCCCCCGGGGCCGGGGGACGAACCCGCCGTGCCGTTGCCGGTGCCGTTGCCGGAGCCCGGGCCGTCCGCGCCGCCGGAGCCGCTGCCCGAGTGGCCGCCCCCGCCGGATCCCGAACCGCTGGATCCGGTGGAACCCGAGCCCCCCGTGTCTGAGCCCCCTGTGTCTGAGCCCCCCGTGTCTGAGCCGGTCGTGTCCGAGCCGGTCGTGCCGTCACCGTACGAGCCGCCGTGCCACACGCCGTCGGTGCTCGTGACGGGCGCCCCCGTCCCGCCCACATGGATGCGCGGGGAGCTCCCGAGGTCGATGTGCAGCGGCTCGATGGCGGGCAGATCGAAGGCCAGCCCCTCGGCGAAGGCGTTGTTCGCCTCCTGGATCTTCTCGTTGAGCGCGCGGAAGTGGTTGCGGGCCGCCTCGTCGGGGTCGGGCGGCGGGCTCCCCGTGGTGCCGCCGCCCGCGCCCTCGTCCGAGCCGCTCGTGGCCGCGGGGAAGTTCGCCCGCGCGTCCCTGACCACGTCCGCGTACCAGGACATCGCCGCCCCGCTCGCGGTCATGGCGTCGCCGAGCGCGCCCGCCGTGGCGTACAGCGCGCGGAGCGCCGACTGCACCTGCTCGGCCGCGGGGCCGCGCCAGACCTCGGACAGGTCCTTGGCGGTCCTGCTCAGCGCCGCCTGGATGCCCGTCTCGGACGGTCCGTTGCCGCCGACCTTCCCGCCCACCAGATCGGCGGCGTCGATGAACGCCTGACCGGCCCGCCGGACCTCGTCGGGTTTCGCGGCGTCCAGCTTCTGCTTGATCTGCTCCCGGGAGAGGTTGTCCGGGTCGAGCCCGTCGAGGCTCGCGTACACCTTGATCGGCTCCCAGCCGGCTTCGGCCCCCATCGCGATCATTCCCCTTGACCTCGGCAGCTCAGGCGCTGCTGCTCGTGTGGCCCTTCTCGTAGTTCACGACGGCCTGCTCGACGGCGCTCACCATCGCCTCGATGCGGTCGATCAGCAGCTGATACTTGCCGCTGAGCACCTCGTGGGCCTGCTCGGCGTTCAGCCCGAAATACTTGGCCGTCTCCCACGGGCCGGTCTCCGCGGGGCCGACGTTGGTCAGCCCCTGGACCTCGCCCGCGGTCCCCGGGCCGCTCCAGGTGGCGCTCATGCTGGCGGGAGCGCGTCCGCGCAGCGTGCCGAGCTCCTCCCGCAGTCCCTTGAGGATCTGCCGGACCCGCGTGTGGTCGATGTACAGCTCCTCCGGGCCCCCGCCGAGACCCGGCCAGCTCTCGGGCAGCCGCAGCTTCGGCGGCGGCGACCCACCGCCGGGATCGTGGCTCATGTCTCGCCTCCCTCGCCTTACGCCCTGTCGATGCGGGGGGACGTGGTCTGCTGGTCGCTGACGAAGAGGTCCTCGTCTTCGAGCAGCCAGGTGGTGCGCTCACGCTCCTGGCGCTCGCCGTTCCCGCCCGTGCCGTGCGGGGCCATCGGGACCATGCCGTTGCCCATTCCGGTGCCCATTCCGGTGCCCATTCCGGTGCCCGCGCCGGCGCGCAGGGCGGCCGCGTTCACTCCCGTGCCTCCGGCGCCGGTGCCCGCGCCCGCGCCAGAACCGCCGCCCGCGCCGTATCCGCCGTACCCTCCATAGCCGCCGTACCCGGTGCCGGAGCCCGCGCCGGGGACGCCGGTCGGGGTGCCGATATCGGGCAGTCGCGGGGTGTGGGCGGCGAGGCTGGTGCCGCGGCCGGTGCCGTCGAATCTGGTGTCGCCGAGCCCGGTGCCGTCCGGCCGCGTGCCGTTCTCCCCAGTGCCGTTCTCCCCAGTGCCGCCCGGACCGGTGCCGCCCGGAATGCCGCCGAGGCCGCCGTTCAGGTCACCGCCGCCGGTGCCGTCCGGGCCGGTGCCGCCGGTGCCGCCGGTGCCGGTCCCGCCGCCGGGGACGCCTGTGCCGCCAGGTCCGTACGGATCGCCGGTGCCGTTCCAGCCGGGGAAGCCGCCGTCGCCGAGGCCGTTGTGGCCGGTGCCCGTGCCGAGGTCGCCAAGTGACGAGGGGCTCTGCCATCCACGCACGTCCGTGGGGAGCGTCCCGTTCGGGAGGGCCGACCCGGGGCCGGTCACCGGCGTGTACGCCGGGGGCGTCGTGTCGAACTTCGGCACGTCGGTGTCGAGCGACGCGGGGAAGAGGGCGTTGGCGGCCTGCGTGGCCTGCGTGAGCTTCCTGAGGTGCTCCTCGGCCGCCTTCATGTCCTTCTCCTCCTTCGACTCCCCGAAGAGGTTGAAGAAGGGGCCGTCGCCGAAGACCGAGCCGATGGCGCCGCCGATGCCGCCCACGATGAACCCGCCGACGCCGCCGATGACGGCTCCGGGAATGGCTCCGACGCCCGCGAAGGGAGAGCCCGCGATCGCGCCGCCCGCGGCGCCCACCGCCCCCGCCTCCATGGCCGCGTCGTACCAGTCGACGTCGCTCTTCGTGGGCTCGGGGACGTTCTCGCCCCTGAACTGGTTGAGGGAGCCGGCGTAGACGTCCAGCGCGGGCACCACACCGCGTGGCGAGGGCGGCCCCATCTGTCCGGCCGGAAGGGAGGTGTCCACGATCGCGGTCATCGCCGCGGCCGTGGAGGCCCTGAGCCGCCGGAGCTGCTCCTTCACCTGCTTGGCGTCCTCACCGGTCGTCCAGTGCCTGTCGAGCGCGTCCAGGTGCCTGTCGAGCGTCTCGAGCACCGACTTGAGCTTGTCGTGGACGCTCTTGAACTCGCCCGAGGCCGCCCTGATCAGCTCGGGATCGGTCTTCTCGAGCGCGGTGCGCAACGCGTCCAGCGTGACGACGCCCGGCTCCGACGCGTCGATCGCCGCCCTGATCGGCATCTTCCTGTCGGCCACGACGCCTCCCCAACCGCTTAGACGTCCGCCACGCCGACGTGCCGCGCGCCCGCCTGCTCCCCGGCGTCGAGGTTCCTGATCGCCAGCTCCAGGCGCTCGGCGGCGATGCCGAGGGTCGCGGCGATCTCCGCGTAGACGGCGGTGACGGCGCCCTCGGCGCCGGTCAGGCTCGTGTGGAAACCCATGGCGGCCTCCCAGAAGCCGCCGAGGGCCTCACGGCGCTCGATCAGGCGCTTCACCGCGCCGCCCTCGGCGAAGGCGACGGGAGTCACCTCGCGTTTGGACGCACCGGGCGCCAGCAGCTCCAGCGCCTCCTCGAAGTCCTTGCGCGCGTTCCTGAGGGCCGTGCGGCTGACCTCCACGCCGCCGTCGCGAGCCATGCGTCACCCTCCCGTCAACGCCGTGACGGGCACCGGCCGAGGAGCGCCGGTGCCGCCGGCCGTACCGTCGGACGTCCGCTCATTTGCCGTCGAACATGGCGGCGTTGATCCGCTCCACGTCCTGCATGTTCATGTTGGTGATGTTGATGTTCTTGGCCAGCAGGGACACGATGTCCGCCAGGCCCTTGGCCTCCTGCTGCCAGATCCGCCTGGTCTGGTCATAGGCGTCCTTGGCGCCGCCCTGCCAGATCGCGGTCTTGGTGTTGAGCTTGTTCTCCAGGTTCTCCAGCTCGGTGACCAGCCGGTTGAAGGCGTTCTGGAACTCGGTCTCGCCCGTGTCGAGACCGCTGAAGTTGACCTTGGTGATGTCGAAGTCCACCGTCGCGCTCTCCGTCCGTTCCTGGTGGTCGTCTCGGGCTCAGCGGCTGTACGAGGCGGGCGGGGCCTGGTTGATCAGCGCCTCGATCTTGTTGATCTCGGCGGTCGCGTGCGCGTTGAACTCGGCGTAGTTCTTGTTGTTCGCCCTGATGCTCTCCGCGAGGGTCTGCAGGCTGCCCAGGATGACGTCCATGCGCTCGTGCCACAGCAGGTGCACCTTGTTGAACGCGTGGTGCGACTCGCCCTGCCAGTGGACCTTGAGGTTCTCGCCGGCGCTGTCCAGGTAACGCTGGATGCCGCGGATGTTCTCGGCCGCGTCGCCGATCCAGGTGATCGCCTCGTCGAGGTCGTGCCGGCTCACTTGGGCCTGGCTTGCGCCAGAGTGCGACATGGTCACCTCCACTGATCCTGTCGAATTCCCCGACCAGGAGGGTCGGGTGATGACCCGAAAGTCACAGTAATGGATCAGTGTGCGGCTTGCCGCGGCTGTCCGAGATTAAGATTTTGTCACGTCTCTTGCGGATTTGTCAGGCAGCCGGTTAGGAGATTTGCACGATTTGCGAGCTTTATGGCGATTTGGCCGTAACTAGGTGAACGCAACCTGTCGGGAAATCGGCTGGAGGATGTTGTGACCGATACGAGCGGGGGCGCGACGAATCCTTTCGCCGGCCTCGCGACCTCCAGGGGGGCGAACGGCGGCGCGGCGGACCCCCGCCTGGCCGACCCCGAGTTCTTCATGCGCTACCCCGAGGTCGGGAAGTTCGCCAACAGGGTGGCGAGTCACGGGCAGACCCTGGCCGACACGAGCGCGGCGATCAAGAACATCCACCTGCCCATGGGGACGTTCGGCGCCATCGGCGGCGGGCTGAACGGCGTCCACAGCACGCTGCGGGACCAGGCGGCCGACGCCGTGGCGAAGGGCAAGGAGGTCCTCGACTCCTGGAAGACCGTTCTCGACCAGGCGGTCGAGAACGCCAAGGAAGCCGAGAAGCAGAGCTCCGGCGGACCCGGGAAGGGCGGCCTGAACGGGCTGGACGGTGGCCCGAAGGGAGCCGGGCTCGACCCCAAGGGGCTGGGGCTCGGCGGAGGTGGGTTGCCGAAGGGCGGCCCCGGATCCGGCCTCGGGGACGACTGGAAGCTGCCGAAGGACAAACCGGGCACCGGCCTCGACGACAGCCTGAAGCGCCCCGACCTGCCCGACCCGAGCACGTTGCCCGGCCCCGGCGGGAGCGGCGGTGACCTTCCCAGCACCGGTGACCCGAACGGCAACGGGCTCGACCCGAACGGCAACGGGATCGACCCGAACGGCAACGGCCTCGGCGGCAGCGGACTCGACCCGAACGGACTCGACCCGAACGCGCTGAACCTCCAGGCGCCGGCCACCCCCGGCGGCACCGCTCTCTCGGCGCACAACCCGGCCCCGCCGACGGTGCCGACGCTCCCCGACCTCGGCACGACCGGTTACGGGCCGGGCGACTACTCCACGGGGATCCGGCCGGGCGCCGGCGGCACGGGCACGGGCGCGTACGGCACCGGCGCGTACGGCACGGGCGCTTCCCCCGGCTACGGCGGCGCCGGCCGTGCCGGCATCGGGGCCGGCGGGATGCCCGCGGTGCCGTACGCCCCCATGGCGGGCGCGGGGAGCGGCGGCGACGACAAGGACCGCGAGCGGGGGCCCGCGGTGCCGGAGGACGAGAGCACCTGGTTCGGCGACGAGGACGTGGCGCCCGCCGTCCTCGGGATGCAGGAGGAGGACTAGGGCATGGCAGACCTGGCGAAGGGCAGGTTCATCGCGGGCGCCGGCATGGCCGCCACGGCCGCGCGCCTCGAAGCGACGGGATGGCCGCTGGCGGGGCTGCTGACGACCATGATCTCCGATCCTGAGGCGATGCGGCAGGGAGCGCGCCAGTGGCGCGACGAGCCCTCGGCCGACGGGAAGCAGACCGGCATCGCGGCGCTGCGCACGGACCTGGACCGGCAGTTCGCCGCGCTCGAGTCCGACGGGCACCTGAAGGGGAGGATGCTCGCCACGCTCAAGGAGAAGCACGCCGAGCTGAACACCCAGCTCGACAACTTCGAGAAGTGCAAGGAGTGCGTCGGCGGCAGCCTCGACTCGGGCGCCGACCTCTACGACGCGGCGAGCTGGGTGTCCCTGTCGCTGGGCGGCTCGGCCATGGCGGTCGCCGTGTTCAGCCAGGCGTGCAAGGGGCAGGTGCTCACCTTCGCCGCCACCCGGCCCATGGTGGCGCGGGCGATGGTCGGCCTGGGCCGGGTGGCGCAGAAGGTGGTCGGCACGATGATGAAGACGAGCTGGAAGGTCGCCGGAATCCTCACCGTGTCCGGCTATCTCTACAGCGCCGCCGGCGCGAAGTTCCCCGGCATGACGGCGATCGCCGCCGACGTGCCCGACCTCACCAGGGCAAAGGTCGCCTTCGACCCGGCCACCGGCGGTCTCACCGAGCCCCAGCCCGACCTCGGCGACCTCGGCGGGACGAAGCCGCCGTCCTTCCTGCCGCCGTTCAGCCTTTGACGGGCCGGCAACCTGTGACGGACTGGGCCGCGACCGCGTTCGAACGGCGGCTCGGGGCGGCGTACGAGGCGGGCGACCTCGCGGCCTGCCTGAGCATGCTCAGGGACACCGAGCTGGCGTTGCCCGCGCCCGCGGAGGGGGACGCCGCCTGGCCGACGATCACCGCGCCCGACCGGGTGTGGCTGCCCGCCTACACGTCGGTCGAGGCCATGCGGGCGGCCACGGGACTGTCGCGGGTCAGGATCACCTCGCTGGCCGAGCTGGCCGCCGGGTGGCCCGATCCCCGATGGGGCCTCGCCGTCAATCCCGGCCTGCCGGTGCGCTTCCTGCTCGAACCGGGGACCGTCGCCAGGCTCGCGGTCCCCACCCTCGCGCAGGACCGCATGGCGGAGCCCGAGCCCGCGCTGCCGGTCGTGCAGAAGCCGCTGACGCCGCACGACCTGCGGACCTATCTCGGCGAGGGGGAGTCGCGCGTGTCCGGCTACTGCCACCACGCCCTCGACGTCGCCCATGTGGCGACGCCGGCCGTGCTCGCCGACGCGCTGGGCCGGGGCGCGGACGACGACCTGCTGACCGGCGGCGGCTCGCTTCTCCTGCTGCGGTGGCGCACGGTCGGGCTGAACCTCTACCGCACCCCGTACGGCGGGGTCGACGAGGCGGGCATGGCGGCGGTGGCGGGCTGGGTCGTCGAGGAGCCGCCGTTCGTCGGCATGGGCCTCGCGCCGAACGTCGACTCCCTGGTCCGGGAGTACAAGGTGGACGCCCTACGGCTGCCGCACGGCTCGGAGATCGTCGAGCTGACCGCGGCCGGGACCGAGATCGTACGGGCCGTGTACGACGGCGACCTCGGCCGCTGGGAGCCGGGCGAGCACCCGGCGCGGGCCCCGGCGAGCTCCTACCGGGCGCGCTGGCGGGGAGCCGAGTTTCCGGCGAATCCCGATCCGGGACACGACGGGCTGCTGATGCGGCTGCTCGGCGACGTCCCGGCGGACGGGTTCGAGGAGCGCGCCCCGGGCCGCTTCGTGCGGCCGGTGCCCGCCGAGGAGTGCGAGACCGTCTTCCACGTCACCCGGGTGTGCGAGTGGCGCGGCGCCCCCTGCCTCGTACGCGACGAGCGCGCGGGAGAGCTGCTGCTCGAATACACCGGCGGGCGCCTGCCGGTGGCCCGGGCGCTGGGCATGGAGCGGATCGAGCGGGGCGTCCACCGGCGCTGGGTGGCCCGCGCCGAGGTGAGCGGGCTACGCGAGCACGCCGATCCCCTCGACCTGGGGCTCAACGCATTAGCCTGATTCCGGACGACTCGGATCGGAGGGCCGGACGCGGATGAGCGAGACCGATCCACACATCCACGTCGAGCAGAAGGTGATGCGGGCCGGTGCCGTCTACCGCAACCTGATCGCGTCGTCGCTGGGCCGCGCGCCCGACGCGCCGGATGTCGTCACCGCCGGTTGCGGACTCCGGGTGCCCTATGCGATGACCTCGACCCGTCCGGAAAGCGTCACCTGCCTCGCCTGCCGGGAACACGCTCACCGGGAGCACCTGCGCTACGCCGAGCAGGTCGAACGCCTGAGCCGGATGCCCGGCGCGCCCGTCACCGGCGACCAGGCGGCCAAGGCCGCGCAATGGGCCCGGGACCTCGCGAAGAGGTTCTCCGGCGCGTGATTCGCCGCCGTCCCGACATCCGTGGAGCGCGCCGAGGAGATTCCTCGCCACGCGGCGCGCTGCCTGCCCACGCCCGGCTCGCCACGTCCCGGATGGGGATCACTACTCGAGAGGTTCGGCGGCTTTGGTCATCGGACCTCCCGTGTCACCGGTTCACTAGCCGGATGTCAAATGAAGGTGTGATAATCCCCGATATTGGACATAGATCATCGCCGAGGTGAACGCGGTCGATCGGGGTGATGAACACGGCCGGGGGACAGACGCCGGACGCCGCCGGCATGCGGGCGTACGCCGAGGAACTGCGGGCCACGTTCATGCGCCTGCAGGAGGAGGCGCCCGCGCTGCACGAGAAGGCGCGTGCCGTACAGGTGACGGAGAAGTCGCGTGACGGGCTCGTGGCGGCCACCGTCGGCGCGAACGGCGACCTGATCAGGCTCGACCTCGACCCGCGCATCTACCGGCGGCAGGACGCGCGCGGCCTGGCCGACGCCATCACGCGGACCATCCACGCCGCCGCGGCCAAGGCCCAGGACCGGGTCGTCGAGATCTTCGCGCCGCTCATCCCCGCCGAGCAGATGAGAGCGCACATCGCCGGCGACCTCGACGCCGTGCTCGAACAGATGTCGAAGCAGATGCCGAAACAGACGCCGGGGAGACCATGAACGAGCTGTTCGAGGTGAACTACGTCGACATCCGCCCGCAGCAGCTCGCGAAGGGCCTGTCGCAGTGGCACGCCGCGTCGACCGACGCCGAGAGCGGCTACACCGCCAGCCTGCGGGAGATCCGGCGGCTCAACGCCGCCGAACCGTGGGGGCACGACACGGCCGGCGCCGCCTTCCACTCCGCCTACATGCAGGGCGACGGGCCCGACACGCTGATGAAGCAGGGTGAGGAACTCGCCGCGAAGGTGGTCGAGCTCGGCCCGACCGTACGGCGCAGCGCCGAGAACGCTCGTGGAATGGACGCCGAACGGGCCAGGGAGGTGCGCGAGATCCTGGGGCGGGTCTGACGATGACGCACTCCTCCGCGTCCGGTAAGGGCTCCGGCGGCCACCCGGGCACGACGGACGGCGACGTCACCTCGACCGGCGACGGGCTGCCCGAGTTCGCCGACGGCGGCGGCTCGGTCGCCGACGTCACCCCCGCCTGGGGCGAGTCGCTGCCCGCCTGGGCCGACGACCTCATCGCCCTGCTCACCGCGGGCCAGACATGGCCGGAGGCGAGCGAGAGCCTGCTGTGGCAGCTCGCCCGGGCCCACCGGGCCGCGACCGTGAGCCTGGTCAGGTCCGTCGATCCGGTGGGAGCCGCCGCCGTCGCCGTGCTCAGCGGGATGCAGGGCCCGTCGACGCAGGCGTTCCTGACCCGGCTCGGCGAGCACTACTCGGAGCAGTCCGGCCTGCTCGGGGTGGCGAACAACCATTTCGCCTACGCGGCGCAGGCCGACAACTATGCCCGCGAGACGCAGTATTCCAAGTTGTCCAACAACGTGGTCTTCTGGATCGCGCTGATCGCCACGTTCATCGCGCTCGTCGCGGCCTTCTACTCCGCCGGGGCCTCCACCCGGTTCGTCGGGCCGATCGCCGCCCGCGCCCGGGCCGAGATGGAGAAGATCCTCGAACGGCTCGCCCTCGCCGCCGGCCGTCCCGCCGCCGCCCAGGCGCTCGCCAGGGGAACGCTGCTGTCGTCGGCCCGGCTCGGCCTGCTCGGCCGTATCCTCGCCAACCCCCTGGGCAGGGAACTGGTGGAGGAGATCGGCGAGGAAATCGCCGGCGACGGCATCGCGCAGCTCCAGCAGCGGAAGACGGGCACCCGCGACGGCTGGGACTGGAAGATGACGAGCGCCGTCGCCGTCGGTGCGGCGGGCGGCGCGGCCGTCGGCATGCGGGCCGCGCATCCCGTCAGCAACCTGGTCAACAGGATGCCCCTGCTCAGAAGGCTGAACACCGACGCCCCGGGCGTCGGCAACGCGTTCAGGCGCTTCCCCGGCCGGGCGCTGACGACCGGCCTGACCAATGTGATCGCTTCCCCGGCCGGGAGCGTCCTGGCCAACGGGCTCGTGTACGGCCAGTGGGAGCTGCCCGACGGGGAGTCGCTGCTCGGGGCCGCGCTGTCGGGCGCCGGCCGTACGAACACGATCAGCCCGTTCAACCCGGACGTGATCGAGGCGGTCGTCCGCCCGCGTACGGCCCTGGCCTCGGCGTACGACACCAGCCTGCGCACCGACCTGACCCGCGCCCTCGCCGGCACGTCTCCGGATCCCACCGGCGGACAGCCCTCGGGCGGCGCGCACACGGGCGGGCCCGGCGGCGGCCAGGCCGCAAGCAGCGGCGGGCCCACGGGCTCGGGCGGCACGAGCACCGCGTCTGTCTTGGGGCAGCCCTCCGGCGGTCCGGCCGTCACGTCCGGCGCCGGACACCCGGCGCCCACGACGCCGGGCGGAGCCGCCCAGGCAGCGAGCGCGGCGCCCAGCGCTTCCGGCCAGCCGGTCGCCACCGGGCCGTCCCCCGCACAATCCGGCGCGAGCACGACGAACCCCGGTTCGGCCGGTACCGCCAACGCGGGCGGCGCCACCCCCGGTGCGGCCGGTTCCGGCAGTGCACCCGGCAGTGCACCCGGCAGCGCGTCGAACGCGGGCAACATGGCCAACGCGAACGCGGCGGGCTCGTCCGCCGCGAATCCGGGTCAGGCGCCGGCGGCAGCGCAGAGCGCGTCCGGCCAACCGGCCACCGCCAATCCCGCCCCAGCGGCCGGCTCAAGCAGCACGACCGGCACGGCCGGCGCCGCCAACACGGCCAACACCGCTGGCGCGGCCAACGCAGCTAACACCGCTGGCGCGGCCAACGCAGCTAACACCGCTGGCGCGGCGAACACGGCTGGCACGGCCAGCGCGGCGGCGGCCGGCCCCGCTGCGGCCGGTTCCGCGAACACGCCCGCCGCGTCTACACCTGCCACCTCCGCCGGGACGCCCACGCCGGCCGTGTCCACGGGGACGACCTCGTCCGCTGCGCCGTCGTCCGCTTCTCCCTCCGGTGGCACCACGTCATCCGCCGCGGCGTCACCGGCCGCCTCGGCGTCGGCGGGGTCCTCGGGGACGACCGGCGGCAGCACTTCCGGAAGCGCCGCCGCGCCGCACGCTTCGGCTCGTACGGCGGTCTCCGATGTGCTGTTCACGATCGCGCCCGACGTGCTCTTCCTGCGCGATGACCAGGGCGCCAGGCTGACCGGTCCTGACGGAAGCCCGATCCGGTTGTCGGGCGAGGACATGAAGGCCCTCGAGGATCGGCTCACGGCCCGTGCCGCCGAGGGCGTGGACACGCCTCGGCTCCGCGCGGAGGCGGCCGCCCTGCTGGGGGCGAGGATCGCCGAGGAGAGCCGGGGTCTCCCGGTCGAGGGGGCCCTCGACGCGCTCGCCCGGCTCGCCGACGCGACGCCGGACAGCCGCGCCGCCGCCGTCGAGGTGGCGGGCGAGGTGCTGGAGGACAACCCACGCAGCCGGCGGCCCGACCGGCTGAGCGACGCGGGGGCCGGACTGGTAGCGGAAGCGGCGGCGGTCCCGCCGCACGGACCCGACCACGCCCTTCGCGTCGGCCGCTCCTCCGACACCGCCGCGGACATCGTCCGCCGCGCCGAGACCCTCGCCGGGATCCCGCCCACCGCCGGCACGAATGGGACGGCCAACCCGGCGAGCGGAGGCCAGACCGCCGCGACCTCCACCGGGGCGCCTGCCTCGACTATCGCGGCCCCCTCGAACACCGCGGCTTCCTCCACCACCACCGCCTCCAACACCGCCGCCTCCAACACCGGGACCGCTCCGGCGGCGAGTTCCGCCCAAACAAACAACCCGCCGGGGCCGTCCGGCGCGCGGCCGGGACCGCGTACGACCCGGGGGCGTGGCCGGGTGACCGCCCGGCCGATCGCGCGGAGCCTGTTCGTCGCCGGCGGCAGGCCGCCGCACCTGGCCGACCTCTCGTCGCAGGAGGCGGAGCAGGGCTTCCTGTCGCTCCACGCGTCCGACGTGGCCCCGGACGTGACGGGGCTGGGCCGAGCCGGCGAGCAGACGGTCGTCGTGGACACGGGCCGGCTCGGCGCGCAGCACTTCCGGTTCGAGATCGGCCGGGTGCCCGACGGCCGTCTCGCCAGGACCAGGGTGCGGTCGGGCACGGCCGTAGACCCCCACGTCGTACGGCTGTCGCCGCGCCTGGCGAACGACATCCTGCCCCGGGTGTGGCTGCACGAGATCAGCGACGTCTTCCAGCGGATGTCCGGCCCCAGGCAGGGCGTGATCCGTTCCTTCCTGAGCCGTACGGCCGAGCGGGACGCCATGGTCTGCGTGACGGCCCGCTATCGCGAGCACGCGCTCCTGGACAGGCAGTGGCGGGCGGCCCCGGCGCAGGAACGCCCCGCCATCGCGCACGAGATCGAGCAACTCGGGCGTGAGATCGAGAGGCTCGGGCACGTCGCCCCGGCGCCCCCTTGGTCGGCGCCCCGGCCGCCGTCCGCCGCCTCCCCGACGACGCCCGGCCCCGCGACGCAGACCTCCACCGCACAGAGCCCCACCACGCAGAGCCCCACCACGCAGAGCACCACCACGCAGAGCCCCACCGCGTCGGATCCGGTGGCGGACCTGCTCGGGCTGGCCCGCACCCAGCGGGAGACGCTGGCGAACGCCGCCGACGAACTGCTCAAGGCGGTCAAGGAGAAGATCGACAACACCAGAGCGGCCACGGCCGACGCCAAGAAGGCCGAGGAGGCCGCCGACAAGGCGTCGCGGGAAGAGGACCGCGGCGCCGAGGAACGCCGCCGCAAGGCGCTGGCGGACCGCGCCGACCATCGGGCGAGCGCCGAGCGCGCCCGCCGGAGCAAGGAGGCGTACGCGCGGGCGGTGCGGCGGGCGGTCGAGGCGCGCACGGCGTACGAGACGCTGGAGAACGCCCTGAACGCCCTCCCCACGGGCCGGAAAGGCACGCTGCCGCCGGAGATCGCCCGGCTGGCCCGGGAGGCGGAGGCCGCCCACACCGCGTACAGGGAGGCGTTCGCGGACGCCCTGCCGCCGTCCGAGGTCCTGACGGAGGCGACGCCCGCGGGCCGGCTGCCTCACCTCGAACGGCTCACCCAGGTCGTGAACGACATGCTCGAACGCGCCGGGATCGACCACCGCTACGCGCCCGACGAGCTGTCGCACGTGTTGCGGTCGAACTTCAGGTGGCTGGTGTCGCAGGACGGCGTGGTGCTGCGGGTGGGCCGCGGCACGCGGGCCGAGCTGCGGTTGCGGCTGAAGGTCACCGACCTGGTCGAGGTCTTCGGCCATCCGGTGCGGCACTCCCAGTCGATGCTCGGCCAGTTGCCGCAGGGCGGCCGATCGGCCTCCGCCACCGCCAACCGTGCGGTGCGCCTGGCGCCGAATCTCGACCTGAACGCCCTGACCAAGCCGTGGCAGGACGTCCACTGGCTCGGGATGCTGATGAAGTTCGGCGTGTTCAAGGGTGGCGCCACCTTCGGCAGGAGCGAGTCGTTCAGCGGCAACGCGTCGGATTTCGCCCTGGCAGGTGCGGTGCAGGACAACGCGGGCGAGGCGCTGGTGCTCGACGGGCTCGCCTCTGCGGAGGTGGAGCTGCGCACCGCGACCGGCACCGAGACGGCGCGCGTGGACAGTGGCACGGCCGGCGACGCGCGGAGCCTGCAGGTGTATCTGCCGCACACGCACGCGCAGCGGGGGCCGGCCGAGGTCACCCGGCTTCCGCGTAAGGAGTGGCAGCGCACGCCGTTCCCCGAGCACGCGGTCACCGGGCTGACCGGGCTCCAGGACCTCGCCGACCGCACCGCCGAGCGGATCGGCCGCCCCGAGGTCGGCGGCATGACCCGCGACCAGATCCTCACGATCCTGACGAAGGAGCTGCCGGCCCGGCTCGGCGAGGCGATCAACGATCCCGAGGGGTTGCGCCGCCCGATCACCGTGAACGGGCGGGTGGTCGGCTATGTGCGGGTCAGGACCCGGGTCGTGATGGACACGGCGCGGCCGGTCGGCACGCCGAGCAGCAAGCACCGCCTGGAACGGCTGCGCGTGGGGTTCTCGGGCGCGTCGGGCTCGCGCTCGGCCGGCCGGTCCTTCGAGATCAAGGGCACCGCGGGAGTCCGGCTTCCCGTCGGCGCCCGGCACGTGCTGGGCGCCGTCGGTCTCAACGGTTACAGGACCGCCACACCGCGCCTCACGGGCGGCCTCGGCCGCTCCTGGTCGCGGTCGCGGTCGATGAGCGCGGGCGGGACCGCCATCCGGCCGAGTGTGCAGCGCTGGGCGGGCCACACCCAGGCGTACGCGCTGGAGCTCGAGCACACGGTGACCGTGCAGCTGAACACCGACGACGCCCCGCATGCCCCCGTGAGCGGCCGGAGCACTGGCCTGTTCCGGATGCCGGAGCCCCAGGCGTACCGCTACGGCCTTCCCGTCGACCGGTCGGCCGTACGGAAGGACGGCAGGCTCAGGGACGACCCGAAGCCCGGCACGCCGAAGGGCCGCCTGCCCAAGTTGCCCGACTGGTCGCACGGCGCAGCGGGCGGCACCACGGGGGCCGGGCCCGCGCTCGTGCAGGCGAGCGACCGGCCGGCCGGCGTCAGGAACCTCGACGAGGTGCGCGCGAAGGTCGAGGCGGCGTTGCGTGCGCGCGGCCTGCTGCCGGACGAGAACGGCCGACTGTCGCGTGACCCGCTGACCCGGGCGAGCCAGATCGCCAACATGATCGAGCTGGCCGAGCAGTTCTCCCCGGCCCGTCTGCAGACCGCGTATGACCAGGCCATGCAGGACGGGATCTTCCTCGACCTGGTGAGCCAGGGCATCGGCCGGGCCGGCCGGCACCTCACGGTGCGCATCCGGTTGGAGCAGTCGGGCCAGGAGGAGCTCCAGGGCACCAGCGCCGCCGACGTCGTGACCGACCTCGACATCTCGTCGGAGACCTCCGGCCGGTCGGTCGGCCGGTCGCGCGGCCGGGGCCGGGACATCGCACCCGGCCTCGGCCTGGAGACGAACCCGGGCGAGGCCGGCTCGACCGGCGGCGACGGGGGCTTCCACTGGAACAAGGGGCGCACGGCCGGCACGACCCTCAACGACACGGGCAACCTGGTCACGCTGGCAGAGGGCACCGCTCCGGCGGCGGTCTTCGAGGTTCCGCACACGCTCACCGTGGACCTGGTCGAAGACGGGAAGGTCACGCCGCTCGCCCAGAGCGACGACGTGTGGATGCGGGTGCTGCTGCCCTCCGACCTCCTGCCCGAGGACCGGACCGAGCCCTCGCCCAGCCACCCGACGTCCTCCGAGGCGCTGAGCCTGGCCACCCTGCTGCACGTTGACGGGACCGGCGTGCTCGACGCCCTCCGATCGGTGCTGCCGAGGGCGATGCGGCCCGGCTCGGTGTCGTTCCACCACCTCGCCGAGGCGTTCACCATCCGCAACCTCATCTCCCACCCGGAATGGCTGCTCGCCGACCCCGCCAGACCCGCCACGACGTACAGCACCGCCCTGGCCGTTCGCCCGCGCGGCCTGCGTACGCACCGGGCGTCGGCGTGGATCACGGCCCAGCCGGGCGAGTCGGCGTTCGTGACCGCGGCCGACCTGGTGATCGGCGACATCAACTTCACGATGGGCGCGCACACCACGCGGACGGAGACGCGCGGCGGACGGTCGGCGGACGTCTCGACCGGCGCGAACGAGGCCCTGCCCGGCCCGTTCGGCGGCAGGGAGGGGGCCGGCGCGTCCGGGGCGGGGAGCACGTCCACCTCGATCTCCGACACGGCGATCTGGGGCAGGGAACGGCTGGCCATCGACACCGGCAAGCACTACGTGTTCGCGATGAAGACGGACATCACTGTTTCCGGGGACGAAGCGGGCAACCGGCGGGCCGACGCCGAGCCGCTGCGGGACAGGACGGTCGTCTACTCCCTTCCCGAGCGCGACGCGCTCGACCTGTACGGCAGGGGCCGGCTCAAGCTGCCCCTCGACCAGGTGGCCGACGCGGTGACGCGGCTGCTGGACGGCAACCTCCGGCTCGACCCGCGTACGGCGGTGCCGCTGGCCCGCAGATATCTGGCCGACCGGGCGCTGGCGCGAAGGGACGGCCACCCCCGGCCGGACCTGGAGCAGAAGCACCCTCGTGCCATGCTCACCGAGCGGCTCGCCGAGGACTTCCCGATGAACCTGGCCGCCGAGGGAAACCGGCTCAAGCGGATGCACGAGAGACTGCCGGACCTCGCCAGTCGCGTGGACGTCCCGGACCTCTATCGGGACTCCCTCGGCGAGAGCACCGTGAAGACGGCCGACCTCACGGCCCCGGACGGCACGCCGACCCGCTTGATCGACCAGGTGCTCGACCAGATCGGGAAGGTGGCGCCCGGCGCGCTGAAGCGTGACCCGGTGCTGCTGCGCAGCCTGTTCGGCGACTTCGCCGGCAAACGCTGGTGGGGCAAGATCGACGACATGAGCGGGCCGGAGGGCTTCGTCAAGACGTACTCGCTCAGGATCGGCCCGCACCTCACCGAGGACGTCACGGTCAGGATCGGCGCGGTGCTCCACGGCGACGAGGCGACCTACGGCGGAAACGTCCACAACTTCGGCCAGATCCTCCAGGACTACACGTACACGCAGGAGGACCGCGCCGAGTCGTCGGGCAGGACGTTCGGCGGCAACGCGAACGCCGGCGGGGGACAGGACACCGGCAGCGGCGGCCGCGCGGCCGCCACCGACCGCTCGAACACCGGCACGGCCTCCACCGGCACCCAGCGGACCCGCATCCAGCGGGCGGCGGCGTTCCGCGGCGGGCAACTCGTCGAGCATCCGGTGACCATCACGATCGAGGTCGAACGCACGTCGAGCCGCCTGCGCGGCGCCGTCGCCAGGACCACCGGCGTGCCCCCGACCAGCAAGATCACGCTGGACGGCACGATGGCCCGGGTGCTGCCGGACGGCATGGTGGCCAAGGAGGGCACGGTCGCCGCGCGGCCGCCCGCCCGGCCCGACGTGCGGCGGGTCGTGCCACCGGAGGTCTTCGTGACCGAGCGGCTCAGGGCCGACGGGCTGCTGCGCGCCGTGTTCGACCGGCTCTCCCGGGAGGACCTGCTCGGCCGGGCCGCCACCATGGAGCACTACGCCGAACTGGCCAAGGCGCTCACCGGGAACGGCCTCACGACCCGGCTGGAGCGGATGACCGGCCCCGACGGGCACCGGCTCATCCGGCTGCCCATGCCGGGCAGCCCGGGCGAGGTGGTGGACGTGCGGATACACGCCGACCTCTCCGAGCCCGACCCGGTGGCCCTGGGCCTGAAGGACACCGAACTGGGGCAGGTCGACCGCGAGCAGAACACGGCCGGCACGGCCACCGACCGGGGGCAGATGCTGCCGCTCGGCCGCACGTACAGCGCGGGGCACGCCGTGGGCGCCGGCGCCGACCTCGGCGCCGGCGACCAGACCGCGCAGTCGAGCTCGGGCAGCGGCGGCAACCGCGACGAGACCAGCGTCTTCGAGAAGGGCACCGGGGCCAAGGTGCGGTTCCGGGTCGACTTCGACCTCCGGTTCGAGGTGCGCCAGGTGGCGCGCGACGGCGCGGAGACGGTGCTGTGGAGCGTGGACATCCCGCACGGCACGACCGGCACGGCCCACCTGATCATGTTCCAGCACGCGCTGGAGGAGATGCCGGCACGTCGCGCCGCCGGCGCGGCCCGGCCGCTGTGGGACTTCCACCGGCAGCGGGCCACGGCGCCCGGCGTCTTCTTCTCCCACGACGCCGTCCGGGAAATGGCCGCGAGGCGGCCGTCGTACGACCCGGCCGCACCCAGCAGGGCGATGGCCGAGGTGCTCAGAGGACGGACGGGGACGCAGCCGGTGGGCATCACCGCCGACATCGGCCGAACGAACGCGACGGCGCCGGGACCCATGGCGCTCGTGGAGGAGGCGAGGCTGCTCGCCCGCGACCTCGGCGCCGACGTCCACCTTCATCTCAGGCGGCCCGACGGCACCGTCGAGCGCTACCGTGCCACGCCCGCGGGCGAACTGTCCGGCGAGTCCTTCGCCGAGGCGCTCGGCTCGGTGCCGCCCGATCTGGTGGCGCTGGCCGAGCGGCACGGCCTCGACCTGCGTGACCTGTACGGCGGGCGGTCCGACGGGTTCGCCGACCGGATCGGCGAACGGCTCGACGCCCTCGGCGTCGCCCGGCCCGCACCGGCCGACCCTGGCTGGCCGGTGCCCGAGACGGCCGCGGACGCCACCTGGGGCGGCAACCCCCTCGTCACCGCCCCGCTCGCGGGCAACGTGACGGCCAGGCCCATCCCCGGGACCGCGTTCGTGGCCGACGGCCGGGCCCCGCACCTGCCCGACCTGTCGAACGACGAGATCCCCCAGGCCGTCGCCGACCTGCGCCCGGCGGCCTTCGGCCGGGGCGTCCACGCCGTGAGCGTGACGCCGGACGGCACGGTCGTCACCGTCGAGACCGCCCGGTCCGGCACGCAGCGCTTCGTCGTGCTGCCCGAGGACCCAGGCGGCGGACGCCCGGGCCGTACGGAGGTCGGCGCGGGCACGGGCCCGCACGTGATCCGGCTGGCGCCGAGACTGGCCCCCGACGTGGTGGCCCGGGTGCTGCTGCACGAGATCAGCGACACCCTGCAGAAGCGGGCCGCACTGGAGCAGGGGGTGGTGCGCCGCTTCCTGAACGCCCTCGATCCCGGCTACGACGCCTGTGCCGCCGCCCGCTACAACGAGCACGCCTACCTGTCGCGCCGATGGAGGGCGACGACCTCGGACGACGAGCGGGCGCGGCTGCGGCACGAGATCGAGGCGGTCGCCCGCGACCTCGGCGCGCGGGGCCAGGCGGCGCCCCCGCCGCCGTGGGTCACCGTGCCGCCTCAGGCGCCGGTCCTCGACGTGTGGGAGCGGATGCGCAGGCTCAGCAACCCCTCCGGCTGGGAGCCGCCCGACGACGAGGACGAGACCGTGCCCGCACCGGAGGACACCGGACAGCGACAGATGAGGAACGCGTGATGCCGTACTCGATCGCCAGGAGCAGGGACGAGGCGCACCTCTACCTCGACCTGCACCCCTGTGCCTGCGGCTCGGCGGACACCGACTGGGACAGCGGCCTGGAGAGCGTCGAGGGGGAGCTGGTCACCTGTTACGAGGGGCGGTGCGCGGCCTGCGGCGCGGAGCGGGAGCACCTGTTCGCACTCCCGGAGCGGGAGGTGACGCCCACCGGCTTCCCGACGTTCGGCGGCGCGGAGCCGTCCGAGCTGCTGGACCCCGGCGAGTGGCTGTGGGTGGCCGACCTGACCGCGGGCAACGTCCCGGAGGATGGGGAGCGGCAGGCGCTGTCCATCGCGAGGGCCGCGGTCGAGGAAGTGATCAAGTTCGTCCCGCCCGGGCAGGACGAGGTGCCCGAGGACGCGTTCTGGTCGGAGCGGGGACGGGCCGTGCGCGCCGCCGAGCCGGGGCGGTTCCGCCTCGACCGGCTGCTCGTCGTCCGCGACACCTACCGGGAGCTGGCCGGAGCCTAAAGTGGCTGGCATGGAGCAGGCAGTGCCGATCCCGTACGCGCGGACGCTGGCGGAGGCCCGGCTGTATCTCGCGCTGACCGTGGACGAGGCCGCACACGAGGAGCCGCCGGTCGAGGGGCCCGAGGCGTGGACGGTCAGGTCCGGCGGGGTCGAGGTGCTCGTGCCGTACGCGAGCGAGGCGGAGGCCAGGGACGAGGGGGAGCGGTTCGGCGTCGGCCTGTCCGAGCTGATCGACCCCGGCCAGTGGCGGCTCGCCGGTGCCGGGTACGCGCGCCGCGCCCTCGCCGACGACCTCGAATACACCGAGGAGCCGGGGGACGAGGGCCTCTTCCAGCGCGTGGTGAGCGGATGGGAGGCGGCCGGGGACGCGCTGGGGGAGGCGCTCAAGTTCATCCCGCCCGGCGAGGACGAGGTGCCCGCCGAGGCGTTCTGGACCGAGGCGGGGCTGGCCGCCCGCGAGGCGGAGCCCGATTGCTTCCTGCGCGACCGGCTGGCCGAGGACATCGCGTTCTATCGGCAGAACCTGGACGACTTCCGCCGCCTCAACGGCTGACCTACTTGCCGAGCGGCACGGGCACCCGGGCGGCGGCCGGGTCGAGCGCCGGGCCCTCGGGGATGAGATGCAGCAGGTGCGCGGGCACCGGCGTGGCGTCGGCGGCGTCGTAGCCGAGCTTCGGCAGCAGGTCGGCCGAGGCGACGGCGAACCTGCGGCCCTGGTCGGTGACCAGGAAGTAGTTCGCGATCGACCCCAGCTGCCCCTCGCCCGGCAGCAGCCCGGCGACCGCCGCCGATCCCGGCGGGAGCAGCACCTGGTCGAAGGTCTCCTGGCCGCCCGGGGTCCTGGGCGTGGGGATGGCGATCGAGGCGCCGACGGTCAGGGTCGCCCGGGTGGAGCCGCCGCGGGTGCCGGCGTAGACCGCGCACAGCGGGGTGGTGGAGGCGGGGGAGGTCACCGTGGGCATCGTCTCGGGCATCCCGCCGCCCTGCACGCTCTGCTTGGAGGGCGAGGCGTTGGCCGTGGCCGCGTCGATCGGGACGGCCCGCGGGGGGCGCTTGCCGTACGCCGCCTTGATGGCCGGGTCGGCCAGCAGGAGCGTGGCCTGGGTGAGGGTGATCGGCGCGAGGCCGTCGGACAGCAGGACGTACCAGCGAGCCGGAGCGCCCCCGATGCCGGGCACGGTGAACACCTGCCCGACCGCCGCCGTGACCTTCCCGTCGGGCCCCCGGACCTTCCTGCCCAGGTGCGGCACCTTCGGGCCGCCGAAGTCGGTGCCTTCGGGGATGGCGTTGAGCCAGGTCGCGGGGACCTTCCTGGGCTGGGCGTTCAGGGCGCTCACCGCGCTGGAGTTCGCCCGCATTCGCCGGTCGCCCCAGACGACCCACTTCTGCCGGCCGTCGTCCACGACCATGGCGCCGCCGCCGAGGGGCCTGCCGCCGACGTCCACGCCGCCCACCAGCGTGACGTACGGCCGCGGGGCCCCGGTGGCGTCGGGGCCGTCCACCACGCACACCGACCACGGTCCGTGCACCAGCTTGTCCTTGGCCGGCAGCGAGTCGGGCGCGCCGGGGATGCCGACGAGCGGCCCGCGCGGCAGCTCGGCCAGTGAGGCGGCGGAGACGTCGCGCACCGTCACGTCGGCGGTGTCGAGCAGCAGCCGGGCGGAGGCGTAGTTCGCCACGGGGAGCAGCACGCGCTCCTGCTGGCTGTAGACGTACGTCGCCCCGGTGTCCTGCTCGACGAGGAGCTGGCCGGGCTCGGTGAGCTTGGTGGCGCCGCCCGGCTTGATCACACCCCAGATGCCGAAGACGGCGAGCAGCAACACCGACAGCAGGACTCCGCAGAACGTGGCCAGGGTGTGCCGCCGCATCGGCGACTCCGCGACGTCCGGCTCTCCCTGCAGCAGGGCCTGGCCCAGGCGCTGCTGCATCAGCCGGTATGCCTGGTAGAGGTCCTTCCGGGTCTGCACGTCACCTCTCCGTGTCAGACGGCATCGGAGCCAGCATATTGATCCCCGGCGCCGTCGCGATCTCCGGTCGCCAGGCTCCGGGCGACCTGCCTGATCTCCTGCCGCAGCCACCGGTGGGCCGGATCGGCGTCGTGTCGGGCGTGCCACGCCTGCCCCACCGGCAGCCGGGGCAGGTCCAGCGGGATGCCGGACACGGCGAGGTGCGAGCCGCTGGGCGAGAGGTGCGTGCCTGTCGGGGACGCCTCACTGAGGCGGGCGGCGGCCTGCTTGTCTCTCGGCGGCGTCGAGTGCGGGCGTGAGCGGTGCGAGCGTGGTGCGCAGCAGGTCAGGCAGGGAGCCGGACGGCAGGACAAGCCCGCTGGTCGTGGAGGATGCGGCGGTCGTTTGCAGCCATTGCTGGACAGCGAGGCGAACCGCGGCGGCCACGCTCGCCGCGAGCACGCGGGCGGTCTGCCGGCCGGTGTCGCCGAGGCGTTGGGCGATCGCGTCGCTGAGGGGGTGTTCGATCGCGGCGGCGGCGTCGACGAACTCGTCGCGCAGTGCGGGGCGGCTGATGATCAGCAGTAGCGCGTCGCGACCGGGTTCGCCGGGGTCGGTGTACTGGTCCACGATCGCCTCGGTGACAGCCTCGGCGAGGCCGACGTCGGCGGGCCGCCCGGCCACGGCCGCCGCGACCCGTGCTTCCCGTTCGCCGGTGATGGCGGCCACGATCGCCTGTTCCCGGCTGGAGAAGTAGTTGTTGTAGGTCCGGGGGGAGACGCCGGCGGCCTCGGCGATGTCGTCCACGCGCACGTTGTCCGGCCCGCGCTCGAGAGCCAGCCGCAGTGCCGCCGCGCGCAGTGCCTCTCGCGTGGCCTGCTTCTTCTGCTCGCGCAACCCGGTCGGTCGTGTCTCCACCGTCCCAGCGTTCCAGATTCGATGCGTGCACGCAAACTTGCGTGCACGCAAGTTTTCTCCTTAGTCTGCCTCCCGGCAGGGAGGATGTCCCAGCGGCCCAGGTGCGCTTCAGTGCCCCATCCGTCCTGCTCTCGTCCGCGTGAGCAAGGGAGAACACGTGATCACAGATGTCGTCATCGCCGGCGGCGGCCCGAACGGGCTGATGCTGGCCTGCGAGCTGAGCCTGGCAGGGGTTCGGCCGGTCGTGCTGGAGCGGCTGCCGGAGATGAGCGAGGAACCGAAAGCGAACGGATTGCTCGGCCAGGTCGTGAGAATGCTCGACCACCGGGGGCTGCACGAACGTCTCAGCGACAGCCCGGCACCGCCGCGGCCGAACTCCGCATACTTCATGTTCGGCGCGCTGAGCCTGGACCTGGGCCTGCTGGAGGACAGCCCCGTTTACGCCCTGCCGGTGCCGCAGCGACGCATCGTGCGGGTCCTGCAGGAGCGCGCCATCGAACTGGGCGTGGAGATCCGTCGGGAACACGAGGTCGTCGGCCTGTCCCAGGACGACGACGCGGTCACCATCGATGTGGCGAACCCGGGCGGGGCATACCAGCTGCGGGCCCGGTACCTCGTCGGCGCGGATGGAGCACACAGCGCCACCCGCAAGCTCTCCGGCATCGGGTTTCCCGGCGTCACCTATGACCGGATGACCGTCTGCTCAGCGCACGTGAACCTTCCGGCGGACTGGGTCGATCCCGTGACCGGCGCGCTGAACGTGCCCGGCTACGGCGCTGTGCTGCCGTTCCTGCCCCACCGCACGGAGCACGGCGGGTTCTCCTACGCACCGATGCCCGGTCACCCGCCGCTGGTCAGCACCACAGAGTGGGACCTGCCCAAGACCGACGCCCCGATGAGCCTTGAAGTGTTGCGGGCGAGCATCCGCCGCGTGCTCGGCGTCGATGTGCCACTGGGCGCGCCCGACGGCCCGGGGCCGCACGTGCTGCGTCGCCTGACCGGCGGTAACACCCGAGTCGCCGACCGGTTCGCCGACGGCCGAGTGTTCCTGGTCGGTGACGCCGCTCACGTGTACGCCGCCACCGGGGGAGGACCAGGGCTCAACCTCGGCCTGCAGGACGCGGTCAACCTCGGCTGGAAACTCGCCGCCGTGATCCGCGGCAGCGCCCCGCCCGGACTACTGGACAGCTACGAGGCCGAGCGGCGACCCGCCGCCCACCGCATGATCCTGAATGCGCAGGCGCAGTCGGCCCTGATAGCCCCCGGCGACGACGTCACCGGACTGCGCGAGCTGTTCACCGAGCTGCTCCGCGACCGGAGCACCGTGCGGCGCCTCGCCGACCTCATCGCAGGCGCCGACGTCCGTTACGACATGGGCGAACCCGAGGCGCATCCGCTGATCGGCCGGTTCGCGCCAGACATGGAACTGCACACCCCGGCCGGGCCGGTCCGGCTGGCCGAGCTGACCAGAACCGCACGCCCCCTGCTGCTCGACCTGACCGAACGAGCGTCGCTGGCGCGGACGCTCGACCTGCGGCACGACGACGTCGATATCGTCACCGCGCGCGCCCAGGTCCCGGCACCCACCGCACTGCTCCTCCGCCCGGACTGCTATGTCGCCTGGGCATCCGCATCACCCGAACCGGATCCCACGGAGATCGAAGCGCTTCGGGCAGCCGTGCAGCGATGGTTCGGTGCCGGGCTTTCCGGACGTTAGGAAAAAGGGGAATGGAGCGGTGGAAAAGCCAGATTTTCCTGGGCTCCGATATAGCCGCTCGGCATAAGGGGTTCACAAGATTGACAAACGATTTACGGTGAGGGCGGCCCCTTTGTCGATGAAGGAGTGACTGGATGAGTAACAGCTTGCTCGGCGGCGACCCCGCGGAGATGCAGAGCATGGCCGCGCAGTTCAGCCAGCAGGCGGACCAGGTTCGCGCCACGATGGCCAACCTCGACCGTGAGGCGGCCAAGGTCGGCACCGCCTGGACCGGCCCCGGCGCGCAGCGCTTCCACGACGCCTGGCAGAGCTACCGGGCGGCGTTCCAGCGCATGGCAGAAGAGCTCAACGAGGCCTCCCGAGTCATCACGACCTACCGCGGCAACATCGAGTCCGCCACCCGCTGACCGGCACCCGCAGACGAACGGCCGCCGGACCGCCATGAGTGCCATGGCGTCCGGCGGCCTTCTCGTCTGACCGGCCTTCTCGTGTGACCGGCCTTCTCGTGTGACCGGTGGCCTCATGTGATCGGCGGTTCGGTCGAGCGGCCGAGACAGGTGACGGGGCCGGGGCGCCTCCGGATGATCAGTCCGGCACGGCGGCCTGGATCGGGGTCGCGGCGCCCGAGACGACGAGCAGGCCCCGCCCGGGAGGCCCGCCGACGGCGCCGCGCGGCAGCCGTACGGCGAACAGGTCCCCGTCCGCGGGGCTCTGCACGTTGAGCAGCAGGCCGGTCCTGCCCTTGCGCGCCTCGGCCGCGAACCCGCGGTAGGCCGTCGCCAGGTCGCCCGTGGCCCCCGCGATGAGCAGGCCGTGCTCGCCGTCCCGCCCGGTGCGCAGGATCTCGTCCAGCGCCAGGCCGAGCGCGGAGTCGGGGGAGATGAGCTCCGCGTCGTCCACCGCCACCACATAGCGTTCGTGTCCGGCGACCAGCGCGAGCGGGTCGAGCGCGCCCGGCAGGCCGCCGAAGTCGTCGGCGCCGCCCCCGGTCACGCTTCTGGCGTTGCCGTCCAGCACGGCGAGCACCCCCGGTGCCCCGGCGAGGTCGCGCAGCGGGCTGCGGCGCGGGGTCACGACGAGCACGGGCGTGCCCCGGTCGAGCAGCGAGCGCGCCGCCGTGACCAGCGCGGACGACCTGCCCGAGCGCGGCGGCCCGGCGATGACGGCGGCCGGCCCCTGGCCCTGCAGGTCCACGCCCATCGGGGTGAGGGCGTCGCCGCCCGCGCCGAGCAGCGCCCACAGGGCCGACGGCGGCTGGTGCGACGGCGCCAGGTCGAGCGCCTGGCTCGCCGTGATCCGCGTCGGCAGCGCGTCCACCCGCAGCGGAGGCTCCGACGGCCAGACCCACTTCCCGGGAAGGTCCAGGCCACCGGCCCTGCCCCCGAATCTGGCCGCGGCCGTACGGGCGAGCTCCTGCAGGACCGCCACCTGCGCGGGGCCGGAGGGGTCGTCGCACAGCAGCGCGATCTGGCTCTCGACCAGGCCGTGCTCGCCGACGGCCAGGGCCCTGCCCGGGGGCATGGAGGTCGGCAGGTCGCGCACCGGCAGCCCGGCGAGCCCGTAGTCGGCGGGGTCGGCGAGCCGGAGCACGAGCCGGTCCTCGAAGACGGTGGAGATCTGCCCGAGCAGGCCCGAGCGGTCGGAGGTGACCACGGCCCGCAGCCCCACGGCCGGTCCCTCCCGCAGCAGCTGCAGCATGGCGTCGACCAGCCGCCCGTAGTCGTAGTTCTCGAACGCGGCGACGTACCCCTCCCAGCGGTCGACCAGCAGCACCAGCCAGGGCAGCGCGCCCACGCCCGTACGGTCGCGGGCGGCCCGCGACCGGGCGGCGGCGCGCGCCTCGGCCAGCGAGGCGTATCCCGCCTCGGCCAGCAGGTGCTGGCGGCGCCCGACCTCCGCGCGCAGGCGGGTCAGCAGGCGCTCCACCCGGTCGAGCTGGTCGCGGGTGACCACCGCCCCGCAGTGGGGCAGCGCGACGAGCGGCAGCAGCGCGCCCGACCCGCAGTCGACAGCGTGGACGTGCACGTCCTCGGGGGAGGCGCCGGCCGCGATCGAGCCCGCGATCGTCCGCAGCGCGCTGGACCGGCCGCTGCGCGCGCCGCCCGCGATCAGCAGGTGGCCGCCGTGCCGCATGTCCAGCGCGAGCGGGCGCCGGCCCTGCTCCCACGGCAGGTCCGTCACGCCGAACGGCAGCCGCGGCACCTCCTCTGCCCCAGGCCGATATGACGCGGCGGCCGCGAGCACCCCGTCGCCGGGGCCGCCCGCGCCTGCCGGAACGCTCAGCGCGCCCCGCCCCGCGCCCTCTTCCACCGCGTCCTCTTCCACCGCGTCCTCTCCCACCGTGCCCTCTTCCACCGCGCTCACGGCGTTCGTGGCCTCGCCGTAGCGGCCGGGGACGTCGAGGACGACCTGGTCGGGCAGCGGCGGCAGCCACGGGCTCGGCTGCCGGGGCATCTCGCTCCCGGCCTCCCGCAGCGCGTCCACGAGCAGGGCCAGGTCGGTGCCGCTCGCTGCCTGGGCGGGCGGGGCGGGCAGCGGGTGGCCGAGCGCCTGCCAGGGCAGGTCGAGCACCCGGACGTCCTCCCCTGCGCCGGCCTGGCCCGCCTGGGGAGTGCGGCCGCCGATCCTCGCGGTCTGCACCGCGACGGGCGCTCCGGAGCCGGCCCGCACGTAGCAGCGGCCGGGCGTCGTCCGCGAAATGTGCGCGGCGTCCGGCACGTCGATGACGTCGGCGGACTCGTTGGCGTCCGTGACCCGCAGCGCGATCCTGAGCGAGGTGTTGGCCTGGATGTCGGCGGTGACCACGCCGCCGGGCCGCTGGGTGGCGAGGATCAGGTGGATGCCGAGCGAGCGGCCCCTGCGCGCGATGTCGACCAGCCCTTCGACGAAGTCGGGCAGCTCCGCGACCAGGGCGGCGAACTCGTCGATGATCAGCACGAGCCGGGGCAGCGGCGGCAGGTCCTTGCTCCCGGCGGTCTCCGGCACCGGGGCGGCGAAGATGCCGCCGCCGCGCGCCCGCCGGACGCCGCGCGCGCCGAGCACCCAGGTGGCGCCGCGCGCCCGCTGGTAGTCCTCGATGTCCTTGGCCCCCGCGTCCAGCAGCAGGCGCTCCCTGCGCCGGATCTCGGCGGCCAGCGACGACAGGGCGCGCTGGGTCAGGTGGCCGTCGAGGTCGCTCACCATGCCCACCGTGTGCGGGAGCCGTACGCACTCCTTGAAGGCCGCGCCGCCCTTGTAGTCGATGAGCACGAACGTCATCTCGTCGGGCCGGTTCGCCACCGCGAGCGAGCAGATCAGCGTCTGGAGCAGCTCCGACTTGCCCGCGCCGGTCGTGCCCGCGACCAGGGCGTGCGGCCCGTCCCTGCTCAGGTCCACCTCGAACGGCCCCTCCGGTCCCACACCGATCAGGGCCCGGGTCGTACGGCCCTGCCGCTCGGCGAGCGCGGCGGGGTCGAGGGACACCTCCAGCAGGTCGAGCAGGCGGACCGCGTCGGGCAGGGCGGCCGAGGGGTCGTCGCGGCTCACGTCGCGCAGCGGCGCCAGCGCGCGGGCCAGGCGTTCGGCCCAGGACGGCGACACCTGGTCGGCGCGGATGCCGGTGATCGGGTCGAGCCCGCCGCCGTGGAGGCGCACACCGCCCTCGCGGTCGCAGGACACGACCGTCGCGCACTCCTCGGGCAGCAGCCGCTCGTCGTCGTCGATCGCGATCGTGTAGATCCCGGCGCGAGGGCCCTGCCGCAGCACCTGCGGCATGCCGGGCAGGCCGCGCAGCGCCTGCGCGCCGTCGAGCACGACGAGCACGTCGAAAGGCCGCTCGTCGTAGGTCGCGAAGGCAGGCTCGGCGGGCCGGTTGCCGCCCGCGCGCCCCAGGTCGTCCCAGCCGGCCGGGCCGCCGGACAGGCGGGCGCCGCGCGGCACCCCCGGGTAGGGCCCCGAGCCGTTCTCGGCGTCGAGCCGTTCTGTCACCAGGGCGGCGAGCTCGGCGACCCGGCGCGCGGCGGCCTCGGGGTCGGCGCCGACGAGCGCGGCGCAGTCGGACGACAGGGCGCCTCCACGGGCGGCGGCGTCCGGCGCGCAGTGCGGCAACCAGCGCACCCAGCCCCACTGCCCGGCGCCGTCGGCGTTGGCGGACAGCACCACGATGGCCAGGTCGCGCGGGCTGTGCAGGGCGGCGGCCTGGCCGACGAGCCAGCGGGCGCAGCCGAGCGCCACGTCTCTGGGGCCGGTGAGCCCGGCCACGCCGAGACGCCGCATGACCAGCGCGACCGGGACGTCGTGGCAGGTGGGCGGCTCCCGGCGGGGCGCGTCCTGGGGCGTGCCGCTCTCGGGCTCGAACTCCAGGTCGGCGGGCAGGTCGGCCAGCCCCACGCGCAGCCGCAGCGCGTCGCGGTCGTGCACGCGGCGCTCCCACAGCCGGCGGCGCGGCCCGGTCGCGGTGAGCAGCACCTCGGCCGGGTCGGGCGCGCCGCCGCGCCTGGCCTCCTCGTCCTGCCGCACCGCGCGGGCCACATCCTCCTCGAAGGCGGCCATCCGCTCGCGGTACGCCTTGACCGCCCGGCGGTGCTTCTTCCTGCCGTGCCTGCGGTCGCTCACCCACTGGCCGATCATGATGAGCGGCGTCATGAACGCGATCAGCAGGTAGTACCACGTGTGGGTGACGGCGGCCATGACCACACCGAGCACGGCGGGCAGCAGCGCGGCCAGCAGTTGCAGCCGCATGCCCTCGCCCCGCTTCGGCTCGGCGGGCACGGTGAACCGCCGCTGCCGCTCGGGCCGCTGGAGGCGCGGCGGGCGGTTGTAGGCGAGCCCGCCGTCCGGCAGCGCGTCGAGGTGGGCGTCCGGCGGCAGGACCGGCCCCAAAGCGAATACCGAGCCGCCGCAGGCGAGCATGCCCCCGGCCGGCCACGGCACCGCCTCCGTGAGCGGCTCGCCCTCCAGCCGGGCCACCGGATCGCCTCCGGAGGTCGCGGATGTCGCGGGCTCCACGGTGGCCGCGCCGGGGGACAGCCGCACCACCAGCGCGACCGGCGGCATCCTCGGGTCGGGTACGAAGATCGCGCACGCGGGGTCGGCGCCGATCGTGTGCGCGCCGAGCCCGATCCGGTGGACGGCCCCCGCGCCGGGGCCGCCGACCACGCGCAGCTCGGCCGGCCCGCCGGGCTCCTCGGTCACCGTCGCCGCGGCGGCGTGGCCGTCCACGGCCACCAGGTCGCCATCCCTGAGCAGGCCGAACACGGGCGCGTCCGGGTCGATGGGCCGGCCGTCGACCCACAGCTTCACCTCACCGGACGGCCGGGCCTGCCGGTCCCCCCGGTCCAGGTCGTACGGCGCGCGGGCATGCGGGAGCCGTACGACGTTGGCCGGCCGGGCGGCGGCGCCGTCGAGCGCTGTGGCGAGGGCGGCGACCGTGGTGCTCTCGTCGCCCTCGACCAGCACGTCGCGGCGGCCGTCCTCGCTGACCACGGTGAGCGTTATCCGCATGCGCGAACTCCCCAGAAGGTGGTTGTGCGGCGGCCTCGCGGAAAGCGTTTCATCCCGGGGGCGTCCCCGTGAAGATCTCCGGGTATGCGGGCCCGCGGCCCGCGGGGCCACGGTAGCCGTGCCGCCCGCGCTCATCTGGGCGTTTCCCGTAATGGGTAAAGGTGTCTGTCATCGCGCCCTTCGACGAGGCCGTCGCGAAACGCCCTTCCGCGTACGGATCCGCCTGCGTGCCGTCCGCGACAGCACGAACAGTGTGAATGGTGTGACAACCGGGAAAGAAGTGCAAACGTACTATCATGAAATTTCGTGTCAGTAAAGCCTTGTGTCGATATGGCGATAGATCCACTCCCGTTGACAGGCGTATTCCTAACGGATAAGCATGGGTCGCCACTTCGCGCCACTTATGGCGGCGCAAGCTGGCCATAATGGAGTGAATTAGCAACAAACGGCAAGACCGTAAACAGATTCGAGCGGCCCGAAAACAGAAGGGCGGCCTCATCCCTGGGAGTCCCCCACCCATGAGGATCAGCGAGAAGACGTCGCAGGACGGCCGGGCATCCGCGCGGCCGGGCCTGTCCGGGCCGGCCTCACGGAAACTGCCCGTCCCGCCGAGGGAGCGCAAACCCGCGCTCGCCGCGCTCGCCGTCCTCCTCATCCTGGGCGGCGCGCTGGCCACCACGCTGCTGGTCATGCGCAGCGGCGACCGCGTCTCCGCCGTGCGGATCACCCAGCAGGTGGGTGCCGGGCAGCTCATCCCGCCCTCCGCGATGCAGGAGGTGCAGATCGCCGACACCGGCATCGACTACGTCCCCTACCGGTTCAAGGACCAGGTGGCCAAAACCTACGCCGCGGTGACGCTCCTGCCGGGCACGCTGCTCACCCAGCGCATGACCGCCACGACGACCGACCAGGTCGGACCCGGCAAGGCCAAGGTGGGCCTGTCGCTGAAGTCCGGCCAGATGCCCACCGACCTCAAATGGAGCGACGTCGTCCAGGTGATCTACGTGCCGGCGGCCGGCCGGGGGTCCGGCACCGCCCAGCAGAAGGTGCTGGCCACCGCCGCCCGCGTGGAGAGCGCCAGCCCAGGACGGTCCGGCGGCGGGCTGGTCACGATCGTCGTCGACACGTCGATCGCGCCCGTCATCGCCCAGTACGCCTCCAGCGGGGAGATCGCCCTCGTCACGCTTCCGGGGGTCAAGTGACGTGGCGCTGATCGTGCTCGCCGCCGACAAGGGGGCGCCCGGCGTGACCACCGCGGCGACCGCCCTCGGCGCCGTGTGGCCCCGCCCGGTGCTGCTGGCCGAGTGCGACCCCTCAGGCGGCGACCTCGCCTACCGGCTGCCCGGCGACGACGGGAGCGTGCTGAACCCCGGGCGCGGTCTGCTCAGCCTCGGGGCGGTCGCGCGGCGCGGGCTCCGCGCGGACCTGATCTACGAGCACACGCAGAGGCTCGTCGGCGGCCTCGACGTGCTGGCCGGCCTGACCAACGGCGAGCAGGCGGCCGGCCTCACCTGGCTGTGGGGCCCGCTCGGCCGGGCGTTCGCCGCCCTGCCGCAGGCCGACGTGCTCGCAGACTGCGGCCGGCTCGGGCTGCACCCCCAGATCGGCGACCTGGTGGCCGAGGCCGACCAGGTGGTGCTGTTCACCAGGGCCAGCCTCGACCACGTCGCCCACCTGCGCGAACGGCTGTCGCTCATCGGGCGGAAGGTCGGGATCGTGGTGATCGCCGACCCCCGGTCGTACCGGTCGTCGCTGGAGGAGATCCGGCGCATCGTCTCCGGCTGGGACGTCGCCTTCGTCGGCGGTCTGGCGTACGACCCGAAGGGCGCGGAACTGCTGCGCGGCCAGTGGGGCGGGCGGCTCGACCGCAGCCTCCTGATCCGTACGGCCAGGGAGCTGGCCACGCGCCTGGCCGCACAGCTGGCCGCGGGCGGTGAGACGGCGGCGCCGCCCGCCGTCGCGGTGAAGAGGGAGCCGGAGGTGCGCTCGTGAACTCCCAGCGGCGGCCCGTCGACCACGGTCTGGTGAAGCGGTTCCGGCAGGAGGTCGGCGACCGGCTGGCGCACCAGCGGCGGCTCGACCAGGCGAGCGGCGTGCCGCCGATGTCGGGGGAGGACGAGCGGCAGTTCGCCCGGGCGCTGATCGCGCAGGTGCTGGAGGAGTACGCGCGCGGCGAGATCGGTGTCGGGCGCACCCCGCCCACCGCCGAGGAGGAGGAGGCGCTGGCGGCGGGCATCCACGCCGCGCTGTTCGGCGTCGGCCGCCTCCAGCCGTTGCTCGACGACCCCGAGGTCGAGAACATCGACATCAACGGCTGCGACCGGGTCTTCGTCGGCTACGCCGACGGCCAGGAGCTCATGCACGACCCCGTCGCGGAGACCGACGAGGAGCTCATCGAGCTGATCCAGATCCTGGCGGCGTACTCGGGGCTGTCGTCGCGGCCGTTCGACACCGCCAACCCACAGCTCGACCTGCGCCTGCCGGACGGCTCCCGGCTGTCGGCCGTCATGGACGTCACCGTGCGGCCGGCGCTGTCGATCCGCCGCGCCCGCCTCGGCAAGGTGTTCCTCAGCGACCTCGTCGGGAACGGCACGCTCACCCCGGAGCTGGGCCGGTTCCTCACGGCGGCCGTGGCCGCGCGGAAGAACATCATGATCGCGGGGTCGACGAACGCGGGGAAGACCACGCTGCTGCGGGCGCTGGCCAACGAGATCCCGCCGCACGAGCGGTTGATCACGGTGGAGCGGGCGCTGGAGCTGGGGCTGGACCAGTTCCCCGAGCTGCACCCGAACGCGGTGGCGTTCGAGCACCGCCTGCCCAACGCCGAGGGGCAGGGCGAGATCACGATGGCCGAGCTGGTGCGGCGGTCGCTGCGCATGAACCCCTCGCGCGTGATCGTCGGCGAGGTGCTGGGCGACGAGATCGTCACGATGCTCAACGCGATGACCCAGGGCAACGACGGGTCGCTGTCGACGATCCACGCCAACTCCAGCATGGAGGTGTTCAACCGCATCGCGACGTACGCGCTGCAGGCCGAGGAGCGGCTGCCGATCGAAGCCACCCACATGCTCATCGCCGGGGCCATCGACTTCGTGGTGTTCATCGAGAAGCGCAACGACTACCACCGGGGAGGCACCCTGCGGCGCTACGTGTCCAGCGTGCGGGAGGTCACGGGCTGCGACGGGCGGGTGCTGTCCTCCGAGGTGTTCGCCATGGCGGGCGACCACCTGGTGCCGCACGCCCCGGTCTCCTGCGCCGACGAGCTGGCCGCCCACGGATACGACCCGGCGCGGGGAGCGTGGCGATGAGCGGCCTGCTGCCGGCGCTGCCTCCCGGCGTCCTCGACCCCCTGGTGCTGCTGGCCGGGGCGACGGCGGGCGGCGGGCTCTTCCTGCTCGCCCTGGCCCTGTATGGCCTGCGCCCCCGCCCGGCCACGCCGGACGGCCGGGCCGAGCGGATGCGCCTGCTGCGCGCCCTGTCCACGAGGTCGGCGATCGCGGCGGTGACGGGTGTCGTGGTGCTGGTGGTGACCGGCTGGCCGGTCATCGCGGCGGGAGCCGTACTGCTGGTCCTGGCCTGGCGGGGCTTCACCGGCGGCGCGGCGGAGGAGCGGGCCGCCATGCGCCGCCTTGAGGGCCTGGCGGCGTGGACGGAGTCGCTGCGCGACACGATCGCCGGCGCGGCCGGCCTCGAACAGGCCATCCCCTCCTCGATCCGGGCCGCGGCCCCCATGCTGCAACCGCACCTGCGGGCCCTGGTCGACCGGCTGCACACGCGGATGCCGCTCGCCGACGCGCTGCGGATGTTCGCCGACGAGCTGGACGACACCTCGGCCGACCTCGTCGTGGCGGCGCTGATCCTCAACTCGCGGCTGCGCGGGCCGGGCCTGCGCGACGTGCTGTCGGCCCTGGCGGTCTCGGCGCGCGAGGAGCTGGACATGCGCCGGCGTGTGGAGGCCGAGCGCAGGTCGACGCGCAAGAGCGTGCAGATCGTGGTCGGCACCGCCCTCGCCTTCGCCGCCGCGCTGGTCGTCTTCAACCGTTCGTACGTCGAGGAGTACAACTCCGTGCTCGGCCAGGCCGTGCTGGTCGTGGTGGCGGGCCTGTTCGGCGCGGGGTTCGCCTGGATGCGGCGGCTCGCCCGATTCGACAAGCCGGCCAGGATCCTGGCCCCGTACAACCGCCCGCGGCCCGGGGTGGTCGCGCAGGCGCAACCGCCGGCGGCGGAGGTGATCCGGTGATCGCGACGGTGCTCTGCGGAGCCGTGCTCGGCCTCGGGCTCTTCCTGCTGGTGCGGGCGCTGTTCCCGCCCCGGCCCGGCCTGACCGCCCGGCTCGCCGCGCTCGACCAGGCCCGCGACGGCAAGGGCGTGCCACGGGCGCCGTTGATCGCGCCCGAGGAGGAGGTCAGCGAGTTCCGCCGCATGCTCGGCCTGCGGCTGGCCCGGTTCTACGCGGCCCGGGGGTGGGAGGCACGGTCGGTCAAGGCCGACCTCGCGCTGCTCGGCAAGTCGTTCGAGGGGTTCCTCGCGACCAAGCTGCTGCTCGGGGTCTCGGGCCTGCTGGCGTTCCCGATCCTCGTCGGCTGGCTCGCGCTGATGGGGTGGGGCGTCTCGGTGCAGGTGCCGCTCTGGTCGGCCCTCGCCGTCTGCGTGATCTTCTTCCTGCTGCCCGACGTGCAGATCCGGCGGGACGCCGCCGTACGGCGCCGGGACTTCCGGCACGCCGTGGGCGCCTTCCTCGACCTCGTGTCGATGAACCTCGCGGGTGGCAGGGGCGTGCCCGAGGCGCTGATGATGGCGGTCGCCGTGGGCAGTCCCGTCACCACGCCAGGGGCGCTGAACGGCACTGTGCACGGCGCTGTGAACGGCGCTGTGAACGGCGCCGCCTCCGCTGTCGCCAACGGGGCCGCGAACGGTGCGGGGCCCGCCCCCGGCTCCAACTGGGCGATGGAACGCATCCGTGAGGCACTGGCCAACGCCCGGATCGTCGGCATCACCCCCTGGCAGGCCCTCGGCCAGCTCGGCGACGAGATCAACGTGGACGAGCTGCGGGACCTGTCGGCCGCGCTCGGGCTCGTGGCCGACGACGGAGCCAAGGTCCGCGCCTCCCTCACGGCCCGCGCCGCCACCCTCCGCCGCCGCGAACTCGCGGAGGTCGAGGGCAAGGCGGGCGAGCGGTCCCAGTCGATGCTCGTCGCCCAGCTCCTGCTGTGCGCGGGCTTCGTGATCTTCCTCACCTATCCCGCAGCCATGAAGATGTTGGGGGCCTGATGCTCTGGTTCCACTATCTGGTAGCCGTGCTCCACGTACGACTGGACCGCGCCAGGAACGCCCCGTCCAGGGGAGCCTCGGCGGTCGAATGGGTGATCATCACCGCCATCATCGCCGGAGTCGCGCTCGGCCTGGCCACGCTGATCAGGCAGTTGGTCGAGGAGAGGCAGGCCGACATCCAGAACAGCTTCAGCGGTGGCGGCTCCGGCGGGGGCGGCGGTGGTGGTGGCGGCGGTGGCGGGCAGTGACCGTGCAGGGCGTGACGACCGCGCGGGCATGGCGGCCATGCGGGAGGTGACGGGTGTCCGGCCCGTGACCGCCCTCACCGCCGTGCACCGCGTGCGCGGCGTGGCGGCCGTGCGCCGGCGCGACCGCGTGCCGTACGGCTCCCGGCCACGGCGGCCCGAGCGGCCCGAGCGCAGTCAGCGGGGCGGGCAGGCCGAGCTCAGCGAACGAGCCGGGCAGGTCGAACGAGCCGGGCAGGTCGAGCGGGTCGAGCGGGGCGGGCAGGCCGAGCGCAGCCAGCGGCCCGAGCGGGTCGAGCGCAGCCAGCGGGGCATTCGGGGCGGTCGGGTCAAGCGAGCCGGGGAGTTCGAGCGGGTCGAGCGGGGCGGTCAGGTCGGGCGGGTCGAGCGAAGTGGGCGGAAGGGACGGGGTGAGCGGGGCGCCACGGTGATCGAGCTCGCCATGCTCATGCCGATCGTGCTCGCCGTCGTGCTGCTGATCGTCCAGGTCACGCTCTGGTTCCACGGCCGCCAGGTGGCCGACGCCGCCGCGCGGGAGGGCGCGCGGATCGCCCGTGCGGGCGGCTCCGACGGCTGGCAGGAGGCGGCCGAGGGCAAGGCGCGGCAGATCGTGCAGGCGATCGGACCGCAGTTGCTGAAGAACGCCCAGGCGCAGGCGTGGGAGCAGGGCGACCAGCGCGGCGTGGAGGTCACCGGCAGCGCCGTCCAGGTGGTGCCGCTGCTGCCCGAGCTGACCTTCACGATCACGTCGCGCTTCGGCGGGCCCATCGAGTGCTTCCGCCCCGACGACGGCTCGGACGGCTGCGAATGACCCGGCCCCCGGCCACACCGGCCGGCGCGTCTCACACGACCGGAGCGACCCGCGCGCCCGGCCGGGGCCGGAGCGCGGGGGTGCACATGGGGGAGCATGTGGGGGAGCGCGGGTCGATGACGGCCGAGACGGTCATGCTGGCCCCGCTGTTCCTGCTGTTCCTGCTGTTCCTCGTGGGCGCGGGCCGGATCGTGGAGGCCCAGGGAGAGGTCAACGGGGCCGCGCGGGACGCCGCCCGGGCCGCCTCCGTGCAGCGCACCGAGGCGGAGGCCGAGTCGGCCGCGAAGGAGGCCGCAGAGGCCTCGCTCTCCGGCGACTGCTCGCCGCAGGTCGACATGTCCGGCACGGAGTGGGAGATGAGCCGCCCCGACCACCTGTCGGTCGTCCGGGTGACCGTGACCTGCGAGCTGAACCTCGACTTCCTCGGGTTCGGCGCGGCCAAGCAGATGTCAGGCACCTCGGTCGTGCCGCTGGAACGGTATCGGAGGGTGCAGTGACCCCGCCGCGTCCGTGTTGCGATTCTCCGGCTTCCGGCTCTCCGGCTTCCGGTTCCGCGTGCTGTGGTTCGCGCGTCCGCGTCCGTGACCGCGTTCGTGACCGCGTTCGTGACCGCGTTCGTGACCGCGTTCGTGACCGCGTTCGTGACCGCGTTCGTGACCGCGTCCGTGGTCGTGACCGCGTCCGCGTTCGTGATCGCCGAGCCGCCCCGTGTCTCGCCCGAGGCACCCTGCGTCTCCCGGTGCCGGTGCCGCGCACCCCCATGAGGGCGCGGTCCCCTGTCGGAGGCGGGCGTGCGGCGCACTCCGCCGCACGCGGGCGGCCGGGGGAGCGGGGCTCCATGTCGGTGTTCGTGGTCATCTTCTCGGGGGTGGTGTTCCTGCTGGCCGGGCTGCTGGTGGACGGCGGGGCCGCCATGAACGCCCGCCTCAGGGCGGCCGACATCGCCGAGCAGGCCGCCCGCGCCGCCGCCGACCAGATCGACGTCGAGACCCTGCGGGCCACCGGTCAGGTACGGCTGCTCGCCGACGAGGGTGCGGTGTGCGGCCAGGCCGAGCAGATCACGGCGGACCAGGGTGCCGACGGCGTACGCATGACCGAGTGCACCGTGGGCGGCGGCCAGGCGGACGTCACGGTGGCGGTGTCGGTCCACTGGGACGCCTTCTTCCTGTCCGCGCTGGGCTTCGCCGGCTCCGACATGGAGGCCGAGGCCACGGCCGCTCCTGATCCGGGGGACGCGTGACGGGCACGCGGCCGCCGGGCGGGCGGCGCGAGGAGTTCCACCGTGAGGCCCACCGTGAGGCCCAGCGGGGGTCTGGGCGCGGGGTTCCGGGAGGCGGCGCTACCGGCCGGGATCCGCGTGCCGGTCGCGAGGTCGCGAGAGGCGGCGCCCCCGGCCGGGATCCGCGGGCCGATCGTGGGGTTTCGGGAGGCGGCACCCCCGGCCGGGGCCCGCGACCACGTGCCGAGGGCATGCCGTCCGTGCTGGGGCCGCAGCGGGCGCCCGAACACTGGCACGACGACGGGCCCCGGCCCGTACGGCTGCGGACCCGGCGTACGGCCGGGGACTTCCTCGCCGGTCTCGGAGCGCTGGTCGCGCTGGTGGGCCTGGTGGGCGGCGTGCCGTACGCGTTGCTCCGGCTCGCCGGTCCGCCCGTCAGCGGCGACCTGCTGAACGCGGACCTGTTCACCAGCCACGTCGGCCCCGAGACGATCATCGCGATTCTGATCCTCCTGGTGTGGCTGGCCTGGCTGCAGCTGTTTCTGTGCGTGGTCGTCGAGGTCTACGCGGGGCTGCGGCGGGTCGGCATGCCGGCCAGGGTGCCGCTGTCGGGCGGCACCCAGGCGCTCGCGAATCGCCTGGTCTCCGCCGTGCTGCTGCTGTTCACCGCGACCGCCGTGGCGGTGCCCATCGCCCGCGCGGGCGCCCCGGCCCTGATCCGGCCGCAGGTCGCGGCGCTGTCGGCGCCGGTGCCGCAGGCCGAGGCGGAGCGACCGGCCCTGCACGCCAGGGAGGTCAAGAAGGTCTACGTGGTCCAGCCCCCGCACGGGCGCCACCACGAGAGCCTGTGGGAGATCGCGGAGAAGTGCCTGGGGGACGGGCGCCGCTATCCGGAGATCTACCGGCTCAACCAGCACAAGGAGCAGCCCGACGGCAGCCGGCTGCACATGGCCGACCTCATCCGCCCCGGCTGGGTGCTCGACATGCCGGACGACGCCAGGAACGTCCACATCGTGCCCGTCGACGAGGACCGGCCGGAGATCCTGAAGGAGCACCGCCACGCGCCCGTCGAACTCGACGGCGACACGCGGTACGCCGGGGGAGGGGCGACCGGCGGCGACGTCCACGCCGACCCGCGCACGACGGAGGACCGGCGCGCGACGCAGGACCCGCGTCCCACCACCGGTTCGCATACGGGTTCGCGCACCGGGGACACGATGGGAGGCGAGGGGGACACCACCCGCCCCGACGGTGCCGACCACCCGGGAGCGGGCGACGGCACCCGGCCGGGTGAAGCCGGCCGGCCCGGCGACGCGGGCCGTGAGCGGGGCACAGCGACCGCCGAGCCGGGGAAGCCGGGGATCGTGCTGCCGCCGCCCGCGATGCCGCAGGACACTCCGTCGGAGCCGAAGGGCCGGCCCGGCGATGCGAAGGACACTTCGTCGGAGGCGAACGGCCGCACCGGCGACGTGAAGGACACCCCCGCCACCGCCCGCGCGACGCCGACCCCGCGTCCGATCACCACGACCACCGCCCAGCCCGCCGCCGCGCCCGCGGAGGCGGGCGGCCACCTGGCCGCCGGCAAGGAGACCGCCGCAGGCGAGGAAACCGGAGAGCAGCAGGGCGGGCCGGTCCTCGCCGACTACCTGGCGGCCTCGTCGCTGGCGGCGGCCGGACTGCTGGCCCTGCTCGGCCGCAGGCGGCGGGAGCAACTGTGGCGCCGGGCCTTCGGCCGGCGCATCGCCCGGCCGCGCGGAGACGCCGCCGAGGCCGAGGTCGCCATCCGTCTCGGCGCGGACGCCCCCGGCAGCCGCATGCTCGACATCGGCCTGCGCCTGCTCGGCCGCCTGCTGGCCGACGCCGGCCGGCGCCCTCCGACGATCTACGCCGTCCACCTGTCCAACCGGGGTCTCGACCTGTGGATCCACCCGGCGGAACAGCACGCGCCCGAGCCGTGGGAGTCCTGCGACGACGGGCAGGTGTGGCGCCTTCCGGCCCACGAGGGACGCCGCATCGACGAGCACGCGCTGGCCGGAGTGCCCGCGCCCTACCCCGGGCTGGTCTCGCTCGGCACCGGACAGGGCGGCCGGGTCCTGGTGGACCTGGAGGCCGCTCACGGCGTGATCGCGATCACCGGGGCGCACACCGTCGCCGCCCTGTCGGCGCTCGCCGTCGAACTGGCGACCAACCGGTGGTCCGACCGGATGCGCATCACACTCGTCGGCTTCGGCGAGGAGCTGACCCTGCTCGCGCCCGAGCGGATCAGGACGGTGGGCAGCCTGGCCGAGGTGCTGCCGGAGTTCGAGGAGCGGGCCCGCCACGACGGCGACGTGCTGACCGGCCGGGTCCACAGCCGCGTGGCCGACCCCGCGTACACCCCGCACTACCTCCTGTCGGCCATCCGCCCCGACGAGGACGAGGCGCGCCGCCTGGCGCTGCTCGGCAAGGGCAGGCGTACGGCGAGCGGCTTCGTGATCGCGGGGGAGGTGCCGCACGCCACCTGGACGTGGGAGGTCACCGACGACGGCCGGGCCCGCGTGGACGCCCTGGGCCTGGACATCGAGGCCCACCTGCTGCCGCGCCGGCACTACGACGCCGTGATCAGCCTGTTCCGCACGGCCGGGCAGCAGGAGGGCGAGCCGCTCACGCCGGTGGTGGAGCGGCTGAGCGAGGAGCCGCCCGCCATCGAGGTGCGCGTCCTCGGCCCGATCGAGATCAGCCCGGTGAACCCGCTCGAAGAGGGCCGGGCGGCCCTCGCCCACGAACTCGTCGTCTACCTGGCCACGCATCCGGACGGAGTCCACCCGGCCGTGCTGACCGGCGTGCTGTGGCCGCGCGGCGTGCAGCTCGCGGTGCGCGACGCCACGATCGCCCGGGTCGCCGAGTGGCTCGGGCGCGACTCCGAGGGACGCCCCCACCTGTTCCTCGACCGGTCCGGGCGCGTGCGGCTCGGGCCGGAGATCCGTACGGACTGGCGGCTGTTCCAGGACCTCGTACGGCAGGCAGGCGAGTGGGCCGACGCCGCCAGATTCGACGGCGCCAAACCCGGTGCCGGTGACGTGGAGGCCGACCTGCTGGAGCGTGCGCTGAAGCTGGTGCGCGGCCCGCTGCTGAACGGCAGACCGCCCGACCGGTACGCCTGGCTGGCGGCCGACCCCCTGGAGTACGACGTGACGGCCTGGGTGGCGGACGCGGCCCACGCGCTGTGCGAGATACGGCTGGCCCGCCACGACCCGCACGGTGCGGTGGCGGCGGCGCGGGCCGGGCTGCTGCTCGCGGCGGACGACGAGGGGCTGTGGCGCGACCTGCTCCGGGCGGCGCACGCCACCGGGGAGCCGGTCCGGCTGCGGGCGGTCGTCGACGGTCTGCTGCGCCGCGCCACCTCCCACCCGTACGGCGGCGGGATGGCGCCGGAGACGGAGGCACTGATCGACGAGTTGCTGCCCGACTGGCGCCGGACCGTCTCCCCCGACCTCAGAAACCCAATGGACCTCAGGAATCCGACGGACCTTCGAACCCCACGTCTCGCCTGATGGGAGCCCCGATGCCAGGGACGTCCCCCTCCCGATCATGCCGATCCCCGCATAGCGCTGGCTCGTCCCCGGCGGCCGTTCCTAGTCTGACAACGGCGGGGGTGACAACAGCGGGGGATCGCGTACTGCGGAGGACCCCGGTGATGCGTCCAGGACTCGCCCCGGCCTGCGGGCTGCTGCTGTCGGCCTGCGCGCTGCTCGTCTCGGCGTGCGCCCCGCCGGACGCGGACCGCGGCTTCACCCCGGGCGGCGGCGTGGAGCCGGCCGCGGCGACGGCCTCCGGGCCGCCGGGCCGGCAGCCGGGCACCGAGACGGTCACGGCGGCGCCCGGCCTGACGATCGAGATCGAGTGGCCGGACGAGCCCGACCCGGAGCGGTCGGCCGTGATCAAGGCGTTCGCCGGCGACTTCACGGCACAATGGCGGGCCGTCGGCACCTCCGGCGGGGACCGCTCGTACGTGAAGGGGATCGACGCCGAGTCGTCCGCGTACATGGACGCCGTCACCTGGGTGCACGGGTTCCTCAAGGACGACCAGTCGGCCCGGGGCGTGGCCAAGCTCTACGCCCTGCGGGTGCCCGCCGTCGTGGGGCGCGGGGCGGAGGCCGACGGCTGCGTCGACCTGACCGGCGTGCGGCTGACCGACCGGGAGGGCACCCCGCTGGCCCGTCAGCCCGCCTGGCTCAAACGCCCGCGGGCGGTCTTCCTGCAGACCGCCGGCCTGGGGCGTGGCGACGACGGCGTCTGGCGGATCCGGCTCTACCACCATGCGGACTATCCGGACGAGCGCGCGAAGGAGTGCGTGCGATGAGGGCCATTGTTGCGACGTCCCTGCTGGCGGGGGTCTTGCTCGCGGTGTGCGCGCCGCCCGCCGCCGCCGACCCGGACGTCGGGCCGCGCGGCGAGGCGTTCCAGCACGGCAACACGGCCGGCGTCAGGCTGACCAACTCACAGATCGGCCTGTCCGGCAACGGGCTCGGCGGCAAGAGCGACGGCTACCGGATCCCCCAGCCCTGCTGGTATGAGCCGAACCTGGGGGCCGAGGACATGCGCAGGCTCCAGGTGCAGGAGAGGAAGCAGGCGGTGGAGGCGGGGGTGGACTACGACGTCGACATCGAGAAGTACAGCAGCAAGCTCGGCGAGAAGGGCCGGTGGTGGGGCGTCGCCTACGACGCCGGCAACCCGGAGGGACCGTCGTGCGCCGCCGGACGCGAGCCACTCGTCTGGGTGCCCGAGGGAACCACCCCCGCCGGAGGCATCACGCTGCAGCAGCTCATGCAGATCGCCCGGGCCGCGCTGACCGTGCCGGAGCCGAAGATCAAACTGAGCCCGGACGCCAAGAGCTACGTCAACCTGCCGACCTGGGTGTGGCTGGACGGAGCCGAGACCGCCCCTCGGTCCGTCACCGCCACGCTGCCGGGGGTCATGTCCGCGACCGTCACGGCGACGCCCGGCAGCATCACGATCCACCCCGGCACCGACGACAAGGACCGGGCCATCGTGTACAAGGGGGGCTGCGGCACCACCGGCAAGCCGTACGTGAAGGGCGCGGACAAGGGCGACGCCGACCCTCCGTGCGGCGTTCGTTATCTGCGTGCGTCCATCGACCAGCCGCGCAAGGTCTACACGCTCACCGTGACGAGCGTCTGGAACGTCGTCGGCAACGGCAACCAGGGCGGCCAGGCCGTCCCGTTCCAGTACGACCCGATCCAGGTCTCGGCGACCAGGGACGTGCCCGTCGGCGAGGTGCAGACCATCGTCAAGGAATGATCCGCCCTGTCCGCACCGTCGGGCACGGCCGGCGGGCCGCCATCCAGGACCAGCCCGACGAGGTCAGGCGCGGGACTCGTGGGCGAGGAGCCACTCCTTGACCGGGGTGCCGTAGTAGTAGCCGCCGTAACCGCCGGTCGAGGGCAGCACGCGGTGGCAGGGCACGAACGGCGCGATCAGGTTCTGCGCGCAGGCCGACCCCGCCGCCCGCGCGGCCGTCCTGGGCAGCCCCGCCTTCTCCGCGAGCTGCGCGTACGACACGGTGGTCCCGGCGGGCACGGCGCGCAGCGCCTCGTACAGGCGCTGCCTGGTGGCGGTGCCGGGCTGCTCGGCGGGGACCCGGTCGAGCGCGTCGATCTTCCCGTCGAGGTACTCCCGTACGGCCTCGGCCGCGTCGCCGAGATCGCCCTCCCGCAGGGGCAGCGCCCGCAGGGAGGGTGAGAGCCGGGCGAACATCTCGCGGGGGTCGGCGGTGAAACCGGCCGCGACGAGCACGCCCTCGCGGGCGAGCAGGGCGAGGGGGCCCACCGGGGTGGGCACGGTCTGCGTGATGATCATCTGTCGCGTCCTTCTGCTGACGTGTCTGTGGTCGAGGTGCGGGGATGTCCGGAGTGCTCGTGGCTCGGGTGGCGGAGGCCGAGACGCGGACGGTTCAGGTGGTGGAGGCGTGGTTCCACAGATGCAGCGCGGCGTACGCGCGCCAGGGCCGCCACCGCTCGGCCTCGCCCGCGGCGATGCCGAGCCGTTCCATCGTCCTGCGCAGCACGAGGTCGCCCTCGGGCCACGCGTCCGGGTCGCGCAGCGCGCGCAGCGCGATGTAACCGGCCGTCCACGGGCCGATGCCGGGGATCTCCAGCAGCCTGGCGGTGGTGTCGGCGGGATCGCCCGCGCCGTCGAGGTCGATGGCGCCGGAGGCCACCGCCTCGGCCAGCGCCCTGATCGTGGCGACCCTGCGGGTGGTGAGCCCGAGGCCGTCCAGGTCGGCGGCGGCGAGCCGGTCGGCCGTGGGGAACAGCAACGGGACCTGGCCCGCTCCGGCTGCGTCAGACCGCGCGCCGGTTCCGCCCATCCCCTCCGCGTCCCGTGGCCCGACGCCGTCGCTCACCCCGGTCCCGGCGTCGGCGGTCGCGTCGGGCGCCGACGGGACGGCGGGCAGGCCGGCCCGGGCGGCGATGCGGCCGAGCAGGGTGCGGGCCCCGGCCACCGAGATCTGCTGCCCGACCACCGCCCGGACCGCCAGTTCGAACCCGTCGTACGCTCCCGGCACGCGCAGCCCGGGACGGGCCGCGACCAGCGGCGCGAGCGATGTCGAGCCGAGGATCTCCCGCACCGCCCCCGGGTCGGCGTCGAGGTCGAGCAGGCGGCGGCAGCGTGCCACCAGCCGGGAGAGCCGGTGCGTCTCGGTGGTCCGCACCGTGAGCCGGACGTGGCCCGCGGCGGGCCGCAGCGTGATCGAGCCGCCGGGGACGGCCCGCGTGTAGGCCGTCACGTCGTCCCCCGACCGGCAGACCGCCTCCACCGAGGGGATCGCCCGGGCGGCGAGGAAACGCAGCACCGACTGCGCGTCGTACGGCTCCCGGTGGCCGAGCCGCAGCGTGAGCCCGGTCGTGAGGGCGACAGGACCCCCCTTCTCGTGCACCGGCCCGTTGGTCCTGCGCAGCTCTCCCGGCGCGAAGCCGTACGACTCCTTCATGGCCGCGTTGAACTGGCGTACGCTGCCGAACCCGGCGGCGAACGCGACGTCGGTGATCGGCAGGGTGGTCTCGGTGAGCAGTTGCTTGGCGAGCAGCAGCCGCCGGGTGCGGGCGACGGCGAGCGGGCCGGTGCCGAGTTCGGTGGCGAACAGGCGGTGCAGATGCCGCTCGGTCACGTGCAGGCGGCGGGCCAGCCCGGCCACGCCGGACTCGTCGGCCACTCCGTCGTCGATCAGCCGCAGCGCGCGTCCGACCAGGTCGGCGCGCACGTTCCAGCCGGGGTCGCCGGGGCTGAGCTCCGGACGGCAGCGGCGGCAGGGCCGGAACCCGGCCGCCTCGGCCGCCGCCGCGTGGCGGTAGAACCGGACGTTGGACCGGGCGGGAGTGCGGGCGGGGCAGATCGGGCGGCAGTAGATGCCGGTGGTGGTGACAGCCGTGTAGAAACGCCCGTCGAAGCGGGAATCCCGCGCGGAGACGGCGAGGTAGCACGCGTCGAAGTCGAGCTGTCGTGTGGTCACGCACATGACGTTATGCGCTGGCCACCGATGTGGGCTGGCGGAAATCGGACGCGGCCGTCAGGATGCCCCGACAACACCCAGACAACGCCCCGACAACACGGAGGGGTCTCGCGCGAGACCGGGCGCCACGTGCCGGGAGTGCTCCCGCGCGAGCTCGGACGCTGACGTCACTTGCTGGAGATGCCGACCCCGAGGTCGAACTCGCGGTAGACCCGGGCCCAGAAGCCGTCGCGCAGCCACACGCGCGCCTCGGGGTAGGGCCGAAGGGAGTGGCCGAGCTCCTTCTCGGCCTCGATGAGCAGTTCGGTGTCGATCACCGTGGGCAGCAGCGGCCCCGGCAGCAGGTCGCGGATGTTGTCCCGGCCGCGGGTCAGTATCCACTTCTGCGCCACATGCTCGCCGACCTCCTCCACGCGGGGCCGGCCCGGGCCCAGCTTGGCGACCTGCCCGGCGGGCGTCTTCGGCGGCATCGGCTTGACCGTACGGCCCGCGAACACCTGGGCGGGCGACGGCGTGGGCGGCACGGGCACCGGCACCGGGGCGCGGGTGAAGAAGGGACGCAGGAAGTCGGCGCTCAGGATCTCGACAGTGTCCGACTCCCAGACGAGCCGCTCGGCCTGGTTGGTCCCGAACGGCGGCTCGACCCCCCACAGGTGGATGCGCACGCCGTACGCCTGCGCGGCCTCCACGGCGGGCACCATGTCCTCGTCTCCGGCGATCAACACGGTGTCGTTGACGGCGTGGTGGCGGGCGAGGGCTTCGAGGTCGCTGCGGATCTGCGCGTCCACGCCCTTCTGCTGGCCACGGGCGTTCAGGTTGCCCAGCCTGACCTTGACCCAGGGAAGCTGGGCGATCACACGCTGGTCCACGGTGGGCACGCGGTCGCGGGCGGCGTCGTACCAGTAGACGCGCAGCAGCTCACCCGGGATGCGTTCGAGCGCGTGCTTCTGCAGCGCCTGGATCAGCTCGTCCGCGGCGACGCGGTACTCCTTACGCTCCTTGGCGCCTAAGAGAACTTCACCGGCGGCCGCGTAAAGGTAACCGACGTCCACGAGAACGGCATACTTTGCGGCAATGCCATGTGCGCTGAAGTCCGGGATGGCCATGGTGTCCTCCTGGACTCGTCACTAGTTGATCGGCTGACTATATTCCCCCGCTTTCTAGATAGTCCCAACTCTTGAGCCAGTTGACACCCTGTTCCGGCGATGTAATCGGTCCGTAGTCGTCGCGGAAGGCGTCGGCAGACGTGTCACCCGCCGGGGAAGAAGGCCCCGCGCCAGGCTCCCGGGCCGTGCGGGAGCCCCACGCGCAGCCGATGTGCCGGGTTCCTCCAGTTTCCCGGCTTCGTTTCCGGTGCCGCAGGGCCGGCGTCGCGTGCCGCCGCCCGCGCCGCCAGCGCGGCGACGAGGGCGGCGATCTCCTCGGGGGTCGCGTCCCCCCGGACGATGCTGAGGTACGGTTCGCGGCCGGTCACAGCGGAATGTTCCCGTGCTTCTTCGGCGGCAGCGTGGCCCGCTTGTTGCGGAGGGCGCGCAGCGCGCGGACGATTTGGATCCGGGTGTCCGAGGGCCGGATGACCGCGTCCACGTAGCCGCGCTCGGCCGCGAGATAGGGGTTGGCCAGCGTGTCCTCATATTCGCTGATGAAACGGGCCCGCGCGGCGTCCGGGTCGTCGGCGGCGGCCAGCTCGCGCCGGTAGAGGATGTTGACCGCGCCCTGGGCACCCATCACGGCGATCTGGGCGGTGGGCCAGGCCAGGTTGACGTCCGCGCCGAGGTGCTTGGACCCCATGACGTCGTAGGCCCCGCCGTACGCCTTGCGGGTGATGACCGTGACCAGCGGCACGGTCGCCTCGGCGTAGGCGTACAGCAGCTTGGCGCCGCGCCGGATGATGCCGTTCCACTCCTGGTCGGTGCCCGGGAGGAAGCCCGGTACGTCGACGAAGGTCAGCACCGGGATGTTGAAGGCGTCGCAGGTGCGCACGAACCGGGCGGCCTTCTCGGAGGCGGCGATGTCGAGCGTCCCGGCGAAGCTCATCGGCTGGTTGGCGACGACGCCGACCGAACGGCCCTCGACCCGGCCGAAGCCGACGACGATGTTCGGCGCGAAGCCCGCGTGGATCTCCAGGAACTCGCCGTCGTCGAGGACGTGCTCGATCACCGTGTGCATGTCGTACGGCTGGTTGGCCGAGTCGGGGATCAGCGTGTCGAGCTCGCGGTCCTCGTCGGTCGTCTCCAGGTCCGCCTCGACGTCGAAGGCGGGCGGATCGTCCATGTTGTTGGACGGCAGATACGACAGCAGCGCCCTGGCGAAGTCGAGGCAGTCCTGCTCGTCGGACGCCTCGTAGTGGGCGACGCCCGAGCGCGAGTTGTGCGTGTGCGCGCCGCCCAGCTCCTCGAACGTCACCTCCTCGCCGGTCACGGTCTTGATGACGTCCGGCCCGGTGATGAACATGTGCGACTTCTCCTGCACCATCAGGACGAAGTCGGTCAGCGCGGGGGAGTACACGGCGCCGCCCGCGCACGGGCCCATGATCAGCGAGATCTGCGGGACCACGCCCGAGGCGTGCACGTTGCGCTTGAAGATCTCGGCGTACAGGCCGAGGGAGACCACGCCCTCCTGGATGCGCGCACCGCCCGAGTCGTTGATGCCGATCACCGGGCAGCCGGTCTTCAGCGCGTGGTCCATCACCTTGACGATCTTCTCGCCGAAGACCTCGCCCAGCGAGCCGCCGAACACGGTGAAGTCCTGTGCGAACACCGCGACCGGCCGGCCGTCCACCGTGCCGTACCCGGTCACGACCCCGTCGCCGTACGGGCGCTCGCGGTCGAGGCCGAAGGCGGTCGCCCGGTGCCTGGCCAGTTCGTCGAACTCCACGAAGGAGCCCTCGTCAAGGAAGGCGGCCAGCCGCTCGCGGGCCGTCATCTTGCCCTTGGCGTGCTGTTTCTCCACCGCACGCCGGGAGCCGGCGTGGGCCGCCTCGCTCCGGCGGCGCTCCAGGTCGGCGATCTTGCCGGCGGTGGTGTGGATGTCGATCTCGGGGGCGTGTTCGGCGCTCATCGCCTGCTCACCGTTCCTCGTATGCCCAGCGGCCCTCGGGTCCCGAACGCCGTTCCGGGTCGCGTCGAATCCATGCGCGACAGGTTAACCAGGCCGGCGCCGTCTGGTCGCGCCGGGTCGCGCTCACCGGGATTCCCGTCGCCCGTGCGGGAACTCCCACCAGGAACGCGGCCCGTGTGCCGTTCGTTCGGCTTTACGACGGCTTTATACAAGTGGGGGCTCCATGGCGGACGCCGTACGCACGCAGGGGTTGTACAAGCGCTTCGGGCAGCAGGTGGCGGTCGGCGGGGTCGACCTGGTCGTGCCGAGGGGCAGCTTCGCCGGCCTGGTCGGTCCCAACGGCGCGGGCAAGACGACGACGCTGAGCATGGTCACCGGCCTGCTGCGCCCGGACGGCGGGCGGATCGAGATCGACGGCCACGACGTGTGGGCCGACCCCGTCGGCGTCAAGGCGCACATCGGCGTGCTGCCCGAGGGCCTGCGGCTGTTCGAACGGCTGTCCGGCCGCGAACTGCTGATGTACGGCGGCCAGCTGCGCGGCATCCCCCTGGACGAGGTCGGCAGGCGCGCCGACGAGCTGCTCAAGGTCATGGACCTGGTCGAGGCGCAGGACAAACTGGTGGTCGACTACTCCACCGGCATGCGCAAGAAGATCGGCCTCGCGGCGGCGCTGCTGCACAACCCGCGCGTGCTGTTCCTCGACGAGCCCTTCGAGGGCGTCGATCCCGTCTCGGCCAACACACTGGTCGAGGTGCTGCGCAGATACACCGCCTCGGGCTCCACCGTCGTCTTCTCCAGCCACGTGATGGACCTGGTCGAGCGGCTGTGCGACTGGGTGTCGGTGATGAACCGTGGCCTCGTCGTCGCGCAGGGCCCGCTCGACGACGTACGGCGGGGCCGCACGCTCAACGAGGCGTTCCTCGACCTCGTCGGCGTGCGGGGCAACGGCAACGGGGACGAGGGGCTGTCGTGGCTCGGCTCGTCCACCTCCTGACCCCGCCGCCCACCGGCGGCCGGCTCAGGCGGCGCCCGTCTCACGGGCGCGTGACGACGCGGCGCGATCCGATCGGGAGTGTGTCATGACGTGGCTGTTCGTCCGGCTGAAGCTCAGCCTGGTGCGCGGGGGCCTGCGCGGCGAGGTCGGCAAGCAGGTCGGCTTCGCCTTCTCGCTGGGCGCCGCCCTCCTCGCCGCCGTCGCGGGGTTCACGCTGCTGTCCCTCATCCGGTTCGCGCCGCCCGACGTCGCCCTCGACCTCGTGTCGGCGGCGTTCGCGACGTTCGCCGTCGGGTGGATCGTCGTGCCACTGATGGCCTTCGGCCTGGACGAGACGCTCGACCCGGCCCGGCTGGCCCTGTTCCCGCTGACCACCCGGCAGCTCGCGACCGGCATGCTGGCCGCGTCGGCGACCGGGCCGTGGCCGATCGCCTCGCTGGCCGCGCTGTCCGGCGGCGTGGTCGCGCTCGCCCACGGGCCGGGCGGGGTGCTGCTCGGGGTGCCCGCGGTGGTCCTCCAGTTCGCCTTCTGCCTCACGGCCTCCCGCCTGGTGACCACCGCGCTGTCCGGCGTGCTGCGCACCCGCAGGGGACGCGACCTGCTCGCGGTCGCCGCCGTCTTCGGCGTGCTGCTCTTCCAGCTGCCCAACCTGCTGATCAACCGGGGGCTTTCCGGCGACCCCACGCGGATCCTGGCGTCGGCGGGCGACGTCCTGCGGTGGACGCCGCCGGGGCTGGCCGCGCACGCGATCGCCGACGGCGGGCTCATCGGCGTCGCCGAACTGATCGTCGTCGCGATGGCGGTCGTCGTGCTGGGGTGGCTGTGGATCGCCGCGCTGCGGCACGCGCTGGTGCGGCCCGACGCCTCAAGCCAGGGCGGCGGCTCCGTCCGGCGGTCCGGACGGGTCCCGCTCGGCCGGTTCCTGCCGGGCGGCATGCTCGGCGCCGTCGTCGCCAAGGAGCTGAAGTACGCCGCGAGGGAGCCGCGGGGCCGGATGAACTGGATCGTCGCGCTCTTCGTGAGCGCGGTCGTCATCTTCTCCCTGCGCGGACCGGACGGCTGGGCCGGGCCGCGGTTCGTGGTCGGGCCCGTCTGCCTGGCGGCCGTCGTGATCGGACTGCAGGCGGCCAACTCCTTCGGCATCGACGGCAGGTCGCTGTGGATGAACGCGGTGGCGTTCTCGACCCCGCGTGACCTGCGTACCGACCTGGCCGGCCGGCACCTGGCCATGGCGGTCATCGGGGTGCCGCTGCTGACCCTGGTGGCGCTGGCCGCCGCCCTGGTCGCGGGCGACGCCGCCTGGGCCGTCGTCGCCGCGCCGGTCGCGTGGGGCGTGCTCGGCGTCGCCATGGGCGTCGGCGCGCTCACCAGCGTGACCGTGCCGTACACCTATCCCGACCGCCTGAACGCCTTCAGCGGCGCCGCTCCGGGGCAGGGCGGGCAGGCGTTCATCGCCTCCTTCGCCGCGATGCTCGCCACCGGCGCGCTCGCGCTGCCCGTCGTGCTGCCGGTCCTGCTCGGCCTGACCTCGTGGGCGGCCGTGGTCGCCGTGCCGTACGGCGTGGTGGTCGCCTGGGCGGGCCGCCGGCTCGCCGCCGGCATCGGCTTCGCCCGCCTCCCCGAACTCCTCACCGCCGTCTCCCGCCCCACCTGACCGGGTTGTTTTGCCGCGCCTCCGCGCGGCGGCTCGTGCTCATTTCTGCGCCTGACGGCTTGGGGCGCCTAAGTCCGTTGGTCGTGCCGGAGGCGCGCCAATAAGCGTCGTGCCGGAGGCGCGCCAACAAGCACCTCCCTCGGTGCGTGCTCGCTCGTTCCTCGCTCCGCGCGCTCCTCACTCCGGACACGGCCGCGCCCCTCGCGTAACGGAGCGGTCGCGAAGTCCTTGCGGTGTTGCGGGGGATACGGCCCACCCTTATAACCGTTTGGACCGTTCTAGGGGGAGAGATAATGCGTGAGAATACGCGGCCGGGCCGAGCGATTTGGGCGCCGGTGGGCGCGGCGGTGCTGAGCGGACTGGTGATCGGAGTGCTGGCGCGCCTCCTGATGCGGGGCATCGCGCTGGCCGTCGGCGGATCGACCGGCCTGTCCCTGGCGGGCACGGTCGCGATCCTCGTCGCGTTCGTCGTGCTGGCCCTGCCGGCCGCGGTGACCGCGACCGCGCGTCCGGCGATCATGCACGCCGGTCGCTGGGCGACCGCCGCGCTCACGGGGCTGTTGGCCGTGAGGACGGGGCTCGGCGACGCGAAGACCATCGTCCTGGCCGACGACGGCCAGTTGACGCCGATCGCCGTGCTGATCGTCGTCTTCGGCGCGATCGTGGTGGCGCATGGGCGGCTCGCCCAGCACCTCACCCGCCGCCTCAGAGCACTCCCCGAAGCCCCGGCCGAGGCGCTCCGCACCCCGGACGCGCGACCGGTCTGACCTGCCCGTTCGAGTGGTCTAGTCCAATTGGTGAGACCGCCCTCGGGCTCCCGAGTGCGATTCGCTAGCCTTCCAAACATGGCCGCCATCGCTCCTGCCGAACGACACAACGCCGTAGCGGAGATGCCGGACGAACTCCGCGCTGACGTGCGCCTATTGGGTGGACTACTGGGTCAGGTGATCGCCGAGCACGGCGGCCCCGACCTCCTCGCCGACGTGGAACGGCTCCGAAAGGCGGTGATCGCGGCCCGTCGTCGGGAGACGACGGCCGACGAGGTCGCGGCCCTGGTGGCCGAGTGGCCCGTCGACCGCGCCGTGCAGATCGCCCGGGCCTTCACCTGCTACTTCCATCTCGCCAACCTCGCCGAGGAGCACTACCGCATCCGCACCCTGCGGCAGCGCGACAAGGACGACGTGCCGCTGCGCGAGTCCCTCGCGGAGGCCGTGCAGCGGCTGCGCGGCGACGACCGGCTCCAGGACCTGATCGACGGGCTGGAGTTCCGGCCCGTGCTGACCGCCCACCCCACGGAGGCGCGGCGGCGGGCGATCGTCACCGCCATCCAGCGGATCAGCGCTCAGCTCGACGCCTACAACACCCCGGGCCGGGGCGCCGCCGAGCGGGAGGAGGCCCACCGGCGGCTGCTCGAGGAGATCGACATCCTGTGGCGGTCCGCCCAGCTCCGCCACACCAAGCTCGACCCGCTGGACGAGGTCCGTACGGCGATGGCGGCGTTCGACGAGACGCTGTTCCGCACGGTGCCGCTGATCTACCGCTCGCTCGACGCGGCGCTCGGGCCCGGCACCGGGACGCGGGAGCCGCTGGCCAAGGCGTACATCCGCTACGGAAGCTGGATCGGCGGCGACCGCGACGGCAACCCGAACGTCACCGCCAAGGTGACCAGGGAGGCCATCCAGATCCAGGCCGAGCACGTGCTGATCGCGCTGGAGAACGCCGCCACCCGGATCGGCAGGTCGCTCACCCTCGCCAACGTCTTCACGCCGCCGTCCGCCGAGCTGCGGGCCGCGCTCGCGCAGGCCGAGGACGACCACCCCGACCTGGTGTCGGAGATGGCCACCCGGTCGCCGCGGGAGCCGCACCGCCAGTGGCTGATGTTCGTGGCGGCCAGGATCGCCGCGACCCGCCGCCGCGACCTCGACCTCGCCTACCGCGCGCCGTCCGAGCTCCTGGCCGACCTGCGGCTCACCCAGGACTCCCTGCGCGGCGCCGGCGCCGTACGGCAGGCGTACGGCGAGCTGCAGCACCTGATCTGGCAGGTCGAGACGTTCGGCTTCCACCTGGCCGAGCTGGAGGTGCGCCAGCACTCGGCGGTGCACGCGGCGGCGCTGAAGGAGATCGCCTCCGGCACGCCGTCCGAGCGCACCGAGGAGGTCCTGGCCACGATCCGGGTGATCGGCTGGATCCAGGAGCGCTTCGGCGTGACCGCCTGCTCCCGCTACGTCGTCTCGTTCACCCGCTCGGCCGACGACATCGCGGCGGTGTACGAGCTGGCCAGGCACGCCATGGGCGACCGCGCCCCGGTGCTCGACGTGGTCCCGCTGTTCGAGTCGGGCGAAGACCTGGACAACTCCACCGCCGTGCTGGAGGGCATGGTCGCGCTGGAGCCCGTGCGCCGGAGGCTCGCCGAGAACGGGCGGCGCATGGAGGTCATGCTCGGCTACTCCGACTCGGCCAAGGAACTCGGCCCGGCGGCGGCCACCCTGCGCCTGTACGACGCGCAGGCGGCGCTGACGGCCTGGGCCGCGGCCAACGACATCAAGCTCAGGCTCTTCCACGGCCGCGGCGGCGCGCTCGGACGGGGCGGCGGCCCCGCCAACCGCGCGGTGCTCGCCCAGGCCCCCGGCTCGGTCGCCGGGCGGTTCAAGGTCACCGAGCAGGGCGAGGTCATCTTCGCGCGCTACGGCCACTCGGCGATCGCCAAGCGGCACATCGAGCAGGTCACCAACGCCGTGCTGCTCGCGTCCACCTCGGCGGTGGAGTCGAGCACGGCCGCCGCGGCGGCGAAGTTCCGCCGGCTGGCCGACACCGTGGCCGCGGCCTCCGAGCGCGCCTATCGGGCGCTGACCGAGGCCCCGGGCTTCCCCGAGTGGTTCGCGCTGGTCAGCCCGCTCGAGGAGATCGGCTCGCTGCGGCTCGGCTCCCGGCCCGCGCGGCGCGGCCTCGGCGCGCCGCGCTCGCTGGACGACCTGCGGGCCATCCCGTGGGTGTTCTCGTGGGCCCAGACGCGGGTCAACCTCCCCGGCTGGTACGGCCTGGGCAGCGGCCTGGCCGCCGTGGTCACCGACGGCGGCATGGCCGAACTGCGCTCGGCCTACCAGGAGTGGCCGCTGTTCGCCGCGATGCTGGACAACGCGGAGATGTCGCTGGCCAAGACCGACCGCTCCATCGCGTCCCGCTACCTGGCCCTGGGCGGCCGGAGCGACTTCCCCGAGCAGGTCCTGGAGGAGTACGACCTGACGAGGCGGCTGGTGCTGGAGGTGACCGGCCACGCCCGCCTGCTGGAGAACCGGCGCGTGCTGTCGCGGGCCGTGCAGCTGCGCGACCCCTACGTGGACGCGCTCAGCCACCTCCAGCTGCGGGCGCTGTCGGCGCTGCGGGCGCCGGGCGACCTGTCGGAGGAGGAGCGCGAGCGCCTGTCCACGCTGCTGCTGCTCAGCGTGAACGGCGTCGCGGCCGGCCTGCAGAACACCGGCTGACGTACGAACCGGCCGGGCGCCCGGGATCCGGGCGCCCGGCCGGATCACGGCGTCTCGGCCGCCTGCTCGACGTCGATCCGCTCCGGGCAGGCGTAGATGTTGAAGCGCTCCTCGCGCAGGAACCCCACGAGCGTGATGCCGAACTCGCGCGCCAGGTCGACGGCGAGGGAGGAGGGCGCCGACACGGCGCACACGATCTGGATCCCGGCGCTCGCGGCCTTCTGCATGATCTCGTAGCCGACCCGGCCGCTGACCAGCAGGACGTGCCGGTCGAGAGGGGTCCGGCCGCCGAGCAGCGCCCAGCCGACCAGCTTGTCCACGGCGTTGTGCCGTCCCACGTCCTCCCGCACCGCCACCGGCGTGCCGTCGGGCGTGAACAGCCCGGCGGCGTGCAGCCCGCCCGTCCTGCCGAACACCCCCTGGGCCTCCCGCAGCCGGTCCGGCAGGCCGTACACGGTCGTGGCCGACACGGCGACCGGCGGGCGCACGGCCGGCACGGCGCAGCGGTCGCGCAGGGCGTCCAGGCTCGCCGTGCCGCAGACGCCGCACGCGCTCGATGTCAGGAAGTTCCGCGCCGCGGCGCCGAGGTCGGGCAGCCGGGGGGCGGTGAGCCGTACGGTCACGGTGTTGTAGCGCGCCTCGGGATCCAGGTCCTCGTCCGTGCAGTAGCCGATGGCCGCGATGTCGCCGTGGCCGGCGATCCCCTCGCCGTGCAGGAACCCCGCCGCGAGCTCGAAGTCCGCGCCCGGCGTCCGCATCGTGATCGCCACCGTACGGCTCTCGCCGCCGGCCAGGAGCCGGATCTCCAGCGGCTCCTCCGTGGCGAGGTCGTCGCGCCGGTCGCGTACCGCCGATCCGGACACCCTCCGGACGCGTGACCGCGTGACGGGCCCCGGACGCACAGTGGGCCGTGCCCCGCCGTCCCGTTCCATCTGCCTCCTCCTCGGCGGCATGGCTGCCGTTCTTTCCCGTACGCAGCCTGCCACGCCACGGTTCACGGGTCAGCACCGGTCAGCCGTCGTCCGCCGGGTGGCGCATGGGGGAACCGGCGCACAGGCGCGTCACGGCGCGCACGACGGACGCCACGGAGATGTCGGCCATGCAGGCGGGGCCCGCCGGGGACAGCGGGCAGCCGGCCGTCCACCAGCACGGCTGTTCGGTGATGGCCGTGGGCCTGCGGTGCGGGCAGCCCGGCAGCCCCTGGAGATCGGCCGCGCCGCCGAGGAGTCCGGAGCCGGTGGAGGGGCGGAGGCCGTACCGGCCGGCCCAGGTGGGCCCGAACAGCCCGACCGTGGCCGCCCCGGCCGCGGCGGCCAGCCGCAGCGGCCCGGTGTCGCCGCCCACGGCCACCCCGCCGCGACGCGCCACGGCGGCGAAGCACGCGGCGAGCCCGCGCAGGCCGCACTGCGGCAGCACGGCCACCTCCGGGCCGAAAACCGCGTCCTTCGCGTCCGCGCGGTCCCGCTTGGGCGGCGCGTCGGGCGTGAGCAGGGGATGACCACGCCGGGCCAGCAGCGCGGCGAGTTCCCGCCAGCGCCCGGCGGGCCACCGCTTCACGTCCATGCCCGCGTCCGTGATCAGCACGACCGGGGGCCCCGTCCCGGAGGCTGGGAGGTGGTGCGCGAGCGCGCTCTCGCCGTACGCGATCTCGGCGGGCGTCAGGCGCACGGCCGGACGGGCGAGGGCGTCCTCGGGCCGCAGCAGGCCCTCGGCGAGCAGAATGCGCAGGTAGCGCTCGCCGACCGGCTCGTCAGGGGGCGGGCGGCACCACAGGTCGGTGACGCACCGGGCGCCCGAGGCGGCGAGGAGATCCGGAATGCCGTCGTAGCGGGTGGTGGTGACCGCGAGGTCCGGACGCCGGGCGGCCAGCGCCTCGGTCACCGCCTCCCGCTCCGCGCCCGCGCCGTCGTGGCGGGGGGTGAGCACGCGCGTGACCGCGGGGTCGCCGCGCAGGAGGGCGGCGCCGGGCTCGTGGGTGAGCACGCGCAGCGACGCGCCGGGGTTGCGGCGGGCCAGGCCGTGCACGACGGGCAGGAGCATGACCAGGTCGCCGATCCCGCCGAGCAGGTCGACGACCAGGATCTCCCGGTACGGCTCACGCATCCGGCCGGCCGAGCGGGCGGCGCGGGCCGGCCAGGGTCTCGTACAGCGCCCGGTGGGCGGCGGCGACCCGGGACCAGGAGTGGCGGGCGGCGAGCCGCCGGGCCGCCCTGCCCATGTGCCGCCGCGCCTCGGGGTCGTCGAGCAGCGGCGCGACGGTCCGCGCGATGGCGACGGCGTCGCGGCGGGCCCTGATCACGGCGACGGCCTCCCCGAGCGGGAGGGTGGGGTCGGGCTCGTCCGGCACGGTGACCGCGGTCGGCAGCCCGTGCGCCAGCATCGTGAGCAGTGCGCCGCTCTTGGTCGTCACCCCGGCGGTGAAGGGCAGGACGCCCGCGTCCGCCGCGTGCAGGAACTCCGACACCCGGGCGGCGGGCACGTGACCGGTGAACGTCACCGCGTCCGCGACGCCGTGCCGCCCGGCCAGCGCCTCCAGTTCCGCGCGGAAGGCCCGGGCCTCGGCCTCGGGCAGCGCCTGGGAGGCGAAGCCGCCCACGACCAGCAGGCGCAGGCAGGGGCGGGCCGCGCGCAGCGCGGGCAGGGCCTCGATGAGCTGACGCACGCCCTTCACGGGGTGGACGAACCCGAAGAAGGCGAGCAGCGGGTCGTCCGGCCCCATGCCGAGCCGGTCCCGCACCCGCACGCGCGCCTGCCGTCCCCCGCCGTGATCCACGACGTTCGGCGCCAGCGGCACCTCCACGGCGGCCGTTCCGACGCGCCGCCTGACCTGCCGGGCGTGGGAGGCGTTCGTCACGACCACGAGGGCGCTGGCGGGCACCAGCCGCCCGGTCTCCCGGTCCCACAGGCGGGCGCGTTCCAGGGGCCGCCAGACGGGGCCGGGCACCCACCCGGGGGCCGCCCACCAGCCGTACTCGTGCAGGGTGGTCACCAGCGGCGCGCCGGGCGGCAGCAGGGGCGGCAGCAGCCCGGGCAGCCCGGAGAACCGGTAGGCCGAAGGGGCGAACTGCACGTGGACCACGTCCGGGCGCAGCCGCCGCACTCGCCGGGCGGCGTCGAGCGTGGCCGGCAGCCAGTGCCAGGGGGAGCGCGCCCCCGGTGATCCCACCGGCACCCCCACCGCCTCGACTCCGGCCTCGCCGAGCGCGCCGACGAGCCGTTCGACGTAGTCGCCGACGCCGTCGCGGTCGGCGGGCCCGGGACCGTGGACCATGGCCACGCGGATCCGGCCCCTCTCCGTCACGCCGCCTCCCCTCCCTTCTCCGGCCCCTTCTCCGGCCCCTTCTCCGGACGCAGAGGCGCCGCGTCACCGGTCGCGTGGCGCCCTCCTCTCGTTCCGCCGAGGAGGGCGCCCTTCCACCCCGCTGGGGTGCGCGTGCGCGGCCGGCCGCGGGAGGCCGGACGCGAGCGCCGCGCCGGGGGAGGTGCCCGAGGGACTCACGTGGCAAACCATCCGTTTGTATGGGTTTATGTGCCGTTTTGTCCTGTTCGTCGAGGGGTAGGCGCAGGGGATGGAGCATCCCGCGGCGCTCGCAGGCCCGCCGGTCCCGTGGCGAGGGCTCGCCCGCGTGCTCGTGATCCGTCCCGACAACCTCGGCGACGTCGTGATGGCGGGCCCGGCGCTGCGCGCGCTGCGGCGTGCCGCTCCCCGCGCCCGGCTCGATCTGCTGGCCGCCCCCGCGGGCGCCGCCGCGGCCGGGCTGCTCCCCGAGGTGGCCGGCGTGCTCACGGCCTCGGTCTCGTGGCAGAAGACCGGCGGGGAGGACGTCCCGGTCACCGACGACCTGGACCTCGTCGAGCGCATCGGGTGGGGCGGCTACGAGGCGGCGGTGATCCTGACCTCGTTCTCCCAGGCCCCCTGGCCGGCCGCGTACCTCTGCCGGCTCGCCGGGGTGCCCGTACGGGTCGGCATGTCCAAGGAGTTCGGCGGGGCGGGACTGACCCACTGGGTGCCCTCGCCGCCGGACGAGACCCACCAGGTGGACCGCGCGCTGCACATGCTCGAACGGGTGGGCGTCCCTCCGGTCGAGGGCAGGCTGCGCGTCCGCGTGCCCGCCGAGGCGGCCCGTACGGCCCGCCGCCTGCTCGACTCCAGGTCCGGAGGGGACGGCCATGGGGACGGTCGCGGAAGGCGGCCGTGCGCGCTCATCCTCCCGGGGGCCTCCTGCTCCGCGCGGCGCTACCCGGCCGACCGGTTCGCCCGGGTGGCCGGGCTGCTCACGGCCGCCGGGCTGCGGGTCGTCGTGGCGGGAACGGCCGGGGAAACGCCGCTCGTCGAGGCCACCGGCGCCGGCGTGCCCGGCGCGATCCTGCTGCCCGGCCGGTTCGACGTACCGGTCCTGGCGGCGCTCATCGAGGCCGTCGACGTGGTCGTGTGCAACAACAGCGGCGGGGCGCACCTGGCCAGCGCGCTCGGCACGCCCGTGGTCGTGCTGTTCGCCGGCACCGAGCAGGTGGAGCAGTATCGGCCGCGGTTCGGCCCGGCGTCGATCCTCACGGTGCCCACCGCGTGCTCGCCCTGCCGCCAGTTCGCCTGCCCCTTCGCCCTCGACTGCCTCGACATCCCGCCCGAGCAGGTCGCCGCCGAGGCGCTGCGCCTGGCCGACGAGCGCGGCGGCCCCTGGTGGCGGACCCCGGCGGGCACGCGGGACGCCCGATGACGACGGCCCCCGAGAGCGGCGCCGTACGCCTGGAGGACGGCGGTGACGCGCCCACGAGCGGTGCGGTGATCGCGGCGCCGGACACGGCGCGGAGCACGCCCCTCGAAATGGTGCGGGGCCCGGCGCCGATCACGGGACGGGACCCGGCACAGGACACGACGCCGCGTCTGTCGTTCCTCGTGGTCGGCACACCGAGGTCGGGCACCACCGTGACCCAGCGGCTGTGCTGCGAGCTGCCGGACGTGGTGATGCCGCCCGAGACCCACTTCCTGCACCTGTTCGCGCCCGGCCTGCTCGCCAGGAGGCGCTTCCCCCTCACCTGGCCGGAGGTGTGCGACGAGCTGAGCCGGTTCGAGGCGCTGCCGACCTCGGCGGGACTGCGCCTCGATCGCGCCCGGATGTTCGAGCTGCTCGGCCCTCGCTGCGACCGCCTGATCGACCTGTTCTCCGCGCTGGTCGTCGCGCTGTGTTCACCACCGTGTTCACCCCCGTGTTCACCACTGTGTTCGCCGCCCTGGCCGCCCAGCGCGGTGTACGGCGAGAAGACGCCGGAACACCTGCTGTGGTGGCGGGCGATGACGTCGGCCGACCCCGCGCTGAAGATCGTCGGGGTGGTGCGCGATCCGCGTGCCGTGGCCGCCTCGCACCGGGCCGTTCCCTGGGGCATCCGCGATCCGGGCGAGCTCGCCGAGGAATGGGTCTTCGACCAGCGGTCGCTGCGCGCCGCCCGTCACCGGCTCGGGCCGCGGCGGTGCCTGGTGGTGCGCTACGAGGATCTGGTCGCCGGTCCGGCCGCCTCCCGGGCCCGGCTCGCGGACTTCCTCGGCGTGCCTCCGGCGTCCGCGTCCGAAGCGGCGGAGGAACGGCCGCTGCCGCCCATCGTGCACCCCTGGGAGTGGTGGAAGGCCCGCGCGCTCGAACCGGTGACGACGGAGCGGCGCGACCTGTGGCGCACGGTGCTCACCCCGGCCGAGGCGGCCCTCGTCACCGAGGTCGCCGCCCCCGAGATGGCCGCCTTCGGCTACCTGCCGCCGGACGACGGCGGCGGCGGGTGCCACCCCCGGGGGCGGACGGAGCGCTGCGGGCCCCGGCTCGCCGCCCGGCTCCGGCGGATGCGCGCCCTGGAGTCCGTGATCGCGGCCCGGCCCGGGCGGTGAGCGCGGTGCCGCGGTGCCGGTAGGCGGACGGTGCGGCGGTTGGAGGCGGCCCGGGGGTCGATAGCCTGGGTGCGTGTCCGACTCGCCGTACGCCGATCTCGACCGGCCCCCGTTGTCCGAGACCGCGCTGACCAGGGCGCTGGTGCGCTCCGGCTCGCTGTGGTCGTCCATACGCGTCGTCGAGCGGACCGGGTCCACCAACGCCGACCTGGCCAGGACCGTGCGCGAGAGCCCGTCCGAGGGCGCCGTGCTGGTCGCGGAGTCGCAGTTCGCCGGCCGGGGCCGGCTCGGGCGCCCGTGGACCGCGCCGCCGCGCTCGGGGCTGACGTTCTCGATGCTGCTGCGGCCGGAGGTGCCGCTCGCCCGGCAGGGCTGGCTGGCGCTGCTGGTCGGCCTCGCCGCCGCCTCGGCCGTACGGCGGATCGCGGAGGTCGACGTGCGGCTCAAGTGGCCCAACGACCTCATGGTGGGGGAGCGCAAGCTCGCCGGGATCCTGGCCGAGCGGGTGGACCGCATGGTGGTCGTCGGCATGGGTCTCAACGTCTCGCTGCGACCGGAGGAGCTGCCCGTGGAACGGGCCACCTCCCTCGCCGTCGAGAACGCCGCCTGCACCGACCGCGACCCGCTGCTGCGCGCGATCCTGCGGGAGGTCGAGTCGCACTACCGCGACTGGACGGCCGCCGGCGGCGACGCGGACGCCTCGGGCCTGCGGGCCGCCTACCTCGCCTGGTCGTCCACTGTGGGCCAGGAGGTCAGGGTCGAACTGCCCGCCGAGCGGGTGCTGACGGGCCTGGCGACCGGCGTCGACGCGTCCGGCCACCTGCTCGTGCGCGCCGAGGACGGCGAGCACACGCTCAGCGCGGGCGACGTCGTCCACGTCCGCAAGGGTTCGTCGCCGGAGACGGGCCCGCGCCCGCTTCCCTGAGCTGCTGGGTGATCAGGCGAACGCATGCAATCGACCGGCGATCGTGTCACGATTTGCGCCATGGGTCTCCCCGATCAATACCTGGCCGACGGCGAGCGGATCGTTCTATCGTTCCATCCGCACTGGAAGCGGCTGATCCTGCCGATCCTCGCCCTCATCGTCGTGCTGGCCGCCGCCGTCGCGGCCTTCATCCTCATCCCCGGCGACTACGAGTACGCGGGGTACGCCCGCGGCGCGGTGGCCGTGGTCGCGTTCGTGGCGCTGGTCCTGTGGACGGTCATCCCCTATCTACGCTGGGTGACGACGTCCTACACGCTCACCTCGCACCGCTTCGCGATCAGCACGGGAGTGCTGAACAAGTCGGAGGACGACATCCCGCTGGCCAAGGTGAGCAGCGTGAGCTCCGACCAGCGGCTCGTGGAGCGCATCCTGGGATGCGGCACGCTCCGGGTCGAGTCGGCGTCGGAGAAGGGCGACATCGACTACCGCGACATCCCCCAGATCCAGCGCGTACGGCATGAGCTGTTCCGGCTGGTGGAGGACGCCGCGGACGGGAACATCGACGGAGACTGAGCGTGGCGCGGCCCACGCGCCGTGCGGGGGAGGGGGACGTGGACATCAGCGGGCGGCCCGGCGCCGACGACATGCGGCGGCTGTTCCTTGGGCCGGCGCCGGCCTACACCCGGAGGCAGGTCGCCGAGGCGGCCGGCATCCCCCAGGACCTGGCAGCGCGGATCTGGCGGGCCCTCGGCTTCGCCACGTTCGCCGACGACGCCGTGGCGTTCACCGAGGCCGACCTGGAGGCCCTGCACCGCATCCGTGACCTGCTCGACGCGGAGATGCTCGACGAGCGGGCCGTGATCCGCATGGCCAGGGCCCTCGGCCGTACGACCGCGCGGCTCGCCCAGTGGCAGGCCGAGATCATGGTCGACGCGCTGATCGAGCCCGGCGCGCGGGCGGGAGAGGACGCGCTGCGGCAGGTGATGGACACGGTCAGCCGCCTGCTGCCGGACTTCGAGCAGACGCTGGTGCACGTCTGGCGCTCCCAGCTCGCCGCCACCGCGAGCCGGCTGGTCTCCCTCGCCGAGCCCGGCGAGGACGTCTCGCCGACCCGGCCGAGGCTCGCCGTCGGGTTCGCCGACCTCGTCGCCTTCACCCGCGTGTCCAGGGAGCTGGACGAGCTGGCGCTGGCCGACCTGGTCGAGGGGTTCGAGTCGCGGGCCTCCGACGTGATCGCCGCGCACGACGGGCGGCTGGTCAAGACGCTCGGCGACGAGGTGCTCTTCACCGCCGCCGATCCGAGGACCGCGGCCCTCATCGCGCTCGACCTGCTCGACGAGCTCAAGCGGGACGCCGAGGGGCCCGACGTGCGGGTCGGGCTGGCGTACGGCCCGGTGCTGCCGGCGATGGGCGACGTCTTCGGCACGACGGTCAACCTGGCGGCCCGGTTGACGGCCATCGCCAGGCCGGGCACGATCCTCGCCGACAGCGAGCTGGCCGCGGGCCTCGCCGGGGCGCCCGGCGTCGACCTGGTCAAACTCCGCCGCCGTCCCGCGCGCGGGCTCGGCGTGGTGGAGCCGTATGTTCTGAGGAGATCCAGCCGAGAAAGTTGAGGTGCAGGACATGCCGTACGAAGTCCAGGGCGTGGTGGCGCGTGGCAAGGGAGCGGCGGTGACGCTGGAGACGGTCGTCGTGCCGGACCCGGGGCCCGGCGAGGCGGTCGTGAACGTGCAGGCCTGCGGGGTCTGCCACACCGACCTCCACTATCGCGAGGGCGGCATCAACGACGACTTCCCGTTCCTGCTGGGCCACGAGGCCGCGGGCGTCGTCGAGGCGGTGGGCGAGGGTGTGACCGAGGTCGAGCCCGGCGACTACGTGATCCTCAACTGGCGGGCGGTGTGCGGGCAGTGCCGCGCGTGCCTGCGGGGACGGCCGTGGTACTGCTTCAACACCCACAACGCGGCCCAGAAGATGACCCTGGCCGACGGCACCGTGCTCAGCCCGGCGCTCGGCATCGGGGCGTTCGTGGAGAAGACCCTGGTGGCGGCCGGGCAGTGCACGAAGGTCAACCCGGCGGCCAAGCCGGCCGTCGCCGGCCTGCTCGGCTGCGGCGTGATGGCCGGCCTCGGGGCCGCGATCAACACCGGCGGTGTGACCAGGGGCGACACGGTCGCGGTGATCGGCTGCGGCGGCGTGGGCAACGCGGCCATCGCGGGCGCGCACCTCGCCGGAGCGCGGACGATCGTCGCGGTGGACGTGGACGACCGCAAGCTCGACTGGGCCCGCGGCTTCGGCGCCACCCACACCGTCAACTCGCGCGAGACCGACCCGGTGGAGGCCATCCGCGAGCTGACCGGCGGGTTCGGCGCCGACGTCGTGATCGAGGCGGTGGGCCGTCCCGAGACGTACAAGCAGGCCTTCTACGCCCGCGACCTGGCCGGGACCGTCGTGCTCGTCGGCGTGCCGACTCCGGAGATGCAGCTCGAACTGCCGCTGCTCGACGTCTTCGGGCGCGGCGGCGCGCTCAAGTCCTCCTGGTACGGCGACTGCCTGCCCAGCCGCGACTTCCCCATGCTGATCGACCTCTACCTGCAGGGACGGCTCGACCTCGACGGATTCGTGTCCGAGACCATCGGCCTCGACCAGGTCGAGGAGGCGTTCGGCAAGATGCACCGCGGGGAGGTGCTGCGGTCGGTCGTGGTGCTCTGACCGGCCTCGGGCGGGGGCGGCGTCGTGTGGAGCGGCGCCGCCCCCGTTTTTGTGTCATGGGTCACGTAGGCAAGCCTTACCGAAGTGAGTTATGTTAGGTATGCCTAACCTTCCTGAAGATCCCTGAGAGGCGACCCATGTACGTCTGCATCTGCCGCGCCGTCACCGAGAGCGAGGTGCACGACTGCATCGCCGAAGGGGCGAGGACGGCTCGCCAGGTGCGCGACGCCACCGGGGCAGGGGGGGACTGCGCGTCTTGCGTCCGGAAGATCTGTGCGATCCTGAAACGGTCAGAGGACCTGGTCACCAGCGCATAGATCGAGGAAGCTTATGCAGGGCGACAAAGAGATCATCGCGCTGCTCAACGAGCAGCTCACCTCCGAGCTGACCGCCATCAACCAGTACTTCCTGCACGCCAAGCTGCAGGAGAACTGGGGATACACGAAGCTCGCCGCGATCACGCGGGCGGAGTCCATCGACGAGATGCGGCACGCGGAGGAACTCACCGACCGGATCCTGTTCCTGGAGGGTCTGCCGAACTACCAGAAGCTGAACACCCTGCACATCGGCCAGACCGTCAGGGAGCAGCTTCAGGCCGACCTGGAGCTGGAGCTGGGCGTGGTCAAGCGGCTGCGGCCCGGGATCGCCCTCATGCGGGAGCGGGGGGACATCACCTCCGCGACGCTCTTCGAGCGCATCCTGGCCGACGAGGAGCACCACATCGACTACCTGGAGACCGAGCTGGGCCTCCTGGAGAGCCTGGGCGAGCAGCTGTACCTGCAGCGGTACACGGAGCCGTCGTCGTCCTCCTGAGTCCTCTCCTGAGCCGTCGCTCGCCTGAGGCCGTCGCGCTCCGGACTCGCGCTTCGGGCACTCACGATTCCGAGACTCACGCTTGAGGACTCGCGGGAAATCAGATGGACAACGCCCGTCGTCATCGTTTCGGCGGGCGTTTTTCATACCCTTATCCGCTTTCCAGCGACGAAGTTCAGAATGGTCGAGAATAGGGTAGAAGATCGCGTCGCTTGCGTGCTGACTATCCCGGATTTATCAGTGTTTGCCCAGGTCAATTGATGGGTCAACGACAAGTCAAAAGGCGCGCTGTAGCCGGGAAACGATCGCTTAAGGTCCTACGATCGCACCATGACCTGCGTACTTCTCGCCGAGGATGACACCTCGATTTCCGAGCCGCTGGCGCGCGCCCTGCGCCGGGAGGGCTATCAGGTGGAGGTGAGCCCGGATGGCCCGCAGGCCCTGGAGAGGGCCTTGTCGGGGGGCGTCGACCTGATTGTTCTCGACCTCGGCCTTCCAGAGATGGACGGGCTGGAGGTCGCGCGCCGCATTCGCGCGGAGGGACACGGGACTCCGGTCCTGATCCTCACCGCCCGTGTCGACGAAGTCGACACCGTCGTCGGTCTCGACGCCGGGGCCGACGACTACGTCACCAAGCCGTTCCGCCTGGCAGAACTGCTCGCCCGAGTGCGGGCCCTGCTCCGGCGCGGAACATCGGAAACCCCGGTGGTGCAAGGCGTCCGCATCGACGCCGACTCCCGCCGGGCCTGGATGGGAGACAAGGAACTGCACCTGACCACCAAGGAGTTCGACCTGCTGCGCGTGCTCGTACGGGACGCCGGCAAGGTCGTCACCCGCGAGCAGATCATGCGCGAGGTGTGGGACACGAACTGGTGGGGGTCGACGAAGACACTGGACATGCACATCTCGTGGCTGCGCCGGAAGCTGGGCGACGACGCGGCCAAGCCGCGCTACATCACGACCGTCCGAGGGGTCGGCTTCCGTTTCGAGCGCGAGTAGCCGCCGTGGGGCGGTTGCGGGGGAGGGGCTAGCACGTGCGCCGGCGCCTGCTTTCCTCCATGCTGCTCGTCGCGGTCATCGCGGTACTGCTGTTAGGCGTGCCCCTGGGTGTGGTCGTCGTGCGCTTGATCAGCGACGAGGTCGCCCAGGAGCTCAGGACGGACGCGAGCCGGCTGCTGCTGGGAGTGGAGTACTCCCTCAGCCAGGGTCAGGGGATCAGCCCGGACCAGCTCGCGCGGAACTACCCGGACCGGTACCTCCAGGTGTTCGTCCGCGGGAAACCGCCGATCGTCGTGGGCTCGCCTCCGACGGCGGGCCGCGACCTGGCCGAGGAGGCGCGCTCCGAGAACGGTTACGTACGCGTCAGCCGCGACGCGGCCCAGATCCAACAGGACACCCAGGCGCGGCTGGTGCTCATCATCGCGCTCGCGGTCGTGGCACTCGGGGCCGCGATCGGGCTGGCCACGGTCACCTCGCGTCGCCTGAGTCTGCCGCTCCAAGATCTCACCAGGATCGCGGAGCGGCTGGGCTCGGGTGACGCGAGGCCGAGCAGGCACCGCTACGGCATCCCGGAGCTGGATCTCGTGGCCGAGGTGCTGGACCGCAGCGCGCTGCGGATCTCCGACCTGCTCGCGCGGGAGCGCGAGTTCGCGACCGACGCCTCCCACCAGCTGCGCACGCCGCTGACCGGGCTGAGCATGCGCCTGGAGGAGATCGTCGCGGCGGCCGACCAGCCCGAGGTGGTCCGCGAGGAGGGCGAGGCCGCGGTGGTGCAGGTCGAGCGGCTGACCGCCGTGATCGACGAACTGCTGGCCGCCGCCCGCAGGCAGCGCCACGCCCAGGCGGGGCCGATCGACGTGGACGACGTGGTGGGGCAGCAGATCGTCGAGTGGGAGCCGGCGTTCCGCCGGGCCCACCGGTCGCTGGTGCTCGCGGGCGACCGGGGCCTCAGCGCGCTCGGCACGACCGGCGGGCTCAGCCAGGTGCTGTCCACCCTGCTGGAGAACTCCCTCAAGCACGGCGACGGCGTGCTGACGATCAACACATCGAGTACGGGCAGGTCTGTGGTGATCGAGGTGGCCGACGAGGGCCCGGGCATCCCGGAGGCCCTCGGCCACCGGGTGTTCGAGCGGAGTGTGAGCGGGGGAGGCGGCACGGGCCTGGGGCTCACCCTCGCCCGTGCCCTGGTGGCGGCCGACGGCGGACGGCTGGAGCTCGTCAAACGCCGCCCGGCGACCTTCGCCATCTTCTTACGCCACACCCGTGACAGCGAACGTCACCGCGTGGTGAGCGGTCCCGCCTGACGGCTGGTTCAGCTGAGGGTTCAGCGGGTGGTGAGAGGGTCGGCCTGTGCCTGCACGTCGGGGTGGGGCCGCGCGCCGACCCTCTCGACGGCCCCCTCGGCAGACTCCTTGGCGGACTCCTCGGCCAGCTCAGGGGCCGCCAGGAACACCCACTTCTTGTACGACCAGAGGCGGAACAGCGTGCCGATCGCCACGCCGACGCCCTGGGCGATGTTGTAGCTCAGCAGGTCCTGCAGGCCCAGGGTGTAGTGCGTGAAGCCGATAGTGATCATCGGAGGTATCAGACCGATGCCGTTCAGCACGAAGAACAGGACGTACTCCCGCGCCAAGCCGCTCTGTTTCCGATGCCGGTAGGTCCAGAAGCGGTTGCCCGCGTACGCGAACGTGGCGGCGACGACCGTGGAGATGACCTTCGACTTGATGGGACCCATGCCGACGCCGAACGTCAGCAGGTTGGAACCGCCGAAGTCGATGACGAACGCGATCGCGCCGACCGTGCCGAACTTGAGCAACTCGTGGATGAGCGCGGCGAACCGCTCGTAGGCGCGTCGTAGAAACTGCACGTCCCGCACGGTCCTTCCTGATCGGCGGCCATGGTTGGCGGCGAAGTCTTCTCAGGCTACCGGTAGCAAGCACAAATCGGGGTCTTGCCGCAACCTTGGCCCGCTTCGTCCCAGGTCACCAAAGAACATTTCAAGAAAAATCCTGCTATGCGGGATGAGCGGGCGGTCTTCGCACTACGCTCTCGCCCGACCGGGACCACTTCGTTCGGGGACGCGCGCGTTCTGGAGGGGTGGCCTTTCATCGTGTTGCGCAGACTCACGGCCCTCGGCCTCGGCCTCGTCCTGCTCGCGGGGTGTGGAACCGAGGGCGTACGCGAGACCCCGGCCGAGCCCGGCGCCACGTCTCCCACGACGGTCGGGATCACCACGGCCGACGCGCAGGCGGCCTTCGACGGCCAGGGCGACCTGTCCGACGCCTGGAAGGGCGAGGACTGCGCCGAGATCGAGCGCCTCACCACCGGCCTGGAGAGCACTGTCGGGAGCCGTGTCTGCGCGGCGGCCCGCCAGGGCCTCGCCGCGCCCGCGTTCCGGTCGCGCCCACCCGGCACGTCGCGTTCCTGACCGATCCCGCCGGAGCGAACGGACACGGGGGCAGCGGCGGCACGCCCACGACCGTCACCGGCAGCGAGATCCTGGTGCTGGCCACCAAGGTGGCCGAGGACAACACGATGACGACGGTCGGCCTGCGCCGGGTCCTCGCCGACGTCACCGAGGATTCCGGCTAGGGGCTCCGGCTGACGGTTTTTCGCGCGCACTAGGTAGGCTGACGTGTCGTGAACAGCCCGAACGTTCCCCCTTCGAAACCTGTGGCCGCGCCCGTGGTGGGCATGGTCGGCGCGGGCCAGCTGGCGAGGATGACGCAGCAGGCCGCGATCGCGCTCGGCGTCGACCTGCGCGTGCTCGCGAACACCCGTGACGAGAGCGCCGCCAAGGTGATCGTGGACACTCACCTCGGCGACTACCGCGACCTCGCCGACCTCCGGGAGTTCGCGAAGGGGTGCGATGCCGTCACCTTCGACCACGAGCACGTGCCGACCGAGCACATCCGGGCCCTGGCCGCCGACGGCCACGCCGTACACCCCGGGGCGGACGCCCTGGTCCACGCGCAGGACAAGGCGGTCATGCGGGAGCGGCTCACCGCGATCGGCGCGCCCTGCCCGGCGTGGGCCCGGATCGAGGACCTGGCCGGTGTGGAGGCGTTCGCCGAGGAGCACGGCTGGCCGGTCGTGCTGAAGGCCGTTCGCGGCGGCTACGACGGCCGGGGCGTGTGGGTCTGCTCGTCCCCGGAGGAGGCGCGCGAGGCGCTCGCCACGGGCGTGGACATGCTGGCCGAGGCGTTCGTCCCGTTCGAGCGGGAGATCGCCGTGCTGGTCGCCCGGTCCCCGCACGGCCAGGGCGTCAGCTATCCCGTGGTCGAGACCGTGCAGAAGGACGGCATCTGCGTCGAGGTCATCGCGCCCGCGCCGGACCTGGGCGAGGAGGAGGCGGCCGGCGCCCAGCGTGTCGCGCTCACGATCGCCCGCGACCTCGGCGTGACCGGGCTCCTCGCGGTCGAGATGTTCGCCACGAAGACCGGGCTCGTGGTCAACGAGCTGGCCATGCGCCCGCACAACAGCGGCCACTGGACGATCGAGGGGGCCCGCACCTCGCAGTTCGAACAGCACCTGCGGGCCGTGCTCAACCTGCCGCTCGGGTCGCCGTCGATGACCGCGCCGGTCGTCGTCATGGCCAACCTGCTCGGCGGCCCCGACCCCGACGTGTACTCCCGGTACGAGCACGTGATGGCCAACGACCCGGGCATCAAGATCCACTTCTACGGCAAGGACGTCCGGCCCGGCCGCAAGATCGGGCACGTCACCGCCCTCGGGACCGACCTCGACGAGGTGCGGGCCCGCGCCCACCACGCCGTCACCTGCCTGAGAGGACCTGTGGATGCCTGACGTCGGGATCGTCATGGGGAGCGACTCGGACTGGCCGGTGATGCGGCAGGCCGCCGAGGCGGTCGCGGAGTTCGGCGTGTCCTTCGAGGCCGACGTCGTGTCGGCGCACCGCATGCCCGCGGAGATGATCGAGTACGGCTCCCGCGCCGCCGGGCGCGGGCTGAAGGTGATCATCGCGGGTGCGGGCGGCGCGGCCCACCTGCCGGGCATGCTGGCCTCGGTCACCCCGCTGCCCGTGATCGGGGTCCCGGTGCCGCTGAAGTATCTGGACGGCATGGACTCGCTGCTGTCGATCGTCCAGATGCCCGCCGGTGTGCCCGTGGCGACCGTCGCCGTCGGCGGGGCCCGCAACGCGGGGCTGCTCGCCGTACGGATCCTGGCGGCGTCGGACGAGGGGCTGCGGCGGCGGATGGAGGAGTTCCAGGCCGCCCTGCGGGACCAGGCGCACGCCAAGGGCGAGCGGCTGCGCGCCGAGGCCGCGCGACTGAGCGAGTAGCGCTCGTCTCCGCGACAGGGGTGCTGCCGGAGGACGCTGGCGGGCGACACGGAAGGCGACGGAGAACCGTCCCACCGATCTCATGGTCGGTGGGACGGTTTCGAGACTGGGCTCAGCAGTTCGCGATGTCCTGGCCGGTGTTGTCCTTGGCTTCGTCGTTGCCCCATTTGGCGAGGTAGTACGCGGAGACGTAGGCGCCCCGGCCGTTCTTGCCGGGGTTCGTCCGGTCCAGGTCGGTGCGCAGCCACCAGTGGTTGAACTGGTTTCCCTGCCGGACTTCGGCACCCCAGACCCGGCAGTACACATAGTTGGTGCCCTTGTTGAGGGTGCCCTGCGGGTCGTTGGTGTTCGGTTCTCGGTAGCCGGTCGCGTCGGCGAACGTGTCGACCCAGTATTTCCCACCGGTTCCGGGAGCGCCGCCGCCCCCGAGCACCCGCGGCCGGTAGGCGTGGAACTCGCTGCCCGGCTTCAGCCCGTAGGTGAGGACGCGGTGGTCGGTCCCGTAACCGCCGCGCTGCTCGTACGCCCAATAGGACGTGCGCGCGGGGTTCGCCCACCGTTCGAAGATCACCACATGCCGGGTGTTGTTGTCGCCGGTGGCGTCGATCACGAGATCGCCGGGAGCAGGTCGGCCATCGCTATCGGGCTGCTCACCGCCGGCGAGGCGAGCGCCACGGTGTTCGGTCCCGGAGGGTTGAGCCCGAGCGCCATCGAGGCGTAGCCGGAGCAGTCCGTGCGGTAGCCGTTGTGGTACTTGCCCTGGTCGTACGGCACTCGCTGCGGTGTCCCCGGGTTCCAGGTCTTCGCCCGGTCGATGACCCTCTGCCTGGCGTCGTCCGCCGTGGGGGTCCGGGGCAGGCCGGGAAGGCTGGAGTGAGCCAGGGCCGTGGCAGCCGTTGCGGGGCAGAACCCCACGCAGACGGCCGCGGCGGCGAGGGTGATCACGGTCTTCCCGCGGAAGCGCCGCGTTCTGCTCGATGTGTTCACGCTGTTACTCCTGCGTCTGTGTGCGGCCCGCATCCTTCAGATGCAGAGAGTAACCACGTGAACGCGCAATGTCAGGTAAGGGTTCCGGCCGCCACCTCTGCCGACGCCTGAGGGGGTCGATTTCGCCGGAACCGGGATCAGGGGCGGCCGAGGGCGCGGTAGTCCCAGCCGGCGTCGCGCCAGGTGTCCGCGTCGAGCGCGTTGCGGCCGTCGACGATCGCGCGAGCGGCGACGGTCCCGCCCAGCTCCTCGGGGTCGAGGGCGACGAACTCCTGCCACTCGGTGAGCAGCAGCACCACCTCGGCCCCCCGGGCGGCCTCCAGCGCCGACCCGGCGTACCCGAGGTGCGGGTGGGCCGCCCGCGCGTTGGACAGGGCGACCGGGTCGTAGATCGTGACCTGCCCGCCCTGCTCTGCGATCTTCACGGCCACGTCGAGCGCGGGCGAGTCGCGGATGTCGTCGGAGTTGGGTTTGAACGCCGCCCCCAGCACCGCGACCTTCCGGCCGTCGAACGCCCCGCCCAGGATGTCGCGGGTGAGGTCGACCACCCGGGTGCGGCGGCGCATGTTGATCTCGTCGACCTCGCGGAGGAAGGCGAGCGCCTGGTGGGCGCCGAGCTCGTCGGCCCTGGCCGTGAACGCCCTGATGTCCTTCGGCAGGCAGCCGCCGCCGAAACCGAGGCCGGGGTTGAGGTATCTGCCGCCGATCCGCTCGTCGTACGACAGGGCCTGCGACAGCTGCGTGACGTCGCCGCCGGCGGCCTCGCAGACCTCGGCCATGGCGTTGATGAACGAGATCTTCGTGGCCAGGAACGCGTTCGCGGCCGACTTCACCAGCTCGGCCGTGGGGAAGTCGGTCACCACGATCGGGACTTCGCCCAGGGGCGCGTAGACGTCCCGCAGCACCTTCTCCGCCCGCTCGGAGGCGACCCCGAGCACGATCCGGTCCGGGCGGAGTGTGTCCTGCACGGCGAAGCCCTCACGCAGGAACTCGGGGTTCCAGGCCAGCTCGACCTGCATCCCGGCGGGCGAGAGCCGTACGAGCTTGTCCGCGAGGCGCTCGGCGGTGCCCACCGGCACGGTGGACTTGCCCACGACCAGGCACTCGCGGTCGAGGTGGGGGGCCAGCGACTCGACGACCGCGTCGAGGTAGGAGACGTCGGCGGCGAACTCGCCCTTCTTCTGGGGCGTTCCCACGCAGATGAAGTGGACGTCGCCGAACCTGGCCACCTCCTCGTAGGAGGTGGTGAAGCGCAGCCTGCCCGAGTCGAGGTTGCGGCGGAGGAGCTCCTGCAGGCCGGGCTCGTGGATCGGCAGCTCGCCGCGCTGCAGCCGTTCGATCTTGCTCTGGTCCACGTCCAGACCGAGCACTTCGAAGCCCAGTTCGGCCATGCACGCCGCGTGCGTAGCACCCAGATATCCGGTCCCCAGCACGGTGAGGCGGTACGGCACGGCATGCTCCCCTCTTACCGACTCTTTGTGATCTGGCATGGTACCGGCCCAGTCAACTGCCCTGGGAACCACCTGGGCAAACCGGAGCCTTGGCCCCCACGGTACGGCTCCGGACGTGCCCGGTCGATGTCAGGCCACCACTTCCTCGCCCCTGTCAGGGCGTTCTGTCAAGAAGGGGATCGTACTGACTGGTAACTTTCTAGTCGGACGTCCTAGTATCGCGCTATGAGCTTCCCTCTCTACGCCCCCGCTGAGGAACATCTCATGCTCCGGGAGACGGTCCGGGCCCTCGCCGACGAGAAGATCGCCCCGCGTGCCGCGGCGGCCGACGAGAACGAGGAGTTCCCCTGGGAGGTCTACAAGGACCTCGTCGCGGCCGACCTGCACGCCGTCCACATCCCCGAGGCGTACGACGGGGCGGGCGCCGACGCGCTCGCGACCGTGATCGTGATCGAGGAGGTCGCGCGCGCGTGCGCCTCGTCCTCGCTGATCCCGGCCGTCAACAAGCTGGGCACCGTGCCACTGCTGCTGTCGGCGTCGGAGGAGCTCAAGCAGCGCTACCTGACACCGGTCGCCCGCGGGGAGGCCATGTTCTCCTACGCCCTGAGCGAGCCGGAGGCGGGCTCGGACGCCGCCGCGATGACGACCAGGGCCGAGCGCGACGGCGACCACTACGTGCTCAACGGCACCAAGATGTGGATCACCAACGCGGGCGTGTCGCAGTACTACACGGTCATGGCCGTGACCGACCCCTCGGCCGGCGCCCGGGGCATCTCGGCGTTCGTGGTGGAAAAGGACGACGAGGGCGTCTCGTTCGGGCCCAAGGAGAAGAAGCTCGGCATCAAGGCATCGCCCACCCGCCAGGTCATCCTGGACAACGTCCGCATCCCCGCCTCGCGGATGATCGGCGAGCCGGGCACGGGGTTCAAGACCGCCCTGGCCACGCTCGACCACACCCGCATCACGATCGCCGCCCAGGCGCTCGGCATCGCCCAGGGCGCGCTGGACTACGCCCTCGGGTACGTCAAGGAGCGCCGGCAGTTCGGCCGGCCGATCGCCGACTTCCAGGGCCTGCAGTTCATGCTCGCCGACATGGCGATGAAACTGGAGGCCGCCCGCCAGCTCACCTACGCCGCCGCCGCCAAGTCGGAGCTGGCCATGAACGGCACCCCGGTCAAGGACCTCACGTTCTTCTCCAGCGCCGCCAAGTGCGCCGCCTCGGATGCCGCCATGGAGATCACCGTCGACGCCGTCCAGCTGCTGGGCGGGTACGGCTACACGCGCGACTTCCCGGTCGAGCGGATGATGCGCGACGCCAAGATCACCCAGATCTACGAGGGCACCAACCAGATCCAGCGCATGGTCATGGCCCGCCAGCTCCTCAAGTAGTCCTCGAAGAGCGGATCCTCGCCTTGCGGGCCCATCGGGGGCCGTCAGGCCAGGCGAACGGCCGCGGGGGCGGCCACCGGGTGCCCGACAGGCGGGAGGCGTGGTCACTCCTACCTCTGCTGAAAGGGTCGAACCAGAAGAATCCGGGGCAAATGTGATCCCAATGTCATAAAGATCCGCGATCGTGGAGGGGTGCGAACGTGGCTCGGTGATCAGGTGAGGAAACGGCTGGGCACGTTCGGCCTGATCGTGCCCTCGATCGCGCAGTGTGCCGTGGGCGCGGCGCTGGCCTGGATCGTCGCCGTTCATCTGCTCGGCCACGCCCATCCCCTCTTCGCGCCCATCTCTGTGATGATCTGCGTGGGTCTGGGGTTCGGGCAGCGGCTGCGCAGGGTGGCCGAGCTGGTGGTCGGCGTCAGTCTGGGCGTGGGCATCGGCGACGTGTTGGTGTCCTGGATCGGCTCGGGCCCCTGGCAGTTGGCGCTCGTGATCGCGCTGGCGATGACCATCGCGGCGCTGCTGAACACCGGTGAGCTGTTCGTGTCGCAGGTCGGGTCGTCCGCGGTGCTGGTCACCATGCTGGTGCCGGGCGAGGACGCCGGTGGACTGGACCGGATGGCCGACGCGCTCACCGGCGGCGTCATCGGCCTCGCCGCGGTCGCGCTGCTGCCCGCCAGCCCGCTCACCATCGCGGGCAGACATCTGTCCGGCGTGCTGGACGCCTTCTCCACTGTGCTGGAACAGGCGGCGGAGGCGATCGAGAAGGGCGATATGGAGCTGGCCGCCGAGGCACTGGAGTGCGGGCGCAGGACCCAGACCGCGGTCGAGGATTTCGCGGCGGCGCTGGAGAACAGCAAGGAGATCATCAGGATCTCGCCGCTGCGCTGGCATCACCGGGCCAGACTGGCCAGGTACACGACCGCCGCCGTGCCGGTGGACCTGGCGCTGCGCAACGCACGGGTGCTGGTCCGCCGGACGCTCGCGGCGATGGGGGAGGCGAGCCCGCCGCCGGTCGCCCTGGCCGAGTTGCTGCGCGAAGTCTCGGAGGCGGCGCTGCTGCTCCAGCTCGAACTGGGCGCCGGGCGCGAACCGATGTTGGCCAGGCAGGCGTTGCTCGCCGTCGCCGCACGGGAGCGGCCCAAGAACCTGGGCTTCTCGGCGAACGTCATCATCGCGCAGCTGCGCTCCATCGCCGTCGACCTGCTCGAGGCGACCGGCATGGATCACGACGCGGCCTCGGCCACGCTGACCCCGCTGGACGAGCTGAGCGACGAGAGCATGCGCGGCTGAGATCGAACGCCCTGCTCACCGTCGCCCTCAAGGCCCTGCAAACCAGTGGCACTGGATCGCCTCAGCGGCCCGCTCGGGAAGCGGCACGACCCTCCGGGAGCCGGCGCGTCCCACGCTCCGCCGCCTGGTTGGTCGTGCGCGCTCCGAGGCGTCAGAGGTTCAGGCCGGGACGTTGGCGCATGCGCCCGTCCGTGCCGAGTTCAAGGACCGTGTCGATCCCGATCCGTTCGAGGAACGTGAAGTCGTGGCTGACGACGAGGAGGGCTCCGCGGTAGGCGTCGAGTGCTTCCGCGAGTTGCTCGACGCTGGCGATGTCGAGGTTGTTGGTGGGTTCGTCGAGGATCAGCAGCTGGGCGGGCGGCTCAGCCAGAAGGAGCTTCGCGAGCGAGACCCGGAAGCGTTCGCCGCCCGAGAGCGTGCTGACCGGACGGTCGGCGCTGTCCCCGCGAAGTAGCAGACGGGCGAGCTGGTTGCGGATCGTTCCGGCCGGCGTGCCGGGAGCGACCGACTGCACGTTCGCGATCGCGCTCGCGTCCTCGTCGAGCCCGTCGAGGCGCTGGGGCAGGTAGCCGACGAGATCGGTCAGGAGTCTTCCGTGTGCTCGGCCGGGAGCCGGCGTTCCGCCGTGGACGAGCTGTTCGACCAATGTCGACTTCCCGGCACCGTTCGGCCCGACGAGAGCGACCCGCTCCGGTCCCTGGACAACCACGGTGCGGTCTTCGTCGTGGAACTCGGCGAGGCGGCGGCCACGCGGTACGTCGGGGTCGGGAAGCGTGAGATTGATGTGCTCGTCCTCGCGGACGCGTGCGTCGGCGGCGTCCACGGCGGCCTGGGCGGACTGGATTTTGTCGTCGAGGGTGGAGCGCAGCGCTCCGGCGGATGCCTGCGCCCTGCTGGCCCGGTTGCCGGCCAGGATCTTCGGGATGCCTCCGTCCTTCTGCGTCTTCTTGGCGGTGCGCTCCCTGCGGGCGAGCTTGGTCTCGGCCTCGACCCGCTGGCGTTTCTCGACCTTGAGCGCCTGCTGGGCCGAACGAGCGGCCTGGACGGCGGCGGCCTGCTCCTGTTCCAGGTGCTCCTTCCACGCGCTGTAGGGGCCACCGAAGGTGTCGAGGTTCCCGGCGTAGAGCTCGGTGGTGTTCTCCATGTGCTCCAGTAGTTCGAGGTCGTGGCTGACGACGACGAGGGTCCCGGGCCATTCGTCCACGAACTCGGCGAGCTTGGCTCGGGTGGGCCGGTCAAGGTTGTTGGTGGGCTCGTCGAGCAGCGTGATCGGAGTGCGGCGGACGCGCAGGCCGGTGATGGCGATGAGCATCGCTTCTCCGCCCGAGACTTCGGCGATCCGGCGGTCCAGATCTGTGGCGGCGAAGCCGATCTGGTGCAGCGCCTCGTCGGCTCGCGCCTCGATGTCCCAGTCGTCGCCGATGGTGTCGAAGTGCCGCTCGTCGACGTCGCCGGCCTCGATCGCTCGGATCGCCGCGAGGACGCCGTCGATGCCGAGGAGCCCGGCGATGGTCGTCTCCTGGTGGAGGGTGAGCGTCTGCGGCAGGTAGCCGACCTCGCCGATCGTGTCGATCTGGCCGGCTGTCGGGGTCAGGATTCCGGCGATCAGCCGCAGCAGGGTCGACTTCCCGGCGCCGTTGCGGCCGATCAGGCCGGTGCGACCGGTCGTGAACGTGCCGTTGACGCCGGAGAGCGCGACGCTGCCGTCGGGCCATTCGAATGTCAGGTCGCGGAGGGTGATGGCGGACTTGGTGGACATTGTCGGTGGTTCTCTTCTCTCTACCCGTCACGGCGGGACGGGCGCACGACGGTTGCGAAAGCCGGCGAAGCTGACAGGGGCAACCGACCTCTGGCCAGGCGTCAGTGTGGTGACGGAGTCGATCCCGGCGGCGGGGAAGCCCGCCGACGTGCGACACCGGACGGGTCCGCTGCCGGAGCGGAGAGAAGCCGGAGGGACGACGAGATCGACATCACGTGCGTTCGCGGGCACAGACTCATGACCGAGGCCGGTGCGGTGCGAACGTGCCGGCGGGGTTCACGCAGGAAGGTCAACGCCATGAATCGGCGAGCCGACGGCCCTGCGGGGAGAGAACAGTCATCACCGATGAGGGAGCGATGCTCACCACAGGTGAAAGCCACCGGCAGTTCGGTGGCTAGATTCTGTCGACCTCGATCTCCATGACCCGGATGCTAGCAGTCGCGAAGGGCCGCTCGTCCGGCGGGCGGGTACAGGATCAGCCCTTTCGGCGCTCAGGCCGCCGACGCCGGAGCCGCCCCCGGCCCGCCCACCCGCACGGCCGGCCCGCAGAGACGGGGGAGGAGATGGGGTGGAGGGTCCCGGCTGGTGAGCCCGCGTGCTGGGCTACTGTTTGGTTAGCTAGACCTTCACGGCTACATCCAGGGTGTTTCCGGGATGATCAGCTTGAGAGCGTGGCATCACTGCTCCGTCAAAACCCGTGTCACCACCGTGGCGAGCGCCGTCATGGCGGTGGTCTGCGTCTGCGCCACCCTGCTGCTGTCGATGGCCGCTCCCGGGGTCGCGCGCTACGACAGCCCGGCCGCACTGGCTGGACTCGTCGGTGGGTCACTTCTGCTGATCACGGCCACCGCCGTCGGGACGTACTGGCTGATGAGCAGGACCCTGCGGCCGGTGCGCGCCATCAGCGGGAAACTCGCCACGATCCGGGCGTGCGACCTGAGCGAGAGGGTTCCGCTGCCGAGCCATCACGACGAGTTCATGGAACTCGCGCAGACCACCAACCAGACGCTGGAGCGGGCCCAGGTGGCGATCCAGGACCAGTTGCGGTTCGCCTCGAACACCTCCCACGACCTGCGCAACCCGCTCGCGGCGATGCGTACCGAGATCGAGGAGGCGCTCATGGGGCGGGAGGAGACCGACTGGGTGGAAACCGCGGGCAGGCTGCTGGAGTCCGTCGAGCGGCTGCAGGACCTGGTGGCCAACCTGCTGGAGATCTCCCGGCTTGACGCGGGCGTCGTCGGCCGGCACGACCTCCTCAACCTCGCCGTCCTGGTGGACGGCGAGCTCGACCATCGCAACAGCAAGATCAGGGTGGTCAGGAGGCTCAGTAGCGGCGTGATGGTCTACGGAGAGCGGATCGGTCTCACCCGGCTGCTGCACAACCTCTTGGACAACGCCGAACGCCACGCCCGCTCCACGGTCATGGTCACCGTCGAGCACCGGGGCGACGCGGCGGTGCTGGAGGTCTACGACGACGGGAGCGGGGTGCCGCGCGAGCAGCGGGAGTTCATCTTCGAGCGCTTCGCCCGCCTGCAGGAGGCGCGTGCCAAAGACACCGGCGGCAGCGGTCTGGGCCTGCCGATCGCCCGGCAGATCGCCGAAGACCACGGCGGCACCCTCACCCTCGAAGACAGCCCGTCCGGGGCACGGTTCGTCGCGTGCTTCCCCCGGCCGGCCGCCTTGGCGGGGGGTGGCAGGTGACGCGCGGCCCGATACATCGCGGCGTGTAGCCGTCGTATATCCCGTGTCCCGCGGCGGTTCCTAGCGTGGAGGGCGACCCGACCGCCCGAACCGGGGATGAGGACGCCCGTGGCCTATCTCTACGCCTTCTGCCGACTGCTCACGGGGATCGTCTTCCTCATGTCCGCGGTGAGCAAGCTGCGCGGGCGGGCGGCGTACGAGGAGTTCACGGTGGCCACCCGCGCCCTCGCGCGGCTGCCCGCCCGGCCCGTCGCGGCGCTCGTCGTCGCCGCCGAGGTCGCCGTCGCGCCGCTGCTGGCCTGGGGGCCCACCGTGCTCGCCGGCTTCTGCATCGCGCTCGGGCTGCTCGTGGCCTTCACCGTGGCCATCGTCGTCGCCCTGCGGCGCGGCAGGCGGGTGCCCTGCCGCTGCTTCGGCGCCTCCGCCGTTCCGGTGGGCCCCGGTCATCTCGCGCGCAACGCCGTGCTCGTCGTCGCGGCGGGGGCCGGAGCGGTCCAGGCCGGGACCGGCGCCGTCCCCGCCGGCCTCGGGCCGGCCGGGCTCGCCGCGGTCGCCCTGGCGGCCGGAGCCGCGGCGGTCCTGCTGTCCGCGACCGGCGAGATCGCCGGTCTCTTCACCAGTACACCCTGACGGAGGTAGTCCCTCATGCCGTTCCTGACAGCGCTCGTGCTGGGCGTCGGCGTGCTGTGCCTGATCGACCTGGTGCTGACGGTCGGGGTGATCCGGCGGTTGCGGGCGCACGAAGAGATGCTGTCGGCGAGACCGGTGGGGTCCCCGCCGATCGTGCTCCCGCCCGGGGCGATGATCGGCGGCTTCTCCGCGGTGAGCACCGACGGCGTCCACGTCTCCCACGAGACGCTGACCGAGCCGGTCCTCGTCGGCGTCTTCTCGCCCGGCTGCTCCGCCTGCGAGGAACGCCTGCCGCAGTTCGCCGAGCGCGCGCGCTCCTTCCAGGGAGGGCGCGGCAACGTGCTCGCCGTGCTCGTCGGTACGGAGGAGGAGGTGGCGGACGAGCGGCGGGTGCTGGAGCCGGTCGCCCTGGTGCTGATCGAGGAGTACGGCACCGGCCTGACGAAGGCGCTGCAGGTGAACGGCTTCCCGTCCGTCGCCCTCGTCGACGAGCGCGGGAGGGTCGTCGCCAGCGGGACCACTCTCGAGGACCTCGACAAGATCCCCGCGCACGCGTGACGGCGCAGATGCGGGGCCTGGCCGGAGTGCGGGCGGTGGTCACCGCTCTCGGCATGGCCTGGCGGGCGAGCAGGGGGCTGACCACCGCCTTCGCCGCCCTCAGCACGCTCATGGCCGCCCTGCCGGTGACGACCGCCTGGTGCACCAAGCTGGTCCTCGACGAGATCGCCGGCGGCCGGCCCAGGATCGGCGTGACGGCGGCCCTGGGCGTCGCGCTCGCCGGGTGCGGGGTGCTGACGGCGCTCGGGCCGCAGATCGTCCAGTACGTCAGGGACGAGAGCGGGCGCAGGGTCGGTCTCGTCGCCCAGGACCGCCTCTTCCGGGCCACCGAGCGGTTCGTCGGCCTCGCCAGGTTCGAGGACCCCGCGTTCCTCGACCGGATCCGGATGGCCCAGCAGTACGGCGGGGCGACCCCGGGCATGGTGGTCTCCGCCGCCCTGGGCACCGCCAGGACGGTGATGACCGGTGCCGGGTTCCTCGTCTCCCTCGTGACGATAAGCCCGTGGACGGCCGTCCTCGTGGTCGGCGCCGCGGCGCCGTCTCTGGCCGCGGAGCTCTGGCTGTCCCGGCGGCGTGCCGCGATGCTGTGGGGCATCGGTCCGGTCGAGCGCCGCGAGTTCTTCTTCGGCGAGCTTCTCGTCAACGTCCGGGCGGCCAAGGAGCTGAGACTCTTCGGCATCGGGGCGCACCTGCGCGGGCTGATGAACGCCCAGCGGCGGGCCGCGAACGCCGAGCGGAGCCGCACCGACCGGCGCGAGCTCGGCGTCCAGGCGATCACCGGGACGGCGGCGGCGCTGGCAGCCGGGGGCGGCCTGCTGTGGGTTCTCGTCTCCGCCGCGAACGGCACGGGCGGGATCGGCGACGTGGCGCTGTTCGTGGCCGCCGTCGCCGGAGTCCAGGCGGCGGCCGGCGGTCTCGTCATCGAACTCGCCACCGTGCATCAGCAACTGCTGCTGTTCGGCCACTACCTCGCCGTCCTGGACGCCGAGCCGGACCTGCCGGTCCCGGCCCGGCCCCGGCGAGCCGGCCCGCTGCGCCGGGGGATCGAGCTAAAGGACGTGTGGTTCCGCTACTCGCCCGGCCACCCCTGGGCCCTGCGCGGCGTCAGCCTGACCATCCCGTACGGCGCCGCGGTGGCGCTCGTCGGGAGGAACGGTGCGGGCAAGAGCACCGTGGTCAAGCTCCTGTGCCGGATGTACGACCCGGAGCGCGGCTCGATCCTCTGGGACGGGATCGATCTCAGGGAGATGGACCCGGCGGAGCTGCGCGCCCGGATCGGGGCGGTGTTCCAGGACTACATGGAGTACGACATGACCGCGGCCGAGAACATCGGCCTGGGCGATCTCACCGCGATGGACGACCGGGGCAGGATCGAGGCGGCGGCGCGGCGGGCGGGCGCGCACGACGCCGTGAGCGGTCTGCCCCGGGGATACGACACCATGCTGTCGCGTGTCTTCGCCGACCTCGCGGACGACTCCGCGGAGGACGGCGGCGCCGGGGCGGGCGTCCACCTGTCGGGCGGGCAGTGGCAGCGGCTCGCCCTCGCCCGCGCCTACCTGCGGGGCGAGCGGGATCTGCTGATCCTGGACGAGCCCAGCTCGGGCCTCGACGCCGAGGCGGAGCACGAGATCCACCAGAGCCTGAGGGAGCACCGCCGCGGGCGCACGAGCGTGCTGATCAGCCATCGGCTCGGCGCCGTGCGCGACGCGGACCACATCGTGGTCCTCGACGGCGGGCAGGTCGCCGAGCAGGGCACGCACGCCGGGCTGCTGGCGCGCGGCGGGATCTACGCCCACCTGTTCACCCTGCAGGCGGAGGGATACCGGCAGCGGGAGGAGCGGGACGCGGACGCCCCGCACGACCGGCTCTCGGGGGCGCGATGACACCGGTCCTGCTCGTCCTCCTCGCGACGGCGCTCTCGGCCGCCGCCGTCACGGCGGTCAGGCGGACCCTGCGCGTCGTCGAGGTTCAGGGGGAGAGCATGGAGCCCGGTCTGTGGCCCGGCGACCGGGTCCTCGTGCGGAGGCTGCGGCCCGGCCGGTCCGGCCGGCGCGTCCGGCGCGGGGACATCGTCGTCATCTCCCGCGTGGGCCCGGGGGAGGGCATCGTGCTCGACGGCGGCACGAATCTGGTGATCAAGCGGGCCGCGGCCGTGGCCGGGGATCCGATCCCTCCGGGATTCGAGGCGTTGGGAGAGGCCCTGGGAGAGGTCCACGTGCCGCCGGGGCGGCTGCTCGTCCTCGGGGACAACCCGTCGCGGAGCACCGACTCCCGGCAGTGGGGGCTCCTCCCCGAGAGCCGGATCGCGGGTGTCGTGCTCCGGCGGCTGAACGCGTGAATCGCGAAATTCCGCCGCGAACAATCCATACAAGCGTCGGTGTATGGAGGTGGTATGTCCGTGACCGAAGTCGCTCCTAACGTCGGTGAAAAGGAGTCCTTCAAAGGAGGAAGCGAATGACACGGACGATTCAGCGGCTGGCGGACCGGATGGTCGCCCGGCTGGTCCCGGCCACCCGCGCGGAGGCGATCAACTGCTGGTACGAGTACTCGGGGACCTGTGTCCAGCGCTACTGCTGCAGCGGGTCGGAGATCCCCGGCGGCCGCTACTGCACTCCGTGGCGATACACCTGCTGAACGAGCACAGCGGAGCGCCCCGTGAAAGCGGGGCGCTCCGCTTTCGCGCCGCCCCTAAACGAAGGCCGCCGAATTGCCGCTCTCGCGTTTTCCGGCGGTTCGGGCGATCTCCATGGCGTACAGGCGGGTGAGGCCGTTCATCCGGTAATGGTCGGGGGCCGTCGACTTCATCAGGCGGAGATCGGCCAGCCTGCCGAGCGCCGTCCACGCCGTCCGCCGGTCGCACCCGAGGAGCCCCGCCGCGGTCGCCGACCCGCAGTCGGCCATGCCTCGCTCGCCGAGGCGGTGGAACAGGGCGAGCGCGCTGCCGTCCGCCGTTCCCCCGCACTGCAGCAGGGCCTGGTAGTCGAGGTCGATGGCGCTCCGAACGGAAAGATCACCGCAGGTCAGCAGGTTGAGCCGGTGCTCGTCGTCGGCCAGCATGTCGGCGAACGCCGCCAGCGTCCACTCCCGCCTGACGGCCAGTCGCTTGCCCGCGATCCGCAGCGCGAGCGGCAGGTTGTCGCAGAGCCGGGTCACTCTCCTCACCTGCTCGGGGTCGACCCGGTCCCGGCCGCAGAGCCGGACCAGCAGCTCGTACGCCGCGTCGTCCGTCAGGGGAGCGAGCGGCAGATGGTCGACATCGTCGAGCGCCGCGAGCACCGTCCGGCTGGTGATGACGAACCAGCAGTCCGGGCAGGCGTCGATCAGAGGACGCAGTTGCCCCTCGCCGGTGGCGTTGTCAAGGAGGACGAGCACCCGCCTCGTGGTCGTGGCGGTTCTGAACTGGAGCACCGCGTCGCCGAGGTCCGGAGCGATCTGGTCGACCGCCAGCCCCAGCAGGCTGAGCAGCCGCGCGAGCGTCTCGTACGCGCCGGGCCGGGGAAGGGACCGCAGATCGACGTGGAGCACGCCGCCGGGGAAGTCCGGCGCCGCCACCTGGACGGCATGCAGGGCCAGGGCCGACTTGCCCACCCCCGCCGGGCCGTGTACGGCGACGGGCCGCGGGGGAGAGACGGCGATCGCGGCCACGAGCTCATCCAGCTCGAACTCCCGGCCCACGAGACATCCGGGACCCGCGACCGGCGCCGGCCCCGTTTTCGGCCTCGCTTCCGGCCCTGCTTTCGGCCCTGCTTTCGGCCCCGCTTTCGGCCCCGCTTTCGGCACGGACGCCGCTCGGGACGGGTCGAGGGCGGGAAGCGGGGAAACCGGACAGAGCGCGGGGTCCCGGTTGAGTATGCTCCGGTGCAGCTCGGCCAGCTCCGGTCCGGGCTCGACGCCCAGCTCCTCCGCCAGAGACGTTCGCGCCTGCCCATAGGCGGCCAGCGCGGCCGCGGAGTCGCCGGTGCGGTACAACGCGAGCATGAGGCTGCCCCACAGTCGCTCCCTGGTGGGATAGGCGGCCACCGTCTCACGGAGCTCCGGCACCGCGTCGGCGTGCTCGCCCCGCATGAGGCGGGCCTCGGCCCGCGCCTCCAGGGCCAGGCAGCGCTGCTCGGCGAGCGCGTCCAGGCGCGGGCCGAGCGCCGCCGACCTGGGCACGTCCTCGGCCGGTGCGCCCCGCCACCGGGTGAGGGCCGCCGACAGGTGCCGCAGCGCCGCCTCCGGCCACCCGGCGGACAGCGCCTGCTTGCCCTGCCGCAGGGCATCGGCGAACTCGGTCACGTCGAGCTCGCCGGCGTGCACGGCGAGGACGTAGCCGGGCGGCCGGGCCGTCAGCCGGTCGCCTTCGCCGAGCGCGCGGCGCAGCCGGTTGACGTAGGTGCGGACGTTGGCGACGGCGGAGCGGGGCGGCTCCTCGTCCCACAGGGCCATGACCAGCCGGTCGATCGACACGACCCGGTTGGGTTCGAGCAGCAGCGCGGTCAGCAGGGCGCGCTGTTTGGGTGAGCCGAGCGGGACCAGCCTGCCGTTCCTCCTGACCTCGACCGGGCCCAGCAACCCGAACCGGAAGTTCAATCCTCCCTCCGGAAGCCGGGGGCGGACGTTCGCTTCACCCGATGATCGGTGCACGAGGGGACCTCCATGGGCGTCTCGCGAGGAGCGTCTGGGGAAAGCACAACGAAGATCGCTGGCCCTGCGAGCTCTCACAAGGTCCGCGAGTGTCCGGAACAGTCCGGGACGCGGCGGGCTCCGAGGCGATCCACGGCCGGAAGACTGCTCGGGATGTGGCCGGGGATGTCCGGTGGAGCTTTGTTCTGTGTCTGTCCCGTGCGGCGCCGCGACCCCGGCTCGGGTCGCCGCCGCCCGCGGACCGCGGTCCTGCCGGGCGCGTGATTAGGGGAGCACCAGGCGGGAACCGACTACCGCATGACGGGTACGGGCGACGGGGGCCTGTCCGACCGCATTCTCCAGGTGGCGACCCGCCTGTTCGCCGGGCTGGGCTACGACGGCACGGACATGCGGCAGATCGCCGACGCCGCGGGCACGGACGTGGCCTTCGTCCGGCAGCGGTTCGGCGACAAGCGGGGAATCTACCTCGAGGTCATGGATCGCATGAACAGCGCTCACAACGCCGTCCTGGAAAAGGGGATCAAGGACATCGTCGGCGCCCCGCCCGAACAGAAGATCGTCGCCCTGCACCGGCTCCTCGACCGGTACGTCGACTTCTGCTGTCGCCAGCCGGAGTATCCGGCGCTCTACACCCACAGGTGGCTCTCCGACGCCAGCGACATCCCCGAGTTGGAGCCGATGTACGCCGCGCCGGCGGCGCAGTTCGTGATCGACACCATCGCACCCCTGGCGACCGCCCCGGACGTGGACGTGGACTACACCATCAACTCGGTGATCTGGTGCGTACACAGCTTCGTGCAGAGCGGCGTGTACGACCGGTCGGGCCGGCGCTACGACCACGACCACCCCGGGGCGTTGTGGCGCTTCCGCAGCTACCTGCATCAGATGGTCCACCGCACCCTCCGCCTGCCGGGGGAGCCCCCGCCGGTCGGCCGTCCCTCTCGTAGGTGAGAAGGCCGGGTCGCGGAGACCTTGACGGCCCCTGGGCGCGGTGAGAGCATCACCACCGATGTTTGCGTAAACATGCCCTGTTTCCAGCTCTAGATCCCCCGTGTCCCTCATGTTTACGTAACCATCGCGGGTGATGTTTACGTAACCACGTCAACTCCCCAGGCCTCGCCGTACTGCGAAAGAGCCTCCCCTGACCCCCGTCCACCCCCGAGCCCCCCGAAGGAAACCCCCCTGATGAGAATCGAAACGCGGCGCTGGGTCGCCGCGATCAGCACGGCCGCCGTGGCCGTGGGCGGCGCGGTCACCGCCGGAGCCGCGAACGCCGCATCGGCCGAGACCGCGACGGCCGCGACGGCCGCGCTCCAGGCCGTCACCGTACGCCCCGACCCGTCCTACCAGGGGCAGCCGTTCGAAGGATGGGGCACCAGCCTCGTCTGGTTCGCCAACGTGACCGGCGGTTACCCGGACGAGATCCGGCAGAAGCTCGCCGACATGCTCTTCGGCGAGGACGGGTTGAACCTCAACATCGCCCGCTACGACATCGGCGGCGGCAACGCCCCCGACGTGCGGGACTACCTGCGCCCCGGCGGCGCGGTGCAGGGATGGTGGAAGGCCCCCGCCGGCACCACCCGGAACGACACAAGCTGGTGGAATCCAGACAACCCAGACCACTGGAACTGGGACGCGGACCAGACCCAGCGGTGGTGGATCGACCGCATCAAGAACGACGTCGACCACTGGGAGGCGTTCAGCAACTCGCCGCCGTATTTCCAGACGGTCAGCGGCTACGTCTCGGGCGGGTTCAACGCCTCGCAGGACCAGCTCAGGACCGAGAAGATCGACGACTACACGACCTACCTCGTACGGGTCGTCGAACACCTGGAGCAGGCGCACGGCATCGAGATCGGCACCATCGACCCCTTCAACGAGCCCAACACCAACTACTGGGGCACCTCGCTGAACTCCGCCGGTCAGCCGGTCGGCGGGCGGCAGGAGGGCGCGCACATGGGCCCGGCGCTGCAGCAGCAGGTGATCCGCTCGCTGTCCCAGCGGCTCCAGGGGTCCGGCGCCGGTGCGGCGATCTCGGCGATGGACGAGACCAACCCCGGCACCTTCGCGACCAACTGGAACAGCTATCCCGGCGACGTGCGGTCGCAGGTGGGCCAGCTCAACGTGCACACCTACGGGACGTCGCAGCGCACCACCGTTCGCGACATCGCCAAGGGCGAGAACAAGCCGCTGTGGATGAGCGAGGTCGAGGGCTCCTGGGGCGACGGCCAGAACTTCGAGAGCATGGCGCCCGGGCTCGGAATGGCCCAGCACATGATCGACGACCTGCGGGAGCTGGAGCCCTCGGCGTGGATCTTCTGGCAGCCGGTCGAGGACTACGACAACATGAAGCCGGGCGGTGAGTCGGCGAAGGGCATGAACTGGGGCAGCATCCAGATCCCCTTCAACTGCACGGCGCAGGACACCCTCGCCACCTGCCCGATCTACACGAACACGAAGTACAACACCGTACGCAACTTCACGCACTTCATCCGCCCCGGCGACCGGCTCGTGAAGGTCGACGACACCAACAGCGTCGCGGCCGTGTCCAAGAAGGGCGCGACGGTCGTGTACGTCAACAGCGGCACCGCGCCGCGCTCGGTGACGATCGACCTGTCCGCGTTCAGGACCGTCTCGCCGCACGCGACGGCGACCCCCGTCGTCACCAGCGCGGGCGGCGCGCTCCAGACCGGCGCGCCGGTGGCGGTGAACCGCGACAGCCGTTCGGTGACCGTGCAGGTCCCCGCCGAATCCGTGTCGACGTTCCTCGTGGACGGCGTCAGCGGCGTGGCGAAGGACGCCCCGCTCATCCAGGACGGGCACGTCTACCGGTTCCAGGGGGTCCAGAGCGGCAAGTCGCTCACCCCGGCCGACGGCGCGGCGGGCACGGTGATCCGCACCACGGACCCGGCGAGCGCCGCCCAGCTCTGGCGGGTGCGGAAGCTGACCGACGGCGCGAGCAGCCGTGCGCGTTACTCGATCACGACTGCGGCGGGGGATCGCCAGTTGACCGTCCAGAGCGACGCGCTCACGCTGGTCGAGCCGCAGCCTGAGCCGGACCCGTCCGGGCAGTGGATTCTCTCCACCACCGGCGACGGCACCTACACGTTCGTCAACGTCGCGACCGGACGTGTGGTGGACGTCGGTGGTCAGGCCACCGGCGACGGAGCCGCCGCGGGCGTGTGGCAGGCCACCTCCGGGGCCAACCAGCGCTGGCAGATCACCGACGAGACCGTCCAGGAGGTGCGGGCCGCGCAGGTCTTCACCACGCCGGGCACCGCGCCGGCGATGCCGGCGACGGTCGTCCCGGTCTACCGGGACGGCGCCCGCGGCACCCTCCCCGTCACCTGGACGATTCCGGCGGACCAGGACTGGACCAGGCCGAAGACGACGAAGATCTCCGGCGTGGCCACCGACCCGCTCGGCCGCCGGTACGAGGCCAAGGCCGTGGTCACCGTCGACACCCTCGTGTCGACGCAGCCGGCCCGCGCCAAGACGTACGTCGGAGGCCGGCCCGAGCTGCCGGCCCAGGTGACCGCCGTCGGCGGTCTCGGCGGCACGGTCGAGCGTTCCGTCACCTGGGACGTGCCGGCGGAGAACGCCTTCGACCACGTGGGCGTCGTCACCCTCTCCGGAAAGGCGGACGCGGGAGACGGGAAGACGTTGCCGGCGACGGTGCGCGTCCAGGTGACGCGGCCGGTGGAGGACAACGCCGCCCTCGCCGACGGCACGTCCGTCACGGCGACGTACACCGAGCCCGGATACTCCACCGCGGGCCTGCGCAACGGCAACCTGACCGACAAGGCCTGGTCGAACTGGAAGTCCGGCACGAAGAACACCGCCGACACGATCACCGTCACCCTGCCGAAGCCGCGGACGATCGCCCACGTCGCGACGGCCTTCTACAAGGACGGTTCGTGGGAGAGCTACGCCAAGAGCCTGAAGATCCAGGCCCGGAACGCGCAGGGCGCCTGGGTCGACGTCAGCGGTGACGTGGCGGTGCCCACGGGCGGGGCCAGTGGGCCGGTGGTGGACGCTCCCGTCACCGCCACGACCACCGACGCCGTCCGGGTCGTCCTGACGGCCCGGCCCGACACGCACATGACGATCAGCGAGATCCAGGTGTTCGCGGCGTCGCCCGGTGTCTCGTCGGACGCCCGCGCCGAGACGATCACGGCCGACGGCACCCCGCTGGCCGGGTTCGATCCGGAGACCACGTCCTACCGGCCGGCCTGGCGGGGGCGCCTTCCCGAGGTCACCGCGGTGGCCGCGGACCCGTACGCCACCGTCGTGGTGAACCAGGCGGCCAACCCCGGCCGTACGGCGACCGTCTCGATCACCAGTGAGGACGGGGCGCAGTCGCGGACCTACCGCATCGAACTGCCCCAGCACTAGCCATATCGAGCGGCCCCGTCCGGACGCCCTTCTGGGACGTCCGGGCGGGGCCGTCGGCTTCTGTTGACGATGTTCCGCCTCCCGGTCTAACTTCGTCTCTGTAAGGGACGAAGTTATCCCGTTGTGTTTCGGGGGCTTCGTCGTGGGCGTGGTAGTAATGAGATCCGCGGAGGAGGCCGTACAGACAGAGTTGGTGCACCATGACCGAGCGGTACCTCGGCGTCGTCGGCGTCGGTGAGGCGCTGGGCGTGAGCAGGCACGCGGTGCACAAGTGGCGCTCCCGCTATCCCGGCGGTTCGGAGCGCCCGTTCCCCGAGCCCGATGTCGAGATCGACGGAACTCCCGGCTGGCGGCCCGACCGGCTGGCGGAGATCATCGAGTGGCGCAACGGCCTGCCGGGCCGTGGCGCGGGCGGCGGCCGTCCCACCGCCGCACGACAGGAATACCTGAAGGAAGCGGCGGCGCGAGGCATGGACCGTGACGAGGCGCTGCGCGCGCTCGTCACGCTGGGCGAAGAGTTTCCCGAGATGACCGAGCCGGAAATCTGCGCCTGGCTCATCGGGCACTGGCGGAGATAGCACTTCCCCCGATCAACCCTCGTCACGAAGGCGATGACGCATGCCCGGAATCGGCGGCGAGACCGCACCCGGATTCGAATCAGTACGTGAGGCGTTCGCGGCCAACCTGTCCGGCGGCCAGGAAGTGGGCGCCGCGGTCGCCGTCTACCTGCACGGCCGGAAGGTCGTCGACCTGTGGGGCGGGATCGCCGACCCCGCGCCCGGCCGCCGCTGGGAGCGCGACACCCTGCAGGTCGTGTTCTCCACCACCAAGGGCGTCACCGCCGCCTGCGCGCACCTGCTGGCCGAGCGCGGCGAACTGGACCTGGACGCACCCGTGGCCGACTACTGGCCGGAGTTCGCGGCATGCGGAAAGGACCGGATCCCGGTCCGCTGGCTGCTCACCCACCAGGCCGGACTGCCCGCGCTCGACCACCCGATCACTCCGGCGGAGGCGATCGCCTGGGACCCCATGGTGACCGCACTGGCCGCCCAGCGGCCGCTGTGGGAGCCGGGCACCGCGCACGGCTACCACGCCCACACGTACGGCTGGCTGGTCGGCGAAGTGGTCCGCCGGGTGGCCGGCCGCAGCCTCGGCACGTTCCTCGCCGAGGAGATCGCCGCACCGCTCGGCCTGGACCTGTGGATCGGGCTGCCGGAATCCGAGCGGCACCGGGTCAGCCGGATCGTCGCCGCCCCGATCGACCTCGACGCGCTGGCCGGGATCGACCTGGACGCCCTGCCCGAGCCCGCACGCGAGGTGATGAGCGCCTACGCCGATCCCACGTCGCTGACGATGCGGGCGATGACCGTCGTCACGCCGATGCTGAACCACGACGACCCCGCCGAGCAACTCGCGGAGATGCCGTCGACCAACGGCATCTGCACCGCCCGCGCGCTGGCCCGCTTCTACGCCGCGCTCATCGGAGAGGTCGACGGGCATCGCATCCTCTCGCGGGACACCCTGGCGGCGGCGACCGCGGAGCAGGTCAGCGGCGTGGACCGCGTCCTGCGCGTGCCCGTCCGGATCGCCACCGGTTTCGGGCTGCCGACGCCCGACGCCTTCTGGTACAGCCCGACCGCTTTCGGGTTCCCCGGCTACGGCGGATCGCTCGGCTTCGCCGACCCGGCGACCGGCCTGGCCTTCGGCTACGTCATGAACCACATCCAGGAGGGCGTACCGGACCGGAGAGCCGCCACGCTCCTCGACGCGGTCCAGAGTGCGATCAGGGCCGGGGCCCACTAGCACCTGTGTTTCTACAGAAGTGTGGTTCTGTGAACTACACTTCTGTGACGGGGGTGCCTGTGGTTTCCAAGCCTGAACGAATGTTCGATCGAGTGCGTGAGTGGCAGGGGCTCGCCTCCTTCGTGTCGGCGAGTGCGATGAGCGGGGCCACACTCGGGATCGTCAGCGGGCGCCGCAGGCAAGGAAAGAGCTTTCTCCTGCAGGCATTGGCGGAAGAGACCGGTGGCATGTACTTCGCCGCCACCGAGGCTACGGAGGCGGAGTCGCTCCGGCTCTTCGCGGACGCGCTCGTACGGCATACGCGGGAGGTGCTGGAGCGTCCCTTTCGCGACTGGAACGACGCGATCGCGGAGTTGTTCCGCAGGTTCCGAGGCCGGCCGACTCTGGTGGTCGTGGACGAGTTCCCCTTCCTGTCCAGAGTCACCCCGAGCCTCCCCTCGATCATCCAGCGCGAACTCGGCCCGGGCGGCAGCGGACGGGACAGTTCCGCGAGACTGATCCTCTGCGGCTCCGCCATGGCGGTCATGGGCGGGCTGCTCGCGGGGCAGGCGCCGCTGCGGGGGCGGGCCGGGCTCGAACTGGTCGTCCAGCCGTTCGGCTACCGTGACGCCGCGCGGTTCTGGGGGCTCACAGACCCGCGCCTGGCCGTGCTCGTGCACTCGATCGTCGGGGGCACCCCCGCGTACCGGTTCGAGTTCACGCAGGGCGACGCGCCCACCGGGCCGGCCGACTTCGACTCCTGGGTGGTCAGGGCCGTACTGAACCCGCAGAAGCCTCTCTTCCGTGAGGCCCGGTATCTCCTCGCGGAGGAGCCGGACATTCGCGATCCGGCTCTCTATCACTCCGTACTGGCGGCGATCGCCAGTGGAAACACCACGAACGGCGGCATCGCGAGCTACATCGGCCGCAGGTCGGACCAGATCACCCATCCGCTCAACGTCCTCGAGGACTGCGCGCTGGTCGCACGTGAGCCGGACGTCTTCCGCCAGGGCCGTTCCCGCTACCGCATCGTCGAGCCCCTGATCACCTTCTACGAGGGCGTGATGCGGCGGCGCTGGCCGGAGTTGGAGGCGTACCGCGGTGAGATCGTGTGGGGCTCGGTACGGGAGACCTTTTTGGCCCAGATCGTGGGCCCACACTTCGAGGCCCTGTGCCGCGACTACGCCCTGAACGCCGGAGAAGACGTGTTCAGGGGTTTTCCCGCCACAGTGGGCGCGGGCACCGTGAACGACCCGGAGAACCGCAGTCAGATAGAGATCGACGTGGCGGTCTTCTCTCCTCCTGACGGAGGCCGGGCGGGCAGGCTGCTGTCCCTGGGGGAGGCGAAGTGGGGGGAGACGATGAGCCACCACCACGTGGGGCGGCTGGCCCGGGCCCGCGACCTCCTCGCCGCCAAGGGCTACGACACCCGCGACACGATTCTGGCCTGCTACAGCGGTTCGGGCTTCACCGCCGAGCTGCGGGCCTCGGCCGCCGAGGACCCCGGTATCCGCCTGATCGGCCTGGACGACATCTACGCCCCGGGGGAGCTCGGCTGAGGCCCCGCCGGTCACGCGGGCCGTCGGCGGACGGCTCGCATGACCCTTGGCCGTCGGCTCGATAACGAGTGCCGGCCGAGCCGTTACTTCTTGCAGATGTTCTGGGTGGCGGTGCGGGCGGAGGGGGTCGTCTGCGGCGTGGGCGTCGCCGGCGTGGCGGAGCCCTCCGGCGCGGCCACCACCGTCACCTTCTTCACGTCGTGGTTCTTCTGGCCCACGACGACCTCGATGCCGGTGACGTCCGGTTGCTCGCGCAACTCGGCGCCCGGGATGGCGGCGGCCACCGTACGCGCCGAGTCCTCGCGGCCGGGCGGGTAGCGGATCACGGTGGTGGCGAAGTCGCGGCGGGCCGTGTCGCCGGGCGGCGACGGCACCATGAACCCGGCCTCGACGAGACGGGCCTTCGTGGCCGCGCCCAGACCCGTGATGAGCGTCCCGTTGAGCACCTTGACCGAGATCCGCCCGGGCGGGATCGTGAGCGCCGTCGGGGAGGTCGTCGGGGAAACCGCCGGGCTCGCCGACGCCGCGGGGCCGCCCGAGGGTGACGCCGAGGCCTTCGCCGACGGCTTGACGAGGGGCTGGTCGGCGTCGATCCGCTGGAACAGGTCGCGGGCGGCCGTCTTGTCCCACAGCACCGCCGACTCGCCCGTGGGCGCGTGGTAGTTCACGTCGGCCAGGGGCACGGTCGCGAACGCCACGTCGTCGGTCGAGACGTCCTTGAACTGGTTCACCATGCCGAGCAGGTCCTTCTGCAGGGCCGGGTCCACGGTGAGCGTCTTGAACGTGGAGTCGAGGAACCCCTTCAGCCTGACCGGGTTGGCCAGCGTGCCGCCGCTGAGCGCCTTGCCGAGCAGCGCGGAGATGACCTGCTGCTGCCGGTCGATCCGGTCGAGGTCGGAGCGCGCGGTGGCCCTCGTGCGGGCGTACGCGAGCGCGTTGACGCCGTCCAGCGTGTACGTCCCGGGCTGCAGGTTCAGCTTGGTCTTCGGGTCGTCGATGGCCACCGGCGTGCAGACGGTGACGCCGCCCAGCGACTCCACCACGCCGATGAACCCGAGCACGTTCACCTCGATGTAGTGGTTGATGCGCAGCCCCGTCGCCTGCTCCACGGTTTTCACGGCCAGTTTGGCGCCGCCGAACTGGTACGCCGAGTTGATCTTGTGCTCGCCCTTGCCGGGGATCGTCGTCCAGGTGTCGCGCGGCAGGCTGACCACGGTCACCTCGCGGTGGTCCTCCGACAGGTGGATCACCATCATCGTGTCGGTGCGCTCGCCGACGTCGCGGCCGAGGTGGAGCTGGTTCTGCTGGCGCCTGCTCAGGTTGTCGCGCTTGTCCACGCCCACCAGCAGGATGTTCATCGCGCCCGTGGATTCGGCCTCGCTCGTGCCGGCGTCCACCGCCTGGATCTGCCTGGCGGCGTAGTTCGACGTCACCCACGTGACGCCCGAGCCGATCAGCACGACTCCGGACAGCGAGCCCGAAATGACCAGGGATCGGAGGCTTGACCTCCGCCGGCGGGCACGCTGCGCCGTCACCCTCACGCCGCCGTACCCGTCGCCCCCTACGCGGACGCCGGAGTCCTCCTGATCGTCGCCGGGCATTCCCGTCCTCCGGTTGCCGTCTCCACCCCTCCGTACAGTAGCGTGAGCGCCGCCATGAAGCCCTTTCCCGACTCGCGACAGTCGAGCCAGAATCCCGCGCGGCCCTGGCCGCCGGTATCGGTGATCATGCCGGTGCTCAACGAGGAGCGGCACCTTCGCGACGCCGTACGGCAGGTCCTCGAACAGGACTACGAGGGCCCTCTCGAGGTCGTCATCAGCGTGGGCCCCTCGCATGACCGCACACAGGAGGTCGCCGACGCCATCGCGGCCGAGGACCGCCGCGTCGTCGTCGTGCCGAACCCCACCGGCCGCACCCCCAACGCGCTGAACGCCGCCATCGCCGCCTCCCGCCACCCCATCATCGCGCGGGTGGACGGGCACGCCATCCTGCCCCGCGACTACCTCCGTACGGCCGTGGAGACGCTGGAGCAGACCGGCGCCGACAACGTCGGCGGCATCATGGCCGCCGAGGGAATCACGCCGTTCGAGCAGGCGGTGGCCTGCGCCATGACCTCGAAGATCGGCGTGGGCAACGCGCGCTTCCACACGGGCGGGGAGGCCGGCCCGGCCGACACCGTCTACCTGGGCGTCTTCCGCCGCAGCGCCCTCGACCGGGTCGGCGGCTACGACGAGCACTTCCTGCGCGCCCAGGACTGGGAGATGAACCACCGCATCCGGGAGACCGGCGGGCTGGTGTGGTTCCAGCCGAAGATGCGCGTCACCTACCGTCCCCGGCCCAACGTGCGCGCCCTGGCCAAGCAGTACTTCCACTACGGCCGGTGGCGGCGGGTCGTCTCCCGCACCCACCAGGGCACGATCAACCTCCGGTACCTCGCCCCGCCCGCCGCCGTGGCGGCGATGGCGCTGGGCCTGGTGGTCTCGCCCTTCTTCTGGCCAGGCCTGGTCATCCCCGGGGGCTACCTCGCGGCGATCCTCGCGGGCTCGGTCCTCACCGGACGGCAGTTGCCGCCCGCCGCGCTCGCACGCCTGCCGGTGGTGTACGCCACCATGCACATCTCGTGGGGGACGGGCTTCCTGACCAGCCCCCCGAAGCTCAGCAAGCCCCGCCCCAAGCCCCAGCGGGCGAGGCTAGAGGACCTCTTCGAAGACTGAGGTGTCCAGCGTGAAGCCGATCGGGTGGGGGACGTGGATCTCCCGCCCGAACGGCACCGTCGAGGTCACCTGGTAGAGGCCCTCCTTGGGGTCGCTGTAGACCGTGACCGACGCGGGCCTCGTCAGCGGGTCCACGAGCAGCATCACCGGGACCCCGCCCCCGGCGTAGATCGCCGGTTTCTTGAGGCGGTCGTCCTCCGCGCTGCCCTTCGAGACCACCTCGGCCACCAGCATCAGCCCCGAGGAGAGCAGTTCACGCTCCCCCCAGCGCGGGCAGCCTCGCGGAGCGAGCACGAGATCCGGCACCACCGGCTCATTGGTCCCGTCGAGGCACACGCCGACGTTTCCCGTCCACGCCTGCCAACCCGCGGTCGTCCATGAGCGGCAGGAGCGCCTCGAACAACTGCATCGCCGCCGACGCGTATTCGGGAGCGTCCCGTAGGCGGGTGACGAGCCGGCCGTCGATCACCTCTGTCTGCAGGCCGGGCAGCGGAGGCAGCGCGTCGTACAGCTCGCGCGGGGTTCTGGGCAGCGGCCGGCCGGGCACCGGTGCCAGTGCGGGCCCGGGCGGGGCTTCAACGGCATCCATATGGCTCTCCTCGGCTCTTTCAGTCACGGGCGGAAGGGGCGAGGGCTTCGAGGCCCAGAGAGCGGGCGCGGGCCTCGGCGCGGGCGACGGCGCGCCGTACGGCCTCCTCGAAGCGGGCCAGCGGGTCCGGGTGGTCGGCGCCGAGCAGGTAGGCGCGCAGGGCCCGCCGGGCGGCGGCCATGTCGTCCTCTCCCGGGGCGCCGAGACGGCGCAGGATGTCGGGAAGCTCCGCCAGGTCGGGCCCGAGCAGGTACGCCGCCCCGGCGGCCGGGTAGCGCTCGCGGAACCGGTCCGGCGGCAGGTCCGCCACGTTGGCCACGACGTACGGCTTGCCGCTGGCCACGAAGTCCGACACCACGCTGGAGATGTCGGAGACCATTACGTCGGCCTCGTTGAAGCACTCGTACAGGGACGGCTCCCGGCCGGTCACCGCCAGGTGCGGGATGCCGGTGCTCTCGCTCAGCAGAGCCATGATCTTCCGGTGCGCCGCCCTGGCCGCCGGTGAGCGGTGACCGGTGAGCGGGTGGGGCTTGTAGATCACCCGCACCGGCCGGCCGAGCAGGGCGCGCACGATCGCGGGTCCCATGGCGACGAGCGAGCTGTGGAACAGGTCGTCGCTCCACCCCTCCCATGTGGGGGCGTACAGGACGGTCCGGTACGGCGCGGCTCCCTCAGCGTAGGGGCTGGTGCGCAGCACCCCGGCGAGCTGGGGGCGGCCGACCTCCTCGACGGCCTCGTCCCGCACGCCCACCTGGGCGCGCAGGTAGCGGTCCCGCCCGGCCGGCCCGGCGACCCAGACCTCGTCGTACACCTTCGTGTAGGGGTTGAAGGACGCCTCCTTGTCGCTGTCGCCGTGGCCGATGAACACGCTCCGCACGCCCGGCACCCGGAGCATGTGGATGTTGTTGCCGACGTTGGCGGGGAACAGCGCGACCCGCACGCCGTCGAGCGCGCGGAAGTTCATCAGGTCGACCGACGAGGGGATGCACACGACGGGCAACGTCGTCGCGCCGAGGGCCGTGACCAGCGGCCGGTCGCGCAGCACCACCAGCGTCCTCGGGGTGATCCGCTCCAGCGTGCCGAGCCACATGGTGGCCTGGTAGGCCGACGTGGCCGACCCGGAGAAGTACATGACGACCTCGGGCCGGTAGGCCGTGATCCAGTCGTCCACGGCGGCGAGGAGCCGCCGCCGGTCGCCCAGGTGCCTGGCGCGCCTCGCGTGGGCCAGCAGCGCGGCGACGGCCGCGGCCTCCAGCGCCAGGGCCACGGCGGCGCCCGCCGCGCCCATCCAGCCGAGGCCCGTCCAACGCAGGCCCGTCCCCAGACCCGCCGCCCCGGCCGCGGCGGGCACGACCGCGAGCGCGTCGAGGAGGAGCAGCCGGGCGCCCCGCCAGGTGAGCAGCGCTTGGGGCGGCGCGGGCGGGATCCGCAGCGCGGGCAGGTCGATGTTGCGGGTCACCACCGGCATCTGGTTGTGCCGGCGGTCGACGTGCTCGGCGAGCCACGTCTGCACGGCGCGCAGGCCGTGGAACAGGAACAGCCCGGCCGCGAGCGCCGCGAACCACCACGGCCGCCCCGGCGCCAGCCGCGCCAGCAGCACGACGGCGGCCGTCTCACGCGACAGGAAGCGGACCGTGGCCCCGAGATGGGCCCGGCTCAGCGCCCCCGCCGCCCGCCCGGGCAGCGCGGCCTCCGCGGCGTACGACAGCGGCACGAGCACCGCGAAGGTCGCGGGCAGCGGCCACACGGCGGCCGCGAGCAGGGCCGGATAGGACGCGAGCGTGAGCGCGGTGAACACGCCCCTGCGCCCAGCGGCCAGGCTTCTCAGCGCCGGCCGCCGGACCAGCGCGACCAGTGCGTTCGGGGCCCTGCGCCCCTTGATGTTTCCCCCCATGGGCGAGCGCCCATCCCTCCGTGTTTTCGCGGGTACATGGTTGCGGTCATCGGCTGAGCCGTACGTCCACGACCTGTCCCGTGAGGCGGGACAGCAGCACGTCGATGCTGGTGCGGGCGACGGCGGCGGGGGAGAGAAGCGTTCCGGCGGGTTCATCGCCGAACGCGCGCAGCCGCATGGGGGTGGCGGTGCGCTCGGGGTTGACGCAGTTGACGCGGACACCCTGGCAGGCCCACTCGTCGGCGAGCGCCTGGGTGAGGTTGACGACGGCGGCCTTGGTGGAGGAGTAGAGGCTGTAGTCGGCCCGGCCGCGGGTGTAGGACGAGGAGGTGTAGAGCAGCAGGTGGCCGCGGGTCTCCATCAGATACTTCACGGACGCGCGGGCGATGTTGACCGGTCCGAGGTAGTTCACCCCGATGGTCTCCTCGATCGTGTGCTGCCCGGCCTCGCCGAGCTTGCCCATGTGCAGCACGCCCGCCGTGTTGACGACGTAGTCGATCCGGCCGGTCTCGGCGTACACCCGGGCGAGCGCGTCCTCCACGGCGGCGACGTCCTCGACGCGCACGCCGTTCTGACTGCGGGAGAACGAGTGGACGCTCGCGCCGTATCCCTTGGCCAGCTCGACGATGTCCGCGCCGATGCCGTAGCTGCCGCCGAAGACCACGAGCGTGCGGCCCTCGAGCCCGTCCCGGTACGCCTCCTCGCCGAGCGCGGGCGCGGTGTTCTCGGCGAGCTGGAAGAGCTTGTCGGCGATGAAGACGTCGACGGGGTGGGTGACCTTCATGTTGTGCTCGCTGCCGGGCACGATGTAGATCGGCACGTCGGGCAGGTAGCGCAGCACGACGCCGCAGTCGTCCGTTGTCGGCAGCGAGGGGAACTCGGGGTCGGCCAGGGCGCGCTCGTACGCCGCCCGGATCACCGACAGCCGGAAGCACTGCGGGGTCTGCCCCCGGCGCAGCCGGGAGCGGTCGGGGATGTCGCGGATTATGTCGCCGCGCGGGCCGGGCGCGGCCACCACGATCGTGTCGGAGGACGGGATCGCCACCTCGACCGCCTCGTAGCGTTCGAGCGCGGCCACGCACTCGCTGATGATGCGGGGCTCGATCAGCGGCCGTACGGCGTCGTGCAGCAGCACGTCGCACTCCTGCTCGCCCAGCGCGCACAGCGCCCGCCAGGTCGTCTCGGTGCGGCTCGCGCCTCCTTCGAGCACCCTGCCGACCTTGGTGTAGCCGTTCCTCCTGACGAGCTCCTCGGCCTCGGCGACGAAGCCGGGGGCCATCAGGACGACGACCTCGTCGATCTCCGGGTGGCCGTCGAACACGTCGAGGGTGTGCTCCAGGATCGTCTTCCCGGCGATCTTCAGAAGCTGTTTCGGGGTGTTGAGGCCCACGCGCTGGCCGACGCCGCCGGCCAGCACCACCCCCACCCTGCGCAGACGCAATTCGGCGATCATGATGTCCTCCCCGGAGGAGACCATACCCGTGCCGGAAGCCGGAGAAGGTGATTGCCACCTAGTGATCACTCGGTTACTTTGCGAGGTGAGCACGTGCGGCTAACGTGAAGCGGGTTTCCATATGGGGGCGGATCCGAGCAAGCCCGGTACGTCACGGGACACAGAGACGGTGGCGGTCGTCCTCGCGACCTCGCCGGCCGCCGGGCTGCCCTGGTCCGACGGCGCCCGGTCCGACGGCAGCCTCCTGGAGCGGCTCACCGCCCAGCTCCTCACGCTGCCGGTCCGCGAGGTGCTCGTCGTGGTGCGGAGCCAGGACGCCCAGGCGGGGGGATGGGAAAAGGCGGCGGCGAGCGGCACGCGGCACCAGATCTGCGTCAGCGACGGTCTCGCCGAGGACCTGCGCATCGTGGCCAAGACGGCCCGCGCCTCGACGTCCCCGGTCGCCGTGCTGGCGGCCGACGTGGTCGCGCACACCGAGGCGCTTTCGCTGCTGCTCGAACACCCGGCGCGCCCGACCGGCGCGATCGTCGCCACCGGCGACCCGGCCCCGCTGCGTCCGCCCGTACGGACCGAGTGGGGCCGCGTCGTGTCGGCGGGCACGTCCTTCCACGAGGTCGAGTGGGCCAACGGCACCTTCCGCGGCGTCCTCCAGGTGGGGGAGGCCCACCTGGCCGGGCTGGCCGACATCGCCGAGGACCTCGCCGACCTGGCCCAGCGCCGCCACCTCGGGCGGGTCGGCGACGGCGAGGTGCCCGAGCTGCTGCTCACCGGCCTGGTGCGGGCGGGCGTCCAGGTGCACGCCGTTACGCCGGGCACCCTGCACTGCGGGCGGGTCGGCACGCGGCCGGCCGCCGAGCGGGCAGTGCGTGAGCTGGCCGACGTCGACGAGGCCCAGGCCAGGCTCGACGCCGCGGTGAAGAGCGACGACGGCTTCTTCACCACCCACTGCGTCAGCTCGTGGTCGCGTCACCTCATCCGGCCGGCCGCCCGCCTCGGCCTGACCCCGAACACGGTCACCGGCATCTCCGTCGGGTTCGCCGCCATCGCCGCCATCTGGTTCTCCGACGGCCGCCGGGCGGGCCTCGTGGTCGGCGCCGTCGCGCTCTACCTGTCGTTCGTGCTCGACTGCCTGGACGGCCAGCTCGCCCGGTACACGCGCCGGTTCTCCCCGCTCGGCGGCTGGCTCGACGCGATCTGCGACCGGCTCAAGGAATACCTGGTGTACGTCGGGCTGGCGGCCGGATACGCGGCCGGTCCCCGGGAGCCGTGGGAGATCTGGGCCCTGGCGGCGGGCGCGATGATCCTCCAGACGATCCGCCACATGGTCGACTTCTCCTTCGCGGGGGCGATGGCCGACCGGGCCAGGGCGGCGGGCCTGCGGGCGGCGGCCCCGCGTTCGATGGCCGTGCCCTGGGACGAGGCGCCCGCCGCGGCGGCGGCGAAGGGCACCGGATCGGTGCTGGCGCTGTCGCGCCGGCTCGACGCGCTGAGCGGAGCGAGGGGCGTGGCGTACTGGGCGAAGAAGATGATCGTGTTGCCGATTGGGGAGCGGATGGCGCTGATCTCGGTGACGGCCGCGCTGTTCGACGCGCGGGTGACGTTCCTCGCGCTGCTGGGCTGGGGCGTGGTGGCCCTGGCCTACACGGCCGCCGGGCGGATGGCGAGGTCCTTCGCATGAGCGAGCGAATCAGTGAACACAGCGCCTGGCGAGGTGCTGATTTGCGCGCCTCCGGCACGACCCTGCTTCGAGCCGAAGGCGAGGAGGTGGCATGAGCGAGCGTAGCGAGCGAATCAGTGAGCACAGCGCCTGGCGCATGCCGCTCCGAGCCGAAGGCGAGGAGGTGGCATGAGCCGCCGCCCCCACGATGCCGGTGGGAAGGGCCGGGCCGTGATCTCCGTGCAGATGATCCCGGTGCCGCGCAGCGTCGTGGTGGCCTACCGCGACGACGGCCCGCTGTCGAAGGCGATGGGGCTGCTCGTCGCCGGGCAGCTCCCGCCGCTGCCGCCCGCGGTCGCGGGCGCCTTCGTGACCGCCGTGCTGCTGGTGCTCGGCATCGCCGGGGCCGACGACTTCGCGGTCTTCGCCCCGGCGGTGGCCCTGCTGCTGGCCGGGGCGGGCAGCGCCCACCGGCACGACGGCCGGCTCGACTGGCTGGCGCCCCCGATCCTGCGGCTGACCGAGTACGGCTTCATCGCCTCGGCCGGGTTCGCCCGCTCAGTCCCGCCGGTGCTCGTCGTCGCGCTGCTCGGCGCGATGGCCTTCCACCACTACGACACGGTCTACCGGGTGCGCCAGCACGTGTATCCGCCGCCGTGGCTGGCGACGGCCGGGCTGGGCTGGGACGGCCGGATGCTCGTCGTCGCCCTGGGCGGCCTGCTCGACCTGATGACCGTCGTGTTCGTGCTGCTCGCGCTCTACCTGTGGGGCCTGTTCGGCTGGGAGAGCCTGACCTGCTGGCTCGCCGCCCCCCGCACACCCGACGAGGCCGTGGAACCGGCTCGCCAGGATTAACGTCAGACCAACGGCGGATTACCCAACCGGGGCCCTGAGCCAACTAACCTTTGGGGTTACTGTCTGACGCTCGACCTCAAGGAGTGCGGGAAATTGCTCGGAATGGTGCTGGCCGCCGGAGCCGGACGTCGCCTGCGGCCGTACACCGACACGCTGCCGAAGGCGCTGGTGCCGGTCGACGGTGAGACCACGATCCTCGACATCGCCCTGCGTAACCTGGCGGCCGTGGACCTCCGCGAGGTCGTGGTGATCGTCGGTTACCAGGCCCAGGCCGTACGGGAACGGCAGGCCGACCTGGAGCGGCGCCACGGGGTGAAGCTCACGCTTGTCCACAACGGCAAGGCCGAGGAGTGGAACAACGCCTACTCCCTGTGGTGTGCCCGCGACTACTTCTCCCAGGGCGCGCTGCTGGTCAACGGCGACACCGTCCACCCCGTGTCGGTGGAGCGGACCCTGCTGGCCGCCGAGGACACCTCCGACATCCTGCTCGCGGTGGACGACGTGAAGTCGCTGGCGGACGAGGAGATGAAGGTCACGCTGGAGGACGGGCGGCTGAAGCGGATCACCAAGCTGATGGACCCGGCCGAGGCGTACGGCGAGTACATCGGCGCCACGCTGATCCGGCCGGCCGCGGCCGAGCGGCTCGCCGACGCGCTGAAGGCCACCTTCGAGCGCGACCCGCAGCTCTACTACGAGGACGGCTACCAGGAGATGGTCGAGCGCGGCGAGAAGATCGCCGTCGCGCCGATCGGCAAGGTCGAGTGGGTCGAGGTGGACAACCACGACGACCTCGCGAAGGCCCGCGAGATCGCATGCCGTTACTGATTTCCGCGGCCTTCTGAGGAGTTCGCATGCCGATTCTGGCAAGGATGCTCCCCGCGCCCCTCAAGATGGAGGTGCGGCGGGGTGCGATCGCGCAGCTCGGCACCCTGCTCGCCGACAGCAGGGTGGCCACCTCCGGCCGGGTCGCGGTCGCGGTCGGCGTCGGTCAGGGCGACCGCATCGCGGAGGTCATCGCGCCGTCGCTCGGTGAGGCCAAGGTGCTCCGGGTGCCGGACGGCACCGTGGACGCGGCCGTGTCACTCGGCGCCGACCTGCGCAAGGGCAACTACGAGGCGGTGATCGGCGTCGGCGGCGGCAAGACGATCGACGCCACCAAGTACGCCGCGTCGCTCGCCGGCATCCCCATGGTCGCCGTCGCCACCAACCTCTCGCACGACGGCATCTGCTCGCCGGTGGCCTCCCTGGTGTACGAGGGCGGCAAGGGCTCGTTCGGCGTCCCCATGCCGCTGGCGATCATGGTGGACCTCGAGTTCGTCCACGACGCCCCGCCCTCGCTCGTCCGGTCCGGGATCGGCGACGTGCTCAGCAACCTGTCGGCGATCGAGGACTGGCAGCTCGGCAACACCGAGCGGGGCGAGCCCATCGACGGGCTGGCGATCTCCATGTCGCGTACCGCCGCCGAGGCCGTGCTCGGCCGGCAGGACTCGATCGAGTCGGACGCGTTCCTGACCGTGCTCGCCGAGGCGCTGATCCTGTCGGGGATGTCGATGGTCATCGCGGGGTCAAGCCGTCCGGCGAGTGGCGGCGATCATGAGATCCTTCATGCTGTGGACCAGCTTTTCCCCGGCACCTCCAACCACGGTGAGCTGGCCGGCATCGGCGCGGCGTTCTGCTACTTCCTCCGCGAGGACGCGCACCGGCTCGGCCAGGTGACCGGCTGCCTCAGACGGCACGGCCTGCCCGTCACACCAGGCGACGTCGGCCTGACGACCGACCAGTTCACGGCCGCGGTGATGCTGGCCCCCAGCACCCGGCCCGGCCGCTACACCATCCTTGAGCACCTCCGGCTGTCGGAGCACGAGGTCCGTGGGAGAGTTGAGGACTATGTCCGCGCCGTCGGTAGCTGAGCTTCGCGCGGTCGCCCAGCCGCAGACCACCATGGACCGCCGCAGCGGCGAGCACTGGGCCGGCCTGCTGTACATGCGGCGCCTGTCCATCTACGCCACCTGGCTGCTGGCCAAGACCCCCATCTCGCCGAACCAGGTCACCGGCCTGATGATCGTGTGCGGGGTGGCGGCGGGCGCCGTGCTCGCCGTCCCGGGCTTCTGGGCGGCGCTCGGCGCGGCCCTGCTCATCCAGGTCTACCTGCTGCTCGACTGCTCCGACGGGGAGCTGGCCCGGTGGACCGGCCGCACCTCGATCACCGGGGTCTACCTCGACCGGGTCGGGCACTACTTCGCCGAGGCGGCTCTGCTGATCGGGCTGGGCTTCCGGGCCTCGCAGACCCTGCCCGACTGGTACACGGTGATGGGCGTGGCGGCGGCGCTCGGCGCGATCCTGATCAAGTCGGAGACCGACCTGGTCGACGTCGCCCGCGCCCGGTCCGGCCTGGTGGCGACCACAGAGGCGGCGGCCCAGCAGTTCGCCTCGCCGCGGCTCGCGCTGGCCCGCAGGGCCGCGGCGGCGCTGCGGTTCCACCGGGTGATCCAGGCCGTCGAGCTGTCGCTCATCGTCGTGGTCGCGGCGGTGCTCGACAACTGGTTCTCCGCCACCCGGATCCTCGTGGTCGCCTGCGTCGTCATCGCGGGAGTCCAGCTCGTGCTGCACCTGGCCAGCATCCTCGCCTCCCGGCGGCTCTCATGAGCGCGTCGTTCCCCGCGCGGCATGCCGATCAGCCGTACATTCGCGGTTGGGTAGGGGTTTGGTGGCAGTTCCGATACCCTTATTCCACGGTAAACCAGGCAGATTCCGGATTGCCCGGCCATACAGACTCGGTGATCATGAAGTCGTGTGTAGTGCGCCCCACGTCGAGGCGATGACGCGGTGAAAATCTCCTGTGTCATCCTCACCATGGGCAACAGGATCGCCGAGCTCGACCGGGCGGTGGAGTCCGCGCTCACCCAGACCGACGGCGACATCGAGGTGGTCATCGTCGGCAACGGCGCGGACGTACCGGAGCTGACCGCCCAGCCGCTTCCCGGCTCCGCCGCGACGATCAAGACGGTCCGGCTGGAGCACAACGCGGGCATCCCCGAAGGGCGCAACCGCGGCGTGCAGGAGTGCTCGGGCGACATCGTCCTGTTCCTGGACGACGACGGCTGGTACGCCAACTCCAAGGTCGCCGCGCACGTCCGCGAGCGGTTCACGCACGAGCCCGACCTCGCCGTGATCAGCTTTCGGGTGATGGACCCCGAAGGCGGCTCGGTGCAGCGGCGGCACGTGCCCCGCCTGAGGGCCGGCGACCCCGAGCGGTCCTCCCCGGTGACGACCTTCCTCGGCGGCGCCTGCGCCGTCCGCAAGTCGGCGTTCCTTCAGGTCGGCGGGTTGCCCGAGCGGTTCTTCTACGCCCACGAGGAGACCGACCTCGCCTGGCGCCTGCTGGGCGAGGGCTACCGCATCGAGTACGACGCCGAGACGGTGATGTACCACCCGCTGGTGCTGCCGTCCCGGCATTCGGACTTCTACCGGCTGAACGCCCGCAACCGGGTGTGGCTGGCCCGGCGCAACCTGCCGTGGCCGCTCGCGATGCTCTACCTGCTCAACTGGGTCGTGCTCACACTCGTGCGCGAGCGCTCGCTGCCCGCCGTCAAGGCGTGGTTCCGCGGCTTCCTCGAAGGGCTGCGCGAGCCGGCGGGAGAGCGCCGCCCCATGGCCTGGCGCACCGCCTGGCGCATGCTCCGCCTCGGCCGCCCGCCCATCGTCTAGGTCGTATCTGACAGATCACGCCCTGCCGCGCGGCCCGGCGGCGCCTCGCTGCGTTCTCGCCCCGGTGGCGGCGTGACCGGGCCGGGGCGAGGTCGCGTGGCGGGTGTGTTTCGGCCGCCGACGCCCTCCGGAAACCGCAGTCAGGAGCAAACTGTAAGATTTCGGGCGTTTGCTCTGCCTGATCTTCTGGGGTGTGGGATTGCCCGTCTTTCATCGCGAACGGCTCCGCGTCTTCGTGGACGCTCCGGTCTTCCAACGTGCGGTCATCGCCGTCATCGCGCTGAACGGGATCGCGCTCGGGCTGGAGACGTCGCCCGAGCTGGCCGAACGCCACGCCACGGCCTTCCTCGTGATCGACCGGGTCATCCTCGCCGTTTTCGTCGTCGAGATCCTCCTGCGGATCGTCGCGCACGGCAAGGCGTTCTTCCGCGACCCCTGGAGCTGGTTCGACCTGATCATCGTCGGCGTCGCCCTCGTGCCGGCCTCCGAGTCGTTGTCGATCCTGCGGCTCTTCCGGTTCCTGCGCGTCCTGCGGCTGATCTCCGTGGTGCCGGGCATGCGACGGGTGGTCTCGGCGCTGTTCGCCGCCATTCCGGGACTGGCCTCGGCCGTGGTCCTCCTGCTGCTGTCGCTCTACATGGCATCCGTGATCGGCGAACAGCTCTTCCGGGAAGCGGCCCCGCAGTACTTCGGAGATCTCGGGCAGTCGCTGTTCACCATGTTCACGGTGCTCACGGTCGAGAACTGGCCGCAGGTGGCCGAGGACGTGATGGCCAAGGAGCCGCTGGCGTGGATCTTCTTCGCCACGTTCATCGTGATCACGGCGTTCTTCGTCCTCAACCTGCTCATCGGTGTGATCGTTTCCGCGATGGAGGCCGAGGTCAACGCCCAGCGGTGGAAGGACGACCAGGCGTTGGAACTGGAGCAGCACACCGCCGTCATGAACGAGATCCGGGCGCTGAGCGAGAAGGTCGACCGGCTGGCGGCCGGCCTGCCGGTGCCCGTGGACGCCCGTCGCGCGGGATCCGACACCCCTTCGGAAGGGGACCGCTGCTCCTGCCGCCGAGATCCGTGACAGGGCGGGGCCACGCGCCCGGTTGCCCTGAACTCAGCCGCCCTGTCGCCAGATGAGACGCCAGCCGGAGCACTTGCCGGTGATCCTGGTGGAGGTGCCGCGACAGAGCTTGGCCTCCGATTTGAGGGCGTACCCCGCGTTCACCCGGAAGGTGCGCGGGGCCGAAGACGAGCAGTTCTTGAAGGTGACGGTCCGGTACGTCAACCGGTCCGACAGCGACCTCACCTTCACCCAGGAACAGGCGCGCGTGCGAGGTGAGTCGTACAGATAGCCGGTGACACGCAGACCGGAGGAACTGAGCGAGGACCTGCCCCAAGCCCAGGCCTTCCAGTCGGAGGAGCCGTACGATCCCCAGGTCTGCGCGACGGCTGTGGACACCGCCGTCGTCGGCACGGCGGACGCCGAGGCGGCGGACGGGAGAGCGGCCCCCAGGCCGACCAGCACCGCGAGTCCGAGAACAAGACGTGTTCCGCTCCGCATGAGATCCCCTCGTAGACGTGACGTTGACAGATCCCGACTAACAGGGAGCCCTTGCTGATCACTTACAGGCCGCTTTCATCCGAGGTCGTCGCCGGGTCCGGCCCGCTGCGCCTCCGCCTCCGGAGACGAAGGGCGGCGGGTGACCGTCGCCGCCATCGGCAGGGGCGCTGCGGCGTGGGACGGACGTGGCTCTCGGTCACGCGTCCCAGGTGACCGGGAGGCTCTTCACCCCGTAGATGTCCGCGGTCTCCGGGCGCAGGCCGACCTCCTCAGCCGGTACGGCCAGGCGCAGCGTGGGGAAGCGGTTGAGCAGCGCGGGGAAGGCGACCCGCATCTCGACGCGGGCGAGCTGCTGGCCCAGGCACTGGTGGATACCGTGGCTGAAGGCCAGGTGGCCGCCGTCCTGTCTGCGGAGGTCGAGCCTGTGGGGGTCGGGGAAGCGTTCGGGGTCGCGGTTGGCGGTGTTGAGGGACAGGATGACCGTCGTGCCGGCCTCGATGGTCTGGCCGCCCAGCTCGACGTCCTCCAGCGCCGTCCTCATGAACGTCTTGGCGACGCTCAGATACCGCAGCAGCTCCTCCACCGCCCGGTCGGCGAGCGTGGCGTCGGCGCGCAGCGCGGCCAGCTGCTCCGGGTTCTGCAGGAGGGCGAAGGTGCCCAGCGCCAGCATGTTGGCGGTGGTGTCGAACCCGGCCGAAAGCAAGATCAGGGCCATGCCCTTCAGCTCCTCATCGGTCAGGTCGCCGTCGGTGAGGTCGCTGAGCACGTCGTCGGTGGGGTTCGCGCGCTTGGCGGCCACCAGCTCCGCGAGGTAGTGCTGGGTCGCGGTGTAGGCCGCGAGCAGGTCCTCGTCGCTGCTCTCCCCGCCGAGGAACGTGTCGATCTGGTCCTGGAAGCGGCCCCGGTCCTCGTACGGCACCCCCAGCAGCTCACAGATCACCATTGAGGGAATGGGCTTGGCGAACGCGGTCACCAGGTCCGCCGGCGGCCCGGCCTTCTCCATGGCGTCCAGGTGGTCGGTGGTGATCTGCTCGACGCGCTCGGTGAGCTGTCGCATCCGCCGTACGGTGAACTTGCCCACCAGCGGTTTGCGGTAGCGCCCGTGCTGCGGCTCGTCCATGAGGAGGAACTCGCCGGGCGGCGCCGGAGGGACCTCCACGCCGCTGTAGTCGATGGTCGGGTGGTGGATCATGAGCTCCTTGCGCGAGCTGAACCGCGAGTCGGCCAGCACCGACCGGACCAGGTCGTATCCGGTGATCAGCCAGCCCTGGTGCCCGTCAGGGAAGGGGTAGCGGCTGATGGGGCCGTGCCGGCGGGCGTCGATCAGCTCCGCCGGCGGGTCGAAGGGGCAGCCGGGCTGACGCGACGTCGGCAGGGTGGTGACGGTGTGGACCATGGTCATTCCTCTTGTCGGCCTGGGTTTCTCTTGCGAGAGTGCGTGTTCCCACCATCGCCGACCGCCCTGACATCGGGCCGTCGCCGTGCTGACACACGCGTCAGCACGGCGACGGCCCGGTATCAGAGCGCTCCGAGATCGTGGACGCCATGAACGGATCAGCCATAGCGGCCTCGGGGCTGCGGAAGGCATACAACGACAAGATCGTGCTCGACGGCATCGACCTGGACGTCCGGACCGGGACGATCTTCGCCCTGCTCGGGCCCAACGGCGCCGGGAAGACCACGACGGTGAACGTGCTGACCACGCTGCTGCCCCCCGACGCCGGCAAGGTGGTCGTCGCCGGGCACGACGTGGTCACGGAAACCAAGGCGGTGCGCGCGGCGATCGGGGTCACGGGGCAGTTCGCTTCGGTGGACGACCTGCTCACCGGCGAGGAGAACCTCCTGCTGATGGCGGATCTCCTGCACCTGCCCAAGGCAGAGGGCAAGCGAATCGCCGGCCGGCTCCTCGACCGGTTCGATCTGAGCGAAGCGGCGGGCAAACCGGCGGCGTCCTACTCCGGCGGCATGCGCCGCAAGCTGGACCTCGCCATGACGCTGGTCGGCGAGCCGCGGATCATTTTCCTGGACGAGCCCACGACGGGACTCGATCCGCGCAGCCGCCGCACCATGTGGGAGATCATCCGGGAACTGGTCTCCGGCGGTACGACCATCTTCCTCACCACCCAGTATCTGGAGGAGGCCGACGAGCTCGCCGACCGCATCGCCGTGCTCGATCAGGGCAGGCTGGTCGCCGAGGGCACCGCCGACGAGCTCAAGCGCAGGGTTCCCGGCAGCCATGTCCGGCTGCGGTTCACCGGCCGGCACGAACTCGACGCCGCGGCACGGGTCCTGCCCGGGTCCGCGAGGGACGACGAGGAGCTGGCCCTGCGTGTGCCCGGCGACGGTGGAGTGAGGTCGTTGCGCGCGCTGCTCGATCTGCTCGACCGGCATTCCATCGACGTCGAGGAACTGTCGGTGCACACCCCGGACCTGGATGACGTCTTCCTCGCCCTCACCGGCAACGCGAACAAGGAGGTCAACGCCCGATGAACGTCATCGCAGACTCCGCGACCATGCTGCGGCGCAACTTCCGGCACACGATGCGAAATCCGGTGGCGCTGTTCAACGGCATCATCATGCCGGTCTTTCTGATGTTCCTGATGGTCTACGTGTTCGGCGGCGCGTTCAGCGTCGGCGTCGACTACGCCGACTACGCGACGCCGGGGTTGATGCTGACGACGATCTGCTACGGCGTCGGCGCCACCGCGATCGCGGTGAACTCCGATATGACGACCGGGTTCATCAACCGGCTTCGCGTCATGAGCGTGTCCCGGGCCGCGGTGCTGAACGCGCACGTGATCGCGACCATGCTGCGGAGCCTGGTGGCCATCGCGTTCGTCATCGGGGTCGCGTTCCTCATGGGATTCCGGCCGTCGGCGGGCTTCGTGGAATGGCTCGGCGTGATCGGCATCGTCGTGCTGACGGTGCTGGCGATCGGCTGGCTGACCGTCGCGTTCGGTCTCGCGGCGAAGACGCCGGAAAGCGCGGGCTTCGCCGCCGTCCCGCTGATGCTCCTTCCCTTCTTGAGCAGCGCGTTCGTGCCGGCGGGCAAGATGGGGCCGGGCGTGCGGCAATTCGCCGAATACCAGCCGTTCACCCCGATCATCGAAACCCTGCGCGGGTTGCTGACCGGCGCGCCGTCGGCGGGCTCGGCCGTCACGGCGATCGCCTGGTGCGTGGGGCTGGCGTTGATCGGCTACCTGTGGGCGCGCGCGTCGTTCAACAAGCGAGCGTGATCTCGGCCAGCTCGCGCCAATCCCGCCGCCGCCCGTCACGGATCGCCTCGGCGAACACGCTTTCGCCGAGGCGATCCCGCGCGTCCGCGGCGATCCTGGCAACGTCCGGGTGCGAACGGTCCGGCGTGCCGCGCACACCGTCGCTCGCCGCGAGCAGTCGTACGGCCTGCTCGTACCGTCCCTGGCGCAGCGCGAGATCCGCGATCCCGATCAACACCTCGGCGATCGTCGGCGGATGCTCGTACTTCATGACCGCGCGGAGCGCTTCGGTCCGATACGCACGGGCCTCGCCGAGATCCTCGGTGAGGTAGCCGTACAGGTCCATGATCGCGGCACGGACGGAGTCGCCCCTTTCCGCGTCGTCCAGCACCGCACGCACCGTGGCCAGGTGCTCGTGTGCCTTGTCCGGCTCGCCGCGCCAGCGCGCCAGCTGTGCCTGCACCAGCGCCAGCTCGGCGACGGAGTCCGGCCAGGCGATCCCGCCCGCGCACCGCTGCGCTTCCGCCATGGCGGACGCGCTGGACCGCTCGTCGCCGAGCAGCCAGTACAGCTGAGCCTGCCGCGCCCGCAGGCCGACCACGTCCTCGGTGCCGCCTACCTCGGTCAGCGCCACGATCGCCTCTTCGAAGTGCTCACACGCGCGTGCCAACTCGCCGCGCATGGCGAGCCGATCGGCCAGGAAGGTCAGCGCCAGCGAGATCCCCATCCGCTCACCCAGCGTGCGGAACTCGGCAAGGGCGATTTCGGCGTCGGTGTCCACGTCGGTCTCGTCGCCGCCGAGCGTGAGCCGCAACCGGCCACGAGCGAGCCTGGCCTGCGCGCGCACCCACGGATCGTCGTCGGCGATGAGCGGCTCGAACGCGGGGAGGAACTCCGCGGGGCCCCGCAGCATCCGCTCCAGCACCCCGACGAACCCGAGCAGCGGGTGGCGATACCCGCTGCGCTGGGCGAGCCGGTGCGCCTCGTTTATCCACTCCGCCGCCTGATACTGATCGCCGCCGACACCGGAGGTCAGGAACATCGTCACGATGAGGTAGGCCATCGCCCGCACCTCATCGGGCACCTCACCGTGCATCGAGGCCGCCGCGATGCTCAACTCGGTGCCCTCGGCCCTGTGCCCGCTGAGGTACCAGTACCAGCCCGCGGCCGCGGCCAGCCGCATCGCCTCCGCGGCCCATCCCTCGGCGATCGCCCCGCGCAGGGCCGTACTGATGTTGTCGTGCTCGGCATCGAGCGTGGACAGCCATTCCAGCTGCTCGGCCCGGCGCAGGTGCGGATCGGCCGTCTCGGCCAGCTCGGTGAAGTAGGCGAGGTGCGCCCGGCGCGCCGGCTCGGTCTCCCCGGCTTCCGCGAGCCGGTGCGCCGCGTATTCCCTGATCGTGTTGAGCATCCGGTAGCGCGGCGTGCCCTCGCCGTCGGCGAGCAGCAGCGACTTCTCGATCAACGCGGTCAGCGCGTCGAACACCTGCTCCCCGGCGAACGCCTCGTCCCCGCACACCCGTTCGGCCGCTTCCAGGCTCGCCCCACCGGAGAACACCGACAGCCGCCGCAGCACGCGACGTTCGGCCTCGGTCAGCAGATCCCAGCTCCAGTCCACGACCGCGCGCAGCGTCTTGTGCCGGGGCAGCGCCGTACGGCTGCCGCTGGTCAACAGGTGGAATCGGTCATCGAGCCGGCGTGCCAGCTGATCGACGGACATGGTGCGCAGCCGCGCGGCGGCCAGTTCGATCGCCAGCGGAATCCCGTCGAGCGCCCGGCAGATCCGCGCCATGGCCGACAAGGTGTGCGCGTCGGAGCCGATGTCCTTGCGCACCAACTCCGCGCGGTCCCGCAGCAGCCGCACGGCGGGGGACGACCCGGCCTCGGAGGGATCCGCTCCCTTCGCGGGCAGCGCGAGCGGCTCGACCTGCCACAGCACCTCCCCGGTGATACCGAGCGGTTCCCTGCTCGTGGCCAGAATCCGCAGCCTCCGGCACTCTCCCAGAAGCCGGTCGGCGAAAGCCGCGGCCGCCTCGATCACGTGCTCGCAGTTGTCCAGGATCAGCAGGATCGCGCGCTCGCGAACCGCGGCGACGAGCTGATCCATCGGTTCCCCGCCCCGGGCGCCACCGAGCAGCGCCTGGTCACGCAGGCCCATCGCGGTGAGGGCGGCCTGCGCCAGCTCGCCGCCCGCCCGCACCGAGGCCAGTTCGACCAGCCACGCCCCGTCCGGCAGCTCGGCGAGCATCGTCCGCGCGGTCTCCGTGGCCAGCCTCGTCTTGCCGGAGCCGCCCGCCCCCGTCAAGGTGACCAGCCGGTGCTTGACGGCCAGACCGGCGACCGCGGAGATGTCGTCGTCCTTGCCGACGAAACTCGTCAGCTCGGCGCGCAGGTTCGTCCTGCCGTTCTCCGCCCGCTCGCCCAGCTCGCCCCGCAGCAACGCGGTGTGCAGCGCGGAGAGCTCGGCCGACGGATCGGCGCCCAGCTCCTCGGCCAGCCGCTCGCGCGTGCGCTGGTACACGGTCAACGCCTCAGTGCCACGCCCCGCCTCGGCGAGCGCGCGCATCAAGGCCGCCACGAACCCCTCCCGCAGCGGGTATGTGGCGACCAGCTCGGTCAGCTCGGAGACCAGCTCCGAGCCACGGCCGAGGCGGATGTCCGCATCCACCCGATCCCCGAGCGCGGCGACGTGGAGTTCGTCCAGACGCGTGACCGCGGCGTCGAAGGCGTCGCTGTCTCGCAGTGCGATGTCCGCCATGGCCGTGCCGCGCCACAACGCCAAGGCCGAGCGCAGCAGATCCGCCCGCGTCGCGGGGTCGGCGGCACGGGCCTGACCGACCAGGTGCTCGAACCGGCACACGTCCACGGCGTCGGGAGCCACGGCCAGCCGATAGCCGCCGGAATCCGCCTCGATCACACCGTCCGGCAACACCCTGCGCAGCCTGGACACCAACGCCTGCAAGGCGTTCACTTCGTCCGCGGGCGGCCGTCGCCCCCAAATCCAGTCCACGAGCCTCGCACGCGTCACGATCCGGCCGGGTTCGAGGGCGAGCACCGCCAGCAACGCGCGCAGCCGGATCCCGGGAACCTCCACCACGGCCCCATCGTCGTTCCGGACCTCGAACGGCCCGAGCAATCCGACTCGCACATCAGTGATTGTGCCGCACACCCCTGATTGGCCGAACCGTGGCAAAGACCGACCAAGGGCACAGCCCGATGCGTACGAACGTACACTTTCGTGCATGGTGGACTACTTCGCGGGCGACTCCCGTACGAATCGCGAGCGGATGCTCGCCGGCGACCTCTACATCGCCGACGACCCCGAGAGCGCCAGGCGCGCACGGCGCGCGGCCCGGCTGGCGGACGCGTACCACCGTGCCGCGCTCGCCGACGAGAGCGCCGCCCGGTCGATCCTGACCGAGCTGGTGGGGAGCCTGGGCGAGGGGGCGGTCGTCAGGCCGCCGCTGTATGTCGACTACGGCGAGAACATCACCATCGGCGCCCGCACCTTCGTCAACTACAACCTGACCGCGCTCGACGTCGCACCGATCACGATCGGCGAGGACTGCCAGATCGGCCCGAACGTACAACTGCTGACGCCGACACACCCGGTCGACCCCGAGCCGCGCCGGGCGAAGCTGGAGGCCGCGGAACCGATCACGATCGGTGACAACGTCTGGATCGGCGGCGGCGCGATCATCCTGCCGGGTGTGACCATCGGCGACAACAGCGTGATCGGGGCCGGAGCGGTCGTCACCAGGGACGTCGGCGCGAACGTCGTCGTGGTCGGCAATCCGGCGCGCGTGATACGGCGGCTGTGATGGCCCGCCGCCACGACCCGGAGCGCAGGGACCGCATCATCGACGCCGCGATCGACTGCATCGCCGAGGACGGGGTCGCCGGGACCTCCCATCGGAAGGTGGCCACCCGGGCCGGCGTTCCGCTCGGGTCCATGACCTATCACTTCGAGAGCATGGACGAGCTGCTCGTCGAGGCGTTCACCCGGTTCGCGGCGAGCATCGGCGACACGTTCGAACGTCGCCTGGCCGCCGCCCAGGACCGGGACGCCGCGGCCGAGGCGATCGTCGCGTTGATCCACGGGGACCTGCAGCGGTCCCGGCGCGAGCACGTGCTGACGTACGAGCTGTACACCCTCGCCGCGCGGAGGAGCGTCTTCCGGTCGATCACCCAGAGGTGGATGCGCGAGAGCCGCCGCGCACTCGAACGGCACTTCGCCCCTGACACCGCCCGAGCGCTCGACGCCTACATCGAAGGCGCGGCACTGCACATCGCACTCGACCCGGACCCGCAGCCGCGGGCCCTGACTCGAGCCGCCGTCGCCCGCCTCGCGTCCGGCGGCTGAGCGTGATCACGCCGCGTCAGCGGACCGCGTGGCGGGCGGTGCGGACGGCCAGGGCGGCGCAGACCAGGGCCGCGGCGAGGACGGCCACGACGAGCGGGGACGGCCCGGCGGGCAGCCCTTCCGAACGGACCGCGCCCATGTAGTCGACGGCCGCCGTGCCGTTGACGGCGAGATACCACAGGCCGAGGTAGACGACCTGGAAGACCCGGTGCGTACGGCAGGCCACGCCGAGCACCAGGGCGAGCGCGGGAACCAGGAGCGTGCCGCCGGCCCATGACCGCACGCCGGGCCAGTCGGTCGCGACCGCCATGCGGACAAGGGGGCCCACGCCGGTCACGGCCGTGAGGACGACCCCGGCCGCCCACTCCGCGAGCAGCCCGCGCCGGGGTGCCGGATAGGCGCCGAGCAGCCCCTCGACCCCGTATTCCACCCGCTGGGTTCCCAGCCTCGACCAGATCAGCACCGGCCATATCCAGGCGAACGGGAGCATGGTCGCGGGTTCCGGCGTGGCGAAGGCGGCCGCCGTCACCCCGGCGGCCACGAGCCACCACCAGCGCGAGACGCCCTGGAGGAGGATGCGCAGCTCACCGGAGAGGAGCCGGCGCAACGCCCGGCCCGGACGCGGCGCGACCCGGGGCGTGCTCGGGAGGGTCGTCCGGAAGGCTGGTCGCCTGTCCTCGGTCGCGACGTCCGGCTCGTACGGCGCGACGGCCGGGCCGCTGAGGCGCCGCGCCGGGTCGAACCGGGCGAACCAGAGGCACGGCAGCAACGCCAGGACGACCGCGAGCAGGAAGACCACGAGACGGCCGCCGAGGAACGCGCCGGTGACGGAGAAGCCGTCCCACTGGAAGGTGCGCAGCGACCTGGTGACGGAGGTCAGGCCGAGGCTGAACTCCCGGCCGTGCACGTCGACGCCCCGCGCGGCGAGGGCGGCGCGCATCGAGTCGGCGGCCTGATGGACGCCGAGACCGCCGAGGGGCGCGCTCCGCGACTGGCCGCCGATCAGGAGGACCAGGGAGACGACGAACCAGACGACGTTTCCCACGCCGCCGCGCAGCAGCGGCACGGTCTCGAACAGCACCGCGGCCGCCGCCGTCAGCGCCAGCGGGGGCAGCGTGATCGCTGCGAAGGGCAGGAGGAGCGCCACCGGGTCCACGACTCCGGACTCGCCCCTGGCGAGCTGCATGACCGGCGCGGTCACCGCGAGCACGCCCGCCATCGAGGCGAGCACCAGGAAGTCGCTGAGGAACTTCCCCAGCAGGTACGCGGACGTGCGCAGCGGCGTCGCGGCGACGAGCTGGCCCACGCGGGTGCGCTCGTCCCGGCCGATCGCGTCGCGTATCAGGTAGAACCCGCCCGTGGTGAGCCACAGGGCGCCGGCGAGCGCGGTCGCCGTCCCGACCCAGGCGCTGGTGTAGACGCCGCGGTAGCCTCCGACGTCCAGGATCACCCACCTGGAGTCCGCGGGCGGGACGGCCAGCCGGGCCAGGCCGACCGCCGCCAGCAGGATCATCGCGTACGCGGGCCGCCGCACCCGCTCCCGGAAGTCGGCGACGGCGAGCGCGACAGTCGCCCGCACCGTGACCCGCACCGTGACCCGCACCGTGACCCGCACCATGACCGGAGCCGTGACCCGTGCCGTCATCGGGCCGCCTCCCGGACGCCGCCGCCCACGACGGCGAGGTACAGGTCCTCCAGGTCCGGGGGCACCCGTACGGCGCCTGTGGCCGGCGGCGTGTCCGACAGGAGCCGCAGGCGGATGCCGTCCGCCGTACGGATCACGCGGCTGGCCGGGTGGCGCTCCCGCAGGGCGGCGGCCTCCGAGGGCCCGGCGACCGTCTCCCAGACCTGGCCGTCGACCTCGGAGAGGAGCGCCTCGGGGGTGCCGCGCCGCAGCAGCCGTCCCCCGGCCACGACGGCGACGTCCGACGCGACGGACTCGATGTCGGACACGATGTGCGTGGACAGCAGGACCACCCGGTCCTCCGCCAGGTCGCCCAGCAAGGCGCGGAACCGCACCCGCTCCTCGGGGTCGAGCCCCGCCGTCGGCTCGTCCACGATCAGCACCCTCGGGTCGGCCAGCAGTGCCTGGGCGATGCCGACCCGGCGCAGCATGCCGCCGGAGTACTTGCCGAGGGGCGTGCGGACCGCCTCCGTGAGGTTGACCAGTTCGAGCAGCTCGTCGACGCGGGCACGCGCCGGACGCGCGGCCAGCCCCTTCAGGGCGGCCAGGTAGGAGAGGAACTCCCGCGCGGTCAGGTGCGGGTAGACGCCGAAGTCCTGCGGGAGGTAGCCGAGAACCCCGCGCAGCGCGCCGGGCCGGGACACCACGTCGGTCCCGTCGAACAGGACCCTGCCGCCCGTCGGCCGGGTGACCGTCGCGCAGATCCGCATCAGCGTCGACTTCCCCGCACCGTTCGGGCCGAGCAGGCCGAGCAGGCCCGCGCCGCATCGCAGGGTGACGCCGTCGACCGCGCGCTTCCCGCCCTTGTAGATCTTGGTGACGTCCACCAGTTCGAGGGTCGGAGTATCGATCATCTCGTCACCTCACTCGGGCAGGCCGCGCAGATCGGTCTTGCGGCCGTCGCGCAGCACTGTGACCTCGCGGGGCACCTCGACCCGGAACCGGGCCGAGCAGTCGGCCCATCCGGAGCATCCGGCGTTGAGGTCGAGTGTGTTCCCGTCGAGGGTCTGGCTCGAGTGGGGGTTGGTGCCGTGCACGTCGAACCACAGGGTGACCTTGATGTCCTTCCTGTCCGTCGCGACGAGGTCGGTCGGGGTTTCGTGCGCCCGCACGTCGAGCGTCCTGCCGCTGAACGAAAAGGTCTGGGACACCGGTGTGGCCTTCGAGGCGTCTGCGCAGCCGCTCAGGACCGCCGCCGCGAGCACCGTCAGGGCACACCACACCGTCTTGCGCGTAGTCATCGGATCCTCCGGGTGAAGCCGTCCCGAGCAGGATCCGCCGTGGGCGGCCGGGCGGGCATCTGCCGTTCGGCAGATTTCCGGGGCCCGACGGCACCGCTCAGTCGCTCAGTCGCTCAGCGGCGGGCGCGGCTCCTGGCGTCCTCCGGCACGGGGAGGACGGCGATGACCTGCCACCCCTCCGCCTGGCGGCCGGCCCGGAGCAGGCCCCCGAGCGCCTTCACCCGCTCGGCCAGGCCGATCAGGCCGGTGCCTCCGCCGTGCCGGTCGTCTCCCATGAGGCCGGTCGGAGAGGTTCCGCCGCCGTCGTCGGTGACGGACACCCGCAGGGCCGCGCCGTCCACCGTGCCCTCCATCGGGGTGACCGCGACCACCACGCGCGTCGCGGAGGAGGCGTGCCGGCGCACGTTGGTCAGCGCCTCGAGCACGACGGCGTACGCGGTGCTCCCGATCTCCGGGGCCACCGGGATGGCGAGGTCGCCGGGCATGTCGAGCCGGGCCGGGATCCCTCCGGTGGCGGAGAAGCGGCCGACCAGGTCGGGCAGGTCGGGCAGGCCGTAGACCCGGGTCGGCGGCGGCTCCTCCGCCGCCCGCGCGTCCGGATCACGCAGCGCACCCACCATGTGGTCCATCGACGCCAGCGCGCGCAGCCCCGCCTCCTCGACGCGTACGGCGAGCTCCCGCGCCTGCCGCGGGTCGAGCTCGCCGAGCTGGGCCGCCTGGGCCTCCAGGACGATCCCGGTGACCTCGTGGGCGACGAAGTCATGCAGGTCGCGGGCCGTCTCCAGCCGCTGGACCCGCCGCGCGTCCGCCACCGCGCGCACCCGCCGGTCGTCCAGCGACCTGAGGTACAGCGCGACGGCGGCCACGGTGACCACGGCGAAGGACGACAGGAGGCAGGCGATGACCGACGCCTCCGCCGTCGGGCGGGGCATGCGCAGCGTCAGCCGCAGCGGCAGCGCGACGGCCGCCGCGATCCCGAGCGCCGTCCCGATGACCGCCGCCTGCCGCCCCGGCAGCCGCCGTACGACCCGTCCGAACAGGAGCAGCAGCGCGCCCATCTCGACGGGCAGCCACAGCCCGGCGAACTGGTGCCGCCCCTGGTAGACGAATGTGACGGTGTAGGAGACCAGCGCGACGACGCTCGCCGCCGTGGCGAGGCCGATCCGCCGGTACGGCCAGCGCGCCAGCGCGACGGCGAGGGCCAGGGTGGCCGACAGGGCGACGACCAGCGCGTGCGGGGGAGCGAGGATCGCCGGCATCGGCACCATCGCCACGACCACGACGCACAGGAAGGCGCGGACCCGGGACCTCGTCATGCCACCGAGGGTACGCAGCCACCGCCTGGCCCCGGGCCGTCACCGCCGGGGCGAGGAGGGCGGGCGCCGCGGAGACAGCGCGCTGTGGCCCCTGCGCCTGCCGGGGCCGGGAGAGCCTCATCGCCCGCCGGCGTATCCCAGCTCCCAGGCCCGTACGGCGATGCCGACCCGGTTGCGCACGCCGAGCTTGCGCTGGATGCTCGCCACGTGCGTCTTGACCGTGCCCGGCGAGATGAACAGCTCGGCGGCGATGTCGGCGTTGGTCTTCCCCTCGGCCACCTGGCCGGCGATCTCGATCTCGCGCTCGGTCAGCGGCTCCGGCGGCGGCGTGTGCCGGGGACCGTCGCCCGTGACGTGCCTGAGCAGCCGCACCGTGACCGAGGGGCTGATCAGGGTGTCGCCGGCCACGGCGGCCCGGACCGCCTCGACCAGCAGCGCGGGGCCCGAGCGCTTGACCAGGAACCCCGACGCGCCGTGCCGCAGCGCCGGGTAGACGTACTCGTCCAGGTCGAAGGTCGTCACGACCACGACCTTGACCGGGATCGCCGCGCCGGGACCGGCGAGGGAGCGGGTCACCTCGAGCCCGTCCATCCTGGGCATGCGGATGTCGACGAGCGCCACGTCCGGCTGGAACCGACGGGCCATCTCCACCGCGGCCACCCCGTCGGCGGCCTCGCAGACGACCTGGATGTCCGGCTGGCTCTCCAGGATGCGGCGCAGGCCCCGCCGCACCATCTCCTGGTCGTCGGCGATCAGGACACGAATGGTCACCCGCCGATTCTTCCAGCCCCGCACACTCGTCCCGGGGCCGGGAGCGGCCCGCGGCGGTGTCACGCCCGGTCCGGCTCCTCGAACGTCATCGACACGTGCTCGGCGGTGGCCGTCATCAGGGCCCGCCGGGGCAGGCCCAGCTCGCTCAGCTCCTTGGCGATCGGGTGGTTGCCGAGGCGGACGAGCGCGCCGCCCGGCCGCCAGCGGATCTTCCGGGCGCGGACCGTCCAGGGGATGCGGCGGGTGACCCCGTCCAGGTGGGCGTAGGCGTCCGGCACGGGCAGGGCCTCACCGAGCGGCGGCGGGGGCGTCGCCGGCATGCCGGGCCTGATCAGCAGGTCGACGACCATCCGGCCGTCCCTGCGGAGCAGGCACCGCTTGTACGGCGAGCCGAGCCGCAGATCCACGTCGGCCAGCTCCTTGGGGAAGCCCCAGATGGTCCGCCCGGCCTCCAGCGTGAACGTCTGGTCGACCGGCAGCCAGTGGACGAAGGCGCCCGACCCCGCCCCGCGCAGGTCCTTCAGCCCGGCCAGCGGCCCCCGCCTCGGCGGCGGGCCCGCGTCGGCGGGCCGCACGAGGAAGGTGACCCCGAACTCGTTGTAGGAGCCCAGGTCGGAGTCGTGGTAACGGACGAACACCAGCGAGCACAGGGCCTTGCCCGGCAGGACCTCGGTGACGTCCATCCTGGAGTACGCGAGGACCGCGCGGGCGGCGTCGGCCCGCACCAGGTAGGCGGCGAGGCAGACCGACGCGTCGCGGACCTCCACCGGCGTCTCGACCCTGCGACCCTGGACGACATGGCTTGCCATCAAAGTCGCGCGGAGGGGACCGCCTGCTTCAGCAGGTGGGTGAATCCGCGCTTCCCCCCCTCGGGTTTTGTCAGTGCCTTGCAGTAGCGTGGTGGTCTGGTTACTGAGGGTGGGAGGTGGATGTGCGCAGGTCGTTCAAGTTCCTGTTGCGCCCCACCCGTAAGCAGGCCGCCGCGCTCGCCACCTGCCTTGAGGATCACCGGCAGCTCTACAACGCCGCCCTTGACCACCGGCGCACCGCCTACCGCAAGGCGGGCGTCACGGTTCGCTACGGCGACCAGTCCGGGGAGTTGAAGGACTTCCGTGCCGACGATCCCGCCGGTCAGGGCCGGTGGTCGTTTTCCTCCCAGCAGGCCACGCTGCGCCGCCTGGACAAGGCGTTCGCCGCGTTCTTCAAGCGCGTCCGCGAGGGACGTGCGCCGGGGTTCCCGCGTTTCAAGGGGCGCGGCTGGTTCGACACCGTGGAATGGCCGAAAGACGGCGACGGGTGCCGGTGGGACTCCCAGCCGGAACACCCGACGGCGACGTTCGTCCGCTTGCAGGGCATCGGGCACGTCCGAGTGCATCGGCACCGGCCGGCGCGCGGCCGGGTGAAGACGATCTCGGTGAAGCGGGAAGGCAACCACTGGTTTGTGATCCTGTCGTGTGATGACGTGCCCGCCCGCACCCTGCCCGCGACCGGTGCGGCCGTCGGCATCGACATGGGCGTGGCCTCGCTGGTCACGACCAGCGACGGCGATCCCCTGGCCAACCCGCGCCACCTCAAAGCGTCCGCCGGGCGTCTGGCCTCTGCTCAGCGAGACCTGGCCCGCAAGAAACGCGGCTCCAAACGCCGCCACAAGGCCGTAGTGCGGGTGGCCGCCCTGCACGCTAGGGTGCGGCGGCAGCGTCTCGACGGCGCGCACAAGGCCGCCCTGGCGTTGGTGCGCGCCTACGACGTGATCGTGCATGAGGACCTGCGGATTGCGAATATGACCCGCAGCGCGTCCGGCACGATCGAGGCCCCCGGCCGGAACGTCGCGGCCAAGTCGGGGTTGAACCGGAGCATCCTGGACGCGGGTTGGGGGGTGTTCCTGCGAGTCCTCGCGCACAAGGCTGAAAGCGCCGGTCGGGAGCTGATCGCAGTGAACCCCGCCAACACCTCCCGCGCGTGCGCCCGATGCGCGCATGTGGCGAAGGAGAACCGCGTCACCCAGGCCATGTTCTGCTGTATGGCGTGCGGGCATAGCGCGCACGCCGACGTGAACGCGGCGATCAACATTCTCAGGGCAGGGCTTGCCCTTCGCGACGCTGCGGAAGCGGCTTAGCGAGAAGCCGCTCCCTTCAGGGAGCGGAGGAGTCACGCTTCCAGTACAGCAAAGCCCGGCGGCCGGGCGACAGCCGTACGGCGGCAAGGTTTCGGCAGGCACCTGCGGGGAGTGGCGACCCGGCCCCCGCAGGATGCCGCCGTCACACCGCGGGAAGGGCCGTCGGTCCGGTGGGCACGGTGGCGGGGGGAACGTCGGGCGTCAGGCGCCAGTACCCGTACGGGTTGAAGCCGAAGCTCTCCTCGTCGTACCGGTGACATGGATGCCTCTCCAGCAGCCATCGCGGGCCGTCTGGGGAGAGACGGAACCCCTCGCCGTCGGAGATCATCACTGCCCGGTCCTCGGTCAGCAGGTAGAGCGCCAGGTTGTCCATGAGGTCCACCGCGTCCTCGACCTGCTGCCGGTGCGGCCGCTGCATGTCCGGCCAGTCGACCTCGAGTTCCACGTCGGGCGCGCCCAGCAGATGCATGCCGCAACTAGTGATCAGGTTTCCGGACGCGAGCGGCCGCGTGACCCAGGCGTCGAAGAGGGGGATGGCCAGCCCCACCCAGTCCGTCGCCTCGGCCGCCCGATCCGCCAGCGAAAGCCACCGGTCACGGCCGTGGGTCAGGCCGCTGCTCTCGTTCTTCACAGCGGTGGCGCCGGAGCGGAGCAGCGCGCCCGCCACCGCCAGCATGCGCCGCGAGACGTCGAACACCTCGCTCCACGCGCCTCCCGGCAGTTTGTGACCGTGCTCGGCCCCCGCGAGCACGTGCCGCCGCGGGTCGAACGCGATGTGCTGCGGCATCGACGGCGAGAGTACGTACACCACGGAGTCGTGCGTCTCCACGGCCTCCTCGTCGGACTCGTCGAAGGAGTCGTCGAACACGCTGGCCGCGAACGCCCTGGGCATCCGAGGATCGCCGACGGGCCGGAAGCTGTCGCGGTCGACGGTGAAGCCGGGCCCACCGACCCTGCCGACGACCTCCTCCACCGTGCGAAGGTCCAAGCCGGAGCCGAGCACGCAGAGCACGTGCCGCGGGAGTACGTCGTAATTCTGCTCGAACATGTGCAGAACCGTACGGAAGGCACCCCGCTAGGGAATCACCCGTGAGGATGCCAGACAGTCACCCGTGAGGATGATCAAAAGAGGTAGCGCGCGCCGTACGGCGGAAGGCCGACCTCCCGGCGGGCACGCGGAGTTCGGTGTGTCGGCCGACAGGCAAGCCGGTACGCGGTCTTCCGCCGCAGGCCGTGACCGCGTACCGGCTCACCGGAAGGCGCGTCAGCGCGCGGGTGCGGCGACGCGTACGAAGTCGGTCAGCGACAGGGGCGTGACCTGCGGATACCTGGCGTTGTCCAGGCTGTCGAACTTGGCCTTGCCGCTCACCATGCACCACTGGTATTGCAGCGCCACATAGTCGAACGGGTTGTGAGTGAGCGCCGCCTGACGGGTGATCTCCGCGCGCAGGTCGTCGGCGGTGCCAAGGTGGCGCAGTCGCAGGGTGCGGCCGGAGCCGCGCTGGACCGCATCGTGGAACTGGCGCATCGACATGACCTCACCGGCGAAGCGCAGCGTGCCGGTGGCGGACGGGTCGAGGGCGACGCGGGCGGTGTAGGCGGCGGTGTCGGCCACCGAGGTCAGGTCGAGCGGCTGGTCGGGGTCTCCCCAGTGGGACAGGGTGCCCTGCTCCCAGTCGATGAGCCCCATGAAGCCGGTCATCACCTCGTAGAAGGCCCCGTTGAGCACGGAGACCACCTCTAGGCGGGTGCCGGCGCGCGCGGCGGCGGCCTGCCGGCGCCAGTCCATCATGAAGTTGTCGCCGTCGTCCAGCTTGGTCACATCGATGGCGAAGTCGGACGGGATGAACCGACGGGCGCCGGCCTTCTCCGCGGCGCGCACGAGGTTGGCCTGCCCGTCCACGATCACTTCGGGGCCGCCCTGGACGGCCGAGATCACGGTCGTGGCGTCGCCGACGGCCTCGGCCAGTCGCTCGGCCGGATCGGTGATGTCGCCCTCGACCAGCTCCAGGCCGTCGGCCCGCAGAGCGGTCAGGGAACTCTTCTTCTCCTCGCCGGTGCCGGGCCGCACCAGGGCCCGTACGGGGACGCCCTGGTCGAGAAGGGCTTGGACGATCTGGCCGCCGAGCAGCCCGGTGGCGCCGGCCACAAAGATCTTGGGAAAAGAGGACATGGTGGGGACTCCTTGCGAGAAACCAACGTGGACGCTCACCTGTGGGGCCCGTGACCGGGCCGGAGGGGGCGTTTCGAGATTCGGTCAGGGGATGAGCAGGGTCTTGCCGACGGTGCCGCGCGCCTCGATGGCGGCATGCGCGTCGGCCGCCCGCTCCAGAGGGAAGCGTTGGCCGATAACCGGCGTGAGCTGTCCGGCCGCGGCCAGTTCCAGGACCTCGGTCGCCAGGTCGCGGGCGAGGGCGGGCCTGCTCCAGATGAGACCCGCGCTGAACCCGGTCAGGGTCAGGCCCCGGCCGACCAGTTCCATGGGCCGGACCTCCAGCGGCGTGCCGCTGGAGAAGCCGAACGCGATCTGGCGTCCGGCGCCCGGGGTGAGCAGCTCGAACGATTCGCGTCCGAGCGCTCCGCCGACATGGTCGAAGACCACGTCCATCGAGCCGCCCACGGCGTCACGAGCCCGGCCCGTCCAGCCGGGGAGCGTGTAGTCCACCACGTGGTCGGCACGCAGCTTGCCGAGCAGGGCGAGCTTGTGCTCCCCGCGCGCCGCCGCGACGACCGTCGCCCCGACCCGCTTGAGCAACTGCACCAGGAGCGTGCCGACGGCACCCGCGGCCGCCAGCACCAGGACCCGGTCACCGGCGGTCACGCGGGCCGCCCTGATCAGGCCCTGGGCCGTGACGCCGTACCGGTAGAGGGCGACGGCCTCGGGCAGGCCGATGCCGTCGTCGACCGGGATGAGGGTGCCGGCGGGGACGACGGCGGTCTCGGCGTACCCGCCCAAGCCCGTGGTGCTGGCCAGGACCCGCGCGCCGATCAGGGCGGTATCGCCGCCGGGACCGACCTCGGTGACCAGTCCGGCGATCTCCTTGCCGAGGATCACCGGCAGAGGCGCGCCGCCGAGCGCGCCGCGCATCGTCCCCGCGCGGACCCGCGTCTCCAGGAACTGGACGCCGACCGCGGCCACCTGCACCGCGACCTCGCCTGCCGTCGGCCTCGGTGTGGGCACGTCCGCGACGCGCAGTTGGGCCGGTGGCCCGAATTCGTGCAGCAAAACGGCACGCATCTGACATCACTTCCTTGGTGGAGAAGCAGTTTTGGGTGTGCGCGACGACGGCGACAGGCAGACGGCCGTGCCGCGTTCGGGCGCGCGAGAACCGGGACCGGCAGGGACTACGACAGCCCTGGCCCGGGTCGATGGAAGCCGGCCGCCGCGGACGGAAGCGCGGCGACCTATCGAGGACGGCAGGCAGCGCGATGCCACGAGCCGAGAGGGTGTGGAGCGGCGGCGGCAGCACCGGACTTCTACATGGCCGCAGTTCTACGTTCTGGCGTGGACGGACGACACAACCGTGATGGGCTCATTGCCCGTTTTTGATCGCTTCGCTGAGCGCGCCGAGGCTCGCGGCCAGTTGCTCGATGTCAGCCGCCTCCCAGTCCGCAAGCAGGGCGGCGACGGCGGCCGCGCGCGCCTTCCAGAGCTTGCTGATGGCGAGCTTTCCAGCCCGGGTGACGCTCACCAGTTGTGCCCGGGCATCGGCCGGATCGGGCCGGCGTTCGATGAATCCCCGTGACTCCAGGCGTTTGGCCGGAGGCGACAGGGTGGACTTGTCCACCTCCATCAGCTCCGCCAGGACCGACAGCCGCACCGGCGCGTGCAGCGACACCTGGGCCAGCAGGGTGTAGTCCCCCAATGACAGCTCCAGCCCGGAGGACGCCATGATCTTCCGCCGGGTGGCCGGAGAGAACATCCAGTTGCCCACCGTGGCCAGCGCTGCCGCCACTCCGTCGACGGCCTCACGCTGCGGGCGAGACAGGCCGTCCTTGCCGGCCGACACGTGCTCCATCACACCGTTCCCGAAAGGTTGGTTGTGCCAAACCAACTATCTCGCATGAGCAGACTCGATGCAAGTGCATGTACTCAACGGTTGAGGTAGAGCAGGACGGCCAGCACGCGGCGGTGGTCCTCCTCCGAGCCGGGCAGGCCGAGCTTGGCGAGGATCGAGCTGACGTGGGTCTCCACCGTCCGGTCGGTCAGGTAGAGCCGACGGGCGATGCCGACGTTGGTACGGCCCTCCGCCATCAGCGCCAGCACCTCCCGCTCCCGGGCGCTGAGCGACGCGAGGGGGTCGGCGGCCCGGCGTACGCCGATGAGACGCGAGACGACCTCGGGGTCGAGGGCGGACCCGCCCGCCGCCACCCGGCGCAGCGTGTCGAGGAAGTCGTCCACGTCGAAGACCCGGTCCTTGAGCAGGTAGCCGAACCCGCCGCGGGACACCAGGTCGACGGAGTGCCGGGTCTCGACGTGCTGGGAGAGCAGGACGATGCCGAGGCCGGGGTGGGCGTCGCGGATCCGCCGGGCCGCCCGAGCGCCGTCGTCGGTGTGGTCGGGCGGCATCCGGATGTCCGCGATGACCAGGTCGGGATCGGCGGCGTCCACGGCGGCGACCAGCCCGGGGGCGTCCTGGGCCTTGGCCACGACCTCGTGCCCGGCGTCGGCGAGCAGCCGGGCCAGCCCCTCCCTGAACAGGGCGGAGTCCTCACCGATCACGACGCGCACGGCAGCACCGCCTCCACCGTCGTCCCGCCGCCCTCCGGGCTGGACAGCCGCAGCGCGCCGCCCGCCGCGCGGACCCGGTCGGCCAGGCCCGCCAGCCCGGCGCCCGGCCGCATCTCGGCCCCGCCCCGCCCGTCGTCGCTGATCCGCACGGTGACCCGGTCGCCGGTCCGGCTGACGCGGACGCCGATGGCGGCGGGGGCGGCGTGCTTGACCGCGTTCGTCATCGCCTCGCTCGCCACGTAGTAGGCGGTCGTCGCCACGTCGTCGGGCAGGTCGTCGGCCGACACGTCGAGCGCCACGGGCACCGGGACCTTGCCGGCCAGCATGACCAGCGCGTTGCCGAGACCGTCGTCGAGGCTGCTCGGCCGCAGTCCGTGCGCGATCTGCCGCAGCTCGGTGACCGCGACGGCCAGCTCGGTCACCCACCCGTCCAGCACGGTGCCGAGGTCTGCCGTGCCGTCGCCGAGGTGGCGCTGGGCGAGCCGGATCGCCATGCCGAGGGACACCAGGCGCTGCTGGGCCCCGTCGTGCAGGTCGCGTTCGAGCCGCCGCCGCTCCTCGTAACCGGCGTGCAGCAGCCGGGTCCGGCTGGCCTCGGCCTCTTCGAGCGCCCTGCTCACCTCGATCCGCAGCCGGACCACCTCGATGAGCAGTGCGCTCGCGTCGGCCGCCTCGCGCAGCAGCTCCCGGCTCCCCGCCCGGCCGCGTACGATCGCCCCGATCTCGTGGCCCCCGAGCCGTACGGGTGTCACGGGGGAGTCGCCGGGATCGAGGGGGGCGCCTGCCGCGTCGACCAGCCCGGTGGGACCGGTGGCGTCGACCGGCCCGGGGGCATCGGTCGCGTCGACCGGCCCGGTGGCACCGGGCAGCCGGTAGCCGACGCGCAGCTCCGGATCCCGCAGCGCCTCGCGCAGCGCCGCCTCCAGTTCCTCCGGCCGCGCCAGCCCGGCGTGCATGCGGTCGCGCAGCCGCCGTACGGCGGTCAGCACGGCCTGCCGGGCCGGGTAGAACCGGCGGTCCACCCGGCGCTGGAGCCGGACGCGCAACGGGGACAGCGCGGCGGCGCAGACGGCGGTGGCGGCGGCCGCCGCGACGGGCGAGCCGCGGCCGGCGCCGAGACCGACGAGGAACGAGGCGGCCGTGTAGAAGCCGAGCAGGACCGCGGTCACCATGCCGTAGGTGACCGCCGCGCTGATCGCCCGGTCGACGTCGTAGAGGTCGTGGCGCAGCACCGCGATCGCGGTCGCCACCGGGATCGACACGGCCGTCGCCGCCAGGCCGATCACCACCAGGTCGGAACTGCCGAGGAACAGGTAGCTGGCCCAGCACAGCAGCAGCGTGAGCGGCAGGAAGCCGCCGCCGAGGGCGAACCACTTGAGCCGCGCCCGGCTGATCTCGTCGGCCGCCCGCCGGTAGCGGATCACCATCGCCGCCGCCGAGGCGACCAGCAGCCCGAGGAAGACCGGCAGCAGCGCCACTCCCACGATCCCCAGCACCGGCAGGTACGCCTCCGGAGGCCGCAGCAGGTGGGGCGTGCTCCCGAACGGCGGCGGGTAGGCGCCGGGGACGCAGGCCGCGAGCAGCATGAACAGCGCGGGCACGACCAGCAGCCCGGCGACGGCCCAGCGCCATCGCCGCCCCGGCAGGCGCCCGTCGGGAAAGACGAGCGTGAGCAGCGCCGCCGGCACGTACAGGAACATCCAGTCGCCCTGCGACAGCGCCGCGTAGACCTCGGAGAACGGCAGTCCCGGGCGCCGTGCGGCGAGGCTCTCGTACAGCTCGCCGACCGTCAGCCGCACGGACGTCGCCCCGGCCAGCACGAGCAGCAGGCCCACCACGCTGCGCGGCCGCCGCGTGGCGACCAGCACGCCGAGCACGACGGAGGGCAGGGCGAGCGCGGTGCCGATCGCGAGCGTCAGGCCGTCCTGCAGCGGCGCGCCGTCACCGGCGAGCACGGTCAGCGTCACCCCGACGCCCGTCAGCGCGCACACCACCAGCACGGCGGCGTACGCGAGCAGACGGGGGAGTGCCACGAGCACACCGTAGGCCGTGGGGCGGCCGGGGTGAATACGTGCCAGCACGGAGATGGAACCGGGGGCGGCCCGGATCCGCCGGCGGGGCCTGCGCGCTCACACTGCGGATGTCGGCAACCCGCAGCTCAGGAGAAGCCCATGAAACGCTCCGTCCCTCTCGTCATCGGCCTGGTCATCGCAGGCCTGTTCGGTCTCATCGACGTGATCTCGGTGCCGTTCGGCGACGGTGAGCACCCGCCGTTCGTGGTGGCCCTCGCCGACGGCGTACTCGGCCTGATCACCGTGGTCGGTGTCGTACTGGCCTGGCGCGGCAGCCGCGCCGGGGTGGTGGCCGTGATCGTCACCAGGCTGCTGTCGGCGCTCACCGCCGTGCCGGCGTTCTTCTCCGACGGGGTCCCGGCGCCGGCGGTCGCGGTGGCCGCGGTCGGCATCGTGCTCACCCTCGCCTGCGTCGCGTTCCTCGCGCCGGCGCTGCGCTCCCACGCCTGACCTTTCCTTCGGTTGAGGAGAATCCATGGAAACGGCTCCGCCGCACACTCGTCACGCGCCGCTCGCGCTGGCGTTGTTCACCGCGCCGTGGGGATTCGTCGTCGCCAACGCCGCGTACGCCTGGGCCACGCGCGGCGGGGGAAGCGACGCCACCGGCGCGGAGGCGCTCGCGCTCGCGGCGGCCCATCCCGGCGAGACGCGCCTGGCCACCGTCGCCGCGATGCTGGGCAGCCTGCTCATGGTCCCGGCGGTCCTCGGCGCCAGGCGGCTGCTCGCGGGCCGGAGCTCCAGGCTCGGCTTCCTCGGCGCGACCCTCATGGCAGGCGGCTACATCTGCTACTTCGCGATCGCCTTCAGCGGGATCACCGTGGACGTGATGGCGCGGCGCGGGGGCCCTCTCGCGGATTACGCGGCGGTCGTCGACGGCGCCCAGAGCGACCCGTCGGCCGTCTGGGTGTTCCTGCTCTTCGTGCTCGGCAACCTGGTCGGCACGCTGCTGCTCGGGCTGGCCCTGCTCCGCGCCCGCGTGGTGCCGCTCTCGGCCGCGGCCGGAATCATGGCGTGGCCGCCGCTGCACGTGATCGGGCTCGTCGCCGGCACCGAGTGGTTCGAGGTCGCGGGTGCGCTCACCCAGACAGCCGGCCTGGCCGTCACCGGCAGCCGCCTGCTGGCCGCGTCCCGGCGATCCGCGGACGCGCCCGCCCCTGTCGGCGCCGGCCGCTAGACGTTCTGCCCCGACAGGTCGGCCAGGCGGCCGGCGGGAGAGCGGTCCGGCAGGGCGGCGACGGAGCTCGGGGCCTGCGCCCAGCGCTCGAGCAGGGCGACGAACTCCCCGGCCACGGCGGGCCAGTTGTAGTGGTTCAGCGCCTCGACGTAGCCCCGGGCGCCCATCGCGGCACGCCGTTCCGCGTCCTCACGCAGGCGGAGCACGCACTGCACGACCGCGTCGGCCACCGCGCCGGCCTCGCCGAACGGGACGATCGTCCCGCAGTCGACCCGCCCGACCAGGGACGCCGCCCTCGGCAGCGGGGTCGTGACGACGGGAACGCCGCGGGCCATGTACTCGATGACCTTCGTGGGCGTCGACTCGCGGTAGTTCGGCACGTCGTGCAGCAGGGACAGCCCGGCCAGGGCGCCCTCGGCCATCCGCAGCGCGTGGTTGTTGGGGACGTACCCGAACCAGTCGAGCAGCCCCGCGCGCTGCGCGTCGCGCAGCATCGGACGCACCGAGGCGTCGGCCGGTCCGATCAGGTCCAGGCGGATGCCGTACGGCCTGAGCCGTTGGGCGATCTCCAGCATCTCGGCCGCGCCGCGCGCGAGGGAGATGTGGCCCACGTAGACGATCCGGGAGTCCCCCGGCGGTGCGGGCGGCGTCTGCGGCACGTACGTGTGGTTGGGCACCACGGGATGCGCGCCGGGGAAGCGCTCACGGTAGGACTCCTCGGCGAGGATGAGGTGGAGGCGCCGCTCCGCCCGGCCCTCGACCGCGCGGATCAGCGGCGGCAGGACGCTCCGCAACGGCCCAGGCAGGTACGCCTTGGCGTTCAGCGCGCCGATCGTGTCCTCGTGGACGTCCCAGACCGTGGGTGGCCGCCTGCGCGGCAGCGCGAGCAGCAGCTCGATGTCGTGCACGAGCAGCAGGTCGGCGTCCCGCACCGCCTTGCGCAGGGCGGAGGCGGCGGCCCGCAGCGCCTTGCCCCGGTGCAGGCCCACGGCCCTCGGCACGTCGACGGCCCGGATGCCCGGCCGCGGCGTCACGTTGCAGTGCGTGAACGGCGCGACGAAGGTCACCTCGTGCCCGGCGTCGAGCAGCGCCCGGATCTGCCGGTGGGTGATCCGGGCGTCCTCGGGGTGATGGACTGTCGTGCCGACGCATACCCTCATATGGGGAGGCTGACCGCACCGTCCGAAATGACCGGATGCGCTGGGTGAATGCCCCTCGAAATGCCGCTTAACTTCCGGTGTTCGCCGGCTGCGGCACCTGCCCCCTCGGCCTGCGGTACAGCCAGGTCAGCCGGGGTTCGAGCAGCCACTTGAACGCCGTACGGGTGATCGGCAGGCACAGCACGATGGCCAGGGCGAAGCAGGAGCACGCGATGGCCGCCACCCCGAGCGGGCCGTACAGCCAGGAGAAGCTGAGCCAGCCCATCTCCTTGGCGATCATCACCGGCACGCCGTGCAGCAGGTAGCAGTAGAGCGTGCGGGTGCCGAGGTCGGTGAACCACGTCTGGCGCCGGGGGACCAGCGACATCACGGCCGCCGACATCGCCAGCGCGGCCATCAGCAGGGCCGTCCGCAGCAGCATGCCCTTCCACCAGACCAGGTGGAGGTCCTTGTAGCTGTTCTTGTAGTAGATCGGGCCGAGCTTGATCGAGTAGTTCCTCACGAGGAAGACGGCCACGCCGGCCGCGCCGAGCAGGACGACCACCGACAGCACCCGCACCCAGCGGCGCTTGAGGAAGTCGAAGACCTCCGGCTTGAGCACGAGGCCGAGGACGAAGAACGGCAGCAGGCCGAAGAAGCGGTCCATGCTGAAGTCGCCGGTCAGCTCGGAGAACCCGGCGAACAGATACACGGCGATCGAGATGACGAACGGGTACTTCATCCGCTTCCACACAGGTGTGGACAGTCGCCAGAACAGCAGCGCGAGCAGATACCAGTTCAACCAGGCCGGGTCCATGATCGTAAGGCTGAACTTGTGCCCGAAGGCGGTGCGCAGCAGGGCATACCCCAGCTCGACGATCACATACGGCACCAGGAACGTGTCGACCAGCTTGTTGGTCTTGGCGTTCGAGTTCCAGAAGTTCCTGGACAGGTAACCGCTGACGATGACGAACAGCGGCATGTGGAAGACGTAGATGAACAGGTACGCCGCCCGGGCGGAGTCGGCCGCGAGCGTCGGGACCAGCGCGTGCCCGATCGGCACCAGGGCGATGCCGACGAACTTCACGTTGTCCAGGTAGGGGTCGCGCGGCTTCCTGGCCCGGGGCGCCGGCTCCTGCTCGGGCTCGTCCTCCAAGCCGTCCTGCTGTCCCGTACCGCGGGCGAACGGGTCGTCCGGCCGGGCGGGCGCCTCGGCCCAGGCGGGCAGCGGAGCGCGCAGCGGCCTGCCGAGCGGGCCGGTCTGGCGGGGGTCGTTCGCGCCGCCGGCGCCGTCCTGGGAGCGCCGCCAGGGATCCCACTGGGCGGGGTCGGCTTCCTGACCGGGCCACGCGGTGGCCGGCGCGTCCGGCACGGGTGCGGCGCCGAAGGCCGCGTGCGGGGCGGCCCCGGGGAAGGCGTCCGGCACGCCCCGCCTGCCGCGCGGGCCACGGGAGGTCTCGGGGGCCGGCGCGGCGCCGAAGGGGTCGTCCGGCGTGAAGGCCGGGCCGGCGCCGGACGGGGGAGTGTCGAGGAAGGGGTTCGCCGTGCTGCCGACGGCGGACGCCGGCGGCTCGGGGAAGCCTGGAGGTTCGGGGAAGCCCGGGGATTCAGGGAAGCCCGGGGATTCGGGGAAGCCGGGGAATCCCGTCCCCAGCGGCTCGGGCCCGGCGCCGAAGGCCGGTGCCGGGAAGGCGGGAGAGTCGCCGAAGGGGGGCGTGGGGACGTCGGAGGCGTCCTGGGAACCGAGGCTCGACGACCGCCGGGCGGCGCCCGGGAAGGCGTCCGAGAGGTTGCGGGGACCGTGTTCGGGGAAGGCCTGCGGCCACGCGGGGCCGTCGGCGGCGCTCACGCCCGGCGCGGCCGAACGCTCTGTGCTTTGACGATCCGGGCCTCTGCCCGTGGAGAAGTAGTCGAAGCCCTCCGGCTGCGGGGCGGACGCGGGTGGCATGCCCAGGCGGGAGGCGCCCGGCGTGCGCGGCTTCCGTACGGGCAGGGGCTGCTTCTCGTACGGCGCGGAACCGGTTGGCGCGGAGCCGGTTGGCGCGGCACTGTTCGGCCCGGTGCTGTTCGGCGCTGCGCTGCTCGGCGACATGCTGTTCGGCGCTGCGCTCTTCGGCGCGAAGCCGGAGCTTTCGGCGCTGCGCGGCTTGCGCATGGGCAGGGGCTGCTTCTCGTACGGCTTGTCGTACGGCGCGGAACCGATGGGCACTGGGCCGGCGGGCGTGGAACCGGTCAGCGCGGCACTGTTCGATGCGGCACTGTTCGATGCGGCACTGTTCGATGGGGTGCTGTTCGGCGCGGTGCTGTTCGGCCCGGTGCTGTTCGGCGCGGCACTGTTCGATGCGGCGCCTGGGCCCTCGGCGCTTCCCGCTTCGGCGGCCGCGCCTGCTGTGCCTGCCGCGCTTCCCGTGCCTGCCGTGCTCCCCGCGGCCCTCTCGCCGCTCTCGTGGCGCCCGTGCGCCGGTGCGGCCGGGCTCTCGTCGCCGGAGGCCGGGAGGCCGCTCTCGTGACGCCCGTGCTCGTGCCACTCGTGTGCCTGGGAGCCGGGCCGGCCCCCGCCCCGCTCCGCCTCCGGACCGCCCGCGGTTTTCGGCTCACGCCGCGGCAGGCCGCCCTCCGGAGCGGGCCAGTCTCCGGTGATGCGGCCTATCACTCCGGTGGGAGCCTCTTCGGCATCGGGGTCGCCTTCCGGGGAACCGGGAACCGGGGGGTGATGGCGGGTGTCACTCACGGGAGAAACGCTCAGCTATCTGTTGGAGGCTCGGGGGGAACGGCCACGCCTGGCGTAGCGTCGCCGCGTCCTTTCGGACACTAGCGAAGGCGCCCCGGCGCATCAGCCCGAACGGGCGAACAGGGCGCGTTCGCCAGGTGTTCACCCTAACGTTCTTGAAGACTGATGTCGCCTCTGGGACTCAACATAACGCATGTGACATCTGTCTGATCTGCTGTCGGACCGCCCGAGACGGAACGGGCCGGGGCCCTCCGTCCTCGTGGACGGTGTGGAGCCCCGGCCCGGGTGTGGACAGGGTGCGACGCGTCAGCTCGCGCAGGGGTTGGTGTCGGCGGTGACGGCGTTGTCGCCCAGGTTGATGGGGGAGCGTGCCCCCTTCCAGTCGGTGCCGATGACGAGCTGGATGACCGGTCCGCGTACCTTGCCCGTGGGCGCGTCCGGCGGGGGCGAGGACGGGGTGAACGGGGTGACGGGGCCGCTCGCCACCTTGCCGGTCTCCGGGCTGACGGGGTTGACCAGCTTGCCGACCAGGATCTTCGAGTAGTTCCAGCCCTGACCGGTGTAGCGGACCATGGTCTTCGGCTGGTCGGTGCCGTCGGGCCGCAGAGCGTTGCCGACGCCGACGACGTTGAAGCCCAGCCCGGCGAGCTCCTCGGCGACCTCCTTGCCCAGGCCGGAGGTGTTGGTGCCGTTGAACACCTGCACCTTGACCTGCTGCGGCTTGGTTACCACCGGCCCGGACGGCGAGGCGGACGCGGCCGGGGTCGCCGGAGCCGTGGGCGTCACCTCGGTGTCGTTCGCGATGGCCTTGAAGAGGTTGCCCGCGGCCGGCTGCTTCCACTGGACGCGGTTCTTGTCGGCGGCGTACGGCTCCCACGGCACGGTGGTGGCCTTGAAGCCCTTCGCCGAGAGCTTCTGCGCGCTCGTCGCGATCTTGATGAGCTCCTCGGTGTTGAGCGCGTCGTCCATGGTGACGGACTTCGCCGCGGCGGCGATGAAGTTCTGCAGCTTGCCGACGTCCGTGAGCAGGGCGCTGCTGGTCGCCTTCTTCACGACCTGGGAGATGAAGACCTGCTGGCGCTTGATGCGGGAGATGTCGCTGCCGTCGCCGAGGCCGTAGCGCAGCCGCACGTAGCCGAGCGCCGCCTCGCCCTTCACGATCTGCTTGCCGGCCGGGAGCGTGAGCTTCGACTTCTTGTCGTTGACGGCCTGCGGCAGGCAGATCTCGATGCCGCCGAGCGCGTTCACGATGTTCTTGAAGCCGGTGAAGTCGACCTTCACGTAGTGGTGGACGCGGATCCCGGTGAGGCTCTCGATGGTGCGGCGCGTGCAGATCATCCCGCCGTCGGAGAACGCGGAGTTGATCATGCCCAGGTGTGCCGGGATGAGCGTCCTGTTCCTGTTGTAACAGGCGGGGATCATCACCATGGAGTCGCGGGGGAAACTGAGCAGCGTCGCACCGTCGCGGTTGGGCGACACGTGCAGCAGCATGATCGTGTCAGTGCGCTCGCCGTCGTTGACGAGGTGCTGGCCGTACTTCTTGTTGTCTCCCGCCCGGGTGTCCGAGCCCACGAGCAGCACGTTGATCGCGCCGGTCTCGTTGACGGGGCGGTCCTTGTCGAGGTCGTCGGTGGACTTGCCCACGTTGAACAGGCCGATCGTGCTCCGGTAGACCTTGTAGGCCGCCAGCGTGCCGATCACCAGCACACAGGTGAGCACGACGCTGATCCAGCCGCCGATCCCCAGGCGGCGACCGCCGCCGCTCCCGCCGCGCCGGCGGGACGGCCTGCCGCCCGGAGGGAGGCCGCCGCCGCCCCCGGACGCGCGGCTCGCGACGGTGGGCGCCGTGGGGGGCGCAGTGGGGGGCTGGCCGTAGCCGGTCTCCTCGTCGCCGCCGCGCCTGCGGCCGCGCCGTCTCGGCGGCTCGTCCTCGTAGGGGGGCTCGGGCGGCTCGCTCGGCTCGGCGCGCCGCCCGCCTCGGCGGCGTCCCTCGCCGTACGTCTCGGGCGGGTGGTCGTCCCTGGGTGGTCGCTGCCCGCCTCGTCTCCCCGGCATCTCCGCGTAGCCGGCGGGGGCGGTCGCCACCGGCATGTCGGCGTATCCGGCAGGTCCGGGAGCCGCTTTGCGGCCTTGCGGGGGCTCGAAGGCGCCGCCGTATGAGCCGTCTTCCGGGGAACCCCAGACTCTCTGGTCGGACGGAGCCGGCGGAGGGACGGAACGCGCGGCGACGCGCCTGCGCTCGCTCACCGCACGCCTGCCCACGAAGCGATAGCGGGGCGACGCGGCGCGGCAGCGGGACGACGCGGCGCGGCAGCGGGGCGACACAGCGCGGCTGCTGGACGACAGGGCGCGGCAGCCGGGCGGCACGATCTGGTGGCCGGACGAGTGGGCGAGAGGCCGGAAGGATTACTGGTTCGCTCGCACACTTGTCCTCCTTGCCTGGCGATCACACGTGGCGCTCCGAGGGTAGGTCACGGGAGCGTCTGCGGGCGCCGCGATTGGGAGGATCCGGGCCGCGATCACGCCGTGCCACGTCCCCCTGATCCAGGGGCAGAGCATACTAAACACCGACATTTTGGGTATGGGATTGAGTTTCCCTTTACCGGGATTTGATGTTGCGCGGCCATTTAGTCAGGTCACGCCGGTCATGTCCGCTCTGCGGAGCCCCCGGACGGACAGGGCGGCGGCCAGACAGGCGAGCGGCACCGCGGGCAGGACGTAGCGGTAGTCGAACTGGGCCGTGACGGGCGGGACGAGCAGCAGCGCCCAGGCCGTCGCCCAGGCGATGCCCCAATCCCAGGATGCCCGGTTCGCATGGACCTGGTTCGCATGGACCTGGTTCGCGTGGGCCCCGTTCGCAGGCGCCCAGTTCGTCTGGGCCTGGTTCGTGTGGGCCTGGTTCGCCTGCGCCGGCCGGCTCGTGCCCACTGGAGGCGTAAGGCGCGCCGTGGGCGTCGTGCCCGCCGCGGGGGTGGTGCCGGCCGTGGTGGTCGTGCCCGCCGCGGGGGTGGTGCCCGCCAAACGGGTCGTGCGCGCCGAGCGGGCCCGCACGGCCCGCACGGCCCAGGCGGCCGGGGGCACCAGGAGGATCACCAGCAGCGCCGTCCCCGGCAGCCGCGCGACCCCCTGGTAGGCCCGCATCAGGCCCGCGAACGGCTCGGAGACGCGCACCGTGAGGGGCCCCCGCTCGTAACGCTGCGCGAACTCCTTGCCCACCACGGCGGGGTGCCGCCCGGGCGGCGGCGGCACGGTCGCCGGAAACTCGTAGTACCCGTACGTCTCGGCGTCGGGGTAAACGGGTCGCCCGAGCGTGAACGACCTGCCGAGCTCGGTCAGCGTGCTGCGGAGGTAGTCGAGCGGCTGGCTGCGGATCGCGAGCGAGGCGAACCTCCCGGCCAGGGCGTCGGTCTCCTTGGTGAACGTGATCCCCGGCAGCCGGACCAGGGGAGACTCGGCGTTCCAGATGTACTCCTGGGACGCCGGCCTGGAGGCGGGGGGCCGGGAGTCGCACAGCACGGCGAGGTCGGCCGGCGGCTTCATCACCGAACAGTCGGCGAACGACATCGTCCGGGCGTAGAGGAAGACGCCGTTCGAACCGACCAGCCCGACGCGCTGGTAGGTCGCGTAGAACCAGCCCGCGTAGCCCGCGACCGGCAGGAGCGCGGCCACCAGGAAGGGCACGGTGAGCCTGGCCACCGCCCTGCCCGGGCGGGCCGCCCCGCTCGCACGGCTCGTCCCGTTCGCACGGCGCGCGCCGTACGCGAGCAGGAAGAGCGCGAAGACGGCGATCAGCGGCAGCCCGACGGTCCTGGTCAGCGTGGCGGCGGCCAGCACGAGGCCGAGCGCGGCGGCCGAGCGCGGCGTGAGCGGGCGGCGCATCGCCAGGCACACGGCCCCCACGACCAGGAACGTGAACAGCGAGTCGGAGACGAGCAGATGCTCCAGCTCGATCTGGTAGGCGTCGAGCAGCACCGGGACGCAGGCCAGGACGGCTGCCCACGCAGGACCGCCGCGCCGCAGCACGGTCACGTAGAGCATCACGCCGACGAGCAGCCCCAGCAGGTGCTGCACGGTCACGACCAGGGCGAAGCTGTGGAACGCCTCCAGGAGCCTCAGGAACATCGAGTAGCCCGCCGGGCGGACGAGGTCCGGCCTCGGCCGCATGGCCGTCACGACGTACGTGTAGGAGTCGGGGAACCACAGCGCGGGCCGGTAGCCGAGCACGGTCACCAGCCGCAGGAGCGCCCCCAGCCCGAAGACCACGAGGAACCACCGGTGCCTGCGCGCCCACCCCGGGAGATCCTCGCGTGTCCAGGCCACCGGGTGCAGCGGATCGCGGGGCGCCAGACGACCGCGCACCCACCCCCCGAGCCTCCCGCGAGCCCAGCCCCCAAGCCGCCCGCCGACAGACCGCCCGCCGACGGACCGCCCGTCCGTGAGCGGGCCGTCGACCAGTCGCTCGTCCGGCCCGTCCGCACGGAGCCGCCGATCCCTGAGCGGCGCCCGCCTCCGGTGCGGTGCCGGGGATCCGCCCGGCCCGCTGGGCCGGGCGGGCCCGGCGCCCTCACGTGGGTGCTCGTCCCGCTCCGGCCAGGGCGCCGAGCCCCGGCTGTCCGACAACTTCACACGCCCCCCTGCCTGCCTCCCGGCGTACGCTACCGGCTACGTATGACCCCCGCGCGAGCCCTGCGCGGGCCTGTGGACAACCGCGCCGGACAACCGCACGGACAACCGCGACGGACAACCGCGCCTGTGGACAAGGGCGACGCGCGGAGCGGGCGGCCGGCCGGGTGTAGGCCGGGCGCCGGGGCGGCCCGCTAATCTCGGGTGCATTCCAGGGAACAGATCCGGCCACCCACGTGGGCGCACACGGCTGCCATCAGAGCAGGAGGCGGCGGGCAGGACGCTCGCGGCCGTCTCCGTCGTGCCCGCGCTCGCGCTGAGCGGGTGGCTGCTCGCCGGGCTGCCGCTGCTGCTGCTCGGGTGGTTCCGGCCGCTGCCCATGGCCCTGCTCGGCGGCGCCGCCGCCCTTCTGCTGTGCGCGTGGGGTCTGCGCCGCCTGCCCGGGACCGCCACGCCGCACCGCTGGGCGACGGCGGCCACCCTCGCCGTGGCAGTCGGGTCGGGGGTGTTCAACGGGCTCCTGCACGGCGAGCAGCTGATCGTCCGGCGTGACCCGTCGACCTACGCGCAGTACGCCGTCTGGCTCGCCCGGCACGGGTCGCTCCCGATCCCGGTGGGGGACTTCGGCGGCCCCGATCCCGCGCTGCGCTTCGACAGCATGGGGTTCTACGCGGTCGACGGCGGGATCGTCCCCCAGTTCATGGCCGGGCCGCCGATGATCCACGCGATCGGCCACTGGCTGGGCGGCGTCCCGGGCCTGCTGCTCGTGCCGCCCGTGCTGGGCGCGCTCGCGGTGCTCACCGTCGCCGGGACCGCCGCGCGGCTCGCGGGCGCGCGCTGGGCGCCCCTGGCCGCCCTCGTGTTCGCGATCAGCCTGCCGATCCTCTACACGTCCCGGACGACGTTCAGCGAGATCCCTTCGCTGATCCTGATGTTCGGCGCGATGAACCTGCTGCTCGACGCGCGGGCCCGGCTCAGGGCGGCGCTGCCGGGCGCGGGCTTCCCGTCCGCCGCGCTCGCGGGGCTGTCGTTCGGGCTGGCGCTGCTGGTGCGCATCGACGGCCTGCGCGACGTGCTGCCCGTGCTCGCCTTCGCCGGGGCGCTCATCGCGCTCCGGCGGACACCCCGCGTGAGACCCTTCCTTGAGGGACGGCTGGGTGTGCCCCTGCTGACCGGCCTGGTCGTGGGAGGCCTGTGGGGGTTCACCGGCGGCTACGTCCTCGCCCGGCCATACCTGAAGTATCTGTCGGGCTCGCTCATTCCCCTGCTCGCGATCTGCGCCGTCGTCGTGGCGCTCACGGTCGCCGGCACGGCCCTCGCGCCCTGGATCGCCGCCCGCGTGCGCCCGCGCCTGGCGGGAGCCGGGTGGCTGCCGAACGCCGCGGCGGCCCTGGTCGTGCTGGTCATGGCGGGCTTCGCCGTACGGCCCTGGGTGCAGACCGTGCGTCGTCACGCGGTCACGCGTGAGGACCTGCTCACGGCCGACTTCATCGAGAAGACACAGGTCGCGAACGGCCTGCCCGGTGATGGGTCCCGGCTGTACTACGAGCACTCCCTCGACTGGGTCTTCTGGTACGTCGGGATTCCCGCCGTCGTGCTGGCGACCGTGGCGGCGGCCGTGCTCGCGCGCCGCCTGACGAGGGGCGGCCTGATGAAGGGAGAGGAGTTCGGCTGGCTGCTGCCGCTGGCCGTGATCGGGTGGACGACCGTGACGACGCTCTGGCGTCCCGCCATCACCCCCGACCACCCCTTCGCCTCCCGCAGGCTGGTGCCGATCGTCATCCCCGGCCTGGTGCTGCTCGCCGTCTGGGGGCTGCGGTGGCTCTCACGACGGCTCGTGCGTACGCGCTGGTTCGCCGCCCGCCCGGGGCGCTCGCGGGCGGCCGTCGGGGTGGGAGCGCTGCTGTTGACGGTGCCGCCCGCGATCACCTCGATCGGCACCGCGTTCACGCCGGTCAACAGGGGAGAGGCCGCCGCGGTGGCGGGCCTGTGCCGGGCGATCCCTGCGAACGCATCCGTGCTCGTCGCCGAGCGGGTCACGGGCGACCGGCTGACGCAGGTGGTGCGCGGGCAGTGCGGGCTGCCGACCGCCCGGGTGGTCTACCCTCAGGGATCCAGCGTGCCGCGCCCGGACGACGTGCTGCGCCTGGTCGAGGCCGTCCGGCGCACCGGCCGCGTGCCCGTGCTGCTCGCCGCCGAGCCCGAGCAACTCATGGCGTACGGCCCGGCGACCCGGGTGATGAGCCTGCGCACCCGGCAGGACGAACGCTCGCTGGTCGACCCGCCCAACGGCACGTGGTCGCTCGCCATCGACGTTTGGATGACCGTCCCCACCTGATCGATCTAGGGTTCGGTGTGTGGATTCCCCTGCGATGGAGGAATTGTCCTTCGGCGACGATCGGCGGGAGCCGGGTTTCCTGGCGGGCGCTCTCCGGAAGCCGCTGGTCATCACCGGGGTGGCAATCGCGCTCCTGGCCGGCCTCGCGGGCCTCGGGATCACCGGGTGGCGGTTCTACCAGCACTCCCGCTGGCCGCTGCCCCCGCCGGACGGCCCCCGGCCGCAGAGCGGGTCGTTCTCGGCCTACCTCTGCGACCGGAGCAGCGTGGAGGTCTGGCCGAACTGCCACCACCGCACGGCTACGGCGGACGACAAACGAGCGATCGAGGCCGAGCTCAAGACGTATCCGGAGATCCGGGACCTCTCCTTTGTGACCAAGGAACAGGCGTGGGAGGAATTCCGGACTCATGCCGACGAGCGCGAGGACGGCGCCAAGCTCCTCAGCGTGCTCAGTGCCGACGACATGCCCGAGTCCTACCGGGGCGCCCTGGGCCCGGGGGACTGGAACGCGCTCAAGCGTCGCGTGGAGGCGCTGCGGGGAATCTCGAACACCTACATCTTCGGGGACACTTTCTGGCGGGGCATCACCGACATCGGGATCAAGCTCTGTCCCCGGGAGGGTGAGGCATACAAACCGTGCCGGGGGCGTGCACACGCCTCCGAGCCTGAGAAGGCGGCCGTTCTGAGTCGCGTCAAGGGTCTCGACGGGGTGAAGACCGTCTACTTCGAGGACATGGACCACGCGATCGAGGACTACCGGCGGATTCTCTGGAACGGGCAGGAGAGCGATCTCGACCCGCGCGGCCTGACCGAGACCTTCTACGTCACGTTCGACAGGCCGCCCGCCAGGGCGGACATGGAGGAGATCTTCGGCCGGATGCCCGGCGTCGCTGAGGTGGTGTCGGTGTCATGACCCTTCCCGAGGCGCCTCGGACGGAGGAGATGACGACAGGCGAGAGCGGTGGCCGGCGGAGATGGCCGCTCGCGGTCGCGGTGGCGGCCGTGCTCGTCGTGGCGCTGGCGGCCGGAGGGGTGGTCGCCTACCGGGCCTCCCGGGAGCCTTCGTCCCCGCCGGACGGACCGTGGCCCCGCACCGGCACGTTCCTGGTCCACCTGTGCGGGCCCCCGTCCCCCTACGACGAGCAGTTGTCCGATGGACCGCGGCCCGAGGATATCTGCACATCCGGCGCGGCGACGGCGGCCCAGCGGCGCGAGGTCGAGCGCGTGCTCGCGAGCCACCCGGAGACCCGCGGATACCGGCGACTCACGCCGGCGCAGGCTCTCGCCATCGCCCGCCAGGATGAACGCATCGGCGACATTCTCGACGAGTATCTGCTGAGGCGCGCGGTGTACGGCGGCGTGCTGGCGCCGGGGGACTGGCGGCGGGTCCTGGGCGAGGTGCAGCGGCTGCCGGGGGTCTTCTACGTCGAGTCCTACCGGGACGACTTCTGGTGGGGTAAGGCCGACGTGGCGGTCCGCTTCTGCTGGGAGGAGTCGTCCACGTACGAGTGCGAGCGCGGACCGGCGGACCGGCGGGCCGTGCTCGACCGCATCCGCGCGCTGCCCGGAGTCGACGAGATCTACTACGAGGACGCCGAACACGCCCTGGCCGTCATGCGTCATGCGCAGTGGGTGGACCGGCCGGAGTTCCACCGGGCGGACCGGGTGCCGGAGGCGTTCCACGTGAAGTTCGCCGGCCACTGGGACTTCGCCCAGGTGCAGCGGGCCTTCGCCGGAATGCCGGGCGTCTTGAAGGTGGTCCGGCATGCTCACCCCTAAGGGCTCACCGACCCTCCCGGCGAGAGCTCTCGCGGTCGTGACGGCGGTGCTTCTCGTGGCGTCCTGCGCGACCGCCGGGTCGTCCGCGCCGCCTCGGCCCGTCGCGTCGCCGTCCCCGTCCGGATCCGCCATGGAGGGGCCGCAGCCGGACGATCCGTGGCCGGGCACGAGTGCGCTCACCCCCCTGCCGCCGCCGGACGGTCCGTGGCCGGAGACGGGGGAGCTGTCCGTGTTCTTCTGCGCGCGCTCCACCGTGTTCGACGCCTGTAACGACCGGGGAGCCGCCACGCGGGGAGAGATACGGAAGGTGCGGGCGCTGCTCGGGGCCGCGCCGGAGGTCGAGAAGGTCCGCTTCGTGTCGCAGGCGGAGGAGTTCAGGCGAAAGCGAGAGGCCCTGCGGGACAGACCCGATCTGCTGGAAGGCGCGGACCCCGCGGACGAGTCCGCGTACTACAGCGCGCGGGTGGGTCCTGGGGACTGGCCGGCACTGGTGCGCCGCATGTCGGCGTCACCGGGGGTGTCCAACGCCTTCGTGATCCGCGACGACTACTGGCCGGGCAAGGCCGACGTCATGGTCCAGCTGTGCCCCCGGGCCGACCTCAGCGAAGGGCAGGGAAAGCCCTGCGAGGGGCGGGGGTTCGCCACTCTCGCCGAGAAGAACGCCATCCTGGACCGCATCGGCGATCTCCCCGGGCTGGAGAAGGTCTATTTCCAGGCCCGCTCCCACCAGGCCCCGATGTTTCGTCGCCGGATAGTGCCGGAGGAAGACTTCGGCGCCTACCTTCCCGAGGTCTTCTACGTGAAGTTCACGACCCCGCCGGTGCTGTCGGAGGTCAGGCGGGCGCTGGGCGGAGCGGCCGGGGTGTTCCTGGTGGGCCCGGTCGACGCGACCACGAAGGAGAAGCGGCTGTGACGGCGGCGTCCTCGAAGTGAGACCGCCGCGATTTGGTGGGGCAGAGTACCCTTGCCGGACGTGACCACGCCCGAGACCTCTGGAAGCGCCGTGACTCCCGCAGACACCCCGTACGTCACGATAGTCCTGCCCTGTTACAACGAGCAGGACCACGTCATCGACGAGGTCGAGCGCATCTGCGCGGCCATGGACGCCAGCGGGTACACCTACGAGCTGCTGGCCGTGGACGACTGCTCCACCGACCAGACGCTCGCACGCCTGCAGGAGGCCGCGCCCCGCTTCCCGAACATGCGGATCAGGGCGTTCCACCGCAACGGCGGCTCGGGCACCGTGCGCAGGATCGGCAGCCAGGAGGCCCGCGGCGAGATCGTCGTGTGGACCGACGCCGACATGAGCTACCCGAACGAGCGCATCCCCGAGCTGGTCCAGATCCTGGAGAAGGACTCGACGATCGACCAGGTCGTGGGCGCGCGCACCACCGAAGAGGGCTCGCACAAGTTCCTGCGGGTGCCGGCGAAGTGGTTCATCCGCAAGGTGGCCGAGCGGCTGGCCGGGCAGAAGATCCCCGACCTCAACTCGGGCCTGCGGGCCTTCCGCAAGTCGGTGGCCAGGCCGTACCTGCGGCTGCTGCCCCCCGGCTTCTCCTGCGTCACGACGATCACGCTGGCGTTCATGTCGAACCAGCACGACGTCTACTACCTGCCGATCGAGTATTCGAAGCGGGCCGGGAAGTCGAAGTTCAACTTCGTCTCCGACGCCTACCGCTACATCCTGCAGGTGCTGCGGATGGTCATGTACTTCAACCCGCTCAAGGTGCTCATGCCGCCCGCGCTCTGGCTGGTCGGCATCGGCCTGGTCAAGGGCGTGTACGACATGATCAGCCACCTGGCCTTCTACCTCACCAGCAACACCGTCGTGACCTTCCTGTCCGGCATGCTGATCGGGGCGGTGGCCCTGCTGGCCGACCTGATCGTGCGATCTCGGGGTGATGTGTGAGGATCGCGATCGTCGGCCCGACGTATCCGTACAAGGGCGGCGGGGCGCAGCACACGACCGAGCTGGCCCACCGGCTGCGGGCGCGGGGCCACGAGGTGGTCATCGAGTCGTGGCGGGCGCAGTATCCGTCGTTCCTGTATCCCGGGCAGCAGACGATCGACAGCCCCGAGGGTGAGCCGTACCCGGACACCCGCCGCGACCTCGACTGGCGGCGGCCGGACGGCTGGGTGGCCTGCGGACGGCGGCTGCGGGGGGCCGACCTCGTCGTGCTCGCCGTGCTCAGCCCGGTGCAGGTGCCCGCCTACCTGGGCATCCTGTACGGCCTGCGCCGCCGGGCCCGTGTCGTGGCGCTGTGTCACAACGTGCTGCCGCACGAGAGCAAGCCGTACGACAGGCCGCTGATGAAGGCGCTGCTGCGCCGGGTTGACGGCGTGCTCGCCCATTCGGAGCAGCAGGCGGACCTCGCCCGCGCGCTCACCGCCGCGCCGGTGCGGGTGGCCGCCCTCGCGCCGCACCTGCCCGCGCGCGGCGCGCGGGAGGCGGCGGGCCGGGGGCCCCAGGGCAGGCTGCTGTTCTTCGGCATCGTCCGGCCGTACAAGGGGCTCGACCTGCTGCTTGAGGCGCTCGCGCAGGTGCCCGACGTACGGCTCACGGTGGCAGGCGAGTTCTGGGGCGGCCTGGAGGACACCCGCGCCCTGATCACCCGGCTCGGCCTGGCCGGCCGGGTCGAGATCCGGCCGGGATACGTGGCGGCCGAGGACGTGCCGGGACTGTTCGCCGGGGCCGACGCGCTGGTGCTGCCCTACCGGTCGGCGACCGCCAGCCAGAACGTGTGGCTCGGTCACGAGCACGGCGTGCCGGTGATCGCCACCCGGGTCGGGGCGCTGCCCGAGAACGTACGCGACGACGTGGACGGCCTGCTGGTGGAGCCGGGTTCGGCCGGCGCGCTGGCGGAGGCGATCAAGCGGTTCTACGAGCCGGGGACGCCCGAGCGGCTGCGGGCCGGCGTCGCGCCCGTCGACCCCGAACCACACTGGGCCGTCTACCTCGACACGTTGCTGGCCGCGTCGGAGAGCTGACCGGCCGGGGTGGTGCGGCCGCGGGCGAGCAGGAAGCCGAGCCCGGCCCAGGCGGCGTCGGCGACGGTGAACATCACGCGGGACACCACGGCGATCGCCAGCGCCCTCGGCGTGTCGAGCACCGGCGCCAGCGCCACGACCATGGCCCCCTCCCGCACGCCGATCCCGGCGGGGACCACGACCGTGAGGATGCCCGTGGCCCAGGCCAGGGCGTACGCCCCGGCCGCGACGGCGTACAGGGACAGGCCCGCGGGCCGCACGCCGCCGACGAGGAGCCACAGGTGTACGCCGTACACCAGCCAGCCGGCCATCGTCCAGGCGGCGGCCTTGGCCATCTCCATGCCGCTGAGCACCCGGTCGAGCGGCTCCCTGCGGGCGACGCGCAGGGCGAGGTTGAGCCCCCAGGTCATCACTCGTGGGTGAAGACCGACGAGGATGACCGGGACCAGCGCGAGCAGCCACCACGCCTGCCTGGCGATCTGCTGCGACAGCGTGGCCGCGGCGAGGGCGAGCGCGCAGCCCAGGGAGGTCACCAGGCCGAGGGCGGTGGCGCTGAACGTCCGCCGCGGTGGCGCGCCGTGGTCGCGGGCCAGTTCGATCATCGCGGCGAACGCCCAGACCGAGCCGGGGATGTACTTGCCGAGCTGGCCGACGAACAGCACCCGCGCGGCCACGCGCAGCGGCAGGTGCGAGCCGAGCCCGGCGAGGATGTCGCGCCAGGCGACCAGCATGAACCCCAGCCCGGCGAGCACGGCCAGGAACGAGGCGCCGAGAGACCACCACGACAGCCGTGACAGGGCGGCCGAGGTCTCCGTCCAGTTCCGGGCCAGGCCGTACGCCAGGAAGGCGAGCGCGACCAGGGCCAGCAGCACCCGCAGCAGCGGGCTGGAGCGCAGGCGGTTCAGCAGGCGCGGCACGCGCCCCAGCGTAAAGCCTGAAGCTACTGATCGGTAGGTCCGCCGCGCGGGTTATCCACAGGGTCGGCTGATCGGGAGACGGGGGCGGGGCGGGCACGGGTACTGTTGGGCAGCGTGAAGACGAGGGTGAGCGGAGGCCGACGGTGAGCGGGGAACGCGCGGCCCAGCTGGAATACTCCGAGTTCCAGGCCGCGATGCTCGACGAGGACAAGCGCAGGCGCAAGGCCGCGAAGATCATCGCCGTGCTCGCGCACTTCCTGGGCAGGGACGCGGCCAAGCCCGGCGAGGCGTTGGCGGGGCTGACGGTCGGCGACGTCGGGTGCTCGGCCGGGTTCATCGCCGACGAGCTCGCCGCCGCGGGCGCGCGCCGCACGCTCGGGCTCGACATCGACGTCCCGGGCCTGCGCAGGGCGTCCGACCGGTTCGGCGGGCGGGTCGGGTTCGTCTGCGCGGACGGCTCCCGGCTGCCGTTCCCGGACGGCTCGATCGACGTGCTGGTCTTCAACCACATCTACGAGCACGTGGTGGACCCCGACGCCGTGATCGCCGACATGCACCGGGTGCTGTCCGACGACGGCGTGCTCTACCTGGGCCTGGGCAACCGGCTCGGCGTCATGGAGCCGCACTACAAGCTGCCCTTCCTGTCCTACCTGCCGCCCGCCGCGGCCGACCGCTACGTGCGGGCGTTCGGCCGGGCCGACCACTACTACGAGCGCTTCCGCACCCGCCCCGGGCTGCGGCGGATGCTGGCGGACTTCCACGTGTGGGACTACACGTTCCCGGTGCTGGCCGCGCCCGAGCGGTTCGCCGGAGGCGAGCTGTTCCCCGGCGCCGTCGGCCGCGCCGCCAAGGCCACGCTGGAGCGGACCCCGCGCCCGGCCCTGCGGGCGCTGCTGCCGGTCGTTCCCACCTACCTGTGGGTCGCCACCAAGACGCCCCGCCGCCCCCTCGGCGCGCCGCTCCCGCAGGCCCCCGAGCCGGTCCGTACGTCCAGATGAGCCGCCGCAAGGCCCTGCGCGCGCTGTTCCTGCTCGTGGCGCTCGGGTTCGGTGTCTGGGCGGTGGCGAGCCAGTGGACCGCCGTGGCGGACGGCTTCGCCCGGTTGTCGTGGGCGGAGCTCGCCGGCTCGCTGGTGGCGGTGCTCGGCGCGCTGCTCGCTGGAATGCTGATGTGGCGGGCGTTGCTGACCGACCTGGGCTCCCCGCTGGCGTTCACCGACGCGTCCAAGATCTTTTTTGTGGGGCAGCTCGGCAAGTACATCCCCGGGTCGGTGTGGCCGATGCTCGCGCAGATGGAGATGGGCCGTGACCACGGCATCCCCCGGCCGCGCAGCGCCGCCGCCTTCTTCCTGACGTACCCGATCTACCTCGGCACCGGCCTGCTGGTGGCCGTCGTCACGCTGCCGGTGCTCGCCGGGCAGTCGGTCGCCAGATTCGCCTGGCTGCTGCTGCTCGTGCCCGTGGCCGCCGTCGCCCTGCATCCGAAGGTGGTCAACGGCGTCATCGCGTTCGGGCTGCGCAAACTGCGCCGCCCGCCGCTCGAACGGCCACTCACCCGGCGCGGCGTGCTCGTCGCCTGCGGCTGGGCTCTGGCGGGCTGGGCGGCCTACGGTGTGCACCTCGCGCTGATCGTGCACGGCCTCGGTGCGAGTGGGCCCTCGGCCGTGATCCTGAGCTTCGGCGCGTTCGCGCTCGCCTGGTGCCTGGGATTCGTGTTCGTGGTGGCTCCGGCCGGCGTGGGCGTGCGGGAGGTCGCGATGGTGGCCGCGCTCGCCCCGGTGCTCGACCGGCCCGCGGCCACCGCGGCGGTGCTGTGCTCCCGGCTCATCGTGTCCGTCGGCGACCTGGTGTGCGCCGGCGTCGCCGGTCTGGCCTCCCGGCGCGCGGTCCGTACGCGGGAGGAACCCGTAGCACGGGCCTGAATCCGTGGAATCGGCGCGGGTCGCCCACGCTGAGAGATGATCCTCAAGTGATATCACTCACGTTTCGGGGGACGCCGGAAATAGAGTGACAGGGAGGGATGCGGGGGAAGGCGTCAGTTCGTGGCGTGGGCCCCTGGCCCTGCCGGAACACCGCCGGAACCAGCGGGACCGCGCGGGCGGGGAGTGATCCTCCCGGCCTTGTGCGGGCCCAGTGAGGGGAGCGATTCACTTGACACCCCGGGTGCTCGTCGACGCCGCCGCGGTCCCCGCCGATCGCGGCGCCCTGATCAGGTATGTCGATGGACTGGTCGCGGCCCTGCACGAGGCGGGCGCCGACATGGCGCTGGTCTGCCAGCGCGCGGACGCCGAGCGGTACGCGGCGCTGGCCCCCTCGGCGCGGATCCTCTCAGGACCGCCCGCGATCACCAACCGGAACAAACGGCTGGCCTGGGAGCAGACCGGGCTGCCGGTCCTGGCCCGGCACGCCGGCGCCCAGGTGATCCACGCCCCCTACTACTCGATCCCGCTGGGCTCGGGCCTGCCCACGGTGGCCACGGTCCACGACGTGACCTCCTTCACCGACCCCGACCAGCACGACCCCGTCAGGGCGTCGTTCTTCCGGTCGGCCACCCGCACCGCCGTACGCCACGCCAACAGGGTGATCGTGCCGTCGAAGGCCACCATGGACGAACTGGTCCGGGTGCTGGACGCCGACCCCACCCGGATCGACGTCGCCTATCACGGGGTGGACCCCACGTTGTTCCATCCGCCCACGCTTGAGGACGTACGCCGGGTGGCCGGGCGCATCGGCCTGCACGGCCGGCCCTACGTCGCCTATCTGGGCGCGCTGGAGCCGCGCAAGAACGTGCCGAGCCTGGTGACCGGGTTCGGCCGGGCGGTCGGGCACCTGTCCGCGCCGCCCGCGCTGGTGCTGGCGGGCGGCCCGGCGTGGGACGAGGAGGTCGACGCCGCCATAGCCGCGCTGCCGCCGCGGGTGAAGGTCGTGCGTCCCGGCTTCCTGCCCTTCGCCGATCTGCCGGGCTTCCTCGGCGGTGCGCTCGTGGTCGCCTCCCCGTCGCGGTGCGAGGGGTTCGGCCTGCCGGTGCTGGAGGCGATGGCCTGCGGGGCGCCCGTGCTGACCACGCACCGCGCCTCGCTGCCCGAGGTGGGCGGCGACGCCGTCGCCTACACCGAGCCCGACGCCGACAGCATCGGGAGGGCGCTGCGGGCCCTGCTGGAGTCGCCGGAGCGCCGCGAGTCGCTGGCACAGGCGGGGGTCACCCGGTCGCGCGAGTTCACCTGGCGGCATTCGGCCGAGGCCCATCTGCTCGCCTACCAACGGGCCGTCGAAGGCTAGTGCGCTGTCCACCAACGTTCAGCGGGTGGAGGGAGCGGAGCGGGCTTCGGGAGGGCCGGAGGTCCCTTCCGGCGCAGTGACCGACCCGGCCGAGGTTCGTGGACACTCCTCAAGCCGGGGTTCCTGCCGATGGTGTGCCCCGCGGGCGGGGGGCCTACGGTTTGCGGCCCACGCCGCCGTACTGGAACACCTCACGGTGACGGAAGCTCGTGCCGGATTCGGGCCGCCACTTCGGCAATGACACCAACCCCGGCGGCAGCAACTCCAGGCCGTTGAAAAACTCCTCCAGTTCCTTCGGCGTGCGCAGGGTGAGGGGGCTGGCGCTGCTGGCGTTCCATTTGGCGGCGGCCTCGTCCATCGAGGGGCTGCGAACGCTGTGCGCGATCGCGAGGTAGCTGCCCGGGGGCAGTGCCTCCAGCAGCGTGCTCACCGCCGCATGCGCCTGATCGGCGTCGGGCACGAACTCCAGCACGCCCATGAGCATCAACGCGATCGGGCGCGAGAAGTCCAGCGTCCGCGCGGCCTGCCGCAGGATGGGCGCGGGGTCGCGCAGGTCGGCGTCGAGATAGTCGGTGACCCCCTCGGGCGTGCTGCGCAGCAGCGCGTGAGCGTGAACCAGCACGATGGGATCGTTGTCGACGTAGACGATGCGCGCCCTGGGGTTGACGCGCTGCGCCACCTCGTGGGTGTTGTCGGCCGTGGGGATGCCGGTGCCCACGTCCAGGAACTGGTCGATCCCGGCCTCGCCGGCCAGATGGCGCACGACGCGGCCGATGAACTCCCGCTCGGCCCGCGCGTTGACCGGCAGGTCCGGCATGACCTTCACGATCTCGTCCCCTACCGCGCGGTCGGGGGCGAAGTTGTCCTTGCCGCCCAGCCAGTAGTCCCAAACCCGGGCCGAATGCGGAACAGAGGTGTTGATACGCGCCGATATCTGGTCAATCAGGGCGTCCTCACTCATCAAATCCTCCTCATCGACATCACGGGACACTGTTGACATGCGACTCCCAATCTAAATGATCAACGCGCCGCACGATGGGAAAACCGCCGCAAATGCGGCTATTTCTCCAGTTTGTGATACTTCACTGTGGTGCCGCTTGGTGACGCCGCTGGACGGCGCGACCACCGGCACACAGCCGGGCGCGGCGGCCTTCCGGACGATGGCTCGGGAAAGGCCGCCGGTCCCATAGCCGATCATGCGATCGGGCCGGAATGCCTCGGCGACCCGCCTCCGGCCCGGGCGCGGCCCGCAGTCGCGACCGCGACCGGCGACGCCGTACTGATCGCGGGCTGGGCCTACATGTCCGATTAGATAGGTGCGAAGCTGTCCTGTCTGGGAGAAAAGTCCTCGCCGGACCTCCAGGTCTTTGCGCTATGGCCGACGGGCGGAAACGTGGCGGCCCTATTTTCGGGAGTCCGTTTCGAGCCTCTCGCGCTGCCCGGTTCGCGGGTTCGTGTATGGAGATCCGCGTCTGTCATGAGATATCCAGACAGCGGTCTGTGGCGGCGCGCCATGCGGAGGGCCTGGCTAAGCTACCCTCGCGGCTGTGAGGGAGAGTTCTGTGCGGTCGCCGGACGGTCTTGAGGCGATCCTTCTCGTGGGCGGGCAGGGCACGCGTCTGCGACCGCTGACGCTCAGCACGCCCAAGCCGCTGCTTCCGACGGCGGGGGTGCCCTTCCTCGCGCATCAGCTGGCCAAGGCGCGGGCGTACGGGGTGCGCCGGGTGGTCTTCGCGACGTCCTACCGGGCCTCGATGTTCGGCGAGGCGTTCGGCGACGGGGCGGGCTTCGGCCTGGAGATCGTCTACATGACCGAGGACACCCCGCTCGGCACGGGCGGCGCGATCCGCAACGCCGCGCGGGCGCTGACCTGTCCGCCCGAGGCGCCGGTGCTCGTGCTGAACGGCGACATCCTGTCGGGTCACGACATCGCGGCGCAGGTGGACCTGCACGTTTCACGAGGGGCCGCGGTGACCCTCCACCTCACGGAGGTGGACGACCCGTCGCGGTTCGGCTGCGTGCCGACCGACGACGACGGCCGGGTCAGCGCCTTCCTGGAGAAGACGCCCAACCCCGTGACGAACCGGATCAACGCCGGCTGCTACGTGTTCCAGCGCTCGGTCATCGACACGATTCCCGAGGGCCGGGTGGTGTCGGTGGAGCGGGAGACCTTCCCCGGGCTGATCGCGGCCGGTGAGCTGGTGCTGGGCTACGCCGACGCGTCGTACTGGCTGGACGTGGGCACGCCGGCGGCGTTCGTGCGGGGCTCGGCCGACCTGGTGCTGGGCAAGCTCGGCTCGCCCGCGCTGCCGGGTCCTGTGGGTGAGCGCCTCCTGCTGGACGGGGCCGTCGTGTCGCCCGAGGCCAAGGTCACGGGGGGCACGGTCGTCGGTGCCCGGGCCACGGTCGAGGCCGGCGCGAGCGTACGCGGCAGCGTGCTGTCCGAGGGCTGCCACGTCGCGTCCGGCGCGACCGTCGTGGACTCGGTCGTCGGCGTCGGCGCCCGCGTCGCCTCCGGCGCCGTGCTGCGCGAGGTCGTGGTCGGCGACGGCGCGCTCATCGGCCCCGGCAACGAGCTCACCTCCGGTATGCGCGTCTGGCCGGGGGTGAATCTGCCCGAGTGCGCGGTCCGCTTCTCCAGCGACGTCTGAGATGGTCCGTACGGCTTCCACCGCACCGCGGGGTGAGCGGCAGACTGGGCAGGGGGAGGGGAGCCCGATGCCTGGTCCATCCGCCGCGTTCGGCGGCCTGTCCGCTCCGGCCGAGAGCGTGCCCGCCGATACCGTGCCCGCGGAGACCGTGCCTGCGGAGACCGTGCCCGTCGGCGCTGTTCGGGCCGGTGCCGTTCCCGCCGCTTCCGGGGCGGCCGTCCGTGAGCGGCGCTGGCGGCCGGCCGCGCCGCTCGACGTCGCGCTGACGCTGTCCCCGCACCGGCGCGGGGGAGGCGACCCGGCCTGGCGGCGTACCCCGGACGGGGCGATCTGGCGCACCTCGCGCACTCCCGAAGGGCCCGGCACCCTGCGCGTGACGGCGAGCCGCGGAGAGGTCCTCGGGCAGGCGTGGGGGCCGGGGGCGGACTGGCTGTTGGAGACACTCCCGTCGCTGCTGGGCGCCGACGACGACGTGGCGGGCTTCGCCGCGATGCTCGCGCGGCTCACCCGCTCGGGCGGCCCTTCGCAGGCCCGCGCCGCCGCGTTCGTCGCGGGCCTGGCCGGGCGTGCCGCCGGGCTGCGGATCGGGCGCTCCCTGCGGGTCTTCGAGGCCCTCGCGCCCGCCGTGCTGGAGCAGAAGGTGGTCGGCAGGGAGGCATGGCGGGCCTGGCGGTTCCTCATGCGCCGGTACGGCGAGCCGGCCCCCGGCCCGGCCCCCGAGGGCATGTACGTGATCCCGCCGCCGGAGGTGTGGCGGGCGATCCCGTCGTGGGACTGGCACCGGGCGGGCGCGGAGGCCGTACGGGCCAGGACGATCGTCAACGCGGCCCCGCACGCCGGGAAGTTGGAGCGCACCGTGGAGGCGCCGGCGGAGGCGGACCGCCTGCTGCGGGCGCTGCCGGGAATCGGCGTGTGGACCTCCGCCGAGGTGCGCCAGCGGGCCCACGGCGACCCGGACGCCCCGAGCGTGGGCGACTTCCACCTGCCGGGGATCGTCGGCTACGCACTGACCGGGCGGAAGACCGACGACGACGGCATGCTCGACCTGCTCGAGCCGTTCCGGGGGCACCGCCACCGCGTGGTCAGGCTGATCGAGCTCAGCGGCGTCAGGCCGCCGGCGCGCGGCCCGCGCATGGCCCCGCGCGACTACCGGGCCTTCTGACCGCGTCCGGCGTGCCGCGCGCCACCTGCCTCGCGGGTCTTCAGGTCCTGGTTGATCCCGCAGTGCTCGACCCCCGCGTGGCACGTGCCGCTGAGGGTGTTGGTGAAGACGCCGACGCTCGTCTCCTGCTGGAGGCCGGCGGACGCGACGCCGTTGTTGGCGGCGGGGGCGTTCACGTTGCGCCTGCCCGTGGACACCTGCCGGGGGGCGCTGGCGATGGCGGGCGTGTTGGCCGTGTTGCGGCCGTCCGTGACCTGCCTGGCGTGTCCCTTGCCCGATCCGCCGCCGTGCCCGGCGTAGGGCGCGGCGACCGCCTCGGCCGCCGGCAGGACCGACAACGCGATGACGAGCGTCGCGACGGCCAGCGACCGGACCTCTGAGACCAGACACAACGCCTCATTCGCCCCGATAACAGCCATCGATTTCCCCCCGTTCATCGAATTCGCCCCACCGCTCATACCCTCCGGCCGCAAACTCCCCGGCGGGCGTACACCATGACTTCTCCCGTACGTGCGGCCGGGGGCTGGGTGCGCCGGACGGACCCACGCCTCATAGGGTGCGGCGTATGACGGCGAAGCGACCCCCGAACGTCAGCTCCGACAGCGGCACCCGCCGGGCACTCGCCCGGGCAAGGGACGGCAAGACCCTCGATGTCGCCGAGGCGGCGATCCTGCTGCGCGCCCGCGGCGACGACCTGGACGCCCTGCTCGCGCACGCCTCGCGGGTCAGGGACGCGGGGCTGGAGGCCGCAGGACGGCCCGGCGTCGTCACCTACAGCCGCAAGGTGTTCATCCCGCTGACCCGGCTGTGCCGGGACAGGTGCGGCTACTGCACGTTCGCCACCGCGCCGCACAAGCTGCCCAGCGCCTTCCTGTCCCCGGACGAGGTGCTGGAGATCGCTCGCCAGGGCGCGGCGATGGGCTGCAAGGAGGCGCTGTTCACGCTCGGCGACCGGCCGGAGGACCGGTGGCACCAGGCGCGCGAGTGGCTCGACGCCCACGGGTACGACGACACGCTGTCGTACGTCAGGGCGATGGCGATCCGGGTGCTGGAGGAGACGGGGTTGCTGCCCCACCTCAACCCCGGCGTGCTGACCTGGAAGGACCTGCAGCGGCTCAAGCCGGTCGCGCCCTCGATGGGCATGATGCTGGAGACCACCTCACGGCGGCTGTTCACCGAGAAGGGCGAGGCCCACTACGGCTCTCCCGACAAGGACCCGGACGTACGGCTGCGCGTGCTGGAGGACGCCGGCCGCTCCAGCGTGCCGTTCACGACGGGCCTGCTGATCGGCATCGGCGAGACGATCGAGGAACGGGCGGAGTCGATCTTCGCGATCCGCCGGGTGGCCAGGGAGTACGGCGGCATCCAGGAGGTCATCGTCCAGAACTTCCGCGCCAAGCCCGACACGGCCATGCGCGGGATGCCCGACGCCGACCTGCACGAGCTGGCCGCGACGATCGCGGTGACGCGGCTCGTGCTCGGCCCGAAGGTCCGCGTGCAGGCGCCGCCCAACCTGATCGGCGAGGAGTACGCGCTGATGCTGCGGGCGGGCATCGACGACTGGGGCGGGGTGTCCCCGCTCACGCCCGACCACGTCAACCCCGAGCGCCCGTGGCCCCAGATCGACGACCTCGCGGCCCGCACCGCCGCCGCCGGGTTCACGCTGCGCGAGCGCCTCACGATCTATCCCGAGTATGTGCTCGCGGGGGAGCCGTGGCTCGATCCCCGGCTCGCCGAGCACGTCGCGGCGCTGGCCGACCCCGCCACCGGGCTCGCCCGGGAGGACGCGGTGCTTCGCGGTCGTCCCTGGCAGGAGCCGGACGGCGGCCTGGGCGGGCTCGCGACCGGCGGACGGGCCGACCTGCACACCGCCGTCGACACCGAGGGCCGGACGGGCGACCGCCGCGCCGACTTCGACAGCGTCTACGGCGACTGGGACGCCCTGCGCGAGCGCCTGCCCAGCGCTCGGAGCCGGGCGGTCAGGGCGGACGTGCGGGAGGCGCTGCGGCAGGCCGAGGCGGACCCGGCACGGCTGACCGACGAGCAGGCGCTGACGCTGCTCGACCTCGCCGGGGACCAGTCGGGGGCGGGCGCCGACGACGCCGGCCTGGACGAGCTGTGCCGGATCGCCGACGGGCTGCGCCGTGAGGCGGTGGGCGACGACGTCACCTATGTCGTCAACCGGAACGTCAACTTCACCAACGTCTGCTACACAGGCTGCCGTTTCTGCGCGTTCGCCCAGCGGCGCACCGACGCCGACGCCTACACGCTGTCGCTGAGCGAGGTGGCCGACCGGGCGCAGGAGGCGTGGCAGGCCGGGGCGACCGAGGTGTGCATGCAGGGCGGCATCCACCCCGACCTGCCCGGCACCGCCTACTTCGACATCGCCAGGGCCGTCAAGGAACGCTGCCCCGAGATCCACGTCCACGCGTTCTCGCCGATGGAGGTCGTCAACGGCGCGAGCCGTACGAACCTGTCCGTCGAGGAGTGGCTGCACGCGGCGCGGGAGGCGGGGGTCGACTCGCTGCCCGGCACGGCCGCCGAGATCCTCGACGACGACGTGCGGTGGGTGCTGACCAAGGGCAAGCTGCCCGCTCGGGAGTGGATCGAGGTCGTCACCACCGCCCACCGGGTCGGCATCCCGACGACCTCGACCATGATGTACGGCCACGTGGACACCCACGAGCACTGGGTGCGCCACATCCGGCTGATCCGGTCGATCCAGGAGGAGACGGGCGGGTTCAGCGAGTTCGTGCTGCTGCCGTTCGTGCACCACAGCGCCCCGATCTACCTGGCGGGCATCGCCCGGCCGGGGCCGACCGCGCGGGAGAACCGGGCCGTCCACGCGCTGGCGCGGATCATGCTGCACGGCGCGATCCGCAACATCCAGTGCTCCTGGGTCAAGCTGCGCGACGACCTGTGCCGGGACGTGCTCGCCGGAGGCGTGAACGACCTCGGCGGCACGCTCATGGAGGAGACGATCAGCCGGATGGCCGGCTCGGAGAACGGCTCCTACAAGACGATCAGCGAGATCGCGGCCATGGTCGCGCCGACCGGCCGCCCCCTGCGCCAGCGCACCACGTCGTACGGCCGGCCGAGCGAGGAACGCGCCGAGGCGGCCCGGCGCAGCGACGGGGTGTGCCAGTCGGTCCGCCGTGTCCGGTTCCTCGAGACGCCCCAGACCGGGCGGCAGCCGATCGGGTAGCCCCGCCTGCCGCGCCGCGCGTCGCTTCCAAGCCGACTGCAAGATCATGACCTTAACGTCCGTCGGCATGGAGAGACGAGTGGCGCTCGGCGTCCTGCTGACGGCGGTGCTGAGCGGATGCGGCATCTTGGAGGAAGGCCAGGTGAGCGGTTCGGTGCGCGAGGAACGGTCCGTGCGGGGCGGGGAGCCCGGGGAGGTCGAACCCGGCGTGCTGAAGGGGCGGGTGGTCGACGCGCAGGGCAGGCCCATCGAGGGGGCCGAGATCGTCGCCGACAATCAGGTGCTCTACGACAGCAACGAGGTCGTGCGGACCGACGGCGACGGCCTCTACCGCGTCGCCACCAACATCGGGGTGACCTTCCACGCCACAGGGACGGTGACCAGGCGATACAACGGCCAGGAGTACACCCTGAGCCTGGCGCCCGACGACGACGCGCCGTTCGCCGGGCCGAGCGGCGCGATCAGGAACTTCACCTGGAAACTCTCGGGGAAGAAGCCCGACGGTCTCGGCTTCTACGGGGGCAAGGTGCTGTTCCGCCTCGACCTGAACGACCAGCTCAACGCGGGCGCCTTCCTGGATGACGAGAAGGTGCGGCTCACCCTCACCCCGGACGGCCCGCTGATCGACGGCTCCAAGGGAACCCGGATCGTGCGACGGGCGACCCGGAACGGGGACGGCTCGGGCCTGGAGGACGTGCCCATCGGCCGCTACCGGATCACGGCGGACTACGAGGGCCGCTCTCTCGGGGTGAAGCTCCGCGACGGCGGCGACTACGCGGAGGAGGTCGTCGCCGATTTCACCCCTGTCATGACCGGCGTCTACTGGATCGAGTTGGAGCTCGGGCTCCCACAGGGGTGATGCGGACGGGCCGGCGGCGGTCTTAATTGGACGCGGTGTATATAACAAGTTCTATTTCGCTCTTGCGCGAGGCGCGGGTGGGATGGGCAGAATCGTCACACTCGGCTGCGCATGGTGACCGTTCCCCGAACGGGTGCGGCGCCGCGGAGCATCGGCCACGAGAGCCATGAGAACTACTGGGGAGGACCCGCACCGTGCCCTCCGGTCGTCACCGCGCCGCCTTCGCCGTCGAGCGGCGGCGCAGGCAGGCCAGGTGGAAGGGCGTGGTCGCGGTCCTGGCGGCGGCGGCGATCGTCGCGGCGGGGGCCGTCCTCTTCGTCACGCGCTCGACAGGAACGTGTTCCGCCCGCGATCCCGTTCTCGTGAGCGTCGCGGCGGCCGTGGACGTCGCGCCGCCGGTCATGGACGCGGCCGAGCGGTTCAACGCCTCCGGCGCGGGGGTGGAGGGCCGGTGCGTCCAGGTCCAGGTGGCCGAGCAGCCTCCGGCGCCGGTGCTCCGCACGTTGATCGGGGACCGGGCCGGCGTCCTGCCCGACCGCCCGGACGGATGGATCGCCGACTCCTCCGTGTGGGTGCGGCTCGCCCGCAAGCAGGGCGGGCAGGACATCGCCGCCGACGAGACCGTCGTCGCGACGTCCCCGCTCGTCTTCGCCACGCGCCGCTCGCTCGCCGAGCGGTTCGCCGCCGGAGGGACGGCCATGAGCTGGGACATGGTCTTCCCCGCCACCGTGCGGGGGCGCCTCCAGCCCACCGAGCGCGAGCCCGACATCGTGCGCATCCCCGATCCCTCGGTGTCGGGGGCGGGGATCGCGACCGTCGCGGCGGCCCGCGACATCGTCGGCACGGGTGAGAAGGCCGACCGCGACCTCACGGCGTTCGTGCGGATGGCGCAGGCGGGGTCGGCCCCCGACTACCGCAGCATGCTCGGCGCGGTCGACGCCCCGGGCTTCTGGTCGCGTCCCGTGGTGATCGTCCCCGAGCAGTCGGTGTGGGCGCACAACCGGGAGAGCGGCGCCGAGCCCGTGGCCGCCCTCCAGCCCAAGGAGGGCACGATCAACCTCGACTACCCGTACGTCGTGACGGCCGCGGACCCCGACCGGGCGGCGGCCTCGCGGCTGTTCGCGGCGTGGCTGCGGTCGGCGGCCACGCAGGAGGCCGTACGGAAGGCCGGGTTCCGCGGGGCCGACGGGCAGCCGCCGTTCGACAGCGGTGTGGGCATCTCGACCGAGCTGCCGCGCCCGCGGCCGTCGATCACGGCCGAGGTGATCGACGAGGCGCTGGAGGCGTGGAGCAGGCTGGCCCCGCCGAGCCGGATCCTCGTGCTGGCCGACGTGTCGAAGGAGAACGCCGAACCGGTGAAAGCGGGCGGCAAGACCCGGCTCGACGTCGCGGTCGAGGCGGCCAAGCTCGGCCTGCAGCTGTTCCCGAACGAGACCCACATGGGCCTGTGGGAGTTCGCCCGCGATCTGAAGGACGGCGCGGACCACCGCGAGCTGATCGGCCTCGGCCCGATCACCAGGCCCGACGACGGTCAGGAGGAGATCCGCAGGACCGCCCTGTTCCGGGTGGCCGACGGCATCAAGGCGTTCGGCGACCGGAGCAGCTCGCTGTACGACGCGATCGACGCGGGCTTCCGGTCGGTGTCGAAGGGCTACGACCCGCTGATGAGCAACGCCCTGCTGGTGCTGACGGCGGGTGTGGACGACGGGAAGGGCGTGTCGCGGCGCGAGCTCGTAGACAAGCTGCGCGAGGAGTGGGACCCCGACAAGCCAGTGCAGATCATCGTGGTCGCGTTCGGCAAGGCCGCCGACCGGCCGGCGCTCGACGAGATCGTCTCGGCCACCAACGGGCAGCTCTACGTGGCGCAGGAACCGGGCCAGATCATCGACGTGTTCCTGTCGGCCCTGGCCCGGCGGCTGTGCCACCCCACATGCACCCAGAAGTGACGTGCACGCAGAAGTGACGGTCACCTCGTGACATAGAAGTCCGCCGGGTCGCGCGGCGGCCGGTCCTTCGGCGGCGCGGCGGGGTGGCCGATGGCCACGGCGCCCATGGGATCCCAGTTCTGCGGCAGATCGAGCACCTTGCGCACCACGTCGCGGCAGAACATCGTGGACGACACCCACGCCGAGCCCAGCCCCTGCACGGCGAGCTGGACCAGGAAGTTCTGCACGCCGGCGCCGGTGGCCACCACGAACATCTCCCGCTCGGCGGCGTTCCTGCGCTCGTCCCTGTAGGTGTGCGAGCCGTCCATCACCAGGCAGGGAACCGCCAGGTAGGGCGCGTTCCGCAGCACGTCGCCGCGCCGGATCCGCCGGGCGATCGACTCCTCGGAGAAGCCGTCGGAGCGCAGGTCCTCGATCCAGGCGTCCCGCATCGCGTCGAGCAGTTCCGTACGCGCCCGCGGGGTCTCCAGCAGCACGAACCGCCATGGCGTGGTGTGGTGCGGGGCGGGGGCGGCGACGGCGGCGGCCACGGCCCGCCGTACGGCCGCCGGGTCCACCTCGGCGGCGGAGAACTCGCGGATCGTGCGGCGGGCGAAGACGACGTCGGCCGAGCCGTACCGGAACATGTCCTCGTCGGCGGGGCGGACGAGGACCCGCCCGCCCGGGCCGTCCTCGTCGGTCACCAGGTCGCCCAGCCCGCGGACGACGGCCACCGGCACGCCGGACAGCTTGCCCTTCGCCAGGTCGCCCGCCGCCGCGATCTCGTCGGCCAGCGCCGTGACGGTGGCGTTGAGCGGGTTGCCGTAGCCGTCGGTGCCGCCGCGCAGGTCCTCAAGCGGCCGCACGCCGGCCGCGCCGACGGCGACGTCGGTCAGGCCGTGCCGCCAGGGCCGGCCGAAGGTGTCGGAGACGATCACTCCGACCCGCACGCCGAGCCGCTCGCGCAGCCCCCGGCGGATCCGGCCCGCCGAGGCGTCCGGGTCCTCCGGCAGCAGCAGCACGGTGCCGGGGGAGGTGTTGGAGGCGTCGACGCCGGCCGCGGCCATCACGAAGCCGTGCCGCGTCTGCGCGATGACCGTGTCGCCGCGCCGCGCGACCACGCGCTCGGTCTCCTCCTCGATCGCGGCCGTACGGCTGCTGTCCTGTGTTGTACCGCTGCCGCTCTGCCGGACGCGGCCTTCGGCCTTGCTCACGATCTTGGAGGTCACGACCAGGATGTCGCCGTCCTCCAGGCCGGGCGCGGCCTGCGCCACGAGCAGGGCGATGTCGTCGCCGGGCCGCACCTCGGGCAGGCCGGGCACGCCGGTGACTGTGATCTGGGGCATGTGTTCCTCTGACATCCGTTCCGGCATCGGTTCAGGACCTGAGGGATCCGGCCAGGGCGAGGGCCGCGGCGGCGATGTCCCTCGTGGCCTCGGGGTCGCTCATCAGGAGCGGGCGGGCCTCCACCACCACGCCGTCGAGCGCCACGCCCTTGTCCTCCTCGGCCACGAGCCAGCCGTCGAGCAGCGCGGAGCCGTACAGCTCCAGGACGGCCTGGGCGCTCGTCTCCACGCCGATCGCCGTCAGGCAGGCGTCGGCCATGCCGCGCACCGGCGCGCCGCCGATGATGGGGGAGACGCCGACGACCGTCTTGTCCTCCAGGGCCGCCCGGATGCCCGGGATCTGGAGGATCGTGCCGATGCTGACGACCGGGTTCGACGGCGGGAGGATGACGACGTCCGCCGCCGCGATGGCGTCGAGCACGCCGGGCGCGGGACGGGCCTCGTCCGCGCCGACGAGCACGATCTGCTCGGCCGGCACGGAGGCGCGCAGCCGCACCCACCACTCCTGGAAGTGGATGGCCCTCCTGCCGGCCTCGTCGGAGACGACCACGTGGGTCTCGGTGCGGTCGTCCGACATCGGCAGCAGCCGCACCCCGGGCCGCCACCGGTCGCACAGGGCCTCGGTCACCTGCGAGAGCGGATAACCGGCCGCCAGCATCTGGCTGCGGATGATGTGGGTGGCGAAGTCCCGGTCGCCGAGGCCGAACCACTGCGGTTCCATGCCGTACGCGGCGAGCTCCTCCTTGACCGTGAACGTTTCACCGGCCCGTCCCCAGCCCTGTTCCTCGTTGATGCCGCCGCCCAGCGTGTACATGACCGTGTCGAGGTCAGGGCACACGCGCAGGCCGAACAGGGTGATGTCGTCGCCGGTGTTGCCGATCACGGTGATCTCGGAGTCGGGGGCCGCCGCCTTGAGACCTCGGAGGAACCGGGCGCCGCCGATTCCTCCGGCGAGGGACACGATGCGCATGCCGCCAGTCTTCCACCGGCCGCCCGCGGGATCGCCGACACCCACCCCAGGAAGCGGGATGAACAGCCATATGTAGGGTGTGTTCGACTTGTGAGGTTCTTGGGTCTGCCGACGCTTAAGTCAGTCATGTGCAAAACTTCCCCGAGTGCCGTTTGGACCGATGGGGGTAGTCGTGCTCAAGGTCGATACCGGCCGGCTCCGCGAGCCGGCCGCGTGGACGATGCTCGCGGTGGTGATCACCACCGTCCTCGTGACCATCGCGCGCATGCTGATCGGCTCCTCGCTGAGCAGCACGTTCGGCATCCGCGCGGCGGCGAGCCTGGCCCCCCTCGTGTCCCCGGTCTCGACCGCGCTCGCCGCCGGCGCCGTACTGCTCGTCGCCAAGGCCGGCGCGCCCACCCCCCGGGCTCGCCTCGTGGCGCTCGGCGCGGCCGGGTCGCTCGGTCTCGGCATCGTCTTCGCCGTGATCGCTGTGCTGGGCGTGCTCGTGGGCGACCTGGCCACGTTCCGCGACCGGTTCGAATACCTGATCACCGGACTGCCGATGATCGCGCTCGCCGTCTTCGGCGCGCTGTTTTCGCTGAGCACGGCATCGGCGCTCCAGCCCGCCAGGGAACCGGTGGGCGACTACTTCGGCAGGCGCGAGGACGCCTACCCGCCCCAGTCGTACGCTCCGGCGCTGCCGCAGGCCCCCCAGGGACCACATGGGCAGCAGGTCCCGCAGGGGTACGGCGAGGCCCAGGGCGTGGGCGCACCGGCCCACACCCCCAACCCCGGTGCGGTGCCCGGTCAGCAGGGTCCCGGTCAGCAGGGCCCCGGTCAGCAGGGCCCCGGCCAGCAGCAGTTCGGCCACCCCGCCCCCGGAGACCCCCAGAACAATCCGCTGCCCGGGCAGAACGGCCCCCAGGGCGCCCCGCACGCCGCTCCGCTCGCCGCCGCCCCCAGCGGCCAGCACGCGGTTCCGGGCCAGGGCCAGCACAGCGGCCCCCAGAACATGCCGCAGAACATGCCCCAGAACGTCCCGCACTCCGGCCAGTACGACGCCCCCCACCAGGGCCAGCCCCAGAGTCAGCCGCAGGGCCAGCCGCAGGGGCCCGCGTACGGGCAGAGCGCGCCGGCGCCGGCCCACCCCCAGCTGCCGCCCGCCGAGCACCGGTACGCCGAGCACCAGCAGTACGCCGACCAGTACGCCCAGGACCAATACGCCCAGGACCAATACGGCCAGGACCAGTACACGCAGGACCAGTACCCCCAGGACCAGTACGGCCAGGAGCAGCGGGGCCAGGGCGCCTTCGGCCAGGAGCGGCCCCAGGACGTCTACGGCCAGGAATACGAGCCGCAGCCCTCCTACAGCCCCGCTCCGACCGCCCCGCAGCCCCCGCCGTTCGGGCAGCCCGGCGCCCCGGCTCCCGCCCAGGGCCCGGGTCACGGACAGGCGCAGCAGCCCCGGCCGTCGCTGCACGACGTCCAGACCGGCGCGCACTACGCCGACTACGGCGCGCAGGGCTACCAGCAGGAGCGGCCCGCCACCGGCGGGTACGGCGCGCAGCCCGAGGCGGCGGCGCCGCAGCGGTCCGACTACTCCCCGCCGCCGCAGGGCCCGGTGTTCGACCAGTACGGCTACGCGGGCCAGCAGACGGACTCCGGCGGCTACGGGCAGTTCCCGAGTGCTCCCCCCGCCGCGCCCGGCGGCCCCGGCGCCCAGGACCCCCGCGGTTACGGCCAGCCCTCCTACGACCAGTCCTCTTACGAGCAGCCTTCTTACGACCAGCCTTCTTACGACCCCACGGCGGGCCGCGCCCCCGAGGCCAGGCCGTACGAGCAGGACCAGTCGTACGGACAGGGGGCGCCGTTCTCCGGATACTCGGGCCAGGCGTTCGCCCGCCAGGCCCCCGAGCACGCGGCCGGTGGCCCGGCCTTCGACGCTCCCCCCGCGTACGAGGGCCCGGCCGACCCGAGGGAGCAGCAGCTCGCGCAGGCCTACCAGCAGGCGCAGAGCTACCGGAAGGGCGCCCTGCCGGACCACCCCACCGGCCCGCAGGACCTGCCGGAGTACTACGACAACCCGCTCGGCCACCCCCAGTCCGAGCCCGCGCCGTTCCAGCCCCCGGCTCCCGCCGTCGCCGACCAGATGACGGTCCGCTTCGACCCCTCCACCTACACGGGAGACCCGCTCAGCGACCCGCTGCGCAGGGAGGAGCCGCTCGATCCGACGGCCATCTACACGCCGGACCGGTCGCAGGCAAAGTATGAGGAAGGTTCCGCCCCTGATCAGACAGGCCGCAGAACCGACCCCAACCTCCCTTGGTATGGTTCCGAACGCTGATAGGACCGTAGATCGGGGCGTACGAACCGGGGCGAGCAGGTCTTTCCCCGGGTATCGTTATGCCGCTTGACGCCACACGCGCCACGCGCGTGTAATTACAGACATGTTGTTACGCCTTCCCAAGGGTGGGTATAGGGCAGGCGTTTTTATGGGGGGCTCCATGTGGGCGGGCGAGCGACAGGGAGGTGTGCAATGACCGATCTGGTCATGGCACAGGCGCTCGATGGTGAAGATCTTGGGTGGCAGGAGCGCGCTTTGTGTGCGCAGACCGACCCTGAAGCGTTCTTTCCTGAAAAGGGCGGCTCCACCAGGGAAGCCAAGAAGGTGTGCCGTTCCTGCGAGGTGCGCGCGGAGTGCCTTGAATACGCGCTTCAGCATGATGAGCGTTTCGGCATCTGGGGCGGCCTGTCCGAGCGGGAAAGGCGCAAGATCAAGCGCCAGGCCGTCTAGGCGGTGACGTCGGCGGGGCCGTGCGCTCGGCGTGCGGCCCCGCACTCATGTCTGGCTCGTGTCCGGGTTGCTACTGACATCCTGTTTCGCCTGGATGTGATCGGGTGAGTCCGGGTTGCCGTATCGTGGTCGGCGCTCAGCCGTACGACCCCCCTAGGACTCGACGTGCACTCGGTGACCGCGATCGTCGTCGCTCACGACGGCGCCCGCTGGCTCAAGGAGACGCTGGCGGCGGTGCTGCGCCAGACCCGGCCTCTCGACCGTGTCGTCGGCGTCGACAACGGCAGCCGTGACGGCAGCGGGAAGCTGCTGGCCGAGGCGTTCGGCGCGGGCAACGTGCTGTCCCTGCCCCGGTCCACCGGGTTCGGCGAGGCCGTCCACGAGGTGCTGCGGCGGCTGCCGCCCGCGCCCGGCCAGGAATGGGTCTGGCTGCTCCACGACGACTGCGCGCCCGACGCGAACGCGCTGCGGGCCCTGCTGTGGGCCGCCGAGCAGGACCCCAAGGCCGCCATACTCGGCCCCAAGCTGCGCGACTGGCTCGACCGGCGGGTGCTGCTGGAGATGGGCGTGACCGTCAGCAGGTCGGGGCGGCGCGACACCGGCCTGGAGCCGAGGGAGTACGACCAGGGCCAGCACGACGGGATCGCCGACGTCCTGTCGGTCTCCACGGCGGGCATGCTCATCCGCAGGGACGTCTGGGACGAGCTGTCCGGCCTCGACACCGCGCTGCCGCTGTTCCGCGACGACCTCGACCTGTGCTGGCGGGCCCGTACGGCCGGGCACCGCGTGCTCAACGTGAGCGACGCGGTGGCCTGGCACGCCGAGGCGTCGGCGCGGCGGCGCCGCAGGATCGCCACCAGTGAGGAGCACCCGCGCAGGCTCGACCGGCGCAACGGCCTGTTCGTCCTGATGGCGAACCTGCCGTTCGGCGCGCTCGTGCGGTCGGTGCTGCGCAACGTCCTCGGGTCCGCGCTGCGGGCCCTGCTGTTCCTGCTGGCCAAGCAGCCGGCCAACGCGCTCGACGAACTGGCCGCGCTCGCCTCGGTCATCGGCCACCCGATGCGCCTGCGGCGGGCCCGCAAGGCCAGGAAGAAGGGCAGGAAGCAGGGCTGGCCCGCGATCCGGCGCAAGCTCACCCCGCCGGGCGCCGCGCTGCGGCGGCTGGCCGACATGGTGCAGGGCTTCCTCGCCGGAGCCGGTCCGGTGGACTCGGCGGGCCGTCACCACGCGGGCGCGGACCGCGCCCAGGAGGACGACGGCGACGAACTGCTGACCGACTCGGGCGGCGTCCAGCGGGTGTTCAGCAGCCCCGGCGTGGTGCTCTGCCTGATCCTGGCGGCGATCACACTGGCCGCCGAACGGGCGCTGCTGCCCGGGCTCCTGTCCGATGGAGGACTCCTGGGAGGCGGCGCGCTGGTGCCGGTCACCGGGGGCGCGTCCGACCTGTGGCGGCTCTACGTCGAGGACCACCACGCCGCCGGGCTCGGCTCGCAGACCTGGGCCCCGCCGTACGTCGCCGTGCTGGCCGGGCTGTCGGCGGTCGCGTTGGGCAAGACGTGGCTGGCCGTGGCCGTGGTGCTGCTCGGCTGCGTGCCGCTGGCCGGGATCTCGGCGTACGCGGCGACCAAGCGGATGATCTCGTACACGCCCGCGCGGGTCTGGCTGGCCGCCACCTACGCCCTGCTGCCGGTCACGACCGGCGCGGTGGCGGGCGGGCGGCTCGGCACCGCGATCGTGATCGTGCTGCTGCCCGTCTACGCGGCGCTCGCCACGCGGGTGATCGCCGGATCGCGGCGGGCGGCCTGGGGCTTCGGCCTGCTGCTGACCGTGGGCACGGCCTTCGTCCCGCTCGTGTACGTGCTGGTGGCGATCCTCGGTGGGCTCGCCGCGGTGTCGTTCGGCGGCATCCGCAGGGGCGTCAGGCGGTCGCTCGTGATCGGCCTCGGCACCCCGGTCGTCCTGCTGTTCCCGTGGCTGGTGCAGATCGCCAGGGAGCCGGGACGGATCCTGCTCGAGTCCGGCCTGCACGAGTCCGCCCTGCACGACGGGCGCCTCACCGACGTCCGCCTCGGCGCCGACTCCCTGCTCATGCTGAGCCCCGGCGGGCCGGGGGTGCCGCCCGTGTGGGCGACGGCGGGCCTGATCGCGGTCGCGCTGGCCGCGCTGCTGTTGCGGCGTCACCAGATGGTCGTCGCGATCGGCTGGGGTGTCATGCTCTTCGGGCTGCTGGTGGCGATCGTGGTCAGCCGGATCGGCGGCGCGGCCTGGCCGGGGGTGCCGCTCGCGTTCGCGGCGACGGGCCTGCTGGTGGCCGCGGGGCACCAGGCGCACCGGATCGCCGAGTTCCGCGCCGCGGGCGGGCTGCGCCGCCTGGGCGCGATGCTGATCGTCGTGGTCGCCTTCGCGACCCCGCTCGCCGCCGCCACGCTGTGGGTGACCAGAGGCGCGGACGGTCCGCTGCGCGGCGACCTGAGCGACCCGGTGCCGGTGCTCGCCGCGCTCCAGTCGGCGCCCGGCGAGGGCACGCTCCTGCTGCGTCCCAGGGACGGCAGGGTCGGCTACGCGCTGATGCGCGGACGGGGCCCGCTGATCGGCGAGTCCGACCTGGAATCGCCCCGGGAGGCGAGCGACCGCTTCACGACAGCGGTCGCCGGGCTCGCCTCGGGCCGGGGCAGCACGTACGTCCAGACGCTCGCGTCGTCCGGGGTCCGCTTCGTGACCGTGCCTGGCCCCGTCGACCCCGCCCTGCAACGCGCGCTCGACTCGCAGCCCGCCCTGGCCAGGGTGAGCCTCTCGGAGACGGGCGGTCTGTGGCGCGTGGCCGGTCAGGTGACGGTGCCCCCGCCGCCGGCGACCGCGGGCGCGCTGCATCGGGGCTGGCTGTGGGCCCAGGGCGCGCTGCTCGTGCTCGTGCTGATCCTGGCCTCGCCCGGGGCCCGTACGAAGGAGCCGGAGGGCGACTACGCCGACGCGCCCGTCGAGGAAGGGCCGCGGGGCCGCCGCCGAGCGAAGGAAGATCGGGTGCCCGCGTGAGGAGACTGATCGAGAACCGCTTCGGCCTGCTCGCCCTGGTGCTGGTCGCGCTGGGCGCGTTGTACGGCGTGGCCTTCGTCAGCCGGCCCGCGCCGGCCGCGCAGGTGCGCCCGCAGGCCGTCAAGGCGCCGGTGGAGTCGGTGACCGCCGTGTGCCCCGCGCCGTCCGGCAGCCGGGTGAGCGTGGTCACTCCCACCGAACAGCAGCAGAACCAGGGGCAGGGAAGCGCCACCCTGTCGGCGATCAAGGCTCCGGAGGAGAAGGGCGGCGGCAAGGACGACGTGATCGACCGGCCGGGCCTGCTCTGGCAGCGCGAGATCGCCGCCGGGGGCGGCCCTCTGGTGGTCGACGCCACCGGTTCGATGGCCGCCGGGCTGGAGAGCGCCCAGACCGCCAGGGAGACGTCGGGCACCCAGCGGGGGCTCGCCGGGGTGCGTTGCGTCGAGCCGGGCGCCGAGAGCTGGTTCGTCGGGCCCGGGCCCGCCGCGGCGGAGATGACGCTCTACCTCGCCAACCCCGACTCGGCCCCGGCCAACGTCTCGTTCATGGTCTACTCCGGCGAAGGCCCCGTGCTGAGCGAGCGTGGCAACGGCGTCGTCGTCAAGCCCGGCCAGCACCGCGTGATCAGGCTGCGCGACCTCGCGCCCTCCCCGCTGATCATGGCCCTGCAGGTGAGCACCCGCAGCGGCCGGGTGGCCGCCGCGGTGAAGGCCGTGCTGGGCGAGGGGAGGGGCGTCGACTGGCTGCCCGTCGCCGCCGCCCCCGCCACCCGGGTCGTCGTCCCCGGCATCCCCGGCACCGCCGGGCAGCGGGAGCTGTACGTCGCCACGCCGGGGGAGCGGGACACGGTCGTGCGGATCAGGGCGGTGCTGGAGGACGGCTCCTACGCGCTGAAGAACAAGGAGACGATCGAGGTGCCGGCCGGTTCGGCGGCCTCGCTCGACCTGTCCACCGGGATCGGCGGGCAGCCGGCCGCGCTGGTGCTGGAGTCCGACGTCCCGATCGTGGCGGGCCTGAAGATCACCGGAACGGGGGCCAGGCAGGACGTCGCCTTCACGGCCGGGGCCGCCTCCGTCGACCTCGGCAGCGTCGTCGCGGACGGCCGGGCGGAAGGCAAGCAGACCTCCTGGCTGGTGCTGTCGGCGCCCTTCGCGGCGGCCGCCGTGGAGGTCCGGCTGCTGCCTTCGAAGGGTGAGGCGCCGGCCCCGGTCGAGGTGAAGCTGCCCGCCGGCCGCACCAAGGAGATCAGGCTCGCGCCGCCGAAGGGAAGCAAGGGCGGCTTCAGCGTCGTCGTCCGCCCGATGCCGGGCTCGGGCCCCGTGTACGGCGGGCGCGTCCTCGACGAGGCGGCCAAGGACGGCCAGATGGTCACCGCGCAGCCACTGGCCTTGGCCAGGACCTGGGCACTGGTGCCCCCGACCGTCGACTCCCCGGGCGCCGTGCTGCCCTAGGGAGTGTCAGTGCCGGTCGTCGTAGCCGGGGTCGATCGTCTCCGGCGTGAGGCCGAGCAGGCTGGCCACCTGCTCGACGACCACGTCCAGGACCAGCGTGCCGAGCTGGTCGCGGTCACGGGCCCTGGCCTCGAGCGGGCGGCGGTACAGCACGACGGAGGCGGGGTCGTCCCCCGAGGCCGACTCCGCCCGTCCCAGCGGGATCGGGTCGGAGGACAGCCGGGCGGGCCCGTCCACCAGCTCCGCGGCCGGCGGCACCTCCTCGACCGCGAACTCGACCGACGCGAGCTGGGTGCCCCACCGAGGCTTGAGCCGGTCGACCGCGTCGAGCACCAGGTCGTCGAACCGCTCGCCGCGGGACTTGGCGATGGGCACGTGCGAGGGCGCGAGGGGGCCGCGCATGCCGCGGCCGTGCCGGTCACGCCGGCGCACCCGCCGCCCTCGATCCGGCCTGTCACCGCTCCGATCGCTCACGCAGCCAGCTTAGAGCGCTCCCCGCCGGTGCGGTGGATCCGGCGGGGCGTGTCCGCTTTGCCCACCAACGTCATGTCGACTTCAGAGATCGCTGAATTGTGGCGACACGTTCAATAAGAGCGGCGGGGTGGTGGCAATGTGAACGCGGACCGGATACGGTCCCTCCGTGAGCCCCGTCCGCAGCTGTTCCCGTACCGCCTGCAGGCAGCCTGCCGTCTTCACACTCACGTATGTCTACGCCGACTCGACCGCCGTACTCGGCCCCCTGGCGACGTACGTCGAGCCACACTGTTACGACCTGTGCGCGGAGCACGCGGAACGGCTCACCGCGCCCAGGGGGTGGGAGGTCGTGCGCCTCCCGTCCGAGTCCGTCGCCCCGAGCGGGGACGACCTGGAGGCCCTGGCGAACGCGGTCCGCGAGGCCGGGCGCCCCGCTCCCGCCGCCGGCGAGCCCGTCGGCCAGGCGGTCGAGGTGGGCCGCCGGGGCCATCTGCGGGTGCTCAAGTCCGCCCAGCCCAACAGGGAGCGATGACACCCCGCCATGACACCCCGCGATGAGATCGCACGCGGCGCGTTGGAGGGCTCATTCTGGGGGCAATCGGGCGCTATAGGCTCAGGTGCGAAGACTTAACGACTTTTAGGGGCGTGCAGTGGCCGACCTCAGCAGGATCTTCAAGGCGTACGACGTGCGCGGCGTGGTGCCGGACGAGCTCGACGAGGAGATCGCACAGGCCGTCGGTGCGGCCTTCGTCGAGCTGACCGGTGCGTCCTCGGTGGTGATGGCGCACGACATGCGCACCTCGTCCGGCCCGCTGGCCGCGGCGTTCGCGCGGGGTGCGACCTCCCGGGGCGCCGACGTGATCAACGCCGGGCTCGGCTCGACCGACATGCTCTACTACGCCAGCGGCAGCCTGAACCTGCCGGGCGTCATGTTCACCGCGAGCCACAACCCGGCCAAGTACAACGGCATGAAGATGTGCCGGGCGGGCGCCGTGCCGGTGGGCACGGAAACCGGCCTGCTGGAGATCCGCGACCGCGCCGCCGAACTGCTCGGCTCGGGACTGGGTGGCTCGGGCCTGGGCGGAGAGCCCGGCAAGGGCACGGTGACCGAGCGGAACCTGCTGGAGGGCTACGCCGCCCACTTGAAGACGCTGGTCGACCTGTCGGGCATCCGGCCGCTGAAGGTGGTCGTGGACGCCGGCAACGGCATGGGCGGCTACACCGTCCCGGAGGTCTTCAAGGGCCTGCCGATCGAGCTGACCCCGCTCTACTTCGAGCTCGACGGCAGCTTTCCCAACCACGAGGCCAACCCGATCGAGCCGGAGAACCTGCGCGACCTGCAGAAGGCGGTCGTCTCGCAGGGCGCGGACCTCGGCATCGCCTTCGACGGCGACGCCGACCGGTGCTGGGTCATCGACGAGCGGGGCGAGTCGGTCCCGCCGTCCACCATCACGGCGCTGGTCGCGGTGCGGGAGCTGGCCAAGAACCCCGGCGCCGCGATCATCCACAACCTGATCACTTCCAAGGGCGTGCCGGAGATCGTCACCGAGCACGGCGGCAAGCCCGTGCGCACCCGCGTCGGCCACTCGTTCATCAAGGCGGAGATGGCCCGCACCGGCGCCGTCTTCGGCGGCGAGCACTCGGCCCACTACTACTTCCGCGACTTCTGGTTCGCCGATTCGGGCATGCTGGCCGCACTGCACGTGCTCGCCGCGCTGGGCGAGCAGGACCGGCCGCTGTCGGAGGTGCTGTCCCGGTACTCGCGTTACGCCGCGTCCGGGGAGATCAACAGCAGGGTCGAGGACCAGGCCGGCGCCCTGGCCCGGGTACGTGAGACCTTCGCGGGCCGCGAGGGTGTTACCTTCGACGAGCTGGACGGGCTCACCGTCAGCGGCCCGGACTGGTGGTTCAACCTGCGTCCGTCCAACACCGAGCCGCTGCTGCGGCTCAACGCGGAGGCCGCCGACGAGGAGAAGGTCGCCGCAGTCCGGGACGAAGTGCTCGCCGTGGTAAGGAGCTGACGAGTTGAAGATCGACGACTGGCTGCTGGACATCCTCGCCTGCCCCGCGTGCAAGTCCCCGCTCCGCGCCGTGCCCGACACGGACGAGCTGGCCTGCACCTCGGAGTCGTGCGGGCTGGTCTACCCCGTGCGTGACGACATCCCGGTGCTCCTCGTGGACGAGGCCCGCAAGGCATGAGCACTGCCGGAGGGGCCCGGTTCGAGCCCGACCGGCTCGGCGACCAGGCGTACCTGGTGGAGGGCGACCCCTCCGGCATGCTCCGCTCCGTCGCGTCGTCGGCCGCCCAGGTGCGGGCGGCGTACCGATCGGCGATGGAGAGCGGCGTGGCCCGCGTCGGCAGGGACGGTCGCCCCCGGGCGATCGTCGTGGCGGGCATGGGCGCCTCGGCCCTGGCGGGTGACGTGCTCGAGGCGCTGTGCCGGTACGGCGCCCCGGTCCCGGTGGTGACGGTGCGCGGCCACCGGCTGCCCGGCTGGGCCGGCGCCGCCGATCTCGTCATCGCGGTCTCCCGCTCCGGCAGGACCGAGGAGACCGTCGCCGTGACCGCCGAGGCCCTGCGGCGCGGGTGCGCGCTCGCCGGCGTCGGCGCCCCCGACACGCCGCTGTCCGCCCTGGTCGCGCGGGCGGGCGGCCCGTACGTGCCGGTGGGCGGGGCGACCGGGGTGGCCGGGCAGCCGAGGGCCACGCTGTGGTCGCTCGTGGTGCCGCCGATCCTGGCGGCGGCCGCGCTCGGGCTGGTCTCGGCAGGGGAGAGCGAGTTCGAGGCGGTGGCCAAGCGGCTGGAGGACCTGGCCCATCGGTGCCGCCCGTCGAGCGAGTCGTTCATCAATCCCGGCAAGACGCTGGCGATGGAACTGGCCGGGACGCTTCCGGTCATCTGGGGCACCTCGCCGCTGGCCTCGGTGGCGGCCCACCGGCTGGCCGCCCGGCTGAGCGAGGACGCGGGCTACCCGGCGGTCTGGGGGGAGCTGCCCGAGGCCGCGCACAACCAGATCGTGACGTTCGACGGCCCCCTCGCCGGGCGGGACGTCTTCGCCGACCCGTTCGCCGACGAGCCGGGGGAGGGCGCGCGCCTGCGCCTGTTCCTGCTGCGTGACGTGGAGGAGCACCCGCAGGTGACCAGGTCCCGCACGGCCGCCGTACGGCTGGCCGAGGACCGGGGGGTTCCGGTGTCCGAGATCCTGGCCGAGGGCGTGCACCCGCTGGACCGGCTCGCCGCCCTGGTCGGCCTGTGCGACTACGCGAGTGTCTACCTCGCCCTCGGGTACGGGATCGACCCGGCGTCGGCCGCGGCGGCGACGGAACTCCAGGCCAGGATTTCCCAATAGGAGTTTCCCAATAGGATCGCTTCGGCCGATCGAACTGAGGAGTTCAACGTGAGTGCGGGTGGCGGTACCAAGGCGATCCTCGCGGCGCTCGGCGCCAACCTGGCGATCGCCGTGGCGAAGTTCGTGGCGTTCCTGTTCACCGGGTCGTCGTCGATGCTCGCCGAGTCGGTCCACTCCGTGGCCGACTCCGGCAACCAGGCGCTGCTGATACTCGGCGGCAAGCGCGCCGCCAAGCGGAGGACCCGCAAGCACCCCTTCGGTTACGGGCGGGAGCGCTACTTCTACGCCTTCGTCGTCGCCGTCGTCCTGTTCACGATCGGCGCCCTGTTCTCCCTGTACGAGGGCTGGCACAAGATCGCCGACCCGCAGCCCGTGGAGTCGCCGATCTGGGCCTTCGCGGTGCTGGTCTTCGCGATCGTCGCCGAGGGTCTTTCCTTCCGTACGGCGATCAAGGAGTCGAGCGCGCTCAAGGGCGACCACTCCTGGGTGGCGTTCATCCGCCGGGCGAAGGCCCCCGAGCTGCCGGTGGTGCTGCTGGAGGACTTCGGCGCGCTGATCGGCCTGATCTTCGCGCTGTTCGGCGTGACGATGGCCGCGGTCACCGGCAACGGTGCGTGGGACGGCGTGGGCAGCCTCGCCATCGGCCTGCTGCTCGCGGTCATCGCCGTCATCCTGGCGGCCGAGACCAAGTCGCTGCTGATCGGCGAGAGCGCGACGCCCGAGATGGAGGACAAGATCTGCGCCGCTCTGGAGGCCGCCCCGGAGGTCAGCCGGGTCATCCACCTGCGCACCCTGCACCTCGGCCCGGAGGAGCTGCTGGTCGCCGCCAAGATCGCGGTGGAGCACGACGACACCGCCGGCGAGGTGGCGCGAGGCATCGACGAGGCCGAACGGCGCATCCGCGAAGCGGTTCCGATGGCCCGGGTGATCTACCTGGAGCCGGACCTCTACCGGGCGGACGCCGCCTCGGGGCAGCGCACGGGCGCATAACCCCCGTTACGGGGAGCCGTTTTTCACTGCGCACCGTAATTGAAATGTGATGCAGAGTCACTTCAGCGATGATGGTACCGGTCGGTAACTTTACCTTTACATTACGGCTGGTTACCCCCGGAGGTGACTCATGATTCAGGGACGCGTGCGGTGGAAACGATTCGCGCTCGTCTTCGTGCCCGCGCTCGCGGTCGCCTCCGTGCTGGTCGGCGCGACCGCCGAGGGGGCGATCGGCGCGTCCTTCGTGGTCTCGGGTGACACGTTCAAGGTGTCCGCCGACACGCTGCAGGGCCAGGGCTTCGTGCAGTACGGCAGCGTGGTCGAGAACAAGAAGGGCCAGAAGATCCCGGTCGCCGTCTCCGGCATCAGGAAGGCCACCCTGACCAACATGTGCCAGACGGTCCTGGTGAAGTCGCCCGTCGGCGCCGTGACCATCCGGATCACCGCCGGCGCGGGCAAGGACCCGGTGACCGCCGAGAACATGATCGTCGACGCCACCCAGATCGAGGGCAACGCGGTCTTCACGAAGCTGGAGGCGGGCCGCGACGCCGGCTCCCTCGACCAGTTGCCGGACGGCCAGGGCGCGGCGGGCATGTTCGGCCAGCAGGCCTCCGGGGTCACCATCAAGGACTTCCGGCAGACCTCCTGGGCGGTCAACGCGGCGACCTTCAAGCTGCCGGGGCTGAAGCTGGCCGTGGAGCCGGGCGAGCACGAGTGCTTCTGATGGAGCGGCCGGTGAAATGGCGGCGGTCGCGGCCGTTCTGGGGCGGCCTGCTGGTGCTGGCGGCCGGCCTGGAACTGCTGAGCATCCCGTTCGCGACCCAGGCCCTGCCGCTCGTCATCCAGTCGGGCACGGTCGGCGCCACCTACCTGATCGCGCTGGTGCTGATCATCCTGGGTCTGATGGTCTGGCTCCAGCCCGGCCAGCGGGCCTTCCTCGGTGTGGTCGCCGTACTGGTCTCGATCGCGTCGTTCGTCTACGCCAACCTGGGCGGCTTCCTGATCGGCATGCTGCTCGGCCTGGTCGGAGGCGCGCTGTCGGTCGCCTGGGCGCCCGCGGAGAGCACCGAGGCCGGCACGGCGCCGATCGAGCCCGCCGCGCCGCCCGTGCTGTCGGAAGGGGGAATCACCATCACCGAGCGCCGGGTGGTCAGCGGCGACGAGCGCCTGGAGGCCACCCGGCCGCAGCAGCCCGCCGAACCCGCGGACGAAGGCCCGCGCGTCCTGGTCGCCCGCGTCCGCCGCGACCCCGTTCCCGCCTCGGAAGACCCCGGCGACGGCCCCGAGGACTCCGGTGAGGGCTCCGGTGAGGGCCGCGACGACGGGGGCGTCCGCCCGGACGGCGGCGGGCGCGGAGACGCCGGCCCGGGTCCGGCGACCAGGGCGCTGGCCATCGCCGTGCTGCCCGTCATCCTGGCGGCCGGGACGGGCGCGGCGCGCGAGGACCCCGGACCGGGCGGGCAGGGCGGCTCACTCCTGCCCGGTGTCGTCCCGAGCGCCGTTCCCGGCGGCCTGTCCGACGTTCTCCACGGCGTCCTGCCCAGCGCGGTCCCTTCGGGCCTGCCCACGGACCTGCCCACCGACCTGCCCACGGACCTGCAGGGCGCCGTGGGGTCACTCACCGGCAGGAAGAGTCCCTCACCGTCCCCGGGCGAGGACGAGCCGGGGGACTCTTCCACGCCCGGCGGCGGCGCCCCGGGCTCGGTGACGGTCGCGACCGAGACGGCCGCCGTCCGCGCGCCCTCGCTGACCATGACCGGGATGAAGTTCACCGGCGTGGTCACGATGCCCACCGCGACCGGCACGGTCAAGATGCTCCGCTTCACCATGGACAAGGCGGTGCTGGAGCAGCCCCAGCAGACCATGGGCTCGACGACGCTGACCGGCAGCACGTTCACCTTCGAGGGCAACGTGGTGATCTGCACGACGAGGATGACCGCCAAGCTCCTCGGCGTGCCCCAGGAGTTCACGGCGGACCACCCGAACCTCCTGGTCAGGGCGCTCAAACTGGTGCCGTCGCTGAACGTCCCGCTGACCATGACCGACATCGTCAGCGAGCAGCCGTACGTCACGGCCGACTCCCTGCGCGCGGACGACCTGCACCTCGTGGTCGGCGCCTGACCGTCCGCGATCAGACGAGGTCCCCGGGCCGTACGAGCCCGGTCTCGTAGGCGTGGACGACGGCCTGGGTGCGATCGCGCAGGCCGAGCTTCGCGAGCAGCCGGGCGACATGTGTTTTCACCGTGTGTTCTGTCACCACCAGGACCGCCGCGATCTCGGCGTTGGACAGCCCCCGGGCGATGAGCCGCAGCACCTCGGACTCGCGCGCGGTCAGCGGCGCCCGCGCCTGTCGCGGTCCGGCCGGCGGGGGCTCGGCGGCCCGCCGCCGGGTGAACTCCGCGATGATCCGCCGGGTGACCTTGGGGGCGAGCAGGGCGTCACCGCGAGCGATGACCCGTACGGATTCGGCCAGTTCCCCGGCCCGGACGTCCTTCAACAGGAAGCCGCTCGCCCCCGCGAGGAGCGCCTGGTAGACGTACTCGTCCAGGTCGAAGGTAGTGATCATCAGAGCCTTGACGCCGATCTCGGTGACGGCCCGGGCGGCCTCGATGCCGTTGAGCAGCGGCATCCGGATGTCGAGCACGGCGACGTCCGGCCGCTCGGCCCGGGCCAGCCGTACGGCCTCCCGGCCGTCGGCGGCGGCGCCGACGACCTCGATGTCCGGCTGGGCGGCCAGCACGGCGGCGAACCCCCTGAGCACCACCGGCTGGTCGTCGGCCACGAGCACTCTGATCATTCGGTTGGCAGCCCCGCCCGGATGAGGAAGCCGCCGTCCGGGCCCGGCCCGGCGACGAACCACCCGCCCAGGGCCGTGGCGCGCTCGCGCATGCCGATCAGCCCGTGTCCGCCGTTCGCGTCGCCGGACGCCTTTCCCGCCGGTGTCTGCTCCGCCGGTGTCCTCTCCACCGGTGTCCTCTCCGCCGTAGCCGGGCCTGGCCCGTCGTCGGCGATGCGGAGCGCGAGCAGCGCCGGCCGGTAGGCGATCTCGATCGACACGCGGGCGCCCGGCGCGTGCTGCCTGGCGTTCGTCAGGGCCTCCTGGATGATCCGGTACGCCGAGACGTCCACGGCCTGCGGGAGCTCCCGCTCGACCCCGACCATGTCGAGGTCGACCTCGCCGCCGTGCCGCTCGATCAGCTCCGGCAGCCGTGCCAGGCCCGGTTGCGGCGCGGTCTCCGGCGGCGCGTCGGCCCGCAGGACGCCGAGGAGCCGGCGCATCTCGGTGAGCGTGCCGCGGGCCGTCGCGGCGATCTCCGCGAACTCCTTCCTGCCGTCGTCGCCCAGGTCGGCGATGGTGTACGGCGCGGTCTCCGCCTGGACGGCGATCATCGAGATCGAGTGCGCCACGATGTCGTGCATCTCCCTGGCGATGCGGGCCCGCTCCGCCATGGCCGCCTGCTCGCGCAGCGCCTCCAGGTTGTCCACCCGGGCTTCGCGCACCTCGTTCCGGCTCCGCCGCAGGTCGGCGAGGAGCGTCGTCGCGGCCGGCAGCGCCGCCCCGGCCAGGGCGAGGTCGATCCGGTGCGGGCCCAGGTACCAGACGACGAGGAAGGCTCCGGCCGACGAGGCCGCCCCGAGGAGCCAGGCGGTCCTCCGGCCGGCCACGCGGAAGACCGTGTACGCGGACAGCAGCCCCGACACGTACACGGGATAGCCGAGGCCGAAGATGTTCCCGCTGACGCTGCGCTCGAAGAACAGCAGGGTGATCGCACCGATGGCGGTCAGGGTCACCGTCTCGACCGGATGACGGCGGCGCAGGGTGTGCGGCAGCGTCGCGAGCCCGACGGCGAGCATCCCGATGGGACCGAGGTCACCGCGGAACGCGCCGAGCTGGACCAGCGCGAAGAAGAACAGGCCGAGGCCGAGGGCGACGTCGAGGAGCGGGGAGTCGAGGGCTCTGCGGACGTCGAAGGCCGCCACCCGCCGCTCCATCGTTCCGAGCTTCGAAGTGATGTCCACGGGGAGAGTCTGACTCCGATCGGAGGGGAGATCGTCACTCCCAGGAGTGAACTCCCGGTTCACCGACCTCTCAGCAGGCGCAGGGCCTTCTCCTTCTCGAAGTCCAGCGCCCGGCGCGGCGCCTGGATACGCCCGATGCGCACGCCGAGGTCGCGTACGGCCTGGGCCACCGCGGGCTCGGACAGCGCCCGCAGCGCGAAGGCCAGTTCGGCGGGCGAGACGTCGAACCGCCGCTCCAGTTCCATCGCCTGGCGCACCGCCTCCAGCTCGTCGGGCCCGAAGCGCCGATGGGCGCCCTTGTCCCGTACGGGCGGCAGCAGGCCGAGGGCCTCCCGGTAGCGCAGCATCCGGGGGGACATGCCGAGCCGCCTGGCCGCCTCGGTGATGCGCATCGTGCCTCCGGTCCCCGTTCCTGGGGTCCACGCTAGACAGTCCGGCGGCCCTCCGGCACCCGTCGGCGAGCGAATCTCACATTCTTGTGTCAGGTTCGCGAGCCTGCGTATGCGCGCGTGCGTCGGCGACGCCTAAACTCGCACCGACGGACAACGGAGGAGACACTCATGGACTTCAAGGTCGCCGACCTTTCGCTTGCGGAATTCGGCCGCAAAGAGATCCGCCTCGCGGAGCACGAGATGCCGGGCCTCATGGCGACCCGCAAGGAGTACGCCGCGGCGCAGCCGCTGCGCGGCGCGAAGATCATGGGCTCGCTGCACATGACGATTCAGACCGCCGTGCTGATCGAGACGCTGGTCGCGCTCGGCGCCGACGTCCGCTGGGTGAGCTGCAACATCTTCTCCACCCAGGACCACGCGGCCGCCGCGGTCGTCGTCGGCCCGGACGGCACGGTGGACAACCCCTCCGGTGTGCCGGTCTTCGCCTGGAAGGGCGAGACGCTGGAGGAGTACTGGTGGTGCACCGAGCAGGCCCTCCGCTGGCCCGACGGCTCCGGCCCCAACATGATCCTGGACGACGGCGGCGACGCCACGCTGCTCGTGCACAAGGGCGTTGAGTTCGAGAAGGCCGGCGCCGTGCCGGTCGCCGGTGAGGACGACCCCGAGGAGTGGGCGGTCATCCTCGACACGCTCCGCCGTACGGTCTCCGAGGACAAGTGGTGGACCCGCGTGGCCGAGGACATCAAGGGCGTCACCGAGGAGACCACGACCGGCGTGCACCGCCTCTACGAGATGCACAAGTCCGGCACGCTCCTCTTCCCGGCGATCAACGTCAACGACTCGGTGACCAAGTCGAAGTTCGACAACAAGTACGGCTGCCGCCACTCGGTGATCGACGGCCTCAACCGCGCCACCGACGTGCTGATCGGCGGCAAGGTCGCCGTGGTCTGCGGCTACGGAGACGTCGGCAAGGGCTGCGCCGACGCGCTGCGCGGCCAGGGCGCCCGGGTCATCGTCACCGAGATCGACCCGATCTGCGCGCTCCAGGCCGCCATGGACGGCTTCCAGGTCACCACCCTGGAGGAGGTCGTCGGCATCGCGGACATCTTCGTCACCTGCACCGGCAACTACGGCATCATCAGCGCCGAGCACATGGCGCAGATGAAGCACCAGGCGATCGTGTCCAACATCGGCCACTTCGACAACGAGATCGACATGGCCGGCCTGGGCCGCATCCCGGGCATCAAGAAGGTCAACATCAAGCCGCAGGTCGACGAGTGGGTGTTCCCCGACGGGCACTCGATCATCGTGCTCGCCGAGGGCCGCCTGATGAACCTCGGCTGCGCCACCGGCCACCCGTCGTTCGTCATGTCGAACTCGTTCACCAACCAGGTCATCGCCCAGATCGAGCTGTTCACGAAGACCGACGAGTACCCGACCGGCGTGTACGTGCTGCCCAAGCACCTCGACGAGAAGGTCGCCCGCCTCCACCTCGACGCGCTCGGCGTGAAGCTGACCAAGCTCAGCAAGAAGCAGGCGGAGTACATCGGCGTCGACGTCGAGGGCCCGTACAAGCCGGACCACTACCGCTACTGAGGCGGGTCGCACGACAGGGGCGCGGGCCGGGCCCGCGCCCCTCGCCAGGAGGCAGACGGCGTGATTCAGCCGGACATGGCGGCGGACATCGCGGAGGCCGGAGAGCGGCGCATCGGGTGGGCGGCCCGGTCGATGCCGGTCCTCCGGGCGGTCGGCGCCGGTTTCGCCGCCGACCGGCCGCTCGACGGCCTGCGTATCGCCGCCTGCATGCACGTGACCGCCGAGACGGCGGTGCTGATGGGGGCGCTGCGGGAGGGCGGCGCCGAGATCGCCCTGGCCGCGTCCAACCCTCTTTCGACACAGGACGACGTCGCCGAGGCGCTGCGAACGTACGGCATCACCGTGCACGCCCGCGCCGGGGTGGACAAGGCGACCTACTACCGGCACATCCACCAGGCGCTCGACGTCGCGCCGAACGTCGTGCTCGACGACGGGTGCGACCTCGTCAACACCCTGCACACCGAGCGGGTCGAACTCCTCGACGGCGTGATCGGCGGCTGCGAGGAGACCACGACCGGGATCATCCGGCTGCGCCAGATGGCCGCGGAGAACGCGCTGCGCTTCCCGATGGTCGCGGTGAACGACACCCGGACCAAGCGGATGTTCGACAACCGTTACGGCACCGGCCAGTCGACGCTCGACGGCATCATGCGGGCCACCAACGTCCTGCTGGCGGGCCGCACCGTGGTCGTGGCGGGCTTCGGCTTCTGCGGCCGGGGCGTCGCGGAGCGGGCCAAGGGCCTCGGCGCGCGGGTCATCGTCACCGAGATCGACCCGGTCAAGGCCCTCGACGCCGCCCTGCAGGGCTACGACGTACGGCCGATGAGCCTGGCCGCCGAGACCGGCGACGTGTTCGTGACCGTCACCGGCAACCGCGACGTCATCCGCGCCGAGCACCTGGCCGTCATGAAGGACGGCGCGATCCTCGCGAACGCGGGCCACTTCGACGTCGAGATCGACGTACGGGCGCTGGAGGAGATGGCGCGCGAGGTGCGCTTCGGGATCCGGCCCAACACCGACGAGTACGTCCTGGAGGACGGCCGCAGGCTGCTGCTGCTCGCCGAGGGGCGCCTGGTGAACCTGACCGCCGCCGAGGGCCACCCGGCCGCCGTGATGGACATGTCGTTCTCCGCCCAGGCGCTCGCCGTCGCGTGGCTCGTCCGGGAGTCGGCGCGGCTGACGCCCGGCGTGTACGACGTCCCGGCGGGCATCGACACCGAGGTGGCCCGCCTGAAGCTCGACGCCGCCGGGATCTCGATCGACGCGCTCACCGACGAGCAGGAGGAGTATCTCCACTCCTGGCGCCTCGGGTCCTGAGGCCACCGCGGCCGTCACATCGGCTGGTCGCCCTGACCGCGCTTCACGGCCGACCACATGACCGGCAGCGTGTACGCGCACAACACGGCGAAGCCGGCCCAGCCGGGGAGCGGGAAATACCCGGCGGACGGCGCGTAGTGGGCGACCACCTGCGGATATTCCACCGCCGTCTGCTGCACGGCGAAGCCCGCCGCCGGGGTGAGCCGCAGCAGCCATTGCGACACGACGTCGGGCAGGAACGGGAACGCGGTCACCGTGTAGGGCACGGCGACGAGCGACAGCGCGAGAATGACGGCCGCCCAGCCGCGGCGCAGCAGGACGCCCAGCCCATACGCCAGGACGGCGCAGAGGGCGAGCACCGTCGCGGTCCCGACGACGACCCTGCCGCCGGTCAGCGGGGAAACCGGCTGCACGGGGACCCCGTTGCCGCTCAGGATCGCGACGCCGACCGGCAGGACCACGCCGACGGCGGCGAGCCCGGTCACGAAGGTCGCGGCGCCGACCACCACGGCTCGGGCGGCCAGAGCCCGGTGAGACACCGCCGGGTCCGGCCGGGCGCCGAATCGGGAGGCCAGGACGATGACGATGATCAGCATGATCACCAGACCGGGCAGCGTCCTCTCGACGGTGACGGCGCCCTCGCTTCCGCTCGGGCCGATGTCGCCGGTGCCGCTCACGGTGACGACGCCGTCCTTCTCGACCGCGCCGGAGGGGTTGTGGTTCTTCTCCCAGTCGGTGTGGTTCATCTCGCCGACGGCCTCGCTGCGCCACGCGCCGGCGGCCGCCCCCACCACGGCGACGTGGTCGAAGACACCGGTGGCCTGAGTGAAGCGGCTCTCCTCGACCGCTCCGCCGAGTCCGACCTTCCGTAGTGTGAGGTCGCCGGGGGATGTGGCGAACAGCCCGACCTGCGCCGTTGCCGGGAGACCGGCCAGTCTCACCGTCCCGACGGTGTTCCAGCGCCGGCCGTCGGCCGACTCGGAACCGGTGACGGTGTCGCCGGACCGGGTCAGGCGCAACCAGCGCGGGAACCGCGGCGTCAGGCCGCCCTCACTCGCGGCGATGTCGTGCCGGTAGTCGTACTGCATCCGCACTCCGCGGCCGCCGGTCATCATGAGCGCCGCGTAGGAGGAGCCCTGCCGGACGCCGTCCTTGATGATGATCCCGGCCTTGGCCCACGGCACCACGCCGGAGACGATCTGGTCGTGGCCGGGCGGAGGATAGGTGATCGTGCCGGTCATCGAGGTCATCCGCACGGTGATGGCGCCCTCGGGGCCGAGGTCACGGTGCAGGAACCAGAACCGGTCGCTGACGATCGAGCCGTCCGCGGCGGTCGGATCGGCCGGGCAGGGCCCCTGGCAGGACACCCGGCTTCCGAAGGCGTAGAGCAGGCCGGCGGCGATCACGACGAGGGCCGCCGTGGCCAGGGCGATCAGCCGGGCGGGACGGCGGAAGGCCGTCCATTCCCGGTGAAGGAGTTCTCCGGTGTGCATGCCGTCGTTCTACGGGCGCGGGCCCAACACCGCCCGAACCGCCCCTGTCACCCTGTTGTTAGGTCCGGCCGGGCATCCTGGAGGCGTGATCAGGCTGCGCAACGGGACCGTGGGGCTCCGGTTCACGATCTTGTACGCCGGAGTGTTCCTCCTGTCCGGAATCGGGCTGCTGGCTCTCACCTTCCTGCTCGCCGGCGGGGGAAGTTCCAGCGCCCCCGCGGGCGGGCGACCATCCGCCGACGGCGACCCCGACGGGATACACCAGCAGGTTCGCCATCTGCGGGAGCAACTGGCCGAGGTGAACGCGCAGCACTCCCGGCAGCTGCTGATCGGCTCCCTGCTCGCGCTGACGGTGATGGCGGTCGTCTCCGTGCTGGCCGGCAGGGTGCTCGCCCGCCGGGTGCTGCGCCCGCTGCGGGTGATCACCGCGGCGACCCGGCGTATCTCCGCCGACAACCTGGACCAGCGGCTCGCCGTCAGTGGCCCGGTGGACGAGGTGAAGGACCTGGCCGACACCATCGACGGCCTGTTGGAGCGGCTGGAGGCGTCCTTCGCCGCCCAGCGCCGGTTCGTCGCCAACGCCTCGCACGAGCTGCGGACCCCGTTGGCGACCATGCGGGCGTCACTGGACGTCGCGGTGGCCAAGCCCGGCGTGGCGCCGCAGACGCTCGCCCTGGGCGACCGGCTGCGTACGCAGCTGGACCGCGTGGATCAGCTGCTCGACGGCTTCCTCGTGCTGGCCCGCGCGCAGCACGGCACGCTCGGCGCCGCCGAGGTCGACGTGGCCAGGCTGGCCGCGCAGGCGGTGAGCGACCGCGGCGCCGGGATCGCGGCGAAACGGCTGAGCGTGACAGAGGATCTGCGGACCGGCACGCTCACCAGGGGCGATACCGCCCTGCTCTTCCGGATGGTGGAGAACGTGGTCGACAACGCCGTGGCGCACAACGAGGAGGACGGCTGGATCCAGGTGGAGACCTTCCGGGAGGGCGCCGAGGTCCGGCTCGTCGTGCAGACCGGCGGACGCGTCCTCGACCAGCGGGACGTGGACCGGCTCGCGCGGCCCTTCGAGCGGCTCGGCGCGGATCGAACCGGATCCGAGAACGGCTCCGGTCTCGGGCTGTCCATCGTGGCGGCGATCGCGGCGGCTCACGGCGGGCGGCTCGAACTGCTCGCTCGGCCGGGGGGCGGCCTGCGAGTGTCGATCGCGCTGCCGTACGTCCCGGTCCCGGCCGAGGTGCGGCCGTGAGGATCCTGGTCGTCGAGGACGAGCGGTCGCTCGCCGAGGTCGTCGCCGAGGGCCTGCGCGACCAGGGGATGGCCGTCGACATCAGTCACGACGGGCTGTCCGCCACCGCCAAACTCGACCTCACGGCGTACGACGTGGTGGTCCTGGACCGCGACCTGCCCGGCCTGCACGGCGACACGCTGTGCCAGATGATCACCGAGCGGCCGGACCGCCCGATGGTGCTGATGCTGACCGCGGCCGGGACACCCGACGACCGCGTCAGCGGCCTGACCCTGGGCGCGGACGACTACCTCGCCAAGCCGTTCCACTTCCCGGAGTTGATCCTGCGTATCCAGGCGCTGGCCCGCCGCAAGCCGAACGCGCGTCCGCGGACCCTGCGCGCCGCCGGGATCGAGCTGGACCCGGTGCGCCGGACCGCGGTGCGCGACGGCCGGCAGCTGAACCTCTCCGTGAAGGAGTTCGCCCTGCTGGAGGCGCTGATGCGGGCGAGTCCCGGCTTCCTCAGCACCGAGGCTCTGCTGGAGCAGGTTTGGGACGAGAACGCGGATCCGTTCACCAACACGGTGACCGTGACGATGGGGCGGTTGCGCCGCAAGCTCGGCGAGCCACCGGTCGTCACGACGACACCGGGCGTGGGATACCGGCTCGCCTGAGCCTTGTACAGACAGAAGGAGGCGGGCATCTCCGGTGCGGCCTCTCCCTCAACGCGCCGGCGATGCCCGCCTCAACCCCACTGCAGGTATGCCCCATGACCTGCAATGGCCACAAGTGCCCCGCAAATCGGGGTCTACACCTAAACCGGCGGAACAAATCCTCCCGATGTCGTCGGAGCCTCTCCACGCGGCGGTTCCGCCTCCCTCGGCGGGGGCGGCGCCGGCACGCCGTACCCCTGCGGGCCGTGTTCCCGCGGGCTCGGGCCCTGCGGCCTGTACCCCTGCGGGCCGTAGGGCGGGGGCGTGGAGCGGGCCCGGGCGAGCCGCATCTCCTCCCGGCGCCTGCGTTCGGCCAGTACGGCGGCCAGATAGGCGTACGGCGGAACGCCGGGCGGGGGCGGCGGCGCCACCTGCGCGCCGATCTGCCCGGCGATGCGCAGCCCCATCTCGTCCCGCATCCGCGGGCTGAGCTGCTGCCACCGGGACAGATACTGCCGGGCGGTGTTGGCCAGGTCGTCGGACAGCCCGGACAGCTCCAGCGTCGCGGCCCACGACGCGAGCGGCGGGGGCATCTCCGGCGGCGGGGCCTGGTGCGGCGAACGCTCCCCGATGACGGTCGTCCCGGCGAACACGTCCCCGAGCCGTTTACCACGCTGGTTGAGCAGCGACGTGATGAGCGCGGGGGCGCCGAGGAACGTCCAGAACTCCAGGAACCCGGCGAGCCCGCGGAACAGCGCCTGCCGGAAGCGCTCCGGCCCGCCGTCGTCGCTCACCACGCGCAGGCCGAGGGCGAGCTTGCCCAGCGAGCGGCCCCTGCTGATCGTCTCGAACGCGACCGGGTAGCCCACCGTGACCAGCACGACGAACAGGATGAGCAGACCGGTGGCCAGCGACTCGTCGGTCACCAGGGACGCCTGCGCGACCAGCACGGCGGCCAGGATGATCACGGCCCACTGGACGGCCCAGTCGATGAGGAAGGCCAGGGCGCGGCTGGGGAGCTGGGCGACGCGAACCTCTACGACGACCGCCTCGCCGGTCACGACTTCGGACACACTGCGCACCCTACTGTGTTTGATCGCCGTGCCTCCGGCGCGGCGGCTCGGGCGCCTGCGGGCCCCGAGGTCGTGCCGAAGCGCGCGCGATGCGTGCTTCCCTCGGTCGCGGCCGTGCACCTCGCGGCTGCCGCCGATAGGGTCCGGTCCGTGGACATCGATGCGTTCGTCGCCGCGAGCAAGCCGTCCTGGGACCGGTTGGACGATCTCGTGCGGCGGCAGCGCAGGCTGCGCGGCGCGGAGGTCGACGAGCTGGTCGAGCTCTACCAGCGGACGGCGACCCACCTGTCCATCGTGCGGTCGGGGTCGTCCGACGCCCTTCTCGTCGGACGCCTGTCGTCGCTGGTGGCGAGGGCGCGCTCGGCCGTCACGGGCGCGCACAGCCCGGCCTGGCGGGAGGTCGCCCGGTTCTTCACGGTGTCGTTCCCCGTGGTGGCCTACCGGGCGCGCCGGTGGTGGATCGGCGTCACGGTGGCCTCACTCGCGGTCGCGTACGTCGTGGGCGTGTGGGTGGCGCGCGATCCCGCCGTGCAGAGCCTCCTCGGCACGCCCGAGGAGATCCGGCAGATCGTCGAGCACGATTTCGCCGACTACTACTCCGAGAACCCGGCGGTGTCGTTCGCCGGTCACGTGTGGCTGAACAACGCCTGGCTGTCCGTGCAGGTCGTGGTCTCGGCGATCCTGCTCGGCCTGCCCATCCCGTGGATCCTGTTCCAGAACGCGGCCAACGTGGGCCTGCTGGGCGGCCTGATGCACTCGCACGGCAGGGCGGACGTGTTCTGGGGCATGATCCTTCCGCACGGGATGCTGGAGCTGACCGCGGTCTTCCTGGCGGCGGCCGTGGGGTTGCGGCTGGGCTGGACCGTCGTCGACCCCGGCCCGAGGCGGCGCGCGGAGGCGCTGGCCGAGCAGGGCAGGGCCGTGATGAGCGTCGCGCTCGGCCTGGTCGTGGTGCTGCTCGTCTCCGGGCTCATCGAGGCGGGGGTCACCCCGTCGGGCCTGCCGACCTGGGCGCGCATCTCGATCGGCGCGCTCGCGGAGGTGCTCTTCCTCGCGTACGTGACCGTCTTCGGCCGCCGGGCGGAGCGCGCCAACGAGACGGGGGACATCGAGCACGCCCCCGACCTCGCCCCGACCGCCTGAGACCACCGCATAAGACTCAGAGCCGGCCGGCGGCCTTCAAGGCGAGATACGCGTCGGCGAGCGCCGGGGCGACGTCCTCGGGCAGGGCGTCCACGACCTCCACTCCGTGGCGGCGCAGCACCGCGGTGATCTCGCGCCGCTCGCCGCGCAGCCGCTCGGCCGCGGCGGCGTCGTAGACGGCCTCGGCGGTGCCGCGCCCGGCCGCCATGCCCGCCACCCGGGGATCGGCGACCGAGGCCACCAGGACCATGTGCCGGGACGACAGGCTGGGCAGCACGGGCAGCAGGCCCTCCTCCATGGCCGCCGCGTTCAGGTCGGTCAGCAGCACCACCAGGCAGCGCCGCCTGGCCCTGGACAGCACGGCCGCCACCATCCCGGCGGCGTCGGCCTCGACCAGCTCCGCCTCGATCGACGCCATCACCTCCACCAGCGACGACAGCAGCTCGGTCCGCGACGCGCCGGACACCTGGGCCCGTACGGCCCGGTCGTAGGCGAGGAAGTCGACGCGGTCGCCGGCCCGCGCGGCGAGCGCGGCGAGCAGCAGCGCGGCGTCCATCGACCAGTCCAGCCGGGGCCAGCCGGAGGGCCCGTCACCCTGCGCGCCGGATGGGACCGGGGCCACGCCGACCCGGCCCGCCGAGGTGCGGCCCGTGTCGAGCACGATCAGCACGCGGCGGTCGCGCTCGGGCCGCCAGGTGCGCACGACGACGTCGCTGCGCCGGGCGCTCGCCCGCCAGTCGATCGAGCGGACGTCGTCGCCCACGACGTACTCGCGCAGCGAGTCGAACTCGGTGCCCTGGCCGCGCACCAGCGCGGGATGCCGTCCGTCGAGCTCGCGCAGCCGGGCCAGCCGCGACGGCAGATGCCTGCGGCTGAGGAACGGCGGCAGCACCCGGACGGTCCACGGCACGTGGAACGTCCGCTGCCGCGCCGCCAGGCCCAACGGCCCGACCGAGCGGACCGTCACGGCGACGGCCTCCCGGTCGCCCCTGCGGGCGGGGGTCAGGGTCGTGACCAGCCGCCGCCGCTCGCGGGACGGCACGTCGAGCGTCACCCGCCGCGGAGTCGCCCCGGCCGAGGGCTGCCAGGCGTCGCGCAGCACGCCCCGGACCCGCCGCCGGCCCGGGTTGTCCACGACGAGGCCGATCGCGGCCGACTGCCCGAGCCGCACCCGCCGTTCGCCGTCGCGCTGGAACCGCAGCCCGCGTACGGCGCCCGCGAGCAGCAGGTCGGCCGTCACGAGCACGGCGAGCACGAGCGCGGCGGCCAGCACGACCAGGCCGGGCTCGGGGGCGAGGAGCACGACGACCGCGGCGAGGGCGGCGAGCAGTCCCGCGCGTCCGGTCAGCGCCACGAGGCCCTCACCGGGGAACGGGGACGGCGGCCAGGATGCCCTCCAGGATGCCGTCGGGAGTGGCGCCCTCCAGTTCGGCCTCCGGGCGCAGCCCCACCCGGTGGCGCAGGGCGGGCCGCGCCAGGGCCTTCACGTCGTCCGGCGTGACGTACGACCGTCCCGACAGCCACGCCCACGCCCGCGCGGCGGCCAGCAGCGCGGTGGCCCCGCGGGGCGAGACGCCGAGCTGGAGCGAGGGCGACTGCCGGGTGGCCCGTGCGACGTCCACGATGTAGCCGAGCACCTCGGAACCCACGTGGACCTGCGCGACCGCCCGGCGTCCCGCCGCGAGGTCGGCCGCGGACGCCACGGGCTTGATCTCCGTCAGGTCGCGGGGGTCGAAGCCGAGCGCGTGCCGTTCGAGGACGGCGATCTCCTGCTCGCGCGGCGGCAGCGGCACGGTCAGCTTGAGCAGGAACCGGTCGAGCTGCGCCTCGGGAAGCTGGTAGGTGCCCTCGTACTCCACGGGGTTCTGCGTCGCCACGACGATGAACGGGTCGGGCAGCGGGCGGGCCGCTCCCTCGACGCTGACCTGCCGCTCCTCCATGGCCTCCAGCAGGGCGGCCTGCGTCTTCGGCGGCGTGCGGTTGACCTCGTCGGCGAGCAGCAGGTTGGTGAAGACCGGCCCCTCGCGGAACTCGAACTCCGCCGTCCTGGCGTCGTAGACCAGCGACCCCGTGACGTCGCCCGGCATCAGGTCGGGGGTGAACTGCACCCGCTTGAAGTCCAGCGCGAGCGTGGCCGACAGCGTGCGTACGAGCAGGGTCTTGGCCACGCCGGGCACGCCTTCGAGCAGCACGTGACCCCGGCACAGCAGCGCGATGACCAGGCCGGTGACGACCGGGTCCTGGCCCACGACCGCCTTGGCCACCTCCGCCCGCAGCGCCGCGAGCGCCTCGCGGGCGGCGTCCGCGTCCGATTCAGGTGTGGTCACGAGTCACGTACCTGCCTTTCGAGTGTGTCCAGGTGGGCGGCGAGGGTCACCAGCGCGGTGTCGTCCCCGGGCGGTGGGCCGCACAGCAGCGCCAGCACCGGCTCCGGGTTCTGGCCGGTGCGCGCGGCCGCGGCGACGGCGACCTCCTCCGGGGTCGCGGTGCGGGGCAGTCCGAGGCGGGGAGCGAGCCGGTCGGCCGCGGCGGCCCGCAGCGCGAGGGCGGCCCTGTCCCTGGCCCGGCGGGACCGGTACAGGCGTCCACGCCCCTCCACGGTCTCCGCGGCCCGCACGACCACGGGCAGGCGCTCGACCACGACGGGCCCGAGCCTGCGTCCCCGCCAGAGGGCGGCCAGGGCCACCGCGACGGCGAGTTGGAGGACCGCCCACTTCACGCCGCCGGGGACGAGGTCGCCGAGCGAGCGGGCCTCCCCGTCCGTCCCGGCGCCGGGGCCGCCCGCCTCGGCTGCCTCGTCGGGGTCGTCGGGCTCGGCGAGCCAGACCAGTTTCTGCCGTGCCCCGGCCAGGTTCAGCGCGAGGGCCGCGTTGCCGTCCTCGGCGAGACGCAGGTTGGTCATGAACGACGCGTCGCCCAGCACGGTCACCGTGTGCCCGTCCGCGGTGTAGCGGACCAGAGAGCGCCCGTCGCCGGCCGGGTAGCAGCCCGTGGACCCCGGCGGCCCCGTGAAGGACGTGCCGCCGGTGTAGGCGTCGCCCGCCCGCACCGCCTCCCGCAGCGCGCACTCCGGGGCCCGGGACCGGGTGCGCACGGGGCCCTGGGAGCGTACGCCCGAGGCGAGCACGTCGAGGTGCGGCACGGCGCCCGCCAGGAGCCGGTCTCCGGGGGCCTCGGCGATGCGGCGGGCGGCGTCGCGGTTCAGGAAGCTCGCCTCGGTGACCAGCAGCAGGGTCTGCGGCCCGGCGGCGGCCACCGCCGCGCCGGGAGTCTCCACCCGGACCACCTCCACCCCGTGCGCCTCCAGCAGCCGGGCGAGTGCGGCGCTGCCGTTCAGCGAGGTGTCGGCGGGATCGAGGGCGCGGCCGCCGGTCCTTCCCCCCGTCAGCAGCAGGGGCAGCACCGCCGTGACCAGCACGAGCACCACCAGCGACGTGACCCAGGCCGCCTGCCGCACGCGCCCCGGCGTCCTGGCGGTCATGCGGTCACGCCCGTGCGGGCCGACCGCAGCCGCTCGTCCAGGGCGGTGAGCGTCAGGTAGCCCTCCCGGGTGCCGCCCGCCCCGCCGTAGGTCACGTCGTCGAACAGGCGTGCCGCCGCGCGCAGGTCCGCCGCGTGGGGTCGCAGCGCCTGCCCGGCGACCTCGGCCAGTTCCACGGCGGTGCGGCCCGGCATGGGGCTGACGACGGCGCGTTCCTCCAGTTCGCGGGCTATCGCGCGCAGCCGCTCCTGGATGGCCCCCGCCCAGCCGCCCTCGGCCGCCAGGCGTTCGGCCTCGGCGCGATGCTCGGCCGCCGTCCGCTCGCTCTGCCCGAACACCACACCGCTTTCCGTACGCCGGCCGCCGGAGAAACGGCGCAGGGCCCACAGGAGCAGCACGGCCAGGACGGCGAGGACGACGGCGATCACGACGAGCGACGCCACGCCGCCCCCGCCCGACCCGCCGCCGTTCATGAGGTCGCCGAGGAACTGGGAGATCTCCCGCTGCAGCCGGTCGAGCAGCGGCTCGTGCTGGTAGCCCGCCCCGGACAGCTCGCGTGCGGCCTCCCGCGCGGCCTGGTCGCGGCCGACGTCGGCGGGCGAGGCCAGCAGCAGCGCCGCCCGCGCGGTCGTCACGCCTGCGGGCCGTACGGTCCGTACGGCCCGTGCGGCGGAGCCCCGTGGTAGGGCGCGGAGCCCGGTCCCGTCCCGGCGGCGTAGCTCGGGTGCCACAGGTCGTCGACCCCGGCGTGGACCCAGCCCTGCGACTGGTTCTGCGCCGCCGCCGTCTGCAGCACGAGGTCGAACGCCTCGGCCCGCATCCGCCGGTCGGCGTACAGCAGCCCGGTCACGCCCGCCTGGAAGGGGTAAGCGATCATGGCGGCGAGGGCCTGGCCGACCGCCAGGAGGAGCGCCGCGATCGTGGTCCCACCGGCGGTGCCGCCGCTCAGCATCCCGAGAATCGAGCCGCCGAACGTGAACGGGATCGCCAGCACGCTGCTGATGATGGCCGCGAGTATGGCGGTGAGCAGCAGGATGCCGAGCACCCGCCAGCTGTCGCCCTTCACCAGCCGCCACGACCGGCTCATGGCGTCGGTGACCCCGCGGCCCTCCAGTACGATCGCGGGGGCCGCCAGCGACAGGCGCGTGTAGAAGAACAGCAGGTATGGGACGTAGGCCACGAGGAACAGCAGAACGACGAGGACCAGGGCCCCCGCGGTGGTGTCGCCCGCGCCGCCGAACGCGTCGGCCGCCGCGAGGCTCACGAACACCGCGAGAAGCGCCAGCAGCGGCAGCATGAGGATGAGCGCCTGCAGCAGCACCAGCCCGAACAACGCGGGCAGCCGCGACCGCGCCAGGCGCCACGCCTCGCCCACGGTGATGCGCCCGCCGAACACCGCGCGGCCGAGCACCCGGGTGAGGACCCCCGTGAGGACCGTCGTGCCCACGAACGTCATGACGTAGCCGATGATCGAGCCGATGAGCTGTGCGGCCTCTCCGGCGAGGGACGCGTCCGCGGTGTAGGCGTACGGGTCGGCCATGATCTCGCCGAGAGAGCCGAAGGAGAGGGCCTGTCCGACGGCGGTCGGGATCGCGGTGATCGCCGCCACGATCGCCGACAGGCCGAGCGTGGCCTTGGGGTTCGACCGGATCAGCTTGATCGTGCCGTCGAGGATGTCGCCGAGCGTCAACGGGCGCAGCGGGATGATGCCCGGCCGCGGCGCGTCCGGCGGCCGGTATCCGTACGGCCCGCCCGCGTACGGCCCGCCCGCGTACGGCCCGCCCGCGTAGGGCGGCGGCGGAACGGGCGGAACGGGGGGCACCGTGGGACCTCCCGGCGCGCCGGGGGAGGCCCAGGAGGATCCGCTTGCCCCGGTGGCCCCGCCGTACGGGGGAGGTTGCTCGGCCGCCCAGCCGGAGGGCATGTCGGGGGTGGAGCCGGGGCCGTCTGTCATGTCCCAATCCTGGCATGATGTACGCGCGCGCCGCGCGGTCGTACAGGAGGGCTCTGGGGGATGGCCGGAACGGGGGGTGCGGGCGCACACTTGGAACGTGACCGCACCACGGGATTCCCGCCGGTGTGACCGCATCTGGTCAGATAATCGCGCGCTTCGTCTGCTGCGCCTAAACTCCATCCACTGTCATGGTCGTGTAACACCAAAGCGGTGGCCACGGTAGCCTGCGGGGGAACCTGTGACAAACGCCCAAATCTCCCATACGCGTACGAATGAGGGGCCATGAAAGGACGCGTGCTGGTCGTCGACGACGACGCCGCTCTCGCCGAGATGCTCGGCATCGTCTTGCGCGGGGAGGGTTTTGAGCCGTCGTTCGTGTCCGATGGCGACAAGGCGCTCGACGCCTTCAGGGACACCCGGCCGGACCTCGTCCTGCTCGACCTGATGCTCCCCGGCGCCGACGGCATCGACGTCTGCCGCCGCATCCGCGCCGAGTCCGGGGTCCCGATCGTGATGCTCACGGCCAAGAGCGACACCATCGACGTGGTGCTCGGCCTGGAGTCCGGTGCCGACGACTACATCGTCAAGCCGTTCAAGCCCAAGGAGCTCGTCGCCCGTGTGCGCGCCCGCCTGCGCCGCACCGACGAGCCCACGCCCGAGATCCTGCAGATCGGCGACATCACCATCGACGTGGCCGGCCACTCGGTCAAGCGCGGCGAGGAGACCATCAACCTCACGCCGCTGGAGTTCGACCTGCTGGTCGCGCTGGCCCGCAAGCCCCGCCAGGTCTTCACCCGCGAGGTGCTGCTGGAGCAGGTCTGGGGCTACCGGCACGCCGCGGACACCCGCCTGGTGAACGTCCACGTCCAGCGCCTGCGCGCGAAGATCGAGAAGGACCCCGAGCACCCGGAGATCGTCGTCACCGTCCGGGGTGTGGGCTACAAGGCCGGCCCGGCGTAAGCCGCATATCACCGCCATGCCGGTCTCCGCGAGGAAACCCCGTCGCCGGACCCCGGGCCAGATCGCCCGTGGGGTCCGCAGACGCGCGCGCCGCCTCGCGGGCCGGCTGCGGCACGCCTGGCGGCGCTCGCTCCAGCTTCGCGTCGTTACCAGCACGCTGGTGCTGTCGATGGCCGTCGTGGTCGTCCTCGGCGTCTTCCTGATGCAGTCGATCAGCACGTCGGTGCTGACCTCCAGCGAGGTGGCCGCGGTCGAGGAGTCGCGGGCGAACGTCGCGACCGCGAGCGGCTACCTCACGCAGCCCGCGGACGTGACCGACATCGCCCAGGGCGCCACGGCTCAGGGGCAGACGGTCAACCCCGTCGACGCGGCGGCCAGGGCCCTGACCGAGCGCTCCGGCGGCCGCTACGACGTCGTCATCTTCAACGAGAGCTCGGTCGGCGAGGGCCGGGCCTCCGGGCAGGTCGACTGGACGAGCATCCCCGAGTCCCTGCGGGCGAAGGTCCAGAGCACCGAGGAGCAGTCGCTCTACAAGGAGATCGCGACGATCAGGTACATCGGCGCCAAGCAGCCCGAGAGCGGCCTGGTGGTCGGTGCCCGCGTGAACGGCGCCTACGAGATCTACCACGTCTTCCCGCTCGGCGACGAGGAGAAGACGCTGCTCACGGTCCAGCAGATGGTCTTCGGGGCGGGAGCCGCGCTCGTGCTGCTGCTCGCCGGAGTCGCCTCGCTGGTCACCCGGCAGGTGGTCACCCCCGTACGGCTCGCCCGCCAGGCGGCGGAGCGGCTCGCCGCCGGCCGGCTGGAGGAGCGGCTCAAGGTGCGCGGGGAGGACGACCTCGCCCGGCTGGCGACCTCGTTCAACGAGATGGCGTCCAACCTCGCCGTGAAGATCCACCAGTTGGAGGAGCTCTCCCAGGTGCAGCGGCAGTTCGTCTCCGACGTCTCGCACGAGCTGCGCACGCCGCTGACGACCGTCCGCATGGCCGCCGACCTGCTGTACGAGGGCCGCGAGGACTTCGACCCCGCCTCGGCCCGGGCGGCCGAGCTCATGCAGAACCAGCTCGAACGCTTCGAGTCGATGCTCGCCGACCTGCTGGAGATCAGCCGGTACGACGCGGGGGCGGCCACCCTCGACCTGGAGCCCGTCGACATGCGCGACGTGGTCCTGCGCGCGGTGGGCGACTCGGAGACGCTCGCCGAGCGGCAGGCCACCCGGTTCGAGCTGCGCCTGCCCAACGAGCCGTGCATGGCCGAGGTGGACAGCCGCAGGGTCGAGCGCATCCTGCGCAACCTGCTCTTCAACGCCATCGAGCACGGCGAGGGCGAGGACATCGTCGTCACGCTCGGCGCCGACCGCGACGCGGTGGCCGTGGCCGTACGCGACCACGGGGTCGGCCTCAAGCCGGGCGAGGAGACGATGGTGTTCGACCGCTTCTGGCGGGCCGACCCCTCGCGCGCCCGGACCATCGGCGGCACCGGGCTCGGCCTGGCGATCTCGCGGGAGGACGCCATGCTGCACGGCGGCTGGCTCCAGGCCTGGGGCGCGCCGGGCGAGGGCAGCCAGTTCCGCCTGTCGCTCCCGCGCGTGGCGGGCGCCCCGCTGCGCGGGTCGCCGCTTCCGCTCGTGCCGCCGGAGGTCGAGATGCGGCGCACGTGGCGCGGTCACGCCACACCGGTCCTGACCCCGGCAACCGGAATCGTGCCGGAGGCGCCGCGGGCGCGGGAGAACGTGGACGCGGGGGCCTTCGATGCGGAGTGAGCGGCTCGGCGCCCGCCGTCTCACCGCGGCCGCGGGCGCGGCGCTCGTCCTGGTGTCCGGCGGGGCGGGGTGCGCCACCGTGCCCACGAGCAGCAGCCCCCGCCCGGCCCAGGAGGACCACGGCAAGGACACGCTCAGCCAGCCGTACGTGCGGCTCATCGCGACCCCGCCGAGGAAGGGGGCCCCGCCCGAGGACATCGTGAAGGGCTTCCAGGCCGCCATGGCGGCCTTCGACGACCGCGAGCTGCACGTCGCCCGTCAGTACCTCACCCCGGACGCGGCCAGTCGCTGGAACCCGTGGCGGCAGACCCGGATCTACGAGGGCAAGATCGAGTCGGACCACACGCAGAACCTCCAGGAGGCCACGCGGACGACGGTGACGCTGAAGGGCACGGCGGTCGCCGCGATCGACCCGGAGGGCAGGTCCACCCCGGCCTCGGGCAACCTCGTCGAGCCGTTCACCCTGGTCAAGCTGAACGGCGAGTGGCGGGTCGACGTGACGCCCGACGGCCGTCTGCTGTCGTACGACGACCTGTGGCGCGCCTACCGCAAGGTGGACCTGTACTACCCGCCCGCCACCCGGGAGACCGGCCTCGTGGCCGACCGGGTGTGGGTGCCGATCGAGCCCGGCAGGGGCGTGCCCGAGACCCTGGTCCGCCGCCTGCTCGCCGGGCCGACCTCGTCCATCAGGAACGCCGTGAGCAGCGCGTTCCCGCCGGGCACCGAGCTCCACCGGATCACCGTCGAGGGCGACACGGTCGTGCTCGACTTCTCCTCGGAGCTGGAGTCGGTGCCCTCCGACCGCCTCGACGCGCTGAAGGCCCAGCTCGTGTGGACGCTCGGCGAGCTGGTCACCGGCCGGACCGTCGAGATCCGCGTGAACGGCGGCTCCGGAGTGCGGTTCCGGCCCGCCGACTACGCCAGGTACGACCCGAACGTGCTGGCCGGCTCCGCGCAGGCGTACTACGTGCAGGGCGGCAGGCTGCTGCAGCTCAAGGAGAAGGGCGACGGCACGCCGGTGCCCGGCGCGGCCGGCGAGCAGGCCGTGAAGTTCTCCCAGCCGGCCGTCTCCAACGTCAACGAGTTCCCGCCCCTCGTGGCCGCACTGGTCAACGGCGACGGCGTCTACGTCGCGCCGATGACCCCGGGAAGCCAGTGGCAGCGGTGGATCGCGGGCCGGGACATGAGCCCGCCCTCCTGGGACCGCTACGGGGCCGTCTGGTCGGCGGAGACGGTGAACGTGCACGAGAGCCGGGTCTGGACGGCCGAGAACGGCCGGGCCCGCCGCGTGGACGTCGGCGACGAGCTGTCGTACGGGCGGATCGTCAAGCTGCGGGTCTCCCGCGACGGGGCCAGGATCGCCGCGATCACCGACGACGGCCTCGGCACCTCCGTGAAGATCGGGACGATCGTCCGCAACGGCCAGCAGACGCGGATCGAGTCCGTACGGACGCTCATCGACCCGCGCGACGCGCAGAAGATCAAGGACATCGCCTGGCAGGACGCCGCCGATCTGCTCGTGCTGTCGGAGGGCAAGAGCGGCCAGGAACTGGCCACCTGGTCGGTGATGGAGGGCGTGGTCCCCAACGACGGCCCCATCAAGCTCGACTCGAAGATCAAGTCGGTCGCCGCCGTACCCGACCACGTCCTCGCGGCGGCCGACGAGGGCCAGGTGCTCACCTACAGCGTGGACAAGCACGCCTGGACTCCGCGCGCCGACAACGGCGCCACCAACCCCGTCTATCCCCTCGGCTGAGCCGGCCGGAGCGACCGGGGTGAACTGTCGGTGGCGGGCGGCATGCTGAGGGCGTGCCGCCCGCCCTGCTCGACCTGATCCTCCCGCCCCGCTGCGCCGGATGCGGCGCACCGGGCGCTCCGGCCTGCCCGTCCTGTACGGCGGAGTTGCTGCGGGAGCCGGCTCCCCGGCCGCCGGACCCGCCGCCACCGGGCCTGCCCGACTGCTGGTCGGCCACCGCCTACGACGGCGCGGCCCGCAGGATGATCCTCGCCTGCAAGGAACGCGGCCGTACGGCCCTGGTGCCGGTCCTGGCGGCCTCGGTGAGCGCCTGTGTGGCCGCATGGGCGGCCGGTCGGCCGGCGGGCGGGGGAGCGCGCCGCGAGGAGGTGTGGCTGGTGCCGGTTCCGAGCGCTCGTGCCGCGTCCCGTCGCCGGGGGCACGACCCCGTCCGCGCCGTCGCCGCGGCGGCCGCCCGCGAGCTGTGCCGGCGAGGCCGGCCCGCCGCCCTCGCGCCCCTGCTGCGGCAGGGCCGGCGCGTGGCCGACCAGGCGGGGCTGGGATCGGCGGAGCGGGCCGTCAACCTGTCCGGGGCGTTCGAGGTCGTGCCGGGCTCGGCGGCGCGGCTACGGCCGTCTGGCCGCGGTCCGGGGGCCGTCGCCGTGGTCCTGGTGGACGACGTCGTCACGACCGGGACGACGCTGGCGGAGGCCGCCAGGGCGCTGCGCGCCGCGGGCGCGGAGCCCTCCGCGGCCGTGACGGTCGCCGCGACACGCCGGAGACGCCGGATTGGTGATTATCACGGACAGTAAAGACTTGGGTAAGCGCGGGGCTTGCCGCCGGGGAGCGACCGCCCGCCGACTTCTCGACGACTTCCCTGCTCAATGCAGGTGTGGACGCCGCGGTTGCGGGGATTTCCAGAATATGACCGCGAATTTTCCGACGGCGAGACGGCAACCGGGATCACGCAAAGTGATCGTTTAGCCGATCTCCTGGCTGACATTCGAGGCGGTAGCGACTAGCGTTCAGTCATGGCACCCGTTCGGGTCCGTGGTTGCGCCGGGCCGACCCCCTCGCGGGGTCCGGCCTGGCTAGCCGATGCCAGCCGCAGGCGAAACGGCCCACGTAAGGCGACTCTTGGTCGACCGATCACGGTGCGGCTTAGAGGTAAGTCCTGCCCTCCCGGGGGTCCAGATGTCCCCCGTAAGAGGAGAAGGGCAGTAGTGGCGAGTGAGCTGCGAACCCCTCAGCAGGCGGATGTGGGGACGAAGACCAGGTCGGCCGGACGGGTGTCCAGGAGCGCGTGCACCACCGTCGATGTGCGAAGGGGGGCTTTGCGTGGAAATCATCGTCAAGGGACGGCACACCACTGTGGGTGACCGGTTCCGCGATCAAGTGACGTCCAAGCTGGCCAGAATCCAGAAGCTCAACAACAAGCTGATCCAGATCGACGTAGAGGTCTCAAAGGAACCCAACCACCGGCAGAGCGGGCAGCGTGAACGGGTGGAGCTGACGATCCACTCGCGGGGCCCCGCCATCCGCGCGGAGGCCTGCGCGGACGACCGGTTCTCGGCGTTGGACATCGCCATCGGCAAGCTGGAGGAGCGGCTGAGGCGGCTCGCCGACCGCCGCAAGATCCATCACGGGAAGAACTGCCCTCCCTCGATGGCAGAGCTCACCGCGGTGACGGAGAACGCGCAGGGGGTGGTCACGACCGTCCGGGAGGAGCCGGAGCCGGTCGCCGAGATCCCGGCGGAGACCGCGGGAGGGCGGACCGAGAGTTCCGAGCCCATCGTGCCCATCGAGATGGACGGCGAGGGACCGCTGATCGTACGCGAGAAGTTCCACAAGGCCGACCCCATGACGATCGACCAGGCGCTCCTGGAAATGGAGCTCGTGGGTCACGACTTCTACCTCTTCCGCGACAAGGAGGGGGGCCAGCCGAGCGTCGTCTATCGGCGGCGCGGCTACGACTACGGAGTCCTCAGGCTCGTAGAGAGCTAGCCCTCTCGGCGCCCCGGCCCGGACACTCCGGGCCGGGGCGCCGCACGATCCGGTAGGAACCGGGAGGAGATGGACGGGCCGGCGCGACGAAGATCCCTAACCACCCTGGAACCCGTGTAATGATGGCGATCCAGCGTCCTTGGCCCCCGCAAGGAGGTTCCGTGACCCGACCCGACGAGGCGGCCCGAGCAGCCGGTCGAAGCGAGCCGATCCGTGTGCTGATCGTCGACGATCACGCGCTGATCCGCCGCAGCCTGGAGCTCGCGCTGGCCGCGGAGGCGGACATCGAGGTGGTAGGCGAGGCGAGCGACGGCCAGGAGGCCGTCGAGCTCGCGGACCGGCTGATGCCGGACGTGGTCCTGATGGACGTCCGCATGCCGAGGCTGGACGGCATCGGGGCGACCCGGAAGATCAAGGAGTCGGTGCCGAGCACCCGGATCATCATGCTGACCGTCAGCGACGAGGAGGAGGACCTCTTCGAAGCGATCAAGGCGGGTGCGACGGGTTACCTGCTCAAGGACGTCCAGATCGACGAGGTGCCCGACGCCGTGCGCGGCGTCCACGAGGGACAGTCGCTCATCAACCCCGCCATGGCCGCCAAGTTGATCAGCGAGTTCGCGAACATGAGCCGCAAGGAGGCCGAGCGGCCCCCCCAGCTCCCGGTTCCCCGCCTGACCGACCGGGAGATGGAGGTCCTGCGCCTCGTCGCGAAGGGCATGAACAACCGCGAGATCGCCAAGGACCTGTTCATCTCCGAGAACACGGTGAAGAACCACGTCCGCAACATCCTGGAGAAGCTCCAGCTCCACTCGCGCATGGAGGCCGTGGTCTACGCCGTGCGCGAGCGGCTGCTGGAGATCACCTAGGTCGTTACGAACGAGGGCCGCGGGCCACCGCGGCGCGTAACTGGGCCTCCAGGTCCGGCGCGCCGACGCGCTCCACCCGCACGTCGGCGCAGCCGACCCAGCTCGCGGCCTCCCACAGGGCGTCGCTCATCGCCTCCACGGCCTTGGCACGGCCGCCGCCCGGCTCGAATCCGACCTGCCGGGCGACCAGCGTGGCGCCCTCGCGGGCCGGGTCGACCCGGCCGATGATCCGCCCGCCGGCGAGCACCGGCATCGCGAAGTAGCCGTGCACCCGCTTGTCCTTCGGGACGTACGCCTCCAGGCGGTGGTTGAGGCCGAACACGCGCTCGGCCCGCGCCCGCTCCCAGATGAGCGAGTCGAACGGCGACAGCGGCGTGGTGCGGTGCCGCCCGCGCGGCTCGCTCTCCAGCGCGGCGGGGTCCGCCCAGGCGTTCGGCCCGTCCGCGTCCGCGCCGCGCCGCGCGGGCCAGCCCGACACGCGTACGGGCACGAGGCCGGCGGCGCCGCTCAGCAGCGCCTCGTCGAGCATGGCGGCGTGCGCGCCCTTGACCCGGGTGAAGTCGACCAGGTCCGCCCTGGTCGCCACGCCGAGCGACCGCCCGGCGATCGCGGTCAGCCGGGTCACGCACTCGTCGTCGGGCAGGTCCTGGGCGAGCAGGTCCGCCGGGACCGCGCGCTCGGCGAGCTCGTAGACGCGCCGCCAGCCGACGCGGCGGGTGCAGACGACCTCACCGATGTCGAGCAGGAACTCGATGGCGATCTTGGTGTCCGACCAGTCCCACCACGGGCCTCCATTCTTGGCGCCGCCGATGTCGGCCGTGGTGAGCGGGCCGTCCGAGCGCACCTGCTCCAGGACCTTGTCGACCACGGGCGGCACCTCGTGCCAGCGGTAGCGCCGCTCCCGATAGGCGCGGCGGCGGAAGGCGTACAGCGGCCACTGCTCGATGGGCAGGACGCAGGCGGCGTGGCACCAGTACTCGAAGGCGCGGGCGGGGTCGTCCCAGTAGGCCCGCTCGACCACGGAGCGGCCGACCGGCCCGAGCCGCGCGTACGCGACGAGCTCGTGGGAGCGGGCGAGGACGGAGATGGTGTCGAGCTGGACGGCGCCGACGCGCCGCAGCATGGCGGGGACGCCGCCGCCGCGGGCGGTGGCGCCGAGGAAACCCTGGGCCCGGAGGATGATCCTGCGGGCCTCGTCGGCGGTCAGGTCGGTCACAGCCGGAGATGCTAGACGCTGTGACCGACAAAACGCTTACGGTGGTTCGGGCGCGGGCCCGGATCTCAGGAGCTGATGGACCGGTGCTCGAACGGCGAGTGGTGCTCCTGGACCGGAACCTGCCGGGGGGCGTCCACGATCACGTCCGAGAAGATGTCGAACGCGAGCGCGAGCAGCCCGCCGACCGCGCAGATGCCCACGCCGATCCAGACGAAGAGCCAGTTCGGGCCGAGGGTCAGCGCCACACCCCCGAACGTGAAGCCGATGAGGATGACGATGACGGCAAGCCAAGATTTGGCGCTTCCCGCGTGGCTGCCCTGGTGTCCGCTCTGTGCCATACCCCGTTTTCTACCTGATGGCAGAGGTGGTCGGAACATCGGGGGAACCTTGGCGCCGGTTTTCCCTTATGAGATATGCGATTGTGCCGCGGCGCTCCGTCGATTGCAGGTGGGTGTGTCTGGTACGGGAACCGCCTACGATGGCTAGCGGGGAAGTATGTCTCGTCCTCACACCCCGGTGATCGGCCGGGGTAGACCTGCGAGGAGCTTTACTAAAAGTGCCAGCCATTCTCGACAAGATCCTTCGCGCCGGCGAAGGCAAGACTCTGCGGAAGCTCAAGCGCATCGCCGAGCAGGTCAACTCCATCGAAGAGGACTTCAAGAGCCTGTCCGACGCCGAGCTCCGCGCGCTGACCGCCGAGTACAAGCAGCGTCACGCCGAGGGTGAGTCCCTTGACGACCTGCTGCCGGAGGCGTTCGCGACCGTCCGCGAGGCCGCCCGCAGGGTCCTCGGGCAGCGCCACTTCGACGTGCAGCTCATGGGTGGCGCCAACCTGCACATGGGCAACATCTCCGAGATGCGCACCGGTGAGGGCAAGACGCTCACCTGTACGCTTCCCGCCTACCTCAACGCGATCTCGGGCAAGGGCGTCCACGTCGTCACGGTCAACGACTACCTGGCCAAGCGCGACGCCGAGACCATGGGCCGCGTCCACCGCTTCCTCGGCCTGGAGGTCGGGGTCATCCTGGCGAACATGTCGCCGGAGGAGCGCCGCAAGCAGTACAACGCCGATATCACGTACGGCACGAACAACGAGTTCGGCTTCGACTACCTCCGCGACAACATGGCGTGGTCGATCGAGGAGTGCGTCCAGCGCGGCCACAACTTCGCCATCGTGGACGAGGTCGACTCGATCCTGATCGACGAGGCCAGGACCCCGCTCATCATCTCCGGCCCGGGCGAGCAGTCGGGCAAGTGGTACCAGGAGTTCGCCAAGATCGTGCCGAGGCTGCGGCGCGGCACCGAGGGCAAGGACGGCGAGGAGAGCACCGGCGACTACGTCGTCGACGAGAAGAAGCGCACCGTGGGCATCCTCGAGGCGGGCGTGGAGAAGGTCGAGGACTGGCTCGGCATCGACAACCTCTACAAGCCCGAGCACACCCACCTCGTGCAGTTCCTCAACAACGCCCTCAAGGCCAAGGAACTGTTCAAGAAGGACAAGGACTACATCGTCGTCGACGGCGAGGTCCTGATCGTCGACGAGTTCACCGGGCGCGTGCTGCACGGCCGCCGCTACAACGAGGGCATGCACCAGGCCATCGAGGCCAAGGAAGGCGTGAAGATCAAGGACGAGAACCAGACTCTCGCCACGATCACCCTGCAGAACTACTTCCGCCTCTACGAGAAGCTCGCCGGCATGACCGGTACGGCCGCCACGGAGGCCAACGAGTTCCACCAGACGTACAAGCTGGGCGTCGTCCCGATCCCGACCAACCGGCCGATGATCCGCAAGGACCAGGCCGACGTCGTCTACAAGACCGAGGACGCCAAGTTCCAGGCGTGCGTCGAGGACATCAAGGAGCGCTACGAGAAGGGCCAGCCGGTCCTCGTCGGCACCACCAGCGTCGAGAAGTCCGAGAAGCTGTCGCGGATGCTCAAGCGCCAGGGCGTACCGCACGAGGTGCTGAACGCGAAGAACCACGCCCGTGAGGCCGCGATCGTCGCCGAGGCGGGCCGCAAGGGCGCGGTCACCGTGGCGACCAACATGGCCGGTCGAGGCACCGACATCATGCTCGGCGGCAACCCCGAGTTCCGTGCCGACCTGGAGCTGCAGCAGCGCGGCCTGTCGCCGTCCGAGACTCCGGAGGAGTACGAGAAGGCCTACCCGGAGGCGCTGGAGAAGGCCAAGGAGGCCGTCAAGGCCGAGCACGAGGAGGTCACCGAGCTCGGCGGGCTCTACGTGCTGGGCACCGAGCGGCACGAGTCGCGGCGTATCGACAACCAGCTCCGCGGTCGTTCCGGCCGTCAGGGCGACCCCGGCGAGTCGCGCTTCTACCTCTCGCTCGAGGACGACCTCATGCGGCTGTTCAACTCGGCCAGGGTCGAGATGATCATGACGCGGCTCAACATCCCGGACGACGTGCCGATCGAGTCGGGCATGGTGTCCAAGGCCATCGCGTCCGCGCAGCACCAGGTCGAGCAGCAGAACTTCGAGATCCGTAAGAACGTCCTGAAGTACGACGAGGTGATGAACCGCCAGCGCACGGTGATCTACGCCGAGCGGCGGCGGGTGCTGGAGGGCGCCGACCTGCACGAGCAGGTGCGCGGCTTCGTCGGCGACGTCGTCGACGACTACGTGAAGGGCGCCACCGCCGAGGGCTTCGCCGAGGAGTGGGACCTCGACAAGCTGTGGAAGGCGTTCGGCCAGCTCTACCCGATCTCCTTCACCGTCGACGAGCTCATCGAGCAGGTCGGCGGCGACCGGGAGGAGCTGACGGCGGAGCTCATCGCCGAGAAGGTCAAGGAGGACGCGTTCGCGGCCTACGACCGCCGCGAGGAGGAGCTCGGCTCCGAGGCGATGCGCGAGCTGGAGCGCCGGGTCATCCTCTCGGTGCTCGACCGCAAGTGGCGCGAGCACCTGTACGAGATGGACTACCTCCAGGAGGGCATCGGGATGCGCGCCTATGCCCAGAAGGACCCGCTGATCGAGTACCAGCGCGAGGGCTACGAGATGTTCTCCGCGATGCTCGACGGCATCAAGGAGGAGTCGGTCGGCTACCTGTTCAACCTCGAGGTCGAGGTGCAGGCCAACCCGATCGTCGAGGAGAACGCCGAGGAGGACACGGCGCTCGCCGAGACCGGCTCGATCATCGCCAGGGCGCTGCGGCAGCCGTCGCGGCCGACCGAGATGGTCTACACCGCGCCGGGCGAGAGCGGCGACGTGGAGGTCAGCCGGGTGCGGTCGACCCCCGAGCAGCGCGCCGCGTACGGCGACACCGAGCGCAACGCGCCCTGCCCCTGCGGCTCGGGCAAGAAGTACAAGCGCTGCCACGGTGACCCGCGCAACCAGCAGGCGTGAGATGACCTGAGACGGACCCCGCCGGGCCAGGCCCGGCGGGGTCCGTCGCGTATCACGCGGTCTCGAACTCGGTGACCAGCCACTGCACGCCCTGCCGCTCCAGCCGTACGGCGAGCACGCGGCTGCGCGGCCCGCAGTGGACGAGCAGGCACATCTCGATCACCCCGTCGCAGGGCCGTTGCACGTGGGGAAGGCCCGTCAGGGGCGGCCGCTCGGCGTCGATCATCTTCCCGGCCCGGACCAGTTCGCGGTAGGCCCGCTCGGTGAGCCGGTCCTGCACGGTCTCCGGCGGTCTGCGGCCCGCCAGGATCTCCGCGAGCGCCTGGCCGAGCCCCCGCAGGCGGCGCTCGTCCGTGGGCGTCCCCGTACGGCGCGGGCTGGGGGCCAGGGCGAGCGCGCCGTACGTGCCGGGACGTGTTGTGACATGGCCGCCGCCGTCACGCTCGTCGTAGGGAGGATCGGCAGGGGGGACGGACGCGAGCCGTGGCAGGGGGACGGGCTTGGGCATCGGGGACTCCGCTCTCGTTCGGGACCTGACGCCTAATAGAGGTTGCGGTCACCAGTCCTGATACGGGAAACGCCAACTTTGCCGAGTCGCGAGCCTTTGTGCCGCCGTTCGTCCGGGAAGATTCCTTCGGGTTGGCGTGACCAGCCGCGAATTCGCGCACGGGCTGATCGGCAATTAGCGGCATCCGCAATGGCGGGAAACACAACAGGGGCGCCCGGGATCACCGGGCGCCCCTGCTCCCTGAGAGGGGGACCTGACGCGTCAGGCGCGAGCACGCGCCGTGTCGGCGCTCTCCCCGGAGTCCACGTCGGGCTCCGGTTCGCGACCGGGCGTCATGATGTTCAGCTTCTTGATGAGGAAGCTGAAGACCACGTAGTACAGGAAGAAGTAGACGACGCCGATCAGCATGATCAGCCAGAAGTTGTGCGTGTTGTCCTTCGTCGCGTTCAGGGCGGCGTCGATCGCACCCGCGGAGAACCCGAAGCCGAGGCGTCCGTCGAGGGCCGCGACCACGGCCATCGAGACGCCGGTGAGCAGCGCGTGCGCCGCGAACAGGACCGGGGCCACGAAGATGAACGCGAACTCGATCGGCTCGGTGATGCCGGTGACGAACGAGATCAGGGCCGTGGAGATCATGATGCTGCCGATGGCGGCGCGGCGGTTCGGCGGCGCCGCCCGCCACATGGCGATCGCGGCGGCCGGCAGGCCGAACATCATGACGGGGAAGAAGCCCGCCATGAACGCGCCGGCGCCGTCCTGCCCGGCGAAGTAGCAGTTCAGGTCGCCCGTGGCGTGGGTCGCGCCGACGGTGCACTCCGGCACGGTGAACCAGACGATCGAGTTGACGAAGTGGTGCAGGCCGAAGGGAATGAGACCGCGGTTGACGATGCCGTAGATGCCCGCGCCGACCGTGGAGTTGCTGGCGAGCCAGTCGCCGAAGTTGGTCAGGCCCTGCCCGATCGGCTGCCAGACCAGGCCGAAGACGACGCCGAGGACGAGCCCGGCCAGCGCGGTGAGGATCGGCACGAAGCGGCGGCCGCCGAAGAAGGCTAGGTAGGCGGGCAGCTTCGTCCGGTAGTACCGCTGCCACAGGACGGCCGCGACGAGACCCATGAGGATACCGCCGAGCACTCCGGTCGGGTTGGCCGCCGCGAGGTTGAGCGCCTCCGCCGGCTTGCCGTCCGCCCCCACGAGCGTCTGGGCCACCTTCTTGTGCACCGCCGCGTCCGCGGAGGCGTCGAAGAACATCAGGTGCGTGACCCGGTCCCAGACGAGGTAGCCGACCACGGCCGCCAGTGCGGTCGAGCCGTCGGCCCGCCGGGCGAAGCCGACCGCGACGCCGATCGCGAACAGCAGCGGCAGCGCGTCGAACAGGGCGCCGCCCGCGCCACCGACGACCTGTGCGATCTTGTCGAGTGTCGCGTTGTCCGTACGGCCGAGCAGGTCGTCCTGGCCGATCCGGAGAAGGAGGGCCGCGGCGGGCAGCGCCGCGATCGGGAGCATCAGGGAACGGCCGATGCGGGACAGCGCGGTCATCACCGCGTTCTGGTTAGAGGGTGCGGCGGGCAGGCCCGCGTCGGCGGAGGTGGAACTCATCGGGTGTTCCTCCAGGGGGGTGGGGGAGAACAGGGAGGAGTGTCAGAGTCTTCTGGCCGGGGCTCCGAGGAGCGTCCGGAGCTGGTAGCGGTCGGCGCGATAGGTGGAGACGCCGAGTTCGGCGCACACCCCGCCGGCGAAGGACCGGCGCTGCAGCAGCAGCACGGCCCCGCCCCGGGGCAGTTTGAGCAGGTCGGCGTCGCTCGGATCGGCGAGCCCGCCGTCGATGGTCAGCTCCCCGGCGTCCATCACGAGCCCGTAGCGCGACTCGAGCAGGGCGTACAGGGATCGTCCGGTCAGGTCGTAGGCATCGAGATCGGGTGCGAGCGCGACCGGGATGTGGGCGCGCTCGATGCTCAGCGGTTCCCCGTCCGCCGTGCGCAGCCGCTCGATGAAGTGGACGGCGTCTCCCGGCTGGATGCCGAGCTGCCGTGCGAGGTGGGCACTGGCCCGGACCACCCGCCGGTCCAGGTCGCGGGAGCCCGGCTCCATGCCGCGCGCCCGCATGTCGTCGGTGAAGGAGGTGAGTTGGAGTGCCAGCTCGATCTTCGGGCGGGCCACGAACGTGCCCTTGCCGGGGACCCGGTGCAACCGGCCCTCGGACACCAGGTGGTCGACGGCCTGCCGTACCGTCATACGGGACAGGTCGAAGCGCTGGCTCAGGTCACGTTCGGAGGGGATCGCCGCGCCGATCGGCAGCTCGTTGTTCTCGATGAGGTCGAGCAGGATTTCCCGTAGCTGGAAGTACTTGGGCACCGGGCTGGCCGGATCGATCTGGGCCACTGATCCCTCCCCTCTCGCTCTGGATCGTCCGAATAAGTTAAGGTTCTTACTGGTCTAGTCCGGACTAGACCACAGCCGGGAAATGTGTGTCAATGTATGGGCCGGCGACGGATCGATAACGGACAAATCTCGCCAAGCAGAGGATGATCATCGATGACGACCAGGATGCGCGGTGAGATCGCCGAGCAGCCCGCGGCGATCCGGGCGACGCTGGACGCCCTCCTTCCGAGGACGGGCGAAGTCGAGGCGGTCGCGCGCGGCACCCGCCACCTGCTGTTCGTCGCCCGCGGGACCTCGGACAACGCGGCGGTCTACGGCCGCTACCTGATCGAGGCGCGCGCGGGCCGGATGGCGGCGATGGGCGCCCCCTCGGTCGCCACCACCTACCGCTGCAGGCTCGACCTCGACGGGGTGCTGGCCGTGGGCCTGTCCCAGTCCGGCCGTACGGAGGAGATCGTCGAGACCCTCCAGTGGGCGAAGGACTGCGGGGCGAAGACCGTCGCGATCACCAACGGCGGCGAGGAGTCGCCGCTGGCCCAGGCCGCCGACCTCGCGCTGTGCACGCTCGCCGGCGAGGAGAAGGCCGTCCCGGCCACGAAGACCTACACGACGCAGCTCGCCGCGCTGGCCGTGCTCGCCATCGGCCTCGGCGCCGACGTGGACCCCGACGACCTGCGCAGGGTGCCGGACGCGGTGGAGAAGCTGATCTCCGACCCCGGCGACCTGGACGCCGTGGTCGAGGGCCTGGCCGACAAGCCCGGCGTCGTCGTGTCCGGCCGCGGCCTGGCGTTCTCGACCGCGCTGGAGCTCGCGCTCAAGCTCAAGGAGGCGTGCTACCTGCACGCCATGGGCCTGTCGTACGCCGACCTGCTGCACGGCCCGATCGCGGTCGTGGACGCCGAGACCCCGGCGATCCTGGTGGCGGCGGGTCAGGGCCCGACCCTGGCGGGCACGGTCGCGCTGGCCGAACGCGTCACCGGCGCGGGCGCCGCCGCCTTCGGCGTCGGGGGCGGCGAACGGCTCGCCTCCGCCTCGACCGCCGCCCTGAACGGTCCGGACCTGCCCGAGTGGGTGGCTCCGCTGGGACTCATCGTCCCCGGGCAGTTGCTCACCGAGGCGCTCGCGCGCAGGCTCGGTATCGACCCCGATTCCCCCCGCGGTCTGAAGAAGGTCACGCAGACCGACTGAACGACAGACCGGCTCAACTACAGGAGGACCCCCATGGCTGCAGACGCCGAGGCGATCATCGCCGGGCTCGGTGGCGCCGACAACATCATCGAAGTGGAGCCGTGCATCACCCGGCTGCGTACCGAGGTGCACGACGCCTCGAAGGTGGACCAGGCCGCGCTCAGGGCGGCGGGCGCTCACGGAGTGATGGCGGCGGGCAACGTCGTCCAGGTCGTGGTGGGCCCGGAGGCCGACACCATCGCCAGCGACATCGAGGACATCATCGGCTGAACCGGGAGGTCGCCGCGGGTCCGCCGCTCTCGGGCGGACCTGTGACGACGCCTGCCCGGATCTCAGGGAAGGGCTCTTCATTGACGACTGTTCTCGCGCCGGTCGCGGGGGCGGCCATCGGCCTGGCCGCCGTGCCGGACCCCGTGTTCTCACAGGCGATGGTCGGCCCGGGGACCGCGATCGATCCCCTCAGGGAGCCCGTCGAGGCCCTGGCCCCGATCAGCGGCACGATCGTGAAGCTGCACCCGCACGCGTACGTCGTGGTGGGGGACGACGGCAGGGGCGTGCTGGTGCATCTCGGCATCGACACCGTGCAGCTCAAGGGCGAGGGCTTCCGCCTGCTCGCGGCCGAGGGGGACCGCGTGAGCGCCGGGCAGCCCGTCGTGGGCTGGGACCCGGCGGCGGTCGAGGCCGGCGGGCGATCGCCGGTCTGCCCGGTGGTGGCGCTCGACGCCGTGGCCGGCTCGGTGGGCGAGGTCGCCGAGGGCGGCGTGCACGCCGGCGACCCGCTGTTCGAGTGGTCGTGAGCTCAGGTGATGGAGGCCGCGCTCTTCGACCTCGACGGCACCCTGGTCAACACCGAGATCCGCAGCCGCGCCCTGTGGCGGATGTTCCTGGACGACCACGGCATCACCTACGACGAGACGCTGTTGCGCCGCGTCATGGGCCGCCGCGGGGTGGACGTCATCCCCGAGGTGCTGCCCGGCATGGATCCTGAGGTCGTGATGGAGGAGATCCGCTCCTACTACGACCATCCGGACCTGCCCGACATCGTGCCGGTCCCGGGGGCGGCAGAGCTGGTGTCTCAGGTCGCGGAGCAGGGGGCTCCGCTGGCCCTGGTCACCTCGGCCCAGCGATGGTGGGCGGTGGAGCGGCTCACCGAGATCGGCGTCGTGGAGGTGGTACGGACCATCGTCTCCGCGGAGGACGTGGCCGTCGGGAAGCCCGACCCGTCCGGCTATCTCATGGCGGCCGGCCTGCTCGCGGTGGACCCTGCCAAGTGCGTGGTGTTCGAGGACTCGCTCGCCGGGATAGCGGCGGCTCGGGCCGCGGGTATGACCTGCGTTGCGGTGGCCACCACACATCATCCGGATGAACTGTCGCACGCGGATCTGGTAATACCCGATATGTCGGGTATTGACTGGCCCTTGACGGAACTACCGGCGGTCTAGACCACCGCCGCAGGAGGAGGAAACGTGGCCGAACGCACAGTCAGCGTCGCGTCCGAGGTCGGGCTGCACGCCCGCCCGGCGGCGACGTTCGTGCAGACCGCGGCGAAGGCGCCCTTCGACGTCACCATCGCGAAGGCGGGCGGCTCGCCGGTGAGCGCGAAGAGCATCCTGTCGGTTCTGGCGCTCGACGTACGGCAGGGGGAGTCGATCGTCATCAGCGCGGAGGGCGAGGGCGCCGAAGAGCTGCTCGACGAGCTCGCCCAGATCGCCTCGGCCTCCTGACGCCAGTGGACGGGCAGGAGAAGACGGGGACGACGGCGGGGGACGACAACGGCGCGCGGTCGCTGGCGGGCACTGTGCTTGCCGGTACTGTGCTTGCCGGTACTGGGGTCAGCCCCGGCGCCGGGTACGGCCCCGCCCATGTGCTCGCGGGTGAGATCCCCGAGCCCGACAAGGAGGCGCGCCACGACGGCGACGCCGCCGCCGAACGGGCCCGCGCCGAGCGGGCGGTCGAGGAGGTGGCGGCCGACCTGGAGGCGCGCGGCGCCAGGGCGGGCGGCGAGGCCCGGGAGGTGCTCGGCGCGCAGGCGCTGATGGCCCGCGACCCCAGCCTGGCCGTGGAGGTCGGCGAGCTCATCGACCGGGGCGTGGCCGCGCCGCGCGCCGTCTTCGACGCCTTCGGCAAGTATCGGGACCTGCTCGCGGCGGCCGGCGGTTACCTGGCCGAACGCGTGGCGGACCTCGACGACATCCGCGACCGGGTGATCGCCGTGCTCACCGGCCTGCCCATGCCCGGCGTGCCGGCCAGCGCCGCCGAGCCGTTCGTGCTCGTCGCCAAGGACCTCGCCCCGGCCGACACCGCGCTGCTGTCGAAGGACGTGGTCGCCGCGTTCGTCACCGAGCAGGGCGGGCCGACCAGCCACACGGCGATCCTCGCCCGCTCGATGGGCGTGCCCGCCGTCGTCGGCTGCGCCGGCGCGACAGCGATCGCCCCCGGCACCCCCGTGCTGGTCGACGGCGCGTCCGGGCAGGTGCTGCTCGCGCCGGACCCGGCCCGCGTGGCCGAGGCGCGCGCCGCCGACGAGGCGCGGCGGGCGGTGCTGTCGGCGGCCACCGGCCCCGGCGCGACCGCCGACGGCCACCCCGTTCCCCTGCTCGCCAACGTCGGCGGGCCCCGCGACCTGGAGAGCGCGCTGGCCAACGGCGCCGAGGGCGTCGGCCTCTATCGCACCGAGTTCCTCTTCCTCGACCGCGAGACCGCGCCGTCGGGAAGCGAGCAGGAGGAGGCCTACCGGGCGGTGTTCGAGGCGTTCCCGGAGGGCCGCGTGGTGGTACGCACGCTCGACTCCGGAGCCGACAAGCCGCTGGCGTTCCTGCCGCCGCCGGAGGAGGAGCCGAACCCGGCGCTCGGAGAGCGCGGCCTGCGCATGTTCCGTCGCTATCCGGAGATCATGACGGCCCAGCTGGGCGCGCTGGCCCGGGCCGCCGCGGGCGTGCCGGCCAAGGTCCAGGTCATGGCGCCGATGGTGGCCACCGTCGAGGAGGCCGAGTGGTTCGCCGAGGCCTGCCGTACGGCGGGGCTCGACGGCGCGGGGATCATGATCGAGGTGCCGTCGGCGGCGCTGCGGGCGGCGGACCTCATCCGGGCCGTCGACTTCTTCTCGATCGGGACCAACGACCTCACGCAGTATGCCCTCGCGGCCGACCGCCAGGTCAGCGCCGTCGCCGGGCTGCAGGACCCGTGGCATCCGGCCGTGCTCGACCTGATCGCGATGGCGGCCTCGGCCGCCTCCGGGGCGGGCAAGGGCTGCGGGGTCTGCGGCGAGGCCGCGGCCGACCCGGTGCTCGCCTGCGTGCTCGTCGGCATGGGGGTCACCTCGCTGTCCATGGGCGCCCCCGCGCTGCCCTGGGTGCGCGCCGCCCTGTCGCGGCACACGCTCGCGCAGTGCCGCGCGGCCGCCGCCGCGGCGCGCTCGGTCACCTCGGCGAACGCCGCGAAGGCCGCCGCCCGCGCGGAACTGCCGGGCCTGGACGCGCTCGCGCTCTGACAGCGCACAGCAGGGCCGTGACCGGGTTCCTGGCCCGGTCACGGCTGGGCACGGTTACGGTAAAGAACGTGCCACGAATCAGACACGGTGCCGTCATGCTGGCCCTCCTCGTGACCGGATGCTCGTCCGGCATCGGTGCCGAGAGCCCGGCGCCCTCGCCGCGCGCGTCCGCGCCGGCGTCTCCAGTGGCGTCCCCGTCCCTGCCCCTGTCGCCGTCCCCGTCGCCGCCGCCGTCGGCCCGGCCCTCCGGTGGCCAGGCCGAGCGGACGCTCGCGGCGATGAGCCTGCGCGACAAGGTCGCGCAGCTCTTCACCATCGTGGTGTGGGGCCAGAAGGCCGGGGCGGCGAGCAACGAGAACGAGGCGCGGTACGGCGTGGGGACGCCGGCGCAGGTCGTGGAGAAGTTCCGCCCCGGCGGGGTGATCCTGTTCGACTGGGCGGGCAACGTCTCCGGCGCGGACCAGGTGGCCGCGCTCACCACCGGCCTGCGCGAGGCGGCGGCCAGGTCCGGCGAGGCGCCGCTCATGATCGGCGTGGACCAGGAGAACGGCCTCGTCTCCCGGCTCAAGCCTCTCGTCACCAGGTTTCCCGGCGCGTCGCAGATCGGCGCGACCGGCAAGACGGCGAACGCGCGCGACGTCGCCAGGGCGACCGGTGAGGAACTGCGCGACCTCGGCATCTCGCTCGACTTCGCGCCGGTCGCAGACGTCAACATCAACCCCCGCAACCCCGTGATCGGCCCCCGCGCGTACGGCTCCGACCCGGGGAAGGTGGCCGAGATGGTCGGGGCGGCCGTCGACGGCTTCCACGCGGCGGGCGTGGCCTCCGTCGCCAAGCACTTCCCCGGCCACGGAGACACCTCGGTCGACAGCCACACGGGCCTGCCGGTCATCACGCACTCGAAGACGCAGTGGCGGGAGCTGGACGCGCCGCCGTTCCGCGCGGCGATCGAGCACGGCGTGGACGCGATCATGTCGGCCCACGTGGTGATGCCGAGGCTCGACCCCTCGGGCGACCCCGCGACGCTGTCCCACCGCATCCTCACCGGCCTGCTCCGCGAGGAGCTCGGCTTCGACGGCGTGATCAGCACCGACGCGCTCGACATGGCCGGGGTGCGGAAGAAGTACGGCGACGCCGAGGTCGCCGTGCGGGCCGTCCTCGCCGGGGCCGACATGCTCCTCATGCCGCCGAACCTGCCCAAGGCGTACGACGCCGTCCTCGACGCGGTGAAGTCGGGCCGGATCACCGAACGCAGGATCGACGAGTCGGTGCTGCGGATCCTGCGGCTGAAGGACAAGCGCGGCCTCTTCGGGCCGATCAGCACCGACCCCGGCGCGCTGAAGTCCGCCGCGCACCTCAAGGTCGCGGAGCGCGTCTTCGCCGCGGTCAGGTGAGGCGCGGCGGGCCGGACGGGCCGGGCGGCCTATATTTGAGGCACGTCGGCTGGGAGGCGCGGTGCTCAAGGGTGTGCTGATCGACTGGGGCGGGGTTCTGACGACGAGCCTGGCCGAGTCCGTCGCGGAGTGGATCGAGGCGGACCGGATCGACCCCCGGCACTACCGCGAGGTCATGCGCGCTCTGGTCACGCAGGCGTACCGGGCGGGCGCCGAGCCCGGCGCGGAGAACCCGATCCACGCGCTGGAGCGGGGTGAGATCCCGGTCTTCGAGTTCGAGCGCGCCCTGGCGGCCCGGCTGGTGACCCTCGACGGCGGACCGCCGGAGGCGGACGGCCTGCTGGCCCGGATGTTCGCCGGTTTCCGGCCGGTCGAGGAGATGAACGAGATGCTGCGCCTGGCCCGCGCGGCCGGTTTCGGCACCTGCCTGGTGTCCAACTCGTGGGGCGACCACTACTCGCGTGAGGGCTGGGAGGTCCTCTTCGACGCGGTCGTCATCTCGGGCGAGGTCGGCATGCGCAAGCCCGAGGAGCGGATTTTCCGGCACGCGCTCGGCCTGCTGGGGCTGGAGCCGGGGCAGTGCGTGTTCGTCGACGACATCGAGGCGAACATCCTGGCGGCCCGCACGCTCGGCCTGGTCGGCGTGCACCACACCGGCCCCTCGGAGACCATCGCCGAGATGGAGCGCCTGTTGGGCCTGTCTTTCCGCGAGCCCGGCGCCGCCGCCCGTCTGTAGCCTGAACCAGAGATCGAAGTCGAGGAACGCATGCGCGTGTATCTGCCGTCCACGATTCCCGCGCTGGCGCGCGTCGTCGCCGCAGGGGAGCTGGGCCCGGCCCCGCTGACCGGCTTCGCGGTCACCCCCGCGTTGATCGAGTGGTATGTCTCGGGTGACACCGAGGAGCTGGAGTACGTCGCGCTGACCGAGGCCGCCCGGGCCTCCCTGCGCATGCTCGCCGCCGACCGCGAGGACGGCGTCGAGGTGGCCGCCCGGCGGGTCGTGATCGCGGCCGAGGTGCCCGACGAGACCGTGAAGACCGGCGCCGACCTGGAGGAGCGCGCCCGCGTGCGGGTGCTTGAGCCGATCCCCATGCGGCTGGTCGCCGCGGTCCACGTGGACGACGACGGCGCCGCGCCCGACGTGGAGGCGGCGATCGCCGCGCTGCCCGCCGCCGACGGCGGTGACGACGACGCGCGGTTCGTCGTGGACGGCGCGGAGGACCACGAACTGCTGTGGTACGCCACGCAGGAGATCCCGGATCTGCTCACCTGACCCGCGGAGTTCATGGAGTTGTCACGCCCGGCGTCTAAGCTGGAGGCGAGATGACACACATTGTTTGGGACTGGAACGGGACGCTCTTCCACGACATCGACGCCGTCGTCGGCGCGACCAACGAGCTCTTCCAGCCGTACGGCCTGGGGCCGTACGACGCGGAGGGCTTCCGCGAGGTGTACACCCGCCCCATCTGGGTGGCGTACGAGCGGATGCTCGGCCGGCCGCTCAGGGAGGGCGAATGGGAACTGCTCGACGCGGGCTTCCACGAGCACTACCACCGGCTGATGGAGGCGTGCAGCCTCGCCGAGGGGGCGCTGTCGAGCCTGCGGGCCTGGGACGAGTCGGGCCGCACGCAGTCGCTGCTGTCCATGTGGGGCCACGAACGGCTGGTCCGCAAGACCGGCGAGTTCGGCATCGACGGCCACTTCACCCGGATCGACGGCTCGCGATCGGCGACCGGCGGCCACAAGGCCGAGCACATGGTGGAGCACCTGCGCGCGCTCGGCCTCGACTCGGCGAAGGTCGTCGTCATCGGTGACAGCGTGGACGACGCCCACGCGGCCCAGCACGTCGGCGCCCGCGCCATCCTCTACACCGGCGGCATGACCAGGCGGGCGGAGCTGGAGGGCGTCGGGGTCCCGGTGGTGGACTCGCTGGCCGACGCCCTCGACCTCGTCTGATCAGCGGGCCTGGCGTTCCTCCTCCTCGCGTTCCATCTCCCGCAGCCACCGGGGCTTGGCCCTGCGCGGCGGCCGGTAGAGCCGCTTGACCGCCACAGCCCCGAAGACGAACGACGCGAAGAGGAACAGGCCCATGATCGCGTCCCAGGTCTCCTGGCCGGAGACCCGGGTGTAGGCGAGCATCACGGCCCACATCGCGAGCATGACGGCCCCGGGGAGCTGCGCGAACGGCAGGTTGCGCAGTTCCTTCGGGCTGTCGGTGTCGAAGTAGCGTGCCGCCCAGGTGCCGCCTGGCCCGCTGCGTACGAACCTGACGTGGTTGACGAAGCCGAGGATCGCGAGCAGGGCGGTGGCGAGCACCGCCCACACCGGCGCGTGCGGGTAGCCCACGACCTCGGCCGCGTAGGTCACGGCACTAGCCAAAGAGACTCTTCCATCCCTTCTTGATACCCGACCCGATCGACTTGACGGTGTTCACCACCGGCTTGCGCATGTGGTCGTACGCGGCGATCGCGGTGTCGCCGACGACGCCGCCGACCATACCGCCGATGTACGCGCCCGCGGCACCGCAGACGGCGGCGAGCACGACGCCGGGGCTGCACGCCGCCGCGCCGATCGTGGCGCCCGCGTAGGCGCCGCCCGCCACGGCCGCGCCGCGGATGCCCGCCCGCGCGACCTTCTCACCGGTGTTGATGTCCTTGCCCGCGTCGTTGTTCCACTGGGTGAGCGCGCCGTCGGCGAAGGTGGCGACGACCCCGAACCTGCCGACGAACTTGCCCGCCTTGCCGAGCCGGCCGCCCCACTTGATGCCGCGCGCCTCGACCCGGTTGGCCTTGGCGTCGTACCACTTGCCGAGCCCCTGCCACAGCCACTTGGTCAGCCAGTTGCCCTCCGGATAACTGACCGACTTGAGCTTGTAGATGCCGGCCATGACGCGGCGGCTCTCCTTGAAGTTCTCACCCCAGGTCGTGAGCATGTCGGCGGGGCCGCCCAGTCCGTACGCCAGCCAGCCCAGGGCGGTGAACTTGCGTGGGTCGACGCTGGCCAAAGTGTTGCTCTTGACCGTGGAGCCGAAGCTCGGGCCTGAGCGGTGCGGAGCGCCGCCACCACCGCCACCGCCACCGCCGCCACCACCGGTGTAGCCGCCGCCACCGCCGTGGCTCCCGCCGCCGCCGTGGTTGAGGATGGCCAGCAGGGCCCGCAGGAGCGCCAGCAGGATCGCCAGCCAGCTGCCCCAGAACTTGCCGTCGGGGTCGGTGAACGTGACGGGGTTGTTGCCTGCGTAGGCGTAGCCGTTCATCTGCTGCGGGTCGTGCGGGTCGATGATCGGGTCGACGCTGACGAACCTGCCGGTGGCGGGGTCGTACTCGCGGGCCCCGAGATGGGTGAGCCCGGTCGACTCGTCCACGGTGCCGCCGACGAAGCCCTTCTCGCCCGGCCAGGAGCCGGGGGGCGATCCCCGCAGCTGGCCGAAGGGCTTGTACCTGCGTTGCGTCAGCGACTGGTTCGCCGCGTCGATCGCCAGCTCCGCCGTGCCGTTCTGGTCGGCGGCCAGGAACTTCACGCCCGAGGTGGTGCGCACCGCGACCGTCACGGTGTCGTGGGTGTAGTACCTGGTCGCCTGCACCTTGGCGGTGGCCTTGTCCAGGCGCAGCTCCATGCCCGGGAGGTAGAGCGTGGTGCCGCCGGGGTCGCGCCTGATGAGCCGGTTGCCGTCGGCGTCGTACAGGTAGGAGGTGACCTTCGTGCCCTCGGTGACCTTGGCCAGGTGGCCCTCGACGTCCCACTCCAGACTCTGGGCCGTGGCACCGATCGTGCGGCCGGTCGTGTTGCCGGTGTCGTCGTAGGCGTAGGACTCGGTGCGGGCGCCCGCACCGCCGGTCTGGGTCACGCCGGACAGCGCGTGCGGGTGCGGCGAGCCGGGGGCCGGGTAGTCGTAGGTCCGCGTCGTGTCGGCCGCGCCGCCGACGCCGTGCTCGACCTCCTTCGTACGGTTGCCGGTCACGTCGTATCCGAACGACTGCCAGTAGGGCGCCACGCCGCCGATGACGCTCGCGCTCGGCGACCCCGCGCACGACTGGGTGCCCTGCGTCCAGGCCTCGGTGAGACGGCGTAGGTAGTCGTAGGCGAAGCACTGGGTGTCGGTGCCGCTGCGGGACACGTCGGAGATCGAGACGACGTTGCCCACCGCGTCGTAGGTGTAGGTGGCGTTGCGGTCCACGCCCGCCACGTCCTCGCGGTCCACTCGCGACGACCGCAGGCGCTGGGTGCCGTACTCGTAGGAGTAGGTGAACCACGTCTTCTTGCCGCCGGTCGACAGCTCGTACTGCTCGGGCTTGCCGGTGAGGCTGTGGATCGAGTCGGTGACGTACGGCGACAGGCCCGACATGGTGGTGGGCCGGCGCAGGTCGTCGTAGGAGTAGACGACGGTCTCGGCCGGCAGGCCGCCCGCGTCGGGGTAGGTGGCCGACTGGACGGTGCCGTCCAGCTTGTAGCGCGTGTCGAACACGTAGCTGCCCGCGAGCGCGCCCTCGGCGGACGGGATCGTCACGGTCGTGCGGATGGCCCGGTAGAGGTTGTCGTAGGCGTTGAACGTGGTCGTGTACGCCTGGCCGTCGGCGTACCTGGTGGCGCTGGACGCCTGTCCCTTGCGCACGGTGTCGTAGGTCCACGACGCCAGCAGCGGGCCGGTCGCGGAGCCCTCCCGGGTCTCCGTCCTGCGGCCCATCGGGTCGTACACGTTGAAGATCGTCTTGCCGCGTGCGTCGGTGGTGGTCAGCACGTGGTCGAGGTCGTCGTACGTCGTCTTCGTCGTCCCCTTGTCGGGGTCGCGCACCTCGATCTCCCGGCCGCGCAGGTCGTAGAAGTGCGCCCAGACGTTGCCCGCCGGGTCCTTGACGGTCGAGAGCTTGCCGGCGGGCGTGTAGGTGTAGGTCGTCCTGTCGTAGTCGCCGGTGGGGGAGTCGCCCCTGTACTGGCGCAGTTCGACGATCTGGTCGCGCGCGTCGGTCAGCGTCGTCACCGGCGTGTCACCGGTCGGCGGGTCCACGGTGACCCTGCCGCCGCCGTAGCTCGTGACCGTGCGCCACTTCTCCTTGGTCTCGCCGTTGCCGACGAGGAACCGTTCGAGTGTCACCCGGTTGCGGCCGTCGTAGTCGAACACCTTCTGCGACTCGACGTCGCCCTCGTACGCGCCGAACAGCTTCGTCGAGGGGGCCTCGGTCGAGTAGTACTGGCCGTACTCGCGGGCCACGTTGCCGCGGGAGTCATAGAACTTGTCGCTGACCAGCCGGCCGCCGTCCGGCCCCGGCTCCTGGGTCTGGCGCAGCCGCAGCCGCCCGTCGTACAGCTCGTACGTCGGCGGGGTCTGGCCGCCCTCGGCGTCCAGCTTCTTCGTGCCGATGGCGACGATCTGGCCGTCCACGACGCGGTAGCTGAACTCCAGGTTCGGCGTCTGGCCCGCCGCCTTCGACCGGTCGGGCATCCACACCTTCATGAGGCGGCCGAGCGCGTCGTACTCCAGGTCGGTGCGCTTGCCGTTGGCGTCGATCTTCACGGTCTCGAACCCGTACGCCGGGTCCTTCTCCTGGCTGGTGACGTGGGCCGTCGAGGCGTCGCCGGGGACCACCGGCGGGCCGGTGACCTTCACGCCCGTGTTCAGCCCGCCGGTGTCGGTGTAGGCCGTGGTCGTGACGTGGCCGGCCGCGTTCCTGGTGGTCAGCTCGCGGCCGTAGGCGTCGTACGTCGAGACCTCCTTGGCGACGTACGTCGCGGTGGTGCCGTCGTGCGCGGCGATCGTCTCGACGCGGGTGATGTCGCCCTTGGTGGGCGCGGCCCCGAAGGCGCCGTTGTCGTAGAAGGTGCGGTCGTCCTCGACGACCTGCTTGGACCGGTCGGGGGTGGCCGAGCACGCCACCGCGACGGTCTCCACCCTGGACGGATATTTCAGCATCCAGGCCTTGGTGTTCTGGGCGTAGGTGGTGCGGGTGCACCGGTCGTCGGCGGCGGTGGACAGGTCGCCCTTGTCGTCCACCTGGGTGGTGAGGCCGGCGACGGGCTCGTACTTCGTGCCGCTCTCGGTCTCCCGCCAGCCGCCGCCGTCCATCGCGGTCCAGGTGTGCGTCTTGGCGACGTTGACGATGTTCGCGGTGACGGTGCCCCAGCTCCGGGTGCGCTTGGCCGTCTCCTGGTACCAGGGCGAGTTGACGGTCTTGACCGCGACCGCGCCGTCCACGCCCTCGTATTCGGTCCGCTTGAGCTCGAACCCCTGCAGCGGGTCCTCGTCGACCACGCTGCCGCCCTCGCCGTCGGAGACCGTGACCTTCTTCGTGCCGCCGCTCGGCCCGGCCCGGTCGCCGTTCATCCCGCGCAGGTAGCGCGTCTCGACCTGGGACCGCAGGTCGTTCCAGCCGCCGGTCCGCACGCGTACGCGGCCGTAGCCGCGCCACTGCGACCAGGTCTTGTACTTCTCCTTGGTCATGCCGTCGTCGTCGTCATAGTGCCAGGCGGCGCCGTCGAGGTACTCGTACGTCGTCAGCGCGTCGGGGGACCCGCCGGTGCGGTCGGTCTGCACGACCTGGGTGACGACGTACTTGTGGAACCAGTCGGTGATCGGGTCGTCATATCCGGCGGGCGTCCACTTGACGGGGAAACAGCGCCGGGTGTTGGTCTCCGGCGTGGGCAGCGAGCCGAGCGCGCAGTCGGCGTCGGAGTAGTTGACGTCGATCTGCCCGCCCGACTCGTCGTAGATCGCCCCGAGGCGGTACTTGACGAACGGCGCGATGTCGTCGCCCTGCTTGTCCACCCGGTTGGGCAGCTGCACGTGGTTGAAGGTCACCGAGGGCAGCGCCACCGGGCTGCCGGTCGCACGACCGGTGTGCGTGATCGACTTCACCAGCAGGGCCTGGTCGATGTCCGCGTCGCCCCACAGGTGGTCGATCGCCCAGTTGTCGACGTCGCGGTAGGTGCCGTCGGCCTTGATCACCTGTGTGGTGACGCCGGTGAGCCGCTTGCGCGACCAGAACGTGGGCGCGAGCGTGCCGTGCGTCGCCTTGCACTCGGTGCCGGCGTTGCAGTTCAGGTCGTACGGCACGTCCGGCCACTTCGTGGGGTTCGAACCGATCTTGCTCGGGTCGCAGTCGAAGGCGTCGGTCTTCAGGCACCGCTCGGAGACGCCGAACACCACGCGCGCCGGGGCCTTGGCGGTGAACAGCGTGTCGGAGCGCTGGCCGTACTCGATGCGGTCGAGCCAGCCGCCGCGCACGTACGGCGTCTCGTCCTCGGGCTTGAGGTTGCGGCCGTAGTGGTTGCCCTCCTGCTGGTAGTAGTACGTGATGGCGTTGCCGCGCGGGTCCACGACGTAGTCGAGGTTCCACTGGTAGGCCTGCTGGCACCACGAGGCGGCGAAGGTGGAGGCGTGGCACGGCTCGTTCGCGTCGTTGCCGAACACGGGGTGCGTCCAGGCCGACTTCGTCTCCGGCTTGCCGCTGCTCCACCCGGGCAGCCGGTTGAGCCCGAAGAAGAACTGCACGCCGTCGGGGGTGGTGAGCTTCCAGTACTCCCCGTCGTCGTCCCCGTTGGCCTTGGCCGTGTCCTTGAGGCGTTCGACGCGGGTGCCGTCGTCGTTCTTCATCCGCCACGTGCCGTCGGAGGCCTGGATCAGCTCGCCGCCGCGCCCGTTCCAGCTGATGACGGCGTTGTCGTACGCCCAGCACTGGTCACCGGGCGGGGTGCCCCACTGGTCCTTCGGCGCCCCGTCGTCCGCGCAGGGCTTGTAGGCGCGCTTGATATAGCCGGGCCAGTAGTCGAAGCCCTCGCCCACCCACGACGGCTGGTTGTTGGTGTTGGACGTGCGGCCGTCCACCGCGCCGGAGGAGTAGCCGATCTCCACCTTGGGCGTCAGCTCGCCGGGGACCGGCGGCACCCGCAGGGGATACGACCAGGAGAAGTCACCCGACTGCTCGGCCACGGTCCAGGTGGCCGACGGCGACAGCTTGGTGGCCTTGTAGTCGCCCTTGTCGCCGGAGTCGCCGGACACGGCCGCCAGCACCGTCGCCCGCGCCGTCGCCCGCGCCGTCTCCTGTGCCGGGATCGAGGCGGTGAGCGTACGGTTCGCCGCGTCGTTGCGCGCGCGGACCGGTGTCTCCGTACGGCAGGCGGGCTGGTCGGGGGTGGTCAACGCGCAGGCGGGCAGGCGGACCAGGCGCAGCCGGCTGCCGTACGCGCCGCCGAAGTCGTCGGCGAGGGCCGAGTAGTCGACGGTGACACTCGACGCCCTGTCTCCGGCGGCCTCGACCGTGAACAGGGCGCCGTCGACGCCCGCGCGCTCGGCGGCGGCGCGGTCCATCATCCGTACGGCGGACGTGGGCCGCCGTTTGGCGGGGGTGCCCGCCGCGTCAAGCCCCGCCGGGTCGGGGCGGCGGGGCTTGACGCCCAGCGTCTCGCCCCGGACCACGCGCTCGGCGCTCTTCACCTCGGGGCGTCCCGCGTCGGGGGCCGCCGCCTGCGCGGGCGGGGCGACCAGGGACGCGGCGACGGTGGCAAGCGCCGTGACCGCGGCGACCCTGCGTCTGAACCGCTGCCTGAACCGCTGCCTGAACCTTTTCGGGTGGGGGAACCCGTTCATGCGCAACCTCCCGCCCGGCCGCCGCGCGGCGGCCGGGACTGGTTCTGAGTTCGAGTCGCCGGTTCTCTACAGGCCGGTATCCGTGGCCAGCTCGGTGCCGCCGGCCAGCAGCTGGATCTGTTCCTCGGTCGCGATCCCCTGGAAGGCCCACACGTCGTCGATCACGCCGGGCCAGTACTCGCTCCATGCGCCGTCCGCCTTGGTGCGGCCGAGCTGGAGCCCCTTGCCCGCGTTGAAGCCGATCACGTTGTGGCGCCAGGACACCGTGTCCTCGACCTGCTCCAACTCGCCGTTCACGTAGAGCCGCATCTCGTCCTGGAAGGCGTCGTACACGATCGCCACGTGGTCCCAGTCGAAGCCGGACTGGAAGGCCGAATGCTCGGCGGTCGGCCGGGCCGCGCCGGTCGCGTCCTTGTCCGGCATCTCGATCTGGTAGCCGCCCGCGTTGGCCGGGTCGGACGGGTCGGGCCGGTAGCGCAGGGTGAAGGCGCTGTTGACGGAGCCCTCCTGGCTGAAGACCGCCGCGGCCCTGGACGGACGCCCCGCGGTGGTCACCCAGCCGGCGATCGTGAAGCTCTCGTCGGTGCGGACGACCGGGACGGCGGTGGCGGCGTAGTCGCCGTCGCCGTCGAGCACCAGGCCGCCCGGCGGGGTGCCGACCCAGCCGGCTCCCTGGTCGATCCTGGCGTTGCCGTTCAGCGTGACGTGCCGTCCGGATGGGCCGTCGTCGGCGGCGATGGTCAGCGAGGCGCCGGAGGCCAGCGTCGCGATCTCCGAGTCGCTGATGATCTGGTCGTACAGCCGCACGTCGTCGATCTCGCCGGGGAAGAAGGACTTCAGCGTGCCGTACCAGCCGGCGCCGATCTGCACCGGGCCGGTGGCCTTCCACGGCGTGGTGAAGGCCGTCGTCGAGTTGAGCTTGCCGTTGACGTAGAGCCTGATCTGCTTGTTCGCCGCGTCGTACACGCCGGCCAGGTGGGTCCAGACGCCGCCCTCGGGCACGGCCGTGGACTGGGCCCGGGTGATCACGTCGTCGTCGTCGTCGTTGTTGTAGCGGTTGAAGATCCACCGGTCGTAGCTGGAGGAGTAGTACAGCTCGAAGCCGCTGCGCCGGGAGCCCGCCTGCGTCGCGATGATCGCGGCGTGGGTCGGTTTGGTCGCCGGGAGCTTCGCCCACGCCGCCACCGAGAAGCTCTTGGTGGTGTCGGGCAGGACCGGCCCTGTGGTCTTGAGATAGCCGGTGGTGCCGTCGAGGTGCACGGCCTTGCCGAACCGCCCGGCCGCGCCGAACGTGACGCCGCCCTGCGGACCGGCCGGGTAGGCGCCGCCCGCCTCCTCGGCGCGCGGGGCCCCGGCCGCCTCGTCCATCTTCCAGTAGGCCGTGGCGGCCCGTACGGCGGAGGCGGAGTCGTTCAGCTTCCAGCGCGCGGCCACCACCGGGTGCTGGGTGAACAGGTTGCCGACCTCCTCGGGCGTGACGATGCGGTCGAACAGCCGCACGTCGTCGATCTCGCCGGGGAAGAAGGCGTCGAGCTTGCCGTACCAGCCCGCGCCGATCTGCACCGGGCCGGTGGCGTTCCACGGGGTCGTGTAGGCCGTCGTCGCCTGGAGCCGGCCGTTGACGTACAGCGTGATGTTCTTGGCCACCGCGTCGTACACGCCGACCAGATGGGTCCATTCGCTGCCCTGCGGCGAGGCCGTGCCGATGGCCCGGGTGATCGTGCCGTCGGTCGTGTCGTTGTTGTAGCGGTTGAAGATCCACCGGTCGTAGCCGGAGGAGTAGTACAGCTCGAACCCGCTGCGGACGCTCCCGATCTGGGTCGCGATGATCCCGGCGTGGGTGGGCTTGGTCGCGGGGAGCCGTGCCCAGGCCGACACCGCGAAGCCGTTGCGCGTGTCGAGCACCGGCCCGGCGGTCCTGGCGTAGCCGGTGGTGCCGTTGGTCTGCATGGCGGTCTTCGAGACACCGTCCACCCCGAGCGTCACCCCGCCGTACACGGTCGCCGGGTACGCGCCCGAGGCGTCGGCCACCTGCGTGGAGTCGATCGGCTCGTCCAGCGCCCACTGGGCCTTCGCCGGGGAGCCCGCCTTCACACGGAACACGTAGCGCCCGATCTCGCTGGAGTTGCCGGCCGCGTCGAACGCCTTCACCGTGAGGTAGTTCGGCCCGGCGTGGTCGGGGGCGATGTCGATGGTCACCGCCCCGCCCGGACTGGACGGCTTGCGCTCGTTGGCCGAGGTGGGGTTGGAGTTGACGCCGAACCAGTACTTGACCACGTCGGCCGAGGACGACGCCGCGGTGAAACGGCCGTAGCGGCCCACGCCGTCATACCAGGGATCGGCCTCGTTCTCCGGGTCCGACTGCGGATACGCCGTCGACGACAGCGTGGGAGCCGCCGGCACGCTCTTGTCATAGGTGAAGTAGCACGCGGTGGCGTCGCCCGCGTAGCTCCACGGGCTGTACTGGTAGCCGTCCCAGGTGCGGACGTACCAGTTGATGGTCTTCTTCTCGGGAATCGAGGACGGCAGCGTGACCTGGAAGGTCGAGCCGGTGGTCTTCGGGCCGATCTTGCCCGACGACCACTTCTGCGCGCCGTCCCAGGTCGCGCCGAACTCGGCGTACACCTTCTTGGCGTCGGCGGAGTCGGGGTCGTACAGGACCGCCGAGACCGTCGGGGGCACGCGCACGGCGGGGGCGGGGGAGTAGACGCATTTGCCGCCGGGGTTCATCGACAGGTCCGACATCTTCGGCTGCGGCGGCGGCGTGTTGTAGTTGACCCGCAGGTAGGCGTCGTCGGCGAAGCGCTTCCAGCCGTAGGCGTCGGTCTCGTAACCCGCGCGCAGGCCGAACGTCGTGGTCGACCACTTGCCGGCCGAGGCGTCCTTGACGGCCTTCGTCGCGTCGAACTCGACGTCGCCCGCCGGACAACTGGACGACCAGCCCTTGGCCACGTCACGGGTGTCGAGGTGCTCCAGCCAGTTGTCCTTCGTGGAGTTCCACGTGGAGCTCTCGACGAACCCCTTCGTCCGCCACAGCTGCACCGTGCGGCCGTCGCAGGAGTACGACCAGGTCTCCTTGGCGACGAAATCGGCCGAGATGATGTACTTGCCGGCGTACGCGCTGGTCGGCATGCGGTAGAAGATGCGCTTGACGTCGGACGGCGCGCACTTGGAGTCGCCCGAGCACAGGCCCAGGCCCGAGTCGGCCTTGCCGCCGAACTTGTAGTACGACGTGCTGGGGTAGGTGCGCGACACGTACGCCCAGGCCGACGCCTTGACCGTCTTCCATACGGGGTCGATGTAGACGGGATAGCGGGTGTCGGGCGCGTCGAGCAGCGCCCGGTCGGGGGTGAGGGTGAGGTTCCCACCCTCCACGGTTGCGTTCAGACCGGCGACCTTCGAGGTGTCGGAGGGGCCGCGCTCCAGCGGGGCCGAGGTCGCTGCCTTCAGCGCGGGGGCGGGGGCGCCGGAGTCCCACATGACCGCCGCGGGCGCCTCGAACAGCGCCCCGCCGCCCGCGGCGTCGACCGCCTCGACGGCGCCGCCCTCCTTCGTCCGCACGCCGACGCCCGCGCCGCCCAGTCCGAGGGTGAGCCGGGCCAGCGCGTTGTTCGCGGCCGCCTCCCTGGTCTTGACCACGAGGGTGTGGGAGAAGCCGTCCACGTCGGCTCGTACGACGAGGTCCACGTCCTTCATGACGTCGTGGTAGACGGCTGAGTCCCCCCGCAGTTCGGGTTCCGGCAGGCCTCCGGGCCACTTCAGCGACATCTCGCGGCCGGCCCTGGCGACGCGGGCCAGCGGTGCGTCGCCGCCGCCGGACAGCGACAGCCCGACCGTGCTCGCGCGTGGCCCGATCGAACCGTCCGGCCGCCTGACCAGCGTGGTGTCGGGCGCGACCCAGCCGTCGCCCTGCCGCACGCGCACCGGACGCAGATGTTCGATGGTGGTGAAGGTGCCGTCGGGGTTGGCGTACGTCTCCCGGTCCTCGCCGCGTTTGGCCAGCACCTCGACCGGGCGGCCGGTCTCGCGGGCGGCCCGTCCGGCCGCCTCGTCGGTCGGCGCTCCCTCTTCCGGCGCCTGAGGATCGGCCTGGGCGGCGCGGGGGGCCGCGTACGCCGCGCTCCCGTCCTCGGCGGTTACGGTCAGGCCGGTCGCGAGGACCGCGGCCAGCACTGTAGAACCCAGCTTTCGGTACACGACGTCCGCCTCATTCTGGACAGGGTGGGACGAGAGCTAAGAACCGCGCGGAAAGTGCAAAAAACGTTTACTGATCATCAAGAGAACCGCTGGTGACATGTCTTGTCAAGATCTTGTCTGCACTGCCGTGGACGGTTACGATCCCGGGCCGTGAGTGGCGGGATGGAGGGTTCGGGCCGGTCCCGCGGCGGATTGCGGACTGTCCACGCGCCATGCGGTCCGGGTTCCGGCCACGGGCGCCGCGAGATAACGGGCGCCGGAGGGAGCGCCAGGGCGGATTTCGGCGGCGCCTCGTTCTCCGGCGCGTGCGAGCCCTGTGGTGGGACATATCGGTGCCGTGTGGATGCGTCGTATGCCCCGCGTGGGTCGTACGCTGGGCACGATCCACACCGCACCCCCACGGAGGCCGCGATCAACCGCCTTGTTCTCTGGAACATCGACCTCACGCTCGTCGACGTCGCCATCGTCACCCGCGACGCCTACGCGGACGCGTTCCGGATGGTGACAGGGCGGCCGCTGGTGAAACTCGCACCCGCGCTGGGCCGCCCCGACTCGGAGATCATCTTCGAGACCCTGGCCGTCAACGGCATCGCCGTCGAGGACCACCACCTGCCGAGGTTCCTCGACGCGCTGGCCGTCTCCTTCGCGGAGCGGCGCGACCGGCTGGCCAAGGACGGCCGCGCGATGCCCGGCGCCAAGGACGCGCTCAAGGCCGTGTCCCGCCTCGACGGCGTCGTGCAGTCGGTGCTCACCGGCACCATCAAGAGCAACGCCGTCCACAAGCTCAAGGCGTTCGGGCTGGACAAGTGGATCGACGTCGAGGTGGGCGGCTACGGCGAGGAGGTGTATCCCAAGGCCACCCTGCTGCAGGTGGCCCAGGGACGAGCCAAGGCCGGGTACGGCGCCGTCTTCACCGCCGGAAACACCGTCCTGATCGGCGACTCCACGCGGGACGTGCAGGCGGCGAAGATCGGCGGCGCGGTGATGATCGCCGTCGCCTCCGGCAGGTCCACGGCAGCCGAGTTGCACGAGGCGGGCGCCGACATCGTGCTGCCCGACCTGTCCAACCCCTCCGAGGTCGTCGCCGCCGTCGCCCGCCTCACCACCCCGGCCGACCGCGCGGCGCACTGAGCAGGCACTGAACAGGCGCTGATCAGGCGGGGGTCAGGGCCCGCGCGACCGTCAGGCTGTCCTCATAGATGTGGTAGCGGGTGACGAGCCCGTCTTCCACCGTGAGGTGGAGCGCGAACGGCGAGGCGTACGCGGCGCCGCCGTCGCGTACCGTCTGCGCGATCTCGCCGAGCACGACGGCGTCCGCCCCGTCCACCAGGATCCGCGCCACCGAGGTGCCGTTCAGTTCGGGCACGTGATGGGCCTCCAGCGACCGGAAGTGGTCGGCCACGTCGGCCCGGCTCGACCGGGACCGGATCCACGGCACCGCCGGATGCCCCTCGGCGGGCCAGCTGAGCCGCCAGTCGACCGGCTCGGCGAACAGCTCCGCCGTACGGTCGTGGTCGCCCTCGGCGAGCCGGCGCAGCAGTTCTTCCACGACTTCGCGGGTCTCATCACTCATGACGGAAAGCCTCCCCGGTCGGGCGCGGCGGGTCGATTACCGCACGGGTAATCACAGGGCCTTGAGGAAGCGGGCCGCGACGGGGGGAGCATCGGAGCGGCGGCGTGTACGTCTCACCCCGCATACGTCTCACCCCGTAGCGGAATCCGCGCCGGCGACTTCGCGCAGGACGTGCTCGCCCGGGGCACCTGACGAGCGCTTCACTCCGGCTCACCTGCGACTCCAACTAATCCGTTCGGCCGATTGCTTCCGCTGGAGAAGGGGTGGAAGAATTCATACAAGTTTTCGAATTCGATGAGGAGGTGCCATGGATCTGTTCGGCTCTGATCCTGGGCACCATCATGATTCGAACAGCGCCAACAGCGCCAACAACGGCGACCAGGCCAACAGCGGCAACAGGGGCAACGGCGGCAACAGCGCTAACGGGGGCACCGGCGGCGACGGCGAGTGGTGGGACCGGCTGACCGCCGGTTCGCCGTTGTGGTCGTCCGAGGGCTCGCTCGCCCGCGAGTACTTTCCGATCATCGACCCCGAGCCGGGGCAGCACGCGAGCCACACCGGCAGCAGGATCCCAGACAGTGAGGCCCCAGACGGTGAGGCCCCAGATGGTGGGGTCACAGACGGTGAGGCCACCAGCGACGGCGCGACCGGTGCCGGGAGGGCCGGGAGGGCCGGCAGTGCCGGTGATGGTGCCGGTCGGGGCAGGGGCCGGTCGTCGTGGGTGCTGGTGGGTTCTCTTCGGGAAACGGCGCAGGCGTTGGCGTTGGCGCCGCTTCCGGAGGATGTGGACGTCTGTCTGGGTGAGGCTGAGGAGTTGATGTTCGCGCGGGATCGGATCTCGTGTGCTCTTGCGGAGCGGGTGGGGCGGGTGCATCGGGCGGGGCAGGCCAGGCGGCATGGGCATGCCTCTACCCGTAGTTGGTTGCGTACGGCCGGGGGGATGAGTGGGGCGGGGGCGGGGCGCCTGCTGACTCTGGGGGTGGAGCTGGCCCGCTTGCCGGGGGTGCGGGAGGCGTTCGCGGCCGGGAGATTGTCCGCGGGGGTGGTGGAGGCGATCTGCACCGCCACCGCCAACCTGACTGATGAGCAGGCCGGGTTGGTTGAGCCGATTTTGCTGGAGTTGGCGGGCAGGGCGGGTCCGGCGGAGGTGGCCAAAGCCGGGCGTTATCTGCGTGCGGTGCTGGACCCGGATGGGGAGGAACGCGATGAGCAGGCCGATTACGGGCGGCGGTTTTTGAGGGTCCGCCCGGGCAAGGGGGGTGGGCTGGAGGGGGAGTTCTACCTGCCCCGTGAGGCGGCCGCCCGGTTGCGTGCGCTGTTGGATGCCTATGCCAAACCCAGGGCCGAGGGGGATGACCGTTCGTTGCAGGTCCGCCAGGCCGACGCGCTGATCGCGCTGCTGGAGCAGAAGATCGCCGCCGAGCTTCTGGTGCTGGTCAACGCCGAGTCCCTCCCCGCCGATCCCGAGGACGTCACTCCCGCCGACAGCACCCACGCCGACGACACCAGCGACCCCGACACCAGCGCCCCCGGCGACACCGGTGCCAGCGAGGACAGCGGTGCCAGCGACCCCCGCGACACGGAAAGCGCCGCCGACCCCTGCGACATCAAGGACCCGGGCGACACCGGTGCCAGCGAGGACAGCGGTGCCAGCGACCCCGAAGACACCAGTGCCAGCGACTCCCACGACACCGGTGACTGCACCCCCGAAGACACCGGTGACTGCGACCTCCGCGACACCGGAAGCGCCGACGACCCGGGCGGTGCCGGTGCAGAGGCCGGGGCCGGTGTGGCTGTGGACGCCGCTGCCGAGAGTGCCGACCTTGCTGCCACCGGCCCCTGCGGTGAGGAGGCCGGCGGCTTCGGGGCCGGTCAGCAGCGGGCCGGTGGGCGCGGGCCGCGCGACACCGCGAGTGCCGCCTCTGCCGAGGGCGGCGACACCGCACCCGTCAAGGGCGAGGACTGCGCCCGTGCCGAGGGGCAGAACCGGGCCCCCGCGACGGGGAACGACCGCGCCCTCGCGACAGGGGACGATGGCGCCCTTGCGACGGGGGACGACGGCGCCCTCGCCGAGGCGGAGGACAGCGTCGCCGGTGAGGCGGAAGCCACCGGCCCTGGGTGTCCTGACCCGACGGCCGACGCCGAGTTTCCCCGGGGCGGTGGCGCGCGTCCGCAGGCAGCGCCTCCGCAGGCAGCGCCTCCGCAGCCAGCGCCTCCGCATGCAGTGCAGCCGGATCCTCCTCCCGAGGACGCCGCTGTGCGTCACGCCCACGCCGGGCATCGGCCTGCGGGGGACTGCCGGCATGCGCAGGACACGCCTGAGGACCACGGCGACCTGCGCTGCGGGCACTGCCGCCATGAGCCGGGCCACCATGAGCCGGGCCGCGAGGGGCCGGGCCGCGAGGGGCCGTGCGGCGGCCAGGCGCGGTGCTCGTCCGCAGCGGCGGGAACACCGGGAACACCGGGAACACCGGGAACGCCACCTGAGCGGCCGACGGAGGCACTGTCGGCAGGGACGGCACTGGGGACGGCACAGGGAGCAGCGTCACAGGGGGCGGCACAGGGAGCAGCGTCACCAGGATCGGCACCAGGATCGGCATCGGAGACGGCGCCGGGATCGGCAGCGGGGGCGGCACGGGAGGCGCTGCTGGGGGCGGCGGGGACGCTGTCGGGGGCGTTGTTGGGGACGGTGCCGGGGTTGTTGTTGGCGACTGGGCAGGTGCTGCCGGTCTCCGGCGTGCACCGCCTGGCCCGCACCAGCGCCCTGGTGCGCCTGGTGATGGACGCCGACGGGCAGGTGCTGGACATGGGCCGCAAGGTCCGCCTGGCCACCCCGGCCCAGCGGCGGGCGATCTTCGCCCGCTACGCCACCTGCTGGATCGACGGCTGCCCGCTCCCGGCCACGATGTGCCAGATCGACCACGCCGACAACTGGAGCACCGGCGGTCTCACCGACCTGAAACTGCTCGGCCCCGCCTGCCAGTTCCACAACCGCGACCGCTACCGCCACCCCGGCCGCTACACCCGCCGAAAGGAAGGCACCGACCGCTGGGCCTTCACCTACCACCGACTCCCAGGAGCCCGGAGGCTATGAGGCTGACGCGAGGAATCACAGTGCTTTGAGGAAGCGGGCCGCGACGGGGGCGGCCACCTGCGCTCCGGTGCCGCCGCCCTCGACCACGACGGCGAAGGCCAGGTCGCCCTTGTAGCCGATGAACCACGAGTGCGTGGGCGGGTTCTCCCCGTTCTCGGCCGAGCCGTACTCGGCAGTGCCGGTCTTGCCGGCCGTGCCGTCGGGGAAGGAGACGCCGCTCGCGGTGCCCTCGCTGACCACGGCGGGCATGAGGCGGCGCAGCGCCGACACCACCGCGGGCTCCAGCGTGCGCGGGGAAGTGCCACCGTCCGGGACGAGCGAGGCCGGGACCAGCCGGGGCTGCCGCCAGGTGCCGGCGGCGATGGCGCCCGCGACCGCGGCCATGTTCAGCGGGCTGGCCAGGACGCGCCCCTGGCCGATGGCGGCGGACGCGAGGTCGGTGTCGTCACGCGGCGCGGGGAAGGCGGCGTCCACGGCCGGCACGCCGATCTTGATGCTGGCGCCGAAACCGAAGTCGGCGGCCACCTTGGACAGGCGGTCGGCGCCGAGGCGTCGCACCGCCATGTCGCCGAACGTCGTGTTGCACGAGTGGGCGAAGGCGTCGACGAAGGGCAGCGTGCCGTAGTCGTGGAATTCGGCGTTGTGGAACGGGAAGCCGCCGATCGTCTTCTCGGCCGGGCACTCGACGGTCTGGCCGGGCGTGACGCCACCGGCGACCAGGGCCGAGGCGGTCACGATCTTGAAGGTCGAGCCGGGTGGGTAGGCGCCGAGCAGGGCCCGGTTGTAGCCGCCCGGCTTGTTGACCACCGCGAGGACCTCGCCCGTGGACGGGCGCAGCGCGACGAGCGAGGCGGGCTTGTCCACACCCTCCAGAGCCTGCGCCCCCGCCCGGTGCACCCGCAGGTCGAGGGTCGTCCGCAGCGGCTTGCCCGGCTTCGCTCCGCCCTCGGCGAGCGTGGCGATCCTCGAGCCTGTCTGGGAGTCGACCAGGTCAGCCCGGGCGGAGGCGGTGCCGGTCAGACGGGGGCCGTACTGCTCCCGCAGCCCCTCCACGATCTGCTGTACGGAGCCGGGGACGTCCGGCGTGTCGATGCGGGTGCCGTCGGCGGCGGTGATCGGGGCGCGTTCGGCGGGCACGGTGGTGAGCTTGGCCCGAATGCCGTCGGTCAGCCGAGGGTGGACGGCCGTCGGGGTCCAGGCCACCTTCCAGGCGCGGTCGCGCTCGACCAGCCGCAGCCTCCCGTCGTACGCGATGGGCAGTGGGCCGGTCAGCCGGGCCCGGAACCGTACGGTGTCGTCCTGGACGCCGGTCACCTGGAATCGCTGCCCGGTGAGCTTCAGGTCGTCGTGGAAACGGCGGTAGGTGCTGTCGAAGCCGGCCGGCGGGTCGGCGACGAGCGTGCGCATCGCCGCGTAGTCCGAGCGCGACCAGGCCGCGAGGAAGTCCCGTGCGGTCTCCTCGGGTGAGCCCTTCGTGCGCAGCGCCCAGATGGCCGCCCCCGCGGCCACCACCGGCACGAGCACCGCCGCCGTGACATACGGCCAGCGCCTTCGCTCTCGCATGTGTCCCCCTTCGAGTCGAGTGCACGCCAAGAGCAGCAGACCGGCCGGGAGTATGTCCAATATGGATATCAACGCGCTTCATGTTCGATTCGGATATGCTCCCAGCTCGTGGACCTGGTCCGGCATCTCGGCTACTTCCTGGTTGTGACGGAAGAGCTGCATTTCGGGAACGCGGCCGCGCGGCTGGGGATGGCCCAGCCGCCGCTGAGCCAGCGCATCAGGCGTCTGGAGGAGGAGCTGGGTGTGCGCCTGTTCGAGCGGTCGAGCCGCCGGGTGGCGCTGACCGAGGCGGGACGGCTGCTGGTGCCCGAGGCCCGCGAGATCGTCGCCAGGGTCGAGCGGATGCGCGACCTCATGTCCGACCTGGCGCGCGGCGACGCGGCGGTCGTGCGGGCGGGCGTCCCCGCCGACCTCGGCGCCGCCGTGCTCGCCGCGCTCATCGCGGGGTTTCGCGACCGCCGCCCCGACGTACGGCTGTCGCTGACCGAGATGGGCACGGCCGCGCAGGTCGCGGCGTTGCTGGAGGGCAGGCTCGACGTCGGGCTGCTGCGCCATCCGGTCGCCGCGAACGGGCTCGCCTACGGGCCGGTGCTCGTCCGGCACCCGGGCGTCCTGCTGGCCGAGGGCGACGAGCTGACCGAATGGGCGACGGTGCACCTCGGCGACCTGGCCGGGCGAGACCTGGTGCTGTTCCCCCGGGACGCCGAGCCCGGCCTGTACGACGACACGCTGGCCTCCTGCCGCCGCGGCGGCTTCGTCCCCACCGAGATCATCTGCACGGAGCGCGCGGAGTTCGCCCTCGGTCTGGTCCTGTCGGGCACGGCCGTCGCGTTCGGCGTCCCCGCGGAGATGCCGGGCGTGGTGTGGCGTCCCCTCGCGGGTGCGCCCCTGGCCTGGCGCTGTTCCCCGGCCTGGCGCGCCGAGCCGGGGCCGTACGTGCGAGACTTCACCGCCGTGGCCGTACAGGTGCTGAAAGAGAGCGCCGGCATGACGGACGAAGGCGTGCCGCCCGCGCCGCGGGTGGCGCCGCGCCCGGCGACCGGGTTCCTCGCATGAACACCGGCATGAACACCGGCATGAACACCGGCATGAACACCGGCATGAACCCTGTGGAGCGGGTGTTCCGCAACGCTGGCGTCACCGGGTGGCTGCATGCCGTCGACATCGACGACGGACGAGAGGTGGGCCTGCGGGCCGACGAGCCGGTGGTGCTCGCGTCGGTCTTCAAGGTGCCCCTGCTGCTGGAACTGCACCGCCAGGCCGAGCGCGGGCTGCTCGACCTCACCGAACGCGTCCGGGTGCCGGCGGCGGACCGTACGGGCGGGGGCACCGGGCTGGCGGCGATGCTGGACGACGCCACGCTGTCGCTGCGCGACCTGGCGTACCTGATGATGGCGGTGAGCGACAACACCGCGGCCGACGTGCTGCTCGCCCGGGTGGGCCTGGAGGCGGTCAACACGCTGCTCGACGGCCTCGGGCTGGGGGCGACGCGGGTGGTGCAGGACTGCCGCGAGATGCTCACCAGCCTGTGGGTGGACGCGGGCGTGGCGGACCAGTCCGATGTGAGTCAGGCGTGCACCGACCCCGAGGTGGTGGCGCGGCTGCGTGCGCTCGACCCGATGAAGGGCAATCGGAGCACGCCGCGTGAGATGACCCGGCTGCTGGCCATGATCTGGCGCGACGAGGCGGCGGGAGAGGCCTCCTGCGCGGCGATCCGCCGCCTCATGGCCCTGCAGGTGTGGCCGCACCGGCTGGCCTCGGGTTTCCCGTTCGACGACGTCGCGGTGAGCGGCAAGACGGGCACGCTGCCCACGCTCCGCAACGAGGTCGGGGTGGTCGAGTATCCCGACGGCGGGCGCTACGCCGTGGCCGTGTTCACCCGGTCGCTCAGCACGGCGCAGAACCAGCCTCGGGCCGACGCCGCGATCGGAGCCGCCGCCCGGATGGCGATCGACCAGCTCAAAACCCACATATGACAGACCCTTTCTATGTGGGCGGGGAGGGTGACATGCGGCTCAAGCGTGGCAAAGATGGGAGCATGGTCGAGGAAGGCGCTCTGCTCTGGGAACCCACGCCCGACGTCGTACGTGCGGCCCGGATCACCCGTTACATGGAACGACTGGGCCGTACGGGGGACTACGAGGACGTGTGGAAGTGGTCGGTCGAGTCTCCGGCCGACTTCTGGACGTCTATATGGGACTACTTCGGTGTGGTCGGTACGCGTGGCGACGGGCCCGTCATCCAGGGAACGATGCCGGACGCCGAATGGTTCGCGGGATCGGCCCTGAATTACGCCGAGAACGCACTGCGCGGCCACCCCGGCCGGACGGCGGTGATTTTCCGCAACGAATCGGGTAGCCGTTGGCAGTACTCCCTCGGTGAGCTCCGCGAGGAGGTCGCCCGCGTCAGGGCGGGGCTCGTGCGGCTGGGCGTCGGGCGGGGCGACCGGGTCGCCGCCTACGTCCCGAACATCCCCGAGGCCCTCATCGCCTTCCTGGCCACCGCCTCGCTCGGGGCGATCTGGTCCTCCTGCTCGCCCGACTTCGGCGCGCCCAGCGTGACCGACCGGTTCGCGCAGATCGAGCCGAAGGTGCTGGTCGCGGTGGACGGTTACCGCTACGGCGGCAAGGCGTACGACCGGTCGGAGGTGGTGCGCGAGATCGCCGGGAAGCTGCCGTCGCTGCAGGCCACCGTCTGGATCCCCGCGCTCGGCGCCGAGGCGCCCGATGACGCCCCCGATACCACCCCCGAAACCACGCTGAGCTGGGACGACCTGCGTGCCGAGACCGCGCCGCTGGAGTTCGAGCGGGTGCCGTTCGGCCATCCGCTGTGGGTGCTGTACTCGTCGGGCACCACCGGCCTGCCCAAGCCCATCGTCCACGGTCACGGCGGGATCGTGCTGGAGCACCTCAAGTCGCTGTCCTTCCACCAGGACCTCGGCGAGGGCGATGTGTTCTTCTGGTACACCACCACCGGCTGGATGATGTGGAACTACCTCATCGGTGGCCTGCTGGTGGGGGCTGCCGTCCTGCTGTACGACGGTAGCGCGGCCCACCCCGACACCGGCGCTCTGTGGCGGCTCGCCGCCGAGGAGGGCGTGACGTACTTCGGCACCGGCGCGCCGTACATCATGGCGTCGATGAAGGCCGGGGTGAAGCCGCGGGGACTCGACCGGCTGCGTGGCATCGGCTCGACCGGCTCGCCGCTGCCCCCCGAGGGGTTCGCCTGGGTCTACTCCGACGTGAAGCCCGACGTGCAGCTCGGCTCGTTCTCCGGCGGCACCGACGTGTGCACCGGGTTCGTCGGCGCGGTGCCGCTGCTGCCGATCCGGGCCGGCGTCATCCCGTGCCGCTGCCTCGGCGCGTCCGTCGAGTCCTTCGACCCCGCGGGAGCCTCGGTCGTGGGCGAGGTGGGGGAGCTCGTCATCACCCGGCCCATGCCGTCCATGCCGGTCATGTTCTGGAACGACCCTTCAGGCGATCGCTACCGGGAGTCGTACTTCGCCGACTATCCGGGCATCTGGCGGCACGGCGACTGGATCAAGATCCTCCCCGACGGCGGCTGCGTCATCTACGGCCGCTCCGACTCCACCCTGAACCGCGGCGGCGTGCGGATGGGCACCAGCGAGTTCTACCGCGTCGTGGAGCGCTTCGAGGAGATCGCCGACAGCCTGGTGATCGACACCGGGCAGCTCGGCCAGGAGGGCAGGCTGCTGCTGTTCGTCACACTCGCCGACGGCGCGTCGCTGTCCGACGAACTGGTGTCCCGCCTGCGTACGGCCCTGCGCACCGAGCTGTCGCCCCGGCACGTGCCCGACGAGATCCAGGTGGTCCCCGGCATCCCGAGGACGCTGTCGGGCAAGAAGCTGGAGGTCCCCGTACGGAAGATCCTGCTCGGCACTCCGGTCGAGAAGGCCGCCAACCCCGACGCCATGGCCAACCCCGAGGTCCTCACTCATTTCGCGCCGCAGCAGTAGGACGTCGGTGTGTATAAGTGCACTTCTCAGAAGTCGACTTCCAAGAAGTGCACTTATCCCGGCCCGGCGGCGACGTCTCCGTCCCGGGATGCGTATTTGGGAATTCGGCCGTCTCCGGTGACCAAGGAGAGTCCTTGTTCCGGTCCGCGCATGTGCTCGCCGCACAGGTCAGGATGACGTAGCCAGGACGCGTTCGTACGCCTCCTGGAGCAGCTGGGACGCGCGCGGGCGACCGTGGTCCGGGCGGGGGATGCCCAGATGCGCCTCGCGCAGCTCGTCCATCAGGTCTTCCCAAAGGGGTGGACCGCCCTCCTCCAGCAGCCGTGCCCGGATGCTCAGCTCCGGTGTCGTCGGTCGATGGCGCAGGCCCCAGGATCCGAGTGCGACCATGACCGGAACCGTCTGGATGCCCGCCTCGGTGAGGCTGTAGGTCCCCCGTCGTCCCCGCCCCGCGTCCTCGTGGGTCAGGAGACCTCCGGCGACGAGGGCCTTGAGGCGGCTGCTGAGGATGTTCGAGGCGATGCCCTCCTCGGAGTTGGCGAGCAGATCGCGGAAGTGCCGGCGCCCTCCGAAGATCACGTCACGCAGCACGATGAGGCTCCACCTGTCTCCGAGCGCCTCCACCGCCGCGTTGATCGCACACCCCGACCGCGGCTCGTCTCGCATGGCCGACCTCCAACTGATTGCATTTTGCCATCACCTACTCTACGCTCCCGTCTAGTGATTGCAACCCGCAACCAGTAGGAGTTCGCGCATGTCTCGTGTCAGGGTGCACAACTTCGCCGTCTCCCTGGACGGCTTCGCCACCGGCGAGGGACAGAGCCTCGACGAGCCGTTCGGCCACGCGGGTGGACGGCTCCACGAGTGGTTCTTCACGACCCGGACCTTCCACGCCATGCAGGGGAAGACCGGCGGGAGCGCCGGGGTCGACGACGCCGTCACCGGTACGTGGGACGCGGGCATCGGCGCGGAGATCATGGGCCGCAACAAGTTCGGGCCGCAGCGAGGCCCGTGGGAGAACCACGACTGGACCGGATGGTGGGGGCCGAACCCGCCGTTCCACACGCCGGTCTTCGTCCTGACCCACCACCCCCGGCCCTCGGTCGAGATGGAGGGCGGCACCACGTTCCACTTCGTCGACGCCACCCCGGAAGAGGCGCTGCGTCAGGCCCGTGAGGCCGCGGGCGGTCTCGACGTGCGGATCGGCGGCGGCCCGAGCACCGTCCGCCAGTTCCTGGCCGCCGACCTGATCGACCACATGCACGTCGCCGTCGTCCCGATCGTCCTGGGCCGTGGCGAACGCCTCTGGGACGGGCTCGAAGGACTCGAGAAGCGCTTCCGGATCGAGTCCGTGACGACCCCGAGCGGCGTCACCCACATGACCTTCACGCGACGGTAGACACCCTGAAAGGCTGACAGACATGACCGAGAACATCACTTCCAAGGACGGCACGACCCTCGCCGTCGACACCATCGGCCAGGGCGCGCCGGTGATCCTCGTCGGAGGCGCGTTCAACGACCGCTCGACCGTGGCCGGGCTCGGTGCCGAACTCGCGTCGGCGTTCACCGTGGTGACCTACGACCGGCGCGGCCGGGGGGCCAGCGACGACAGGAGCGACGACTACTCGGTCGCCAACGAGGCCGACGACCTGGCGGCCGTCATCGAGCACGTGGGCGGCCGGGCCTCGGTGTTCGGCCACTCCTCCGGCGCCGTCCTCGTGCTGGAGGGGGCCATGCGTGGGCTGCCGATCGACCGGGTCGCCGTCTATGAGCCGCCGTACTGCGCCGACGAGAACCAGCCGAGGCCGGCGGCCGACCTCTACGACCGGCTCAAGGCCCTGGTCGCCGCCGGTGACCGCGACGGCGCGGTGGAGCTGTTCCTCCACGAGGCGGTCGGGGTCCCGGCCGAGGCGATCGCCGGGATGAAGGCCGGGGAGGAGTGGGCGTTCCTGGCCGACAAGGCGCCCAGCCTGCCGTACGACGTGCTCGTCAGCGCGCCCTGGCAGATGATGCCGTACGACCGGCTCGCGGGGATCGGCGTGCCGGTGCTGGCGGTCTACGGCGACCAGACCTCGCCGGGCCTCGCGGAGGGAACGAAGGCCGTCGCGGCGACCGTGCCCGGCGCCGAACTGCAGGTGATGCCCGGAGAGGACCACGGGGTGCTGCACCGGCCGGCGGCGCTGGCGCAGATCCTCACGAAGTTCTTCGGCTGACGCACGTGCCCGCGCCGGACGGCCCGAAATTGTCGGAGCAGGCGGATACCTTCGAGTCGGCATGCGAATCGACGGCGCGACCACTGGGTTGATCGGCACTGAGCTGATCGGCACTGAGCTGATCGGCAGGGAGCATCCTGCCGCGATACTGCGCGCCGAGATCGCACGGGCGGTCGGCAGCCACGGCGGCCTGACGCTGGTCGCCGGCGAGGCCGGCATCGGCAAGACCACGCTCGTCACCAGTGCGGCGGAGGAGGCCAGACGGCTGGGGGCGCTGGTCCTCAGCGGATCGTGCTGGGACTCCGACAGCGCCCCGGGTTACTGGCCGTGGGTGCAGGTCCTGCGCGGGCTGGGGCGGGGCGCCGCGCCGGGGGAGTGGGCGGCGGCCGAGGAGGCGGCGGGCGCGGAACTGGCCGCGCTGCTGGGCGAGTCGCCGAGCGCCGACGCGGCCGAGGGCTTCCGGCTGTACGACGCGGTGACGAGCGCCCTGGTGGCGGTGTCCCAGAGCCGTCCCCTGGTGGTCGTGCTCGAAGACCTGCACTGGGCGGACGTCGCGTCGCTCAGGCTGCTGGAGTTCGCGGCCCGGCACACCTGGTTCGAGCGGGTGCTGCTGGTGGGCACCTACCGCGACGTTGAGGTGGAGGCGGCGGACCATCCGCTGCGGCCCCTCGTGCTGCCGCTGGCCGCGCGGGCGACCACGGTCACCCTGACCGGGCTCGAACGGGAGGAGGTCGGCGCGCTGATGACCCGCGCCGCCGGCCTGAACCCGTCCGCAGACCTCGTCGCCGAGGTGCACAGGCGCACCGGAGGCAACCCTTTCTTCGTGGAGCAGACGGCACGGTTGTGGCGCAGCGGCGGTTCCGTCACCACGATCGCTCCCGGTGTGCGCGACACCCTGCTGCGCCGGCTGTCCCTGCTGCCCGCGCCGGTCGTGGACCTTCTCGCCACCGCCGCGGTGCTCGGGCGCGAGTTCCATCGCCAGGTGCTGGCCGCCGTCGCCGCCACTTCCGTTCTCCAGGTGGAACGGCTGCTCGACCAGGCGGTGGCCGCCCGGCTGGTCGTCGCGAGGGGCGGGGAGGCGTTCGCCTTCGCGCACGACCTGGTCCGCCAGACGCTCTACGAGTCCCTCGACGAGAAGGCGGCGCCTGTCCGGCACGCCGCGGTCGTCCACGCCGTCGACCGGTCGCCCGGCCTCGCCGAGCATGTGCTTCCCGCCGACGTGGCCCGGCACGCCTACCTCGCCGGCGACCACGTCGAGCCGGCCCACGCGGTTGAGCGGCTGCTGGCCGCGGCCCGTGACGCCGCCGGCCGCCTGGCCGCCGAGGAGGCGCTCGGGCACTACCGCAGGGCGCTCGAACTGGCCGCCGTCGCCGGTGAGCCGCGGCGGCATGTCGTGATCGCACTGGCACTCGGCCGCGAGCTCTACCACGGGGACGACCGCGACGGCGGCCGGCGGGCGTTCGAGGAGGCGGCCGCCGTCGCGCGGCAGACCGGCGACCACGAGCTGGTCGCCCGGGTCGCGCTGTCCGTCCACGCGGCCTGCGGCGGCGACAGCGGACCGCTCGGCGCCGACCTGCTGCGGGAGGCGCACGGCGATCTGGTCCGGGACGGCCGGACCTCCGGCGACGGGCTCTCCCCGGACCGTCTCGCCCGGGACCTGGCCATCCACGTCGCCGTGCTCGCCCGGCGTGGCGAGGACGACGAGGCGCTGGCCTTCAGCCTGTGGGCCTACCACGACACCATCTGGGGCCTGGGCACCGCACCGGAGAGGGTGGCGCTCACCGGTGAGCTGCTGACCCTGGCTCGCCGCGCGGGCGACGTGGAGATGGAGAGCGTCGCCGCCGCGTTGCGCTGGGTGGCGCTGCTGGAGCAGGGCGACCCCGCCTATCTCGGCCAGTTCCGCGAGTTCGTCGCGCTCGGCGGCCGCACCGACCTGCCGCGCATCGACATGGCCACGGCCAGCGACCGCAGCATCATCGCCGCTCTCATGGGCGACTTCGACCAGGCGGAGACCCTGCTCGACGAGCTCGCCGGGTTCGAGCACGGGCACGACCACTTCGCGTACATGCTGGACCACCACCGCTGGGCGGTGCGGATGCTCCAGGGCCGCTACGACGACCTTGACGAGATCCACCGTGCGCTGCGCAGGAGCCGGCACCCCTGTCCGAGCCTGCTGGAGGCCATGACCGCGCTGCGGAGAGGCGACGGCGGCACCGCGCTGCGCCACCTCCGCGACACCATGGCCAGGGGTGAGCCGCGGCGTTCGATTCAGCCCCTGTGGCTGCGGTTCCGGGCCATGGTCGCCGCGTGGTCGCGCGACCCGGAGCTGTGCGAGAAGGCACGGGCCGAGCTCGACCCCTACCTCGGCAACTGGGCGGTCTCCATGTACGGCTGGGACATCGGGGGCCCGGTGATCCTCCAGCGCGCCCTCGTCGACGCGGCGCAGGAACGCTGGGACGAGGCGGTCGACGGGTTCACCGCCGCCTGGCACTCCGCCGATCTGCTCCTCGCCCGCCCGTGGTCCGTCGAGGCGCGGGCCCATCTCGGCGAGGCGCTGCTGCGGCGGGGCCGCCCGGGCGACGCGGACGAGGCGGGAAAGCTGCTGGAGGACGTGGCGGGCGAAGCGGCCCGGCTCGGCATGGGCCACATCGTGGAGCGCGTCCGCAGGAGCCGTACGCCCGGCCCCGGAGCCGAGTTCCGGCGGGACGGCGCCGTCTGGACCCTGGGGTTCGGCGGCCACACCGTTCACCTGCCCGACGCCAAGGGCCTGCGCGACCTCCACCGCCTGCTGGGCCATCCCGGGGCCGACCTGCCCGCCGTACGGCTGCTCGACCCGGAGGGCGGGGAGCTCGTCGTCGCCGCCCGGGGGATGGGCGGCGACGCGGTCCTCGACGAGGAGGCCAAGGCGCGATACCGGCGCCGGCTCGCCCTGCTGGACGAGGAGATCGACCGCGCGGCCGAGCGGGGAGACGACGGCCGGGCGGCGGAGTTCGACAGGGAACGGGCGGCCCTGCTGGCCGAGCTGCGCTCCGCCTCCGGGCTCGGCGGGCGCGACCGCCGCCTCGGCGACGAGACCGAGCGCGCCCGCAAGGCCGTCACCGCCCGGATCCGCGACGTGCTGCGCAAGCTCGACCGGCTCCATCCCGAGATGGCCGCCCATCTGCGCGCCGCCGTCTCCACCGGCGCCACCTGCCGCTACCAGCCCGAGCGTGAGATCGCCTGGCGTCTGTGACCTATTTGCGGTTGTAGAGGCGCATGGTCAGCGCGCCGAAGACCACGATCGACACCGCGCCGCAGGCCAGCACCCAGGTGATCTCCCCGGTGTCCGGGCTGCCCGCCATCAGCGAACGCGCCGCGGTGACCAGGTGGGAGATGGGGTTCACGCCGACGAACGCCTGCAGCCAGCCCGGCATGGTCCGTGGGTCCACGTAGACGTTGCTGAGGAAGGTGAGCGGGAACAGCACCAGCATGCTGATGCCCATCACCGACTTCTCGCTGCGCAGCAGCAGCCCGAACATCGTCCAGATCCACGAGAACGCGAACGAGAAGGCCACCAGCAGCGCGATCGCGGCCACCACGCCGGCGACCCCGCCCTGCGGACGGAAGCCCAGCACCAGGCCGACCACGAGGATGACCGTCGCCGCCATCGTGTAGCGGAACGCGTCGCCGAGCAGGTAGCCGACCATGGTGGACGGCCGCCAGATCGGCAGCGTACGGAAGCGGTCGAAGACGCCCTTCTCGATGTCCTTGTTGACCTCGACCCCGGTGTACATCGTGATCATCACGACGCTCGTCACCATGATGCCCGGCAGCAGGAACTGCAGATACTCCGTCGGCGAGCCCGCCAGCGCGCCGCCGAACAGGTAGGTGAACATCAACGTCATCATGATCGGGAACGCGGTGACGTCGAAGAGCTGCTCCGGCACGTGCTTGATCTTCAGCATCGCCCGCCAGCCGAACGTCAGCGAGGCCGACAGGGCGCTCGGACGCGGCGGGCGGGCCCCGGGCGCCAGGACCGCCCCCAGCGTCTCGGCCGCGGGGACGAAGGACGGCCCGGTCTCGGTGGTCGTGGCGCTCATGCCGCGGTCTCCTCCATTTCCTTGTCCGTGAGAGCTCTGTCGGTGAGTGCGAGGAAGGCTTCGTCGAGGCTGGGCTGGCCGAGGGAAAAGTCGTCCACGACGATGCCGGACGCGGCCAGCGCCGCGAGGGCGCGCGAGGCACGCTCCGCGCCGGCGTCCGCGTCCTCACCGGGGATGCGGGCGGTCAGGGCCACGGGATCGGCCTCCGGGTGGACCTGGGTGTTCAGCTCCCTGGCCAGCACCCGCTCCGCTTCCGGCCGCTGCGCGGCGTCCCGCAGCCGCACGTGCACCGACCCCGAGCCGACCGACGACTTGAGCTCGCCCGGCGTGCCCTCGGCGATGACCCTGCCGTGGTCGATGACCGCGATGCGCCCGGCCAGCCGGTCGGCCTCGTCCAGATACTGGGTGGTGAGCAGCACGGTCGTGCCGTGGGCGACCACGATCCGCACGATGTCCCAGACCTGGTTGCGGCTGCGCGGGTCGAGGCCGGTCGTGGGCTCGTCCAGGAACAGCAGGTCGGGCGTGTTGAGGATGCTGGCCGCGATGTCCAGCCTCCTGCGCATGCCGCCGGAGTAGGTCTTGACCTGCCGCCCGGCTGCCTCGGTCAGCCCGAACGCCTCCAGCAGCGCCATGGCCCTGTCCCTGGCGGCGGGTTTCCTGTGGCCCAGCAGCCTGCCGAGCAGGACCAGGTTCTCCATCCCGGTCATCTCCTCGTCCACCGAGGCGTACTGGCCCGTCAGGCTCACCCGGCTGCGTACGGCGTCGGGCTCGCGCAGCACGTCGTGGCCGAACACCCTGGCCTCGCCGCCGTCCGGGCGCAGCAGCGTCGCCAGCATCTTGACCGCGGTGGTCTTCCCCGCCCCGTTGGGGCCGAGCACGCCGTACACCGTGCCCGCGGGCACCGTGAGGTCGAGCCCGTCCACCGCGCGGTTCTCGCCGAACGTCTTGACCAGGCCCGATGTCTCTATCGCCAGGTCCCTCATGATCTTTTGTCTCCGTTCCGTCCAACCCTTCACGGAAGAGGCGCCAGATCCGGGGCCGGCGCCCGCTAGATCCGATCTAGCGGGAGACACAGCCGACAAACGGCGCGCTGGCGGGCTCGCCGACGTCACCGTGACATCTGTCGTGGGCGGGTCGTGACAGACGGCGGAGGTCCTCACCGGGGCGGCGGCGGAGGCTTGCCGTATGAACCTTCATGACGGCGCCCCCGCCCTGTCCGTGGCGGGGCTGCGCAAGACGTACGGCGAGACCCGCGCGGTCGACGGGATCGACCTGGCCGTGGGCCGGGGAGAGGTGGTGGCAGTGCTCGGGCCCAACGGCGCGGGCAAGTCCACCACGATCGACATGGTCGTCGGGCTCGTCCGTCCGGACGCCGGGGAGATCGCCGTGTTCGGCGCGTCCCCCCGTGAGGCGGTGCGAAGCGGCGTGATCGGCGTGATGCCGCAGGAGGGCGCGCTGCTCGACGACGTGACCGTAGGGGAGACCGTGACGCTGATCGCGTCACTGCACCGAACGTCGCTTTCCGTAGAGGAGGCGCTGCGCCGGGCCGGGGTGGCCGACCTCGCCGACCGGCGGGCGGCCCGGCTGTCCGGCGGCCAGAAGCAGCGGGTGCGGTTCGCCATGGCGCTGGTGTCCGGCCCCGACCTGCTGGTGCTCGACGAGCCGACGGCGGCGATGGACGTGACGGCCCGGCGCGAGTTCTGGCAGTCGATGCACGCCTTCGCCGAGACCGGCCGCACCGTGCTGTTCTCCACTCACTATCTGGAGGAGGCCGAGGCGTACGCGGACCGGGTCGTGCTGATGCACGCGGGCCGGATCGTGGCCGACGGCCCGGTGGCGGCGGTCATGGCCGAGGTGTCCGGCCGTACGGTCAGCGCGACCGTGCCCGGCGCCCGCGCCGAGGACCTGGCCGCGCTGCCGGGCGTGACGACGGCGCACGTCGGCGAGGGCAGGGCCGAACTGCGCTGCACCGACTCCGACCTGGCCGTACGGGAACTGCTGACGCGTCATCCCGACGCCCGGGACATCGAGGTCGGCGCGCTGGGCCTGGAGGACGCGTTCCTGCGCCTCACCGGAGCTTCGGAGGCCGTGCGATGACCGGATATCTCGCGTTCGAGATCAGGCGGACACTGCGGGACTCGAAGTTCCTGCTCTTCGCGGTCGCCCTGCCGGTGGGGCTGTATCTGGTGATGGCCGACCGCTTCGCCGACCTGGGCCTCCCGGCGCCCTACGTCATGGGCAGCGTGGCGGCGTTCGGGGCGTTGAAGGCGGCGCTCGACACGGGCGCGCGTACGGCCGTGGAACGCGCGATCGGCTGGCAGCGTCAGTTGCGCCTGACCCCGCTCAGCGGCCTCGGCTACCTGCTGGCGAAGGTGTCGGTGGCCATGGTGGTGGCGCTGCCGCCCGTGGCCGCGGTGTCGCTGACGGCCGGGCTCGTCAGCGGAGTGGACCTGCCCGCGGGCGCCTGGGTCGCGGCCGTGCTCGGCGTGTGGGCGGGCACGGTGCCGTTCGCGCTGCTCGGCCTGCTGATCGGCCAGTTCGCCACCGCCCAGAACCTGCAGGCGTACCAGGGGGCCGTGGTGCTGGTGCTCAGCTTCGTCGGCGGGCTGTTCATCCCGGTCGAGACGTTCCCGGGGACGCTCGCGGCGGTGGCCAAGGTCCTGCCGAGCTACTGGCTCGCGCAGGTCGGGCACGCCGCCGCGCCCGGCGGCAGCGCCGGGCAGGCCACGCTGGTCCTGGCGCTGTACGCGCTCGTGCTGGGCGCCGTCGTGGCCGTCCGCTATCGCCTCGAAACGGCTCGGGCCTAGGGTGAACGGCGTGGGCGATCAGGGCGTGTGGGGGCGTTCCGCCTGGCCCGTGTGGAACCAGGCGCGACCGGGCTCCCGCGCGGCTCACATCCGCGGCGTCGTCGTGCTGTCACTTCTCTTGCTCTGGCCGCTGTGGGAGGCGCTGCGACCGGACGGGGAGTGGCCGGAGCCGACGGCGGTGCGGATCGCGATCGGAGCCGCCACGGTCCTGTACGCGGCGGGCTGGCTCGGCGCCATGATCGCCGGGGTTCGCCTGCCGCCCCGGCGGCGGATCCTGCTCGTCGGGGCGATGTTCGCGCTGGCGGCGGTGGCGGCCCTGCTGCGCAACGGCCCGCTCTACCTCGGCCACGCCGGCGCGTTCAGCTTCGTGCTCGCGGTGGCGGCCTGGCTGCTCCCCGCGCGCTGGGGGGTGCTGCTCGGGCTCGGGACCTGGGCGGTTCAGGCGCTCGCGCGCTGGACGGCCCCGGGTCCCGTTCACTGGGAGGACGTGGGCGGGCTCGTCCCCGGGATCGTGATCCCGGTGGCCGTGACGCTGCTGATCCGGCTCGTCGTCCAGCTCGGCCAGGCCCGCGAGGAGATCGAGGTGCTGGCCGCGGCGGCGGAGCGCGACCGGCTCGCCAGGGACCTCCACGACGTGCTCGGGCACAGCCTCACCACGATCACCGTGAAGGCCGGCCTGGCCCGCCGGGTGCTGGAGAGCGGCGGCGATCCGGAACAGGCGCTGGCCGAGTTGCGCGACGTCGAGCGGTTGTCCCGGCAGGCGCACACCGAGGTGCGCCTGACCGTGTCCGGCCGCCGCCGGCCGTCCCTCGCAGCCGAGCTGGCGGGGGCGCGCGCCGCGCTGCGGGCCGCCGGGATCAGCGCCGTCCTGCCGCCGTCCGCGGACCACGTCCCGGCCGAACTGGCCGAGCCCTTCGCGTACGTCCTGAGGGAGGGGGTCACCAACGTGATCCAGCACAGCGGCGCGACGCGGTGCGAGGTGCTGCTCGGAGACGACTGGCTGGAGGTGCGCGACAACGGCCCCGGCCCCGGGCCCGGCCCCCGGCAGGACGCGGCGAGGCCGGGCAACGGGCTCTGCGGGTTGGCCGAACGGCTGCGCGCCGTCGGCGGACGGATCGAGGCGGGCCCGCTGCCCGCCGGTGGCTTCCGGCTGCGGGCGAGCCGCGCATGATCAGGGTGTTGCTCGCGGACGACCAGGCGCTCGTACGCGGCGCGCTGGCGGCGATGCTCGCGCTGGAGCCCGACATCGAGGTGGTGGCCCAGGTCGGCTCGGGCGAGGAGGTGCTTGAGGCCGCGCGGCGGACTGTTCCCGATGTGGCGTTGCTGGACGTGCAGATGCCGGGCAGGGACGGGCTGGAGGTCACCGCCGACCTGCGCGCCGCGCTCCCGTCCTGCCGGGTGGTGATCTGCACGACCTTCGGGCGGCCGGGCTACTTCGCCCGCGCCATGCAGAACGGCGCCTCCGGCTTCGTCGTGAAGGACGCCCCGCCCGAGCATCTGGTCGACACGGTGCGCCGGGTGCACGCGGGCCTGCGCGTGGTCGATCCCGCCCTGGCCGCCGAGTCGCTCGCCAGCGGATCGAGCCCGCTGACCGCGCGGGAGCGCGACGTGCTGCGGGCGGCCCGGCGGGGCGGGACCGTGGCGGAGATCGCTCGGAGCCTGCACCTGTCCGCCGGGACCGTACGCAACCACCTGTCGGCGGCGATCGGCAAGACGGGGGCCGGCACCCGCGCCGAAGCCGCCCGGATCGCCGACGAGCACGGCTGGCTCTAGGCACGCGCGATGGGCCGATGGGACGATGTGGCACGCTCGCGGTGCTGACCTTTACGCTGCGTGAATCCACCCCCATGCCGCGCTTTGGCGGCGTTCCTCCTGGAAGCGAGTGATCGCCAGGACGACCGCGATGGCCAGGACGGCCGTGCCGATGGTCAGGACGTTGCCGACGATGTCGAAAACGGCGGCATCCCGAATGTCCGGCAGTTCCTCGGCATTCGCGTACCTCCGGTTCACCACTCTGGTCGCCAATGTAGTGACCAACCACGCCAGCCACCAGGCCCAGACCAGGCCGGAACGCCGGGCGGTCGCGAGATTTCCGGTCTCTTCGATCGCGCCGGGCTTGGAGGATGTCCAAATGTCGTCGACGATTTGTTTCGGAAACCAGAAGCTGACGATCGGCACGATCCACCCGAAGATCAACCAGGGCCTGGCGCGCCGGTGCGGCCACGGGCTCAGCGTCTCGGCGTTCGCGCGGGCCCGGAACAGCCAGACCAGGAACATGACGGCGGTGGCGACGTAGACGACGGTCTCCACCAGCCCGGACAGGCCGTACAGCGCGTCACTGGTCTCGAGATCGCCGATGGGGACGGAGTCCGTGTCGGCCAAGAACCTGTCGACGAGCGCGGCCCGCTGCGCGTCGATGGCGGAGGCGAACACGCACACCGCGGAATCGACGGCCAGCATCACGACGGCGGCCGTCCCCAGACTCCGTATCGGACGCAGAGGCATAGGCGGTGGTGTGGGGTACACGAAAGACTCCTCGAAATAGGGTGACGAGTCATTGTCCGAGGCTTATGTGGACTTTATTCTCCGTGTTTCTCATCTGGAATGGTTTTGTGATCGCGTTGGGATCGGTGATTCCGTGCCGGGCGAATTCGTTACCCGCTAGGTTGTCGGCGTGGAAGCACAGGTTCACGGCGGATCGGTGCATTACGTCGAGTGCGGCAGCGGAACCCCCGTGGTGGCGTTGCACGGAGCGGGGGTCGACCATCGGGAGATGGTCGGCGCCTTGGAGCCGGTGTTCCGTGACCGGCCTGGTTGCCGGCGCGTCTACCCGGATCTGCCCGGCATGGGGCGCACTCCGGTGCCGGACTGGTTCCGTGGCTGCGAGGATGTCCTCGATCTCTTACTGGGCCTGGTCGACGCTGTCGTCTGCGACGAGGAGTTCGCGGTCGTCGGCCACTCCTTCGGCGCGTACCTGGCCAGGGCCGTCGCCGACCGGCGCCCGGCTCAGGTCGCGGGGCTGGCGCTGATCTGTCCCCTCGGCGAGGAGGCGCGGGACGTGCCCCCACACGCGGTGCTGCACGCCTCGGTCGACGTGGCCGATGTTCTGGACCCGGCCGAGCAGGCCCAGTTCCGGGACTACTTCGTGGTGCAGACGCCTGACACGCTCAGGCGGTTCCAGGAGCACGTGGCTCCGGCCCTGCCCCTCGTCGACCGGGACGGCCTCGGGCGGATGTTCGAGAGGTGGCGGCTGAGCAGCACTTCCGCGTACACGGGCCCGACTCTGATCGTCGCCGGGCGCCAGGACGCCACCGTGGGGTACGCCGGTGCGTGGGAGCTGGTGGGGCGGTATCCGCGCGCCACGTTCGCCGTCCTGGACCGGGCCGGCCACGCGCTGCCGCACGAACAGCCCGGCCTGTTCCGCGCGCTCGTCGCCGAATGGCTCGACCGGGTGGACGAGCATCGCGCCGCATGAGCACGCGGGCGGCTCACGGATTCGGCGGGTACGGATCGCTGCGCAGCCTGCTGTACATCCAGCCGTCGCGCCACTGACCGGCGCGGAACTCCACCGCGCGCAGGACGCCCTCCAGCCTGAATCCGGCCTTCTCCAGCGACTTCTGCTCCGCGATGTTCTCCGGATGGGTGGCCGCCTGGATGCGCTCGACCGGCGTGTGGGTGAACAGGTAGTCGCACAGCATCGCCTGAGCGCGCCAGCCGATGCCGCGCCCACGCCAGTCCGGCAGCAGAGCGATCCCTGTCTCCCAGTATCGGGAGACCCCGAACCCTCGGGCCGACCAGCTCACCAAGCCCGCGGCCGTGCCGTCGACCTCGACGATGAGCCTGCTGTCGTCCTCGCCCAGGTAGCCGTCCTTGGCGAAGCGACGTGCCGGTGCCTGGGCGTCGCGAAACCCGGCCCAGTCCAGGCCGATCAATCCCGGTTCCGTGGCGAAACGCCGGAACATGGCGAGATCGCCCTCCGTCACCGGCCGCAGCCGCACCTCAAGCGCACTCACCGCGCCACCTCCTCCTTTTGCCCGTCAAGATCGTGTCATCACTCCGGCTCCCATGTCTGCCGAGATAGGGGCCGGCCCTTCTCCGACGGTCGTCGTGACGGCCAGCGCCAAGCTCAAGGAGCTCCTCGACGCGGCCGAGCGGGGTCGAAGTGCGGCCGTTCGTCATGGTGTCCAAAGTGCTGTAGTGGTCGACGGCGAGCGCCTTCGCCGCATCCTGGCCAGAGGATGCCCGTCCAACGCCCAGGTGGTGGCTGAGGATGGAGGGTGGTCGGTCTTCATTCCCGGATTGCCGGTCGCCGCGGACGGGCGGACGTTCGACGAGGCCATCGACGAGATGATCGACACACTTCGGGAGTATGCCGCGGACTGGCAGGATCACCTGTTGGACGCGGCCAGGGGCCCGGCAGCGGTAGTCGCCGCTTAGGTTCTGCGGGCACAGGATCCTTCAGCTCAGGGGGTGTGCGGCCAAGAACGCGACTGCATCTTCATTGGTCGCGAGCCACTCGTCGCAGGCGGCCCACTCTTTGCGTTCGGTTCTCGCGTCCGAGAGTGCGACGTACGCGACGGCCGGGCGGCTGCAGGAGTCTTTACCGTGTGCGCTGCATTTGCCTTGCGCACCATCAGTGGACGGATTCCGGAACAGACGCGCATCCCACCGCTGGATGTCGAGGATTTTTGAGGTCATTCGCGGCATGCCGCCCAGTTTGATCAATCCGGGGGACGGCGAGCAAGGGTTTTCCGACTGGATCAGGCAGCGGGGCAGCGGTAGGCGGCGTGGCGGTTGGGGGAGCAGCAGACCACGCCGCAGGTGAGGAATCGGCCGCCGGTGAGCCAGATGCCCCACTGCACGTCCACGCCGTTGGTGAGCGCCTCGCGGGCGGTCTCCAGCCGCAGGTCCAGGCCGATCCGGGCTTCGTCGGCCGGGTGGAGAAAGGAGCCCTCGGCCGTACGGTAGCGGTCGGCCAGCCACGCGAGCGCGTCGTCGAGCGAGGCCGGAGAGGCATCGATCCGGCGGGCCGGCTTCAGCAGCCAGTCGCACGTTCGCATCGGCGGCAGCGGGGAGCTCGTGAACGGACCGGGGTCGGCGGGCGGCAGCGGCGGTCGCCGCTCGGCCTCGTTGCGCAGCTCTTCCCCGATCCCGCTCCACACGTAGCAGTGCAGGTGCATGACGCTCCGTACAGTGGGGGTGGCCCCTGCCTGGTGCGAGCGGGCAGGGGCCACCGTGCTCCTACAGTGTGGTCAGGCCGGCCGCGCGAAGCTCGGCACCGGTGAACCGGAGAGTCCCGGCATCCGGGTTCTTGCTGTCACGCAGGGCGAACGCGTCGGCCTCGCCCGGAATCGGGGCCAGCTCGACGCAGGACTCCATGTCCTCTTCTTGCTGGTTGCCGCCGCACAGCCGCCGGAAGCGCACTCCGGCGAGGTCGCGGTCGTACAGGTCCATCGCGTTCCTTCCTGTTGGTGATCCCGCCTCGGACGGTTCGCCGGGCGGGCGTCTTGCGGGCTTCAGCGAGCGCGGCCGAGCAGCAGGTCCAGCCACATCCGGCGCGCCCGTGCGTCGGGCAGGCGCTCGGTCTCCCGGACCTCCGGCGTGTTGGCGGTTCTGTCCGTACGGCGGACGAACAGCAGCCCGCCGGACGCGCACAGCTCGTAGGCCAGTGGCGAGCAGTGGTCGCAGGTGTGGGCGACGACCCGGGCCCGGACACTGCGCCGGGTCTCGCGCATCCACCGGATCGCGACGTGCCCCGGCCGCTCCGGAGCCACATGCAACCCGGGACAGGCGGACTCGGGCTGGGTCACAGCTTCGAGCGCCCGGAGCGCGGACGCTCGGAGGCCAGATACGCCACCACTCACTGGGGCAAGAACCCTGCGGCGAGATCCTCCTGGTCGCGGAGCTGCGCAACGAGTTGGTCGGCGTCGTCAGCGTCGATGGTGTGGCTCAGCCCGTGACTCAACTGCGCGTCAGTGAGCCGCTGATTGCGCGTGGCCCATAGGCGGTTCGCTGAGCTCCGCCAGATCGTCCAGCGAGGGAACGCTGCCTGCAGATCCTCAAAGGTTGTCGTCGTGGACATGGCGACAGGGTGACGTACTGTGTCAGGGCGTTTACACTGCGTTCTCGGGACGTGCGGGACGTTTCGCGTTACCGTCTGGATACGTCCTCAACGTCCTCCCGATTGGAGGTCGCCGATGACCAATCACTCTCTACGCCAGGCCATGTCCAGTGCGAGACTTACCGAAAGGGATCTCGCGCTGCGGTGTGAGGTGGACGTTAAGACGGTGTCCCGCTGGCTGGCTGACGAGGCACGCGTGCCGCACCCACGTCATCGGTGGGCCGCTGCCGAAGCGTTGGGAGTGGATGAGTCCGTGTTATGGCCTGAGGCGATAAGGAACACGGTCAAGACTGGACCCGATCGGGAAGTCGTGTCGGTCTACCCCTACCGGTCAGCCTGCCCGAAGAGCGTATGGCGGGCGCTGATCACCGACGCGAAGTCGACAATCACGCTGGCCGGATACACGAACTACTTCCTCTGGTTGGAGCACCCCAATCTGGCGAAGGTGCTCAAGCGCAAGGCTGAGCAGGGATGCCGCATCCGCTTCCTGATCGGCGACCCCGACAGCGAGGTAACCCGCCGACGCGAGGAAACAGAAGCGGTCCCGCTCACGGTGTCCACTCGCATCCGGATCACGCTGGCCGAACTCGACCAGCTCAAGGACGTGCCCGGCATCGAGGCGCGTTTCGGTGACGAGCACATCGCCCTGTCGGCGTTCCAGTTCGACGACGAGATGCTCGTCACCCCGCACCTGGCCAAGCTGGTCGGCCACGACTCGCCGCTGTTGCACCTCAAGCGCCAGCAGGACGACGGCCTCTACGACCGCTTCGCGTACCACGTCAACGAACTGTGGTCAGCCGGCCGAGAAATATGGCGGCAGATGTAGCGCGATACGTTCCCCTGCTTGTCGCTAATCGCATGACCGTGGAGAACTGGCTACATCTAGTCCTTGGTCCAGCACTCTCGATGGTAAGCAACGTGCCTAAGATCAATTTTGTGGTTCTTGTGCACGCGCAGCTGACTTACTGCTTGGCCAGTTAATGCATCCATAACATGTAGATCGTCCGTAAGGTAGATGGCGCCGTTATCGAAGCGTACATGGTCGTTCGGGCATAGGCAGAGGAGATTTTCCGGTACATCGGGACCATGGTGAGGCTGCCCCAGGCCGCGTATGTGAGCACCTTCGCTATACAGGCCTCCCTCTACTTGTATGGCAAGTCCGCAGACCTGGCATTCATGGGAGTACCAGGACTTAACGATGTGCGCGATCATGCTATTTCGCACGATGCGCTGTATGACCGAGGTAGTTACCGGAGCGGGCCCGACGGCATACTGATCAATCGACGCAGGACTGGTGAATTCTGGTGTCGATATTTCCCCATCTTCGAGCTTGACCAGGCGGAACTGCCAGACGCGAAAGCCGTCCACCCCCATCTTGGCCCAATGGCTTTCCACTCGATAGAGTCCGTCGTATCGATAGCCCGAACTTGGTGCGAATGGCGACTGGTGATGCCGCTTGTTGTGACGTCCTCGTATGACGCGTACCGGCAGTCCCTCTAATTCACTGCGAACGAGAGCGGCATTTCCTGAGTCGGTTAACTCTTGATCTCGAATCTGGCGCCCAGTATTTGGGTCGCGTCCCCCATGTCCAGTGTAAATAATGATTTCCCCGTAGTCCGCATCGTCTATGTATCCGCCAGATACTACGATTGCGTCCGCTCCGGTTTTGGCGTTGCCGGATATGCCTGCCATGTTCTGCGAGTGCAGGCCGGCAATTCGAAGTTCTTCTCTGTTCTTGAATGGTGAGCCTGTGGGGTAACCCGCGATGTGTCCGAACTGTACTGCCATGCTGCAACATGATGGCATATGGAGTAACTACAAGAGTGCCTTAGCCCGATTTGTGGTCATATAGGCATATATGAGCGCAACGCCTATTGGTTGGAGTGCTTCCGCGGGAACGTCGGGCAGGTGCCGGTATGAGCTCCTCGTCCCGAAACTAGGGCGTCAGGTGGTGAGGGCTGTCACCTGAACATCCATCTCCAGTCGAGTGCTACTTGAGCGGTCGCTTAAATCGGCCTACCCTCCATTTTGAGCAACCGCTCAAGACGGCGGAGGGTGCGTGTGGGTCGGTTCGTGTACGTCGAGGGCTTGATTCGGGCTGACATGGATGCCCTTTGGGGGCTCACACAGCGGCCTGAGCTGCATCAACGTTGGGATCTGCGGTTCACGGAGATCGACTACTTGCCGCGTGCCGACGATGAGCCGCAGCGGTTCCGGTACGCCTTTCGGCTGCTGCCCGGGCTGGTCATCACCGGCACTGGTGTCACAACAGGGGATCGTCACGACACTGACGACAGGACGTCGGCGCTGCGCTTCGCCTCGGGACACCCGCTCTCGCTGATCCGCTCAGGCTCCGGCTACTGGCGGTACGTCCCCACGAGCGACGGTGTTCGCTTCATCACCCGGTACGGCTATCGCCCGGGCTGGGGCAAGGCCGTCGACCTCGTGTTCCGGCCGCTTATCGGCTGGGCGACGGCCTGGTCCTTCGACCGGCTCCGCCTCTGGTTGGAGACCGGCCAAACGCCCGAGCGATCCCTCTGGCAGGCCCTCGCCGAACTCTCCCTGCGCACCCTCGTCACCGCCACGGCCGTCGCGGCGGCCCCGCCGACAGCCGCCGTCCTGGTCGCGGCGCTGGCGGTCCTTCTGCCGCCGCTCCCGTCAACCCCTGCGGCCCGCCGCTGCCTGCGCCGCCCGCCCAACAGCCAGGCGACAAAAGCCCCGCACACCCTGATGGAGACACCATGACCTCGATCTTCGAACGCGCACTCGGCGCCGACTTCGCCCGGCTGCACCCGCAACTGCAACGACGCTTCGGCGTCAGCGTCACCGACGGGCGGGCCTGCGTCGGCACGGGGGTGATGGAGCACATCTGGCACGCGGGCTTCACCCGGCCGTTCCTCGCCCTCGGCGGAACCCGCAACATCCTGGTTCCCGAGCAGGGCCGGCAGGTGCCGTTCACCATCGAGAACTACCCGTACGTCGACTCGTACGGGCGGGAGACGGTCACCTTCGTCCGGACCTTCGACCTGCACGGCCACCGCAGACGCTTCGACGCCCAGATGGTGTACGACCTCGAAAGAGACGGCATCGTCGACTACCTGGGCTCGCACCAGCATCTGGCCGTGGACCTGCACTTCCACGTGGACGAGCGCGGGGGCCTGGTCATCCGCTCGGACGGGTTCCGCCTGCACGAGGGCTGGCTCTCGTGCAGACTGCCAAAAGTGGTCACGGGAACGGCCGTCGTCAGGGAGTCGTACGACGACGAGGCGGGGGAGTTCCGCGTCGGGGTCACGGTCTCTCACCACAGGCTGGGGCCCATGTTCGGCTATTGGGGCGCATTCAACGCCCGGTACGTCGACGTCACCGAGCACGGCGTGCCCGCCACCCTGAAGCCGCGGCGCGAAGAGGCACGCCTGTGAAATCAGCGCAACGGGGGGACGGCGTTGCGAGCGCGTTCGAGAGCCAGGGCGGGCCACCAGGTGCCGCCGACGGGGTCCACCTGGTGATGCACGGGATCCTCCGGCCCGGGGCCGCCCCGGAGGCACCGGCCGCTGGACTGGCCGGGATCGCGGATCCACAGGAAGGCGTCGGCCAGCTCGTTTCCCGTGTCGGTGGTCGGGCGGGGGCCGACGCCGCGGCCAGGAGGATTGCACCACAACTGGGGGTCGGCGTACTTGCCCTCGGGAGCCTTCCACACGCCCCTGCCGTTGCGGCTGGTGTCGATGACGAAGTGCGTCAGCGGTGCGTCGGCCGGCACGGCGTCGATGTCGGCACCCGCACACGTGCTTCCACCCTTGGCAGTGACGAGGTAGACGCAGCGGGAGAGCTTCTCCCCATACCGGAGGAGGCTGTCGGTGTGCTGGAAGTCCGAGCTGTTCAGATAGAAGCCGTCGGCCCGCCCTACCGCGGCCTTGACGAGCCGATCGGCGATGTCGGCGACGGACTCGGGCCAGCCCTGGATGCCGCCATCGAGGTACACGGCCGTGTGCGGCAGCGCCCCCAGGCGGTCCACGGCGTAGCCGAGTTCGCGGTAGCGCTCGGCGGTCCCCGCCGTGCCGCCTGCCTCGCAGTTGTCGGTGCCGGGCACTTTGGTCAGGCTGTTCGGTTCGAGTACGACCACCGCCCGGCCCGTGCCGATGCCGGCCGCGACCTGGTCGATCCAGTCCTTGTACGTCCGCTCGTTCGGCGCCCCGCGATCGGAGCAGTCTGTCAGGGGGATGTAATCCGTGAGGAACACCGGTGTGGCATCGTGGGCCGCGGCGAGCCGCATCGTGGACCTGACCGTGTCCTCGACCTCGGTGGCCGGTCCGCTCAGGTTCACCGAGTGTGGCACCGCGGCAAGGGCGCGCATCAGCGCGGCGTCGGCCTTCCTGCCCTGCGTGTCCCAGGCGTCCGCCTGGCGCTGCGGGTCGGGCTCCTGCTTGTACGCGAACCGTACGCCGGGCTCGCGCAACGGATTGCCACCCGTGTCGGCGGGGGAAGTCGACGGAAGAGCGGCGGCCAGGGTGGCCGTTGAGGGGGCCGCCGACGTGGCCCCCGATGTGGCGGACGAGCCGGACGAGGGCGAGCCCGACGAGGTGCCGAGCCAGGCGGCGGCCACCACCGCGACCACGGCCAGCGCGCCCGCCCCGGTCCCGATCATCAGGCTGCGGCGGCGTCTCCCACCACTCCCGGGCAGAGTGGCGACGGACGGTGCCGTGGAACCGGTGAGCGTGTCGAGAATGTCCTGCACGGTCGGCCGTTCGGCCGGGTTCTTGGCCAGAGCGCGGGCGACCAGCGTGCCGAGTGGTCCGTCGAGGCCGGTCAGGTCGGGCGCCCCGTTGACGACCCGGTTGAGCACGACGGGGAGCGATCCGTGCCCGAAGGGGGCGTGGCCCGTGCCGGCGTAGGTGATCGTGCTCGCCCAGGCGAAGACGTCCGAGGCGGGTGTGAGCGGGCCGCCCTCGAACTGCTCGGGCGACATGAACGAGGGTGTCCCGACGACCGCGCTGCTCATGTGTCCGGCCATGTCGGTCAGGTGGGCGACGCCGAAGTCGATGACTTTGGGGCCGATGGGGGACAGCAGGACGTTGCCGGGTTTGAGGTCGCGGTGGATGATGCCGGCGGCGTGGATGGCCCGCAGGGCGGTCGCGATGCTGACGGCGAGCCCGTCCAGGCTGGAGCCGCGTAGCGGGCCGTCGCGTTCGACGGCCTCCCTCAAGGTCGGCCCGGGGACGTACTCGGTGACCAGATAGACCGTTTCGCCGTCCACCGCGTCATCCACCTGGGCGTCCAGGACGGCGGCGGTGCAGAAGCGGGCGACTCGTTTGGCGGCCTCCACCTCGCGGCGGAATCGGCGGCGGAAGTCGGGGTCGGCGGCGATCGTGTGGTGGAGCAGTTTGACCGCCACGCGCGTGCCGTCGGGTGCCTCGCCCAGGTAGACGGTGCCCATGCCGCCCTCGCCCAGCCTGCGCACCAGCCGGTACGGCCCCACCTGGTGCGGGTCACCTGCCCGCAGGCCTGACTCAGGCTGCCCGGGTAAGCCCCCCGCCTCGCTGCCGCCGTTCACATCGCCCCCGTTGGGATGTCCGGAAGGTCAGGTCACTACGGATCTTATTGACCGCCACCGGGCGGGGCCATTGCAGAACACGTGCCACTACGGTGAAGCGGCGAAGAGGAACGAAGGGGGAGACGATGGGCGACACCCGTACGCGGCTGCTTGAAGGCGCCCTGGAGACGCTGCGGACCCAGGGCATCGCGGGGGCCTCGGCGCGGGCGATCGCCACCGCCGCCGGGGTGAACCAGGCGCTTGTCTTCTATCACTTCGGCACGGTCGACGACCTCCTCGCCGCGGCCCTGCGGCACGGGTCGGAACAGCGGGTGGCCGTCTACCGGGCCCGGTTCGCGGCCGTGAACACCCTGAGGGAACTGCTCGACCTCGGCCGTTCGCTGCACGCCGACGAGCGCGAGGCGAGGAACCTCGCCGTGCTCGCCCAGATGCTCGCGGGCAGTCAGATGGACGACAAACTCGCCCCCGCCACCGCGGCCGGCCTCGGCATGTGGGTCATCGAGATCGAGGAGGTCCTCAACCGGGTCTTGGCCGGCACCCCGCTGGCGGAGTTCGTGGACGTGGCCGGGCTTGCCCGCGCCACCGCCGCCGCCTTCGTCGGCCTCGAACTGTACGAGGGCGTCGACCCGGACGGCGCGGAGCGCGCGTTCGACAGCCTGGAGCAGCTCGCCGGCCTGGTCGCCGTTCTCGATGACATGGGCCCGCTCGTCCGGCGTACCGTACGCGCCCGCCTCCGCAAGGCCGACTCCGGCGAGAAGTGAGTCAGCGCAGCGGGGGGACGGCGTTGCGAGCGCGGTCGAGAGCCAAGGTGGCCCACCAGGTGCCGCCTTGGGGGTCGACCTGGTGATAGACGGGGTCCTCGGGACCGTGGCCACCCCGGGTGCACTGGCCGTTGGACTCCTCGGGGGCGCGGAGCCACAGGAACGCGTCGGCCAGCTCGCTGCCCGTGTCGGTGGTCGGGCGAGGGCCGACGCCCCGGCCCGGAGGGTTGCACCAGATCTGCGGGTCGGCGTACTTGCCCTCCGGCGGGATCCATCCGCCCTTGCCGTTGCGGCTGGTGTCGATGACGAAGTGAGTCAGCGGCGCCCCGGCGGGCACCGCGTCGATCTCGGCGCCGGTGCAGGTGCTCCCGCTGTCGTTCATCTTCAGGTAGAGGCAATGGGAGAGGCTTTCCCCATACCTGAGAAGCTCGTCGGTCTCCTGGAAGTCCGGGACGTTCAGGTAGAAGCCGTCGGCTCGCCGCACCCCGGCCTTCACGAGCCGGTCGGCGATCTCGACCAGGCTGGGCCAGCCCTTGATGCCGCCGTCGAGATACACGGCCGTGTGCCGGAGCTTCCCCAGGCGGTTCACCGCGTACGAGAGCTCACGGTAGCGCTCGGCCGCGCCCGCCTTGCTCCCCTGTGAGCAGCTGTTCGAGCCGGGAAGCCTGGTCAGGCTGTTCGGTTCCAGCACGACCACCGCCCGCGCCGAGCCGATCGCCTTCGCCACACGGTCGATCCAGTCACGGTAGGACCGCTCGTCCGGCTCTCCCCACTGAGAGCAGTCCTTCATCGGCACGTGATCGGTCACGAACACGGGAACGGCGTGACGGGCGGAGGCCACCCGTACGGTGGACGCGACCGTGCGCCCGGCCTCGGCGGCAGGCAGGTTCAGGTTCACGGAATGCGGCACCGCGGCCAGGGCGCGCATCAGCGCCGCGTCCGCCTCCTTGCCCTGCGCGCTCCAGACGCTCGCCTGGCGCTGCGCGTCGGGATCCCGCCGGTACGCGAGCCGTACGCCGGGCTCCCGAAGCGGGTTGCCGCCGCTGCCCGTCGGAGCCGGGGACGTGGCCGGGGCGGTAGGCGTACCGGTCGAGGCCGGCCCACCAGTGGCCACCACAGCGGAGTGCGTGGAGGTGGCAGAGGAGGTCGCGAACGCCGAGGCACGCGTGTCGCCGTCGGTGGGCCACAGGGCGACCACCGTCGCGATCACCGCCAGCCCGGCGAATCCGGCCCCGGCCCCGGTCAGCAGCCTCCGGCGGCGTTTCCCGCCTCCCGGCAGCGTCGTGGCCGACGACTCCACCACCGATGACTCCACGGCCGGGGACGAGCCGGTGAGGGTGTCCAGGATGTCTTGTACGGTCGGGCGTTCGGCGGGGTTCTTGGTCAGGGCGCGGGCGACCAGCGTGCCGAGTGGCCCGTCGAGGCCGGTCAGGTCGGGTTCTCCGTTGATGACCCGGTTGATGACGACGGGGAGCGGGCCGTTGCCGAAGGGGGCGCGGCCGGTGCCGGCGTACGCGACCGTGCCAGCCCAGGCGAAGACGTCCGAGGCGGGTGTGAGGGGGCCGCCTTCGAACTGTTCGGGGGACATGAACGAGGGTGTGCCGACGACGGCGCTGCTGTGGGTGGCGGTGTCGGTCAGGTGGGCGACGCCGAAGTCGATGACTTTGGGGCCGATGGGGGACAGCAGGACGTTGCCGGGTTTGAGGTCGCGGTGGATGATGCCGGCGGCGTGGATGGCGCGCAGGGCGGTGGCGATGCTGACGGCGAGGCCGTCGAGGCTGGAGCCGCGTAGCGGCCCGTCGCGTTCGACGGCCTCCTTGAGGTTCGGCCCGGGGACGTACTCGGTGACCAGATAGACCGTCTCGCCGTCCACCGCGTCATCCACCTGGGCGTCCAGGACGGCGGCGGTGCAGAAGCGGGCGACCCGTTTGGCGGCCTCCACCTCGCGACGGAATCGGCGGCGGAAGTCGGGGTCGGCGGCGATCGTGTGGTGGAGCAGCTTGACCGCCACGCGCGTGCCGTCGGGTGCCTCGCCCAGGTAGACGGTGCCCATGCCGCCCTCGCCCAGCCTGCGCACCAGCCGGTACGGCCCCACCTGGTGCGGGTCACCGGTACGCAGGTCGGCGGGGTGCCACGGCGGGCCGGACTCGTGCCCGTCGCCGAAACCGCGTAAGCCTCCCGCCCCGCTGCCGCCGTTCGCCCCAGAATGCGACATCACTCGCCCCCGCTGGAATGCCCTCGACAGATCAGTAAGGATCCTATTGACCACCGCCGGGCGCGGCCATCGGCCAGCACGGGGGGCCGCTCAGCGGTCGCGGCGGCCGTTCTCCCGGTCGGCGTCGTCCTTCCCGCCGTGGTCGAGGCCGAGTCCAGCCCCACATGATCCAGGCCACCGGGATCGTGGCCGCGCCCCAGGCCCCGAGCCGCAGCGAAGCACGGACGACCGCTCTCAATCGGGCGGTGGGCGAGAGCCGCCGGCTCTCATAGTCGGCCCACTGCCGGTCCCGCAGAGCGGAGGCGGAGTCCAGCACGGTCGTCATCCGCTGGTTCTGCCGTCGACTGCCGCCTGGTGACGCTGCTGTTCCGCCTGGGCCGCGGCGAAAGCGGTGAAGTCGGCGCGAACGAGCCATCCGATAGGGGTATCCGAGCCGCCATCCCGCGCGCGCAACCAGTCGTACCACTCGATCTCACCGGTGGGGGGTGGCGCCGCACGCTCGCAGCCGGCGCGCAACCACGTCCTGCTCTCCGAGTAGGGCAGAAGGGCCGCCAACAGCAGCCCGCGCGCCCCGCTCTCGGCCCATTCCCGAACTTCGGGCGGCAGTCCGGGAGCCTGAGCGGCCAACTGCCGCCACGAATCCCAGACCTGGTCCCAGGCCCGTTGCGTTCCTCGCAGCGCGCTCAGCACCGTGAACCCGGAGAGGGCGTCCAATAAGCCGCCCTCGCAGAGGTCGCGGTAGAGCTCCCATTCGGGGCCGCTTTCTCGCAGACGACCGATCCTGAGTGCCTCGGAAAGCGACTCCCGCGTCACAACCGTTCCTCGCCATACGGCTTCTCCCTCCGGATCGAGCCAGCCCAGCAGGTGAAGCAGCTTCAGGTCAGCCGGGAGTCTGTCGTCTCGGAGCCGATGGTCGACGAGTTCGATCTGGGCGGTCAGGTCGTCGGCGGTGAGACCGTCGAGCTCGTGCAGCCAGACGAGAAGGCCGAGCCAACCATCGGAAGGTGCGCCCGTTGTGGCCTCGGATCGCCGACGGCGCCGCGCCCCGCGATCACTGAGAGGCGCTACTGGACGCAGAGAGCGGACACGGTCACATCGTAGATGTACCAGCTTCCAGTAGGAGTTACGTACACGTAGTTCACGCCGGTCGTCTGGTAGCCGGTGCAGTCGGCTCCGGCCGCGAGAATGGCGGCGCGGGCCGCTGCCGCGCCGTTCTGCGTCGCCGCTGTGGACGTGCTGCCTTCACCGCGAGCCGTCGCGGTGCGCGACACGGTGTAGGAAGGCGGTGGCGGCGCGGGAGCGCACAGGCCGGTCGCGGTTCCGCTGTACTGGTAACCACCTCCGCTTGGTACGACGTACACGAGGGTGGCCGACGAGGTCACGTTCGTGCAGACCTCCCCCAGCTGAGCGGCCATATTGGCGAGAGCGGTACGGGCGCTCGCCTGGGCCGCCGCCGAAGCCGTGGCCTGCGTCTGGCCCCATGCCGTGGAGGTCGCCGTCCGCCAGGTGTCGGCGTGGGCCGCCGCCGGGCTGAGGCCGATCCCCGCCGCGACGAGCGCCACCAGGATCATCAATCGGCCGGCGAACGAAATACGCCGGGATATTCCGTACGGTTCATCGTGCTGAGCCATTCGCGCCTCCTATGAGCGCCTGATGAATAGCGACAGTGCAGGATGTGCTCTGGTCACCGCCTATGGGCACGATCTCGGGGCGCGCGAAGTCATCGTAGATTTGCCGTTTCCCGGCGGCCATCCTCGGCGGCGTGAGCGGCATGGACGTGCTGGTGGGCGCTCTCGGCCGATGAAAGTTTCCGCGCCCTCGTCCCGAGTCCGAAGTCCACGTTCCGGGTTTCCGCCCGCTCGACCGCCAAGCGCTCCAGCTCGCGACGAGCCACCAGCAGGTACGCCGCCAGGACGCGAGACGCCTTCGACAGGCCATACTCGGCGGACAGATCACGGTCGACCTCGTCCCAGTGGGTGCCGACCCCCGCCCCAGCTCCAGCGCGTCCAGCCTGCCCGACATCGGTTCCTCGCGGACCGGAAGGATGTCGTGAAGCCACCCCGCGCCGGTCTCGTTCAGGTTGAACAGTTTGTGTAGTGACGACGTTCGTTCCGGTACTCGCGCCTGCCCATGCCTGCACTCCCTGGGAACGCTCCGACGGAATCAGGCGCAAAAGGGCATCAGCTCGTGAGCGTGTCCGCCAGCAGCTCGCGCAACGCGATCGGCTTACGGCCGAGCAGCTCTCCGAGGGCCGGGCCGACCTCGGCGAACTCTCCCCGGCGGCTGGCCTCGAACATGCCAAGCAGGAACCGGGCCTGCTGCTCGGGAACGCCGCGCGCCACCATGTCCGCGACCCACTCGTCGTCCGGGACCGTCACGCGGGTGATCTCGCGTCCCGTCAGGTCGGAGGCGATCGCGGCGACGTCCGCGAGGTCGAGCGCCTCGGGGCCGGTCAACGGCGGGGTGATCCCGTCGAGCCTGCCCTCCTCGGTCAGCGCGGCGGCGGTCACCTCGGCGAGGTCCGCGTGGGCGGTCCAGGAGACCGGGCCGTCCTTCGGCGCGGCGAGCGTGCCGGTCTCGAGCGCCTGACTCACGAGCTGGATCGCGGTGGTGGCGTAGAAGCCGTTGCGCAGCGCGGTGAACGCGACCCCGGATGCGCGCAGGTCCTGCTCCGTCTCGGCGTGGGACGGCATCGGGAGGAAGGGGGAGGCCGGGTTCGCGCCCATGTGGCTGGTGTAGAGGATCCGCTCGGCGCCCGCGGCCGCGGCGGCCTCGATCGCCGTACGGTGCGGGCGGGCGTCCGCCGGACCGGAGACGATCAACACCTGTGACGCGCCCTCGAACGCGTAGGCCAGGCTCGCGGGGTCGTCGAAGTCGCCCTGCCGGACGCGTACGCCGCGGTCCACGAGGTCTCCGGCTCTCGAAATGTCGCGGACGCTGACGCCGATCCGGTCGGCGGGAACGCGGGCGAGCAGGTGCGCGACGACGCCGCTGCCGAGCTGACCGGTCGCTCCGGTGACGATGATCACGATCCATCTCCTTGCTATCGCTGATAACGGATCAAAGCTAACAGTGAAAATTCGTCGATAGCAAATCGCTGGTATCGTTGGAAACATGAGTGATCCGGAGAGCGAGACCGCCAGTGGCCGTGACAGGACACGGGCGCACATCGTGTCGGTCGCGGCGCGGCTGCTCGCGACCGGCGGCCGTGACGCCCTCTCGACCAGAGCGGTGGCCGCCGCGGCGGGGACGCAGGCGCCGACGATCTACCGCCTGTTCGGCGACAAGGAGGGCCTGCTCGACGCGGTCGCCGAGTATGGCTTCAGTTCATATCTGCAGGACAAGAAGGCGAGCCCGCCCGCCGCCGACCCGGTCGAGGCCTTGCGGGCCGGATGGGACCTGCACGTCGGCTTCGGGCTGGCGAACCCCGCCTTGTTCTCGCTCATGTACGGCGATCCCACGCCGGGACGGCAGTCACCCGCCGCGGCCGCCGCCTTCCGCATGCTGGGAGAGCGCATCCGCGCCATCGCCGCCGCAGGCCGGCTGAAGGTCGGAGAGCGCCTGGCGGCGGACCTCCTGCACGCCGCGGGCTCCGGCACGGTCTTCACGTTGCTCGCCCTCCCCGAGGACCAGCGTGACCCGCGCCTGTCGGAGGTGGCCCGCGACGCGGCGATAGCCGCCATCACCACCGACGCCCCCGTGGTCGAAACCCCCGGACCCGCCGCGGCGGCGATGGCACTGCGCGCCGCGCTGCCGGACGCCGCGGCTCTCACCGACGGGGAACGCCACGTGCTCGGCGAATGGCTCGACCGCCTCGCCGCCGACGGATCCGGCTGAGGCATCGGCGGACAGGCCGGGGTCAGCGGGCCGCGCCGGTCTCGGCGTACTCGACCAGGAGTTCCCGCCGCAGCCGGGTCAGGTACGTCTCGCTGCCGGCGGACGAGCGGCTGTAGCGGTCGATGTCGTGGAGGGTGCGCCAGCCGGGCAGCCGCTTTTGGGTAAGACGCAGGAGACCCATCCCGGCCACGGAGCCGGCGCCGCCGTCGGCGGACCGCAGGATGGCGGGCGCGGAGGCGAGTATGGCGTCCACCTGGGCGAAGCCGTCCTCGACCTGGCGGGTCACCTCGTCTATCGCCTCCTGCCTGGTGCAGCCGGTCTCGTGGCGGAGCACCCTGACCAGGTTGTAGGGAGCGCCGACGGCCTCGTCCTCGTCCAGGGTCCGCAGGTCGTTCTCCGCGAGAGCCGCGGCCGTGGCGACGTCAATCAGTCGCCGGAAGAGCGGATGGTCGCGCACCGCCGGCTCGAACTCCCTGCCGTACGTGATCTCGACGCTGTCCAGGAAGACGGGCGCCCCGGAGCTCCCCAGGCGCAGCGCGAACTGGTCCCGCAGGCTGGGGATGAACCCGCTGAGCCGGTGGCATGCCTCGCGCTCGGCCGCCTCCAGCCATTCCTCGAAGTGACCGAGGGCGCGCGTCCGCCATGAGGGCGGCTGGATGAGGCGGATCCGCTCCCATGCCTGGGCCATGGCCGTGGCGACCGCTCCACCGGCCGGCGGGGTGTCGTCGAGCCCGCGGACGAGGAGGGTGAGCCGGTGCCGCAGCCGGACGATCTCGCCAGGGTCGGCGAGGCCCGGCTCGTCGAAGAGGTCGTCGACGACGGCGATCACCAGCATCCACCGGGCCAGCGTCTCGGCCTGCTCGTCGTCGGCGTCCGGCCAGAACCGCGCGGCGGTCGAGGCCATGGCGTTCCATCGCGGGTGGCGGGCCTCCTCAGGCGTGGCGGCCAGCCCGGTGTCCAGCAACCAGGCGTCCAATCGCTCCTGCACGCGCTCCTTTGCGAGAGCGGGAACGGGAGAGGATGCGGGGGAGGGGGCGGGCACGGTGACGGGTGCCGGGGCGGCCCTTCCGCCGGAACTCATGACCGACCGTACGTAGCCGGCCAGCCCCTCACGTGATCGCGGATCGGCGAGGCCCCGGAGCTGCAGGAGATCGAGCCGCCGGAGAGCCGTCTCCATCTGGGCGTCGGCGACCTGCCGGGCTTCCTCCACGGCTCCGCAGGACAGGACCAACTGCCGCGCGCGCTCGGCATCGGCCGACGTCAGACCGCGGCGCAGCAGCCGGGCGAGCGCGGGTTCGCGGCCCAGGGCCCTGATCACGGGGAGCGTGTAGACGCCTTCCACGATGTCGGAGTTGGCCGGTTTGCCGAGCTCACCGGTCGTCGCGGTCAGGTCGAGGATGTCGTCGCGCACCTGGTAGGCCAGGCCGAGATGCCAGCCGAACCGCGCCAGGTCCTCCTCAGCCTCGGGGTCCCTCCCAGCCTGCATGGCACCCAGCCTGCAGGCCACGGACAGTAACTCGGCCGTCTTGGCGCCGGTCACCTCCAGATAGGCCTCCTCGGTGCGGGAGAGCAGGAAGCGGTCGGCGGTCTCGGCGATCATTCCCGAGCAGGTGCGCTGGGCGGTCTCGGCGACCATCAGGGCCTCACGCCGGCCCAGCTCGGAGAGGATCCGGCTGGCGCTGATGAACAGGAGGTCGCCGGCCAGAACCGCCAGGCGCGCGCCCCACACGATGTTGACGCTCGGCCTGCCTCTGCGCTGCCGCGCGTCGTCGATGACGTCGTCGTGGTAGAGCGATGCCATGTGCAGCAGTTCGACGGCCGCCGCGGCCTTGACGGCGCGGACGTCGGCGGCCCGCCCCGGCCCGGCGAGCACGTAGTACGACAGCAGGGCCAGGGTGGGCCGGATCAGGTGGCGGTGACCGGCCGGCTGCCTGGTCAGCGGGGCCAGCTCGGAGCGGCTCGGCACGTCCGCCATGCCGACGATCTCCCGCACCCGATCCAGGTCGGACTCCAGGGCGGGGAAGGCGCGGGAAACGCTTTCAGGGGTCATGGATGCTCCTGACGGGGACTCATGAATGCGCCGTCACCGGCTCGCCGACCGGCCCATGCACGCGCGTACGGCCGGCGAACGCGGAGACGCCGAGGACGACCGTGCCCAGCGCCCAGCACACGGCCGGGCCGACGGCGTTCCAGGGCACCGTGTCCATGGCCACGGCCGCGACCGCTGCCTGCATCGGCCCGTAGTCGGGCAGGTAACGCACCAGGACGCTGGCCGCGGCAGGGGTGGCGAGCGGGCTCTGCAGGGCCAGGTCGATCGAGCAGATCACGGTGACGAGGACCAGGCCGGCCAGGTCGCTGGTCAGCACGGCGGCGAGCGCGATGCCGATTCCCCCGTAGATCAGCGCCCCGCCGCCGAGGGCGGTGGCGAGCAGCAGGGGCTGCGCGGTCGGATGGGTCAGGCAGATCAGGCCGGTCGCGTAGAGCGCGACGCAGAGCGCGACCACCACCAGGGCGGTGAGCTTCGCCGCGATCAGGCACAGCTGGGGGAAACCGGATCGCACCAGCCGGCGGTCGAAGGACGCCGAGTTCATCGTGGTCACGAACATCATGAACCCGGTGATCAACGCCAGGATCTGCAGCGCCCCGCCGAGCTGGTTGAGGACGTTGGCCGGCATCGTGACGGTCCGGTCGGCGGCACGGACGTAGAACGGGAGGGGGATCTCCAGGGACAGGGCGTAGATGAGGATCGCCCACACCGGGATGAAGACCACGATGATCACCAGTGCCAGCCGGTTGCGCAGATGCTCCACGAACGTCATGCGTACGGCCGTGGCGTAACAGCCCCAGTGGCGTCTCACGGCGCACCCGCCCGGTCCGCGGCCCCCTCGTAAACGGCCCCGGCGTCCACGCGCTCCTGCTCACGCAGCACGCCGCCCTCCAGCCGATGGAGCGTGTCGAGCCGTGCGGCGTCGTAGGCGAGGTGGGAGACCACCAGCACCGAACGGCCACGCGCGCGCAGTTCCTCGGCCAGGTCCCAGAACCGCACGTACGTCTCCCAGTCGAAGCCCTGGTAGGGCTCGTCGAGCAGGAGCACGTCCGGGTCGTGCATCAGGGCCAGGACGAGGTTGAGCTTCTGGCGGGTGCCGCCGCTCAAGGTGGCGGGGCGGGCCCGGCGGGAGCCGGAGAACCGCAGCGCCTCCATCAGCTCCTCGGCCCTGCGCAGGCTGTCCAGGCCATAGGCGACCTGGAAGAACCGCAGTTGCTGCTCGACCGTGAACGCGTCGTGCAGCACCGTCTCCTGAGGACAGTGACCGATGCGCCCGCCGTGGCGCACCGACCCGCCGTCCGGCCGCAGGTCGCCCGCGAGGACGCGCAGCAGCGTGGTCTTGCCCGCGCCGTTCTCCCCGACGATCCCCACCACCCGGCCGGGCGGCAGATCGAGATTCACTCCACGCAGCACCGGGCCGCCCCGGTAGCCCTTCCGTACGTCCCGCACCCGCAGCACGGGCTCATCCGACGGCATGTGGCCCCCATCCCCACCCGGTCCCGCTTCGGCTACTTCGGTGTGTCGACGGCGATGAAGGCGACCGTGCCGCTGCCCTGGGCGCTGCTCACGCCCTTGCTGGAGCACTGGCTGATGTCCGAGGTGGGAGCGGCCTTCCCGGCGATCCGCTTGCCTTTCAGCTTCCCTTCGGTGACCTCGCCGACCAGCATCATGTCGCCCGGGTTGTACGAGGCGATTCCGTCCATGTTGGGGCGGACCGTGGAGGTGCCCAATGTCTGACCCTGGGCGTCCTTCCAGGTGACGGTGCCCGTGCCGGCGACGTTCTGGACGCCCGTGCAGGACGCCTGGCCGGTGCCCTTGAAGGTGGCCGTCCCGGAGCGGATGTTGGGGAAGCTCCCGTCGGGAGAGGAACAGTTGCTGAGCGTCACGGCGCCTGTGGCGGTCACCGTGCGGGCCTCCTTGCCCACCGCCGGGTCGGCGGTGATCGGCTGGCCGTTGGTGCTCACCGCGCACGTCAGCACGGTGTGGCCGCCCGGCTGCTTCGGCGAGGGGTCGGCGACCGGCCTGATGCTCGTGCTGGTGCCGCCCGACGCGCCTTCGGCGACCGACGGGACGACCGTCAGGGCCAGGCCCAGCAGGCCCGCCGCGGCGGCGCCGATGCCGCAGGTCAGGTAGGCGCGAGATCGAGAAACGTTCATGAACATCCCCCCGAGTGATTGCTGTCGGCAATCTATCTATCACAATCAGTAACGGGAGGGCCGCTGACTCGGCAAGGGGCACGTGGAAGAGGACCGGGATGGCGAAGCGCGTGTGGGATGAGCCGCGGACTGGCCGGCCTTCGAGGGCAGTGGCGAGCCGGTCACCACGGCCGAGGGAGCTGCTGTCAGATCATGACGGTCATCGCCTCGTCGACCACGCGGAAACCGAGCCGCTCGTACACGCGGCGGGCGGGGTTGCCCTCGGTGACCACCAGGCCGATGCCGGTCAGACCGCCCTCGGAGGCCCGGACCAGGGCGGCCGACAGCATCAGCGCGCCGAGACCTCGCGGCGACCGGTCCGGATGCCGGAAGACGTCCGCGACCCACGGTCCCCGGTTCGAGTCGTTGACGAAAACGCCGCCCACCACCTCGCCCCTCCCGGGAGAGCCGTCCCGTACGGCGAGGACGCTGCACGGAAGCAGCGGCCCGATCTCCTCGCCGGTGAGGAGCGGAACGAGCTCCTCCTCCAGGGCCTTCTCGCCGTCCCGGGGACGGTAGTCGGGATGGCCGGGCGGGTAGGCCGCGAACCACGCGGGGAAGATCTCGGCGGGCGGCCGGTCGCAGGGGACCATCCGGAAGCCGTCCGGAGCGGCGCCCGCGACGGGCCGGGCGATCGGCAGATCGCACAGCATCACGTTCATGTGCCGCAGCAGCCGCGCGCCTCGGTTCAGCAGGGCTCGACCGAGCTCGACCGGCGCGGAGACCACCCAGCCCGGCATTCGCGACGCGACCGCGTCGGCGGCTCCCGGGCCGATCTCCTCGATCGCGTAGGCCCAGGGGCTGCCGTCGCGCACGCCTTCCAGGTAGCTCATCACCGGCACGCCGTCGGCCCCGGTCAGACTGTGCCGCTCCTCACCCATACCGCGAGGCTCGCGCAATCCGCTTCGCTCGGCAACTGGGTCAGGTCACGCGCCGGCGTCCTCGGCCTCCCAGCGCAGCAGGTCTCCCGGCTGGCACTCGAGCGCCTCGCAGAGCGCGGCGAGCGTCGAGAAGCGCACCGCCTTGGCACGGCCGTTCTTGAGCACCGCCAGGTTGGCGGGCGTGATGCCGACGCGGTCCGCGAGCTCGCCCACGGACATCTTCCGCTTGGCCAGCATGACGTCGATCTCGACGACGATCGGCATCAGATCACCTCGTCCAGCTCGGCCTGCATCCGCGCCGCCTCGATGTCGCGCGCGACGGCCTGGGCGAGCAGCATCCGCAGCACGAGCACGATGAGCGCGACCCCCAGGGCCGCCACGCCGGCCCCGCCTGTCAGGAGGACCACGCCAGGCGGGACGGGCTCGCCCGGCGCCAGGACGGCCGCGAGCGCGAATATCAGGAGGGCGGCCGCCACGACCGCGCCGATCACGACGTCCACCCACCGGAAGGCCGCGTGGGTGAACACCGTTCCGCGCCGCACCATGGTCACCAGCCGCCACACACAGACCAGGACGACCTCCACCGTCACGAAGCCCAGGACCGTGATCGCGACGATCGGGAAGCGCAGGTACGCGTACTCCGGGTCGAGCTCCTCCAGGTCGGAGGCGAGCAGAGGCACCATCACCGTCTGCACGAACACCGAGCCGGCGAACAGCGCCACGAGCACGGCCCGTAGCGCGAGCACTGTCAGCTGTCTCATAGCCTCTCCCTCGATCGAACGACGATAGAAATCTATCGAAACTCGATAGGAAGAGGCAAGGCCTGCTCCACGCGGCCGATGCTCGCGGGCGCTTCCTAGACGCCCTGGGGGAGGCGGAACAGGCGGTTCGGGTCGTACGCCGCCTTGACCTGGGCCAGCCGGGCGGCGTTGGCGCCGTAGTACTGCTGCCGCCAGTTCTTCAGCTCGGGGTCGATGTAGTTCACGTACGCGTGGTCGCCGAAGTACGGCCGCATGGCGGCGTGGGCGGCCCGGGCCCAGCCGGCGCCGCCGCCGAAGTGGGAGTAGTACTGCACGCTGAACAGCGCCTTGCGGTGCGGGAAGGCGGTGGCGTCGGGGCGGACCCGGCCGATGGCGCCGCCGAGCGCGTCGAGCATCACCGAATGCCGTCCCGGCGCGGTGACCTGGGCCAGCAGCGCCTTGATCCCCGCGGACGACAGCGGCGTGTAGGCGAAGTGCGACTTGGCCGAGAACGAGTCGCGGACGAGCTTCCCGCTCGGATTCTGCCCGGGCAGGGTGCCGGGACGGTGGCACTGGGCCACGGACATCGACGCGCACCCCGCCTCCACCATCATCGCGTGGTCGTACGCGGACGTCGCCACGTAGCGGGTCGAAGGGCCCGAGCCGATGTGGTCGACGAGCTTCTGCAGCAGGTTCTCGCACGCCGTTCTGCCGCCGAGGTAGAGGCCGCCGACCATCACGTCGAGCGAGGGATCACGGTCGAGATGGCAGTTCGACCACATCGCGTCGGGCGCGGAGGGCGCCCACGCCTGCCATGCCTTCAGCACGGCCGCGGCCTTCGACCATGGCCAGTGCAGGAAGAACAGGGTCACGGAACGCGTCGGGTGAGTCCGGAACGTGAACGACGTCGCCACGCCGAAGTTGCCGCCGCCGCCTCCCCGGGACGCCCAGTAGAGGTCCGGGTGCGAACTCGGCGAGCAGGTCAGCAGCTTCCCGTCCGCCGTGACGACCTTCAAGGACTCCAGCACGTCGCAGGTCAGGCCGTACTGCCGCGACACGACGCCGATGCCGCCGCCCAGCGTGAGCCCGGCCACCCCGACCGTCGGGCAGGAACCCGCCGGGATGCTGACGCCGTGCGCGGCCAGCTTGGCGTAGACGTCGACCAGGCGCGCCCCGGCGCCGACCGTGGCGTGGCCGCCGGAATACGACACGCCGCTCATCGGCGACACGTCGATGACGAGCCCGCTGCCGGTGGACCAGCCCGCGTAGCTGTGGCCGCCCGACCGGGAGGTCACCGGCACGCCGTACCGCCGGGCGAACGCCAGGGACTCCGACACGTCCGCCGCCGTCGTGCAGTAGACCACTCCAGCCGGCCGTACGGAGTCGAAGGCCGAGTTGAACACGCGGCGCGCGTTGTCGTACGACGCGTCGCCGGGACGGACCAGCTTGCCGTCCAGCCCCCGCCCGAGCGCGGACCAGTCGGCGGGACGGGGACCCGCGGCGCTGAAAGCCGTGCCGGAGAAAGCGGCGGCCCCGGCCAGGGCCGAGACGCGAAGGAAGCTCCGTCTGTCGATCATGGTCGTACTCCCGAGGTGGTGATCTACCTCGTTGAGACGCCTGTGGATCCGGTCCGGTTGGTTACAGTGCTATCACTTCGTCCCTGTCCGCAGGGCCGCGCGGGGCACAACCGCTGGAGGCGCAGGAGCCGCCCGGCATGCTCGACGCCGTCAAGGACGGCTCCGTCTCCTCGGAGCGCTCCCACCCCTGACCGGCCTGCGCCGGCGGCCCGCGACGGACGGTTCGGGGACGGGCGGCCCCGCCAGGGTGAACGTGCCCTCCCTGCGAACGGTGTGCCAGCGCAGCCGGGCCCCCAGGACCGCGGTGGCCACGGACTGGATGACGACCAGGTACATGAGCTGCCGGTAAACGAACTGCTGCAGCGGCAGCACCCACAGCACCGAGGCCCGTTCGCCGTCGAGGCGCAACGCGTACCAGCCGGTGAGCGCCTGCACCGCGACGAAGCCGGCCCACACCGCGACCACGGGCAGGGGATCGCCGACGAACAGCCCGTAGAGGGCCATGACGTCGACGACGGGGGCCAGCAACGGCAGGATCACCTGGAAGAGGGTGAGATATCCGATGCATCGGCGGCCGAAGGGCCGGCGCTCCACGACCGCCCCGCGATGCTTCCAGATCGCCTGCAACGTGCCGTAGCACCACCGGTAGCGCTGCCTCCACAGCTGGCCGAGCGAGCCGGGCGCCTCGGTCCACGCGCGCGCCCGCTCCTCGTAGACGACCCGCCAGCCCCTGCGGCTGATCGCCATGGTCAGGTCGGTGTCCTCGGCGAGCGTGTCCGCGCTGACGCCGCCGGCCGAGGCCACCGCCTCGCGGCGGAACGCGCCGATCGCCCCCGGCACCGTCGCGATGCAGCCGAGAAGGTCGAACGCGCGGCGGTCCAGGTTGAACCCGACGACGTACTCGATGTGCTGCCAGCGGCCGATGATCCCGCGCCGGTTGCCGACCTTGGTGTTGCCGCTGACCGCGCCGACCGTGCGGTCGGCGAGCGGCCGTACGAGGTTCCCGATGGTCGAGGGTTCGAAGACGGTGTCGCCGTCCACCAGGACCAGGATGTCGTGGGCGGCATGGGCGATCCCGGTGGTCAGCGCGGCGGGTTTCCCCGCGTTCGGCTGCCGGATCACCCGGACCCCGGGCAGCCCGAGCGAGGCGGCGATCCGTCCCGTCTCGTCGGCCGAGCCGTCGTCCACGACGACGACCTCGACCGGGCCGGGATAGTCGGTCTCCGCGAGTGACCGGACCGTCGCCTCGATCCCCGCCGCCTCGTTGTACGCGGGCACGATCACCGAGACCGGCGGCGGGGCCGCCCACTGCGGAACGCCGGTGTTCGCGGGTGTGCCGCGCGTCCTGCGTGCGTGCGCCCACGCCAGCGCGACGAAGAGGGTCATCCGGAGCAGGGTGAGCACGCCGGCCGCGGCGAGGAACCAGCCGAGCGCCTCGACGAGGGCGAACGATGCGCGCTGGGCGAATCCCACGACCGTGCCGAGGACGCGCTCGTCGGCGGAGGCGGCGGTGTGCGCCGTGGGGAGCCCGACGGCGTCCGTGAGCGTGGTGGCGGTGTATCCCTTCTTCTCCAGCCGGGTGAGCAGCCGGTCGACGGCGGCTAGCGTCCGGGTGCGGTCGCCTCCCGAGTCGTGGAACATGATCACCGCGCCCTCGCCCTCGACCGTGCGCGCGAGGGACGCGAGGACCATCTCGTCCACGGGTGGGCGGCTCCAGTCCTGGGTGTCCACGTCGGTGAACGTCACGAGGTATCCCTCGTCCCCGAGCAGCCGCATCGCGGCGAGCTGCCCGTACCCGACCGCTCCCGGGCCGGAGGAGTACGGAATGCGGGCGAGGCGGGTGTGGATCCCGGCCGCCGCGGCCAGCGTCTTCTGCGTCAGGGACATCTCCACGCGGGCCCGCCAGGCGGGTACGGCGCCCAGGTCGGCGTGGGTGTAGGTGTGGTTGCCGATCTCGTGCCCCTCGGCGACCACGCGGCGGGTGAGCTCGGGGTGCTCGGCGACGTGGGCCCCCAGGACGAAGAAGGTCGCCTTGGCGTGGTGCTCGCGGAGCAGGTCGAGCAGCCGGGGCGTCCACCGCGGATCGGGACCGTCGTCGAAGGTGAGCGCCACCCGGCGCGGCTTGGGCCGCGCGCTGAGCGGCTCGGATCCCGAGACGTTGACCAGAGGGCCGCCGGAGCGGATGTGCTCCAGCTCCGCGGAGTCGCCGAAGTCCCCCGGCGGCGGCTGGGTCTCGCCGACCACGTTGTGCGCGTACGCGTTGAGCAGCAGCGCTCCGGCCATGAGCAGCGCGGCGATCGCGACGAGGAACCAGTGGCCGCGCGGCTCGGGAGGTCTGCGCTGGGTTGGTTTGCGTCGGGCCGGTCTGCGCTGTCGTCTCATCGACGCCTCATCGGGCGGTCCCGGGCGCCTGGCCGGGCTGCTGGGGAGGCGTCTGGACGGTACTGGTCTCGGGCGCGGCGGTCCGTGTGGCCTCTTCGTCCGGCGCCGTGGTCCGGGTGGCCTCCGGAGCCGACGACGGCGCCGACGACGGAGCCGACGACGGCGCGGGCCTGGCCTCGTCGGCCGAGGAGACGTTCACCTCCGGCTCGGGGACCGCCGAAGGTGTCGTGCTCGGCTTCAGGCTCTTCCTGGCGGAAGGAGAGGCGGAGGGCGCTCTGCTCGGCAGCCTGCGGGCGGAGGGAGTCCGCCGCACCGCGGCCGCCGTCGCGCGTGGCGTGCCGCTCGCCCGCAGGGCACGCCTGCGCTCGGACCTGCGGGACGGGATGGGGGAGCCCGTGGGGGAGCGTTCCACGACCTGCTGCCCCTGCGTGCCGAGCCATCCCATCGGGGGGAGCTCGGGACCGGCCAGTGCTCCGCTCACCAGGGTGAGCGTCAGCGCGAGGACGACGATCGCCCCGCCGACCGCGGCGGCTGTCAAGATCTTGGCCCGGCGCCCGCTCTGGTCCACGAAGACGGCCGGACGTTCCGGCCGATGATCTTCCACGACGCATGATCGTACGCGAATCGAAAGCAGCTTCGAGAAGTTCGAGCCATTTTGTGATCAGGCATCCGCGATTTCCCGATGCCCTGCGGCCGGTACGACCCACTTCAACGGCATCGCTTCCTGTATATGACCTGATTTGTTGGCTTCCGCCCGATAGCGGAAAGGTGGTCGTCGCGCTGTTCGCCGCAGACAAGGCCCGTTTGGGAGATCTGTTCTACAACAGCGTCGCCGCCCGTGCCGATCCACTGATCGACCCATCGTGGTCACCGTGCGGGGGCGGCGGATAGAACTGGACCTGAGTCGGTTGCGGCACCCGCACATCCGGCTTGAGCGGCAGCGGTCAGCCTGAGGGCGGAAGTCGGAGGAGAAGGCGTGCTTCTCCGCTTGGTCGCAGGACAACTCGACTGTGCCGCAGTCGCCTGTGGGCGGCTTCGCGGACGCGCGAGCTCCCGTCGGCGGGCGATCGTCTCCGGCGGCGGTATGCGCATGAGAGCCCCCGGCGCGGGTGGGGCTGGTTAAATGGGGCAAGGTCGAGCCCCTGGTCGTGAGCGGCCGGACGAAGTTGACGTTTGTGCCGTTATGGGGTGATATCGGGGGCGGTGGTGCCGGGCTTTCGATCAATGGGGATCGGAAGGGACGCGCCCATCGTGGAGGAGTGGCGCATGCCTGCGACGCCGTACGGCCGGGCCGGGTCAGGGGACGTGCTGCCCCCGCCCCGCAGCTTCGGCGAGGAGGGTGGGCGCCTGTCCTATGGCGGCTATCTCCGCCTGCCCGAGCTGCTCGCCCAGCAGGAGCAGCGGTCCGGGGCCAGCGACGAGCTGCTGTTCATCACCGTCCATCAGGTCTACGAGCTGTGGTTCAAGCTCCTCCTGCACGAGCTGGAGCGGATCAGGGACGCGATGATCGAGGGCGCGCTGTGGCGCGCCAGGCACCTGTTCCGCCGGGTGCACGCGGTGGAGAAGGTCCTGGTCGACCAGGTCCAGGTGCTGGAGACCATGACACCGCAGGACTTCCTGGAGTTCCGGTCGGTCCTCGCCCCCGCGAGCGGCTTCCAGTCGGTGCAGTTCCGTGAGCTCGAGTTCCTCTCGGGCGCCAAGGACCCGTCGTACCTCGGCCGGCTGAGGGACGCGAGCGAGGCCGAACTCGCCAGGCTCCGGCGGCGGCTCGCCGAGCCCACGCTGTGGGATGCTTACCTCACCGCCCTCTCCCAGCGCGGCCTGCCGGTCTCCGACGAGGAGATCATGGAATCCCTGCTGGCCGTGGCCCGCGACCGGGGGTCGTACGACGACCTGTGGGACCTGGCCGAGGATCTCCTCACCCACGACGAGACCACCGCGCTCTGGCGAATGAGACACGTGCAGATGGTGGAGCGCCAGATCGGCACGAAATCCGGTACGGGAGGCTCGTCCGGGGCACCGTACTTGAGGGGAAGGACAGGTTTGCACTTCTTTCCCCTGCTTTGGGAACTCCGGGCCTGGCTTTGAATCCTCACAAGGGAGTGAGTAGCGACATGCCTCTCGAAACGGCGCTAAACCGGCAGGAATCGGATGAAGCGCTGGATGAGCTTCTCCGCATCGCCGCCGAGAGGTGCGCGCACGCGCCGGGAGCGCTGCAGGTGGAGGGCGAGGACCCCCTGGCCTTCCTGAGGCGGTACTACCGCAACGTGCCGGCCGAGGACCTGGCCGACCGCGACCCGGTGGACGTGTACGGCCCCGCGATGGCCCACCGCCACCTGGCCCAGCACCGGCCGCAGGGCCGCGCGCTGGTCCGCGTCTACACCCCCACCCTTGAGGAGTGCGGCTGGGACCCGGGCCGCACGGTGGTCCAGATCGTCACCGACGACATGCCGTTCCTCGTCGACTCGGTGACGACCGAGCTGGACCGGCACGAGATCGGCACCCACCTGATCGTCCACCCCCAGATGCGGGTGCGCAGGGACATGACCGGCGAGCTGCTCGGCCCCGACAGGGAGGACGTGACCGGGCAGGTCATCCGCGAGTCGTGGATGCACATCGAGGTCGACCGGCAGGCCGATCACGCCGTGCTCAAGGAGCTGGAGAGCGACCTGCAGCGGGTGCTGCTCGACGTGCGCTGCGCGGTCGAGGACTTCGCCAAGATGCGGGCCCTGGCCGTGCAGACCGCCGAGGACCTGGCGGTCAACCCGCCGCCGCTCGACCCCGCGCAGGTCGAGGACAGCATGGAGCTGCTGCGCTGGCTGGCCGACGGCCACTTCACGTTCCTCGGCTACCGCGAGTACCGGCTCGAGGACACCGACGGCGGCGCCGCGCTGCGCGGCCTGCCCGGCACCGGGCTCGGCATCCTGCGGGCCGACAAGGCCGGATCGGCCAGCTTCGCGGCCCTGCCGCCGAAGGTCCGCGCGAAGGCGCGGGAGAAGCAGCTGCTGATCGTCACCAAGGCCAACAGCCGGGCCACCGTCTACAAGCCCCACTACCTGGACTACGTCGGGATCAAGGTCTTCTCGCCGGAGGGCGAGGTGATCGGCGAGCGGCGGTTCCTCGGGCTGTTCACCCACGTGGCGTACAACGAGTCGATCTCCCGCATCCCGGTCCTGCGGCGCAAGCTCGCCGAGGTGCTGGAACGTGCCGGGCTGTCGCCCGACAGCCACGACGGCAAGGATCTGATGGAGATCCTGGAGACCTACCCGCGCACCGAGCTCTTCCAGATGCCCGTGGACGAGCTGCTGCCCATCGCGCTCGGCGTGCTGCGGCTGCGCGAGCGCAAGCAGGTCAAGCTGTTCCTGCGCCGCGACGACTACGGCCGCTACATCTCCTGCCTGATCTTCCTGCCGCGTGACCGCTACACCACCAAGGTCCGCCTGCACATGCAGCGGATCCTGATGAAGGCGCTCGGCGGCACCTCGCTCGACTACAGCACGATGATCGGCGAGTCGGCGCTGGCCCGGCTGCACGTTGTGATCCGCGGCGAGCGCGGCAAGCCGCTCGGCGAGACGCCGGTCGACGTCGAGGAACTGGAGGCGCGGCTGGCCGCCACCACCCGCACGTGGGAGGACGACCTCGCCGCCGCGATCCACGAGCTGTGCCCGGAGGAGGACGCGGCCCCGCTGCTGCGCCGCTACGGCACCGCCTTCCCCGAGGGCTACAAGGCCGACTTCCCCGCCCGTACGGCCGTCGCCGACCTCAAGCGGCTGGAGGCGCTCGGCGAGGACCCGAACGCCATCGGCATGAACCTCTACGAGCCGTACGGCGCGGCCGAGGGGGAGCGGCGCTTCAAGCTCTACCGGCTGGGCGCGCCGATCTCGCTGTCGCGGGTGCTTCCGCTGCTCACGCGGATGGGCGTCGAGGTGGTGGACGAGCGGCCGTACGAGATCGACCGCGACCACGACCCCGACACCAGGGACGCCTGGATCTACGACTTCGGCCTGCGGTACACCCCGTCGGAGGACGTGCACCGCGACGAGTTCAAGAGGTTGTTCCAGGACGCGTTCGGCGTGCTGTGGCGCGGCGAGGTGGAGAACGACGGCTTCAACGCGCTCGTGCTGGCCGGCGGGCTCACCTGGGAGCAGGCCGAGATCCTCAGGGCGTACGCCAAGTATCTGCGGCAGGCCGGGACGACGTTCAGCCAGTCGTACATCGAGAGGGTGCTGCGCGGCAACGTGCGGCTGGCCCGGCTGCTGGTGCGGCTGTTCGAGGCCAGGCTCGACCCGCGGCGGCCGGACGACGGCAGGCCGGAGGTCTGCGACGCGCTGACCGAGGAGATCCTCGCCTCGCTGGACGAGGTGGCCTCGCTCGACGAGGACCGCATCCTGCGGGCCTACCTGGAGATGATCCAGGCGACGCTGCGCACCAACGTCTTCCAGGCGGCGCCCTCAGGAAAAGACGCGGCGGACGGGCGCGACGCCGGGGACGCGGGCAGCCAGTTCGTCACCGGCAGGCGCAAGCCGTACATCTCGCTGAAGGTCGATCCGCAGGCGATCAGCGTGCTGCCGCTGCCCCGGCCGAAGTACGAGATCTTCGTGTACTCGCCGCGGGTCGAGGGCGTGCACCTGCGCTTCGGCAAGGTCGCCCGCGGCGGCCTGCGCTGGTCGGACCGCATGGAGGACTTCCGCACGGAGATCCTCGGCCTGGTCAAGGCGCAGATGGTCAAGAACACCGTCATCGTGCCGACCGGCTCGAAGGGCGGCTTCGTCGTCAAGCAGCCGCCTGTGCTCAAAAACGGCGGGGGCGGGCGCGATGAGTTCCTGGCCGAGGGCGTGGCCTGCTACCGCCAGTTCATCTCCGGCCTGCTCGACCTCACCGACAACCTGGTCGCGGGGGAGGTCGTGCCGCCGCCGGACGTCGTGCGGCACGACGGCGACGACACCTATCTCGTGGTGGCCGCCGACAAGGGCACCGCGACGTTCTCCGACATCGCCAACGAGGTGGCCAAGGAGTACGGCTACTGGCTCGGCGACGCCTTCGCCTCCGGCGGGTCGGTGGGCTACGACCACAAGGCCATGGGCATCACCGCCAGGGGCGCCTGGGAGTCGGTCAAGTACCACTTCCGCACGCTCGGCGTGGACGTGCAGAGCACCGACTTCACCGTGGTCGGCGTCGGCGACATGTCCGGCGACGTGTTCGGCAACGGCATGCTCCTGTCGGAGCACATCCGGCTCGTGGCGGCCTTCGACCACCGGCACGTGTTCATCGACCCCGACCCGGACGCCGCGCGCGGCTTCGCCGAGCGGCGGCGGCTGTTCGAGCTGCCCAGAAGCTCCTGGGACGACTACGACAGGTCGCTCATCTCCGCGGGCGGCGGCGTGTGGCCGCGCACCGCGAAGTCGATCCCGGTCTCGCCGCAGGCGCGCCACGCGCTCGGCCTGCCGCACGGCGTCACCGCGCTGGCGCCGAACGACCTGATCAGCGCGATCCTGCGGGCCCCCGTCGACCTGCTGTGGAACGGCGGCATCGGCACGTACGTCAAGGCGTCGTCGGAGACCCACGCCGACGTGGGGGACAAGGCCAACGACGCGCTGCGGATCAACGCGGCCGACCTGCGCTGCAAGGTCGTGGGCGAGGGCGGCAACCTCGGCTTCACCCAGCGCGCCCGGATCGAGTTCGCGCTGAACGGCGGGCTGATCAACACCGACTTCATCGACAACTCGGCCGGTGTGGACACCTCCGACCACGAGGTGAACATCAAGATCCTGCTCGACCAGGTCGTCCGCGACGGCGACATGACCGACAAGCAGCGCAACCAGCTCTTCCTCGACATGACCGACGAGGTGGGCAGGCTGGTGCTGGAGGACAACTACGCCCAGAACGTCGTGCTCGCGGCGGCCCGCGCGCAGGCGCCGGAGATGCTGCACATCCACGCCCGCTACCTGCGGAGGCTGGAGCGCGAGGGGCTGGTCAACCGGGAGCTGGAGTTCCTGCCGTCGGACAAGGTGCTCGCCGAGCGGCGCCAGGCCGGGCTCGGGCTCACCAACCCCGAGTTCGCGGTGCTGCTCGCCTACACCAAGCTCGTGGTGGACGCCGAGCTGCTGCAGTCGGACATCCCCGACGACCCCTCGCTGGCGTCGTGGCTGGTGTCCTACTTCCCCTCGGCCCTGCGCGACCGCCTCCGGACGTACATGGACTCCCACCCGCTGCGCCGGGAGATCATCACCACCCGGATCGTCAACGACCTGGTGAACTTCGGCGGGACGAGCTTCGTCTACCGGTTCGGCGAGGAGACCGGCGCCTCGACGCCCGACATCGTGCGGGCCTACCTGGTGACGCGGGAGGTCTTCGACCTGCCATCGTTCGTGCGCCAGATCGAGGAGCTGGACAACGAGGTGGACACCGCCACCCAGCTCGCCATGCTGCTGGAGGGCCGCAAGCTGTCCGAGCGCGGCACCCGCTGGCTGCTCGGCAACCGCCGCCCCCCGCTCGACCTCGCCTCCACGGCCCGCTACTTCATCGAGGGCGCCGGCGGCCTGCTGCCCCACCTGCCCAAGCTGCTGACCGGCCCCGACCTGGCGGCGTACGAGGAGCGCAGGGACTCCTTCGTGGCCAGGGGCGTGCCCGGCGAGCTGGCCGAGCGGGTTGCGGCGATGGTGCCGGCCTACTCCACCTTCGACCTCGTGGAGATCGCGGCGTACACCGGCCGGCCGGTGAGCGAGGTGGCCGAGGTCTACTTCGACCTGGCCGACCGGCTCCAGCTCGCCCGGCTGCGGGAGCGGGTGATCGCGCTGCCGCGCGACAGCCGGTGGAACTCGATGGCCAGGTCGGCCCTGCGCGACGACCTGTACGCCGCCCACGCGACGCTCACCAGGGACGTGCTGATCCACAGCCGGCCGGGCCTGTCGCCGGAGGAGCGGCTGGCGAGCTGGACGGAGGCCAACCAGGCCGCGGTGACGCGGTCGCGGCAGACGCTGTCGGAGATCTGGGAGAGCGACACCTTCGACCTGGCGACGCTGTCGGTCGCGCTGCGGGCGGTGCGGACGCTGGTCTCCACCAGCAACCTCCCCCACACGGAGGCCTGACCGTGTCCGGCGATCAGCGGTTGGAGCCGCCGGTGACGATGCCCTCGTAGCCGACGACGTGCGCGGGCGCGGTGGACGCCTTGGGCGGCACCGCGCTCACGTACTGCTGGGTCTCGACGATCTGCCGCTTCTGCCGGATGAACAGGTCCTTGACGGGGCTCAGCAGCCAGCGGGCCGCCGCGGGGACCGCCACCGGGCGTCCCTCGCCGCACTTGAGCCCCTGGGGGTTGGGGGTCCACGAGGACGTGCGGATCAGCGTGTACAGCATCATCGCGCCGCCGTCGCGCGTGCGCAGCGCGAAGATCGGATAGTTGGGGGCCGAGGCGAAGATCGACTCGTAGTTCATGCAGTCGTCGGCCTTCGCCGTCTCCTTGGTCTTGCTGATCTCGTCGTAGAAGCCCGTCGTCTGGGGGCCGGGGGCGATCAGCCCGGAGGCGTAGCCCTTGGGGCCCTCCTCGGCGACCGTGGCGTGCAGCGGGCCCATCAGGTTGGGGCTGATCGCCACCGAGGCGTCGCGCGACTCCAGCGCCGTCGCGTACCCGTCCGCGTCGAGGGCGACCGAGGGCGGCTTCTCGCCGGGGTAGAGCAGCGACGCGAAGCTGTTGCGCCACGGGCCGTCCTCGCCCTGCCGTACGAACGTGAACACGGCGGTGCGGACCTCGCCGGACGCGTCGCGCCGCCGGGCGGTGGCCGCGAACCAGACGGTCGAGCGGCCGCTCTGCCGGGGCACGAGCACGGTGCGGTGATCCCACGCGTAGCGGGCGGGCCTGCCCTCGCGGGAGTGGATCTCGGCGATCGTGATGGGCCGCTGGCCGTCCTGGGTGAGCAGGAGCGCCCACCGGCCGGCCCCGGCCTGCCGCAGCACGTCGTCGGTGTCCAGGAACGCGTCGAGCGCCCGGGATGCCTCCTCCAGCGTCACGGCGGGCGGGCTGGGCGACGGCGACGGGCTCGGGCCGCGTCCCTCGCCGGGACTCTGCAGGGCGGAGGTGGCCGCCGCGGGGCTGGCCGTCGGCCGGGCCGGCTCCCCGCCGGAGCAGGCGGCGGCCGTACAGGTGATCAGGGCAAGGGCCAGCGCACTCCGAACGACCCCGTTCACGCCAGCCTCCCCATGCAATCGATCCACATGCTACCGACGCGTGCTGCCTGACCGGGTCCCCGATTCGCGTACCCTTTACAGACGTGGCAGTCATCGATCCAGCCGAAGAGATCAACGAGCTTAGCGGCACGCTGAAGGGCATTCAGGACGTGCTCGACCTCGACGCCCTGCGCAAGCAGATCGCCGAGTTGGAGGAGCAGGCTGCCGCGCCCGACCTGTGGAACGACCCGGAGCAGGCCCAGCGCGTCACCAGCCGGCTCTCCCACCTCCAGGCCGAGGTGAACCGCGTGGACGGCCTGAGCCGCCGCCTGGAGGACCTCCCGGTCCTGTTCGAGCTGGCGGCCGAGGAGGGCGACGAGGACGCGCTGGCCGAGGCCGACAAGGAGCTCGCCGCGCTCAGGTCCGAGGTCGGCGCGCTGGAGGTGCGCACGCTCCTGTCGGGCGAGTACGACGCCCGCGAGGCCCTGGTGACCATCAACTCCCAGGCGGGCGGCGTCGACGCGGCCGACTGGGCCCAGATGCTGCTGCGGATGTACCTGCGGTGGGCCGAGCGCAAGGGCTACCCGGCGGAGGTCTACGAGACCTCCTACGCCGAGGAGGCCGGCATCAAGTCGGCCACCTTCACGGTCAAGGCCCCCTACGCGTACGGCACGCTCAGGGGCGAGCACGGCACCCACCGGCTGGTGCGGATCAGCCCGTTCGACAACCAGGGCCGCCGGCAGACCTCATTCGCGGGCGTGGACGTGGTGCCCGTGGTCGAGCAGACCGACCACATCGACATCAACGAGGACGACCTGCGCATCGACGTCTACCGGTCGTCCGGGCCGGGCGGCCAGGGCGTGAACACGACCGACTCGGCCGTGCGGATCACCCACCTCCCGACCGGGATCGTGGTCTCCTGCCAGAACGAGCGGTCGCAGCTGCAGAACCGCGCGACGGCGATGGCCGTCCTCCAGGCCAAGCTGCTGGAGCGCAAGCGCCAGGAGGAGGCCGCGGCGATGAACGAGCTGCGCGGCGAGGCGACGACCTCATGGGGCACGCAGATCCGCAACTACGTGCTGCACCCGTACCAGATCGTCAAGGACCTGCGTACGGGCGTGGAGGCGGGCAACCCCTCCGCCGTGCTGGACGGCGACCTCGACGAGTTCATCGAGGGCGAGATCCGCTGGATGCGCCGCCAGGAATCGGGTGACGGTCAGTAGCCGCTCACGTGGGTGAGCGCGACCAGTGCCACGACCAGTAGCACGATCAGCGCGATGACCAGGGGCGACAGCCCCATGAACCCGTGGTGGTGAACCTTGGCGCGGCCCTCCCGGCATACGGGGCAGCGCCCCTCCACCACGGGGCCCGCGCACGCGGCGCAGATCAGATGTTCGCAGCTCATAGCAGCTTTACCGCCCCATCGCCCAAGGGCTAATCGTTTTGTTTCCGTTATGGACGTTCCATGCCAGTGTTACCCCTAGACTGGCCTCTGGCCAAACGGAACGTCGATCCAGAGCAAAGTGACCGGCGACCCCCGGACCGGCCGTCCCACCCCCTAGACTGGCTAGCCGTGATGCGCCCGTGATCCATTTCGATAATGTCACCAAGGTCTACGCGAACCAAAACCGGCCCGCCCTCGACCACGTGAGCGTGGATGTCGACAAGGGCGAGTTCGTGTTCCTGGTCGGTCCTTCAGGGTCGGGGAAGTCCACCTTCCTCCGGCTGGTCCTGAAGGAGGAGCGGCCCAACAGCGGCTCCATCCACGTGGCCGGCAAGGACCTGTCGAAGCTGTCCAACTTCAAGGTGCCGCACCTGCGCCGCCGCATCGGCTGCGTGTTCCAGGACTTCCGGCTGCTGCCGAACAAGAACGTCTACGAGAACGTGGCGTTCGCCCTGGAGGTCATCGGCAAGCCGCGCCGCTTCATCCGCAAGGTCGTGCCCGAGGTCATCGAGCTCGTGGGCCTCGAGGGCAAGGCGCACCGCATGCCGGAGGAGCTGTCCGGTGGCGAGCAGCAGCGGGTCGCCATGGCCCGCGCGTTCGTCAACCGGCCGATGATCCTGCTCGCCGACGAGCCCACGGGAAACATCGACCCCGCCACGAGCATCGGCATCATGAAGGTGCTCGACCGAATCAACAGGACCGGCACGACCGTCCTCATGGCGACGCACGACGCCGCGATCGTCGACTCCATGCGCAAGCGCGTGGTCGAGCTCGAGGACGGCAAGATCGTCCGCGACCAGTCGCGCGGCGTGTACGGCCAGGCGTATTAGGAGTAACTGGGACCATGCGGGCCAACTTCATCTTCTCCGAGGTCTGGATCGGCCTTCGGCGCAACCTCACGATGACCATCGCGGTGATCGTGACCGTGGCGGTCGGCATGGCGCTGCTCGGCGTCGGACTGATGATCAACTCCCAGGTCTCGAAGCTGACCGGCTTCTGGAGCGACAAGGTCGAGCTGTCGGTCTACCTGTGCACCAAGGGCTCGCCCTTCGAACCCTGTAAGAACAGGGGCGCGGTCACCCAGGAGGAGAAGGGCACCCTGGAGCAGACGATCAAGGCGCTCCCGGATGTCGAGCGGGTGGAGTTCGAGACCCAGGCCCAGGCGTTCAAGAACTTCCAGAGCAGCGAGAACAACACGCTGCTGCTCTCGGTGACCAAGCCGGAGGACATGCCGGAGTCGTTCCGGGTCAAGCTGAAGGACCCGGAGAAGGCGGCGGCCGTGCAGAGCAGCCTCAAGGGGCAGCCGGGCGTGTCCAACGTCGTCAACGAACGCGACCTGCTCCAGTCGGTCTTCGGCTTCATGGACACGCTGCGCAACGTGGCGCTCGGCATCGCGATCCTCATGGTGATCGCGGCCACCCTCCTGATCGGCAACACGGTCCGGCTGTCGGCGTACAACCGCCGCAGGGAGACCGGCATCATGCGGCTGGTCGGCGCCTCCAACATCTACATCCAGCTTCCGTTCGTGCTGGAGGGCCTGATCGCCGGTCTCATCGGCGGCGTTCTGTCCGGTGTGATCCTGATCATCGTCAAGGTCTTCATCTTCGAGTCGATCCAGACGTACATGGCCGCGCCCCTCGGCTGGGACACGGTCGCCGGTGTGATCACCGGCACCATGGCCATCGGCGTGCTGATCTGTGTGCTCGCCTCGTTCGTCACCCTGCGCCGCTACCTGCGGGTGTGATCCCGCACCGGCCGCGCAGCTCGTTTCCGCCCTTCGCGGCGACGGTAGGCTCCCCTTATGCCACGTGAGACCGGGCGCAAGCTGATCGCCCAGAACAAGCGTGCCAGGCACGACTTCTTCATCGAGGACACCTACGAGGCCGGGCTCGTCCTGACCGGCACCGAGGTCAAGTCCCTGCGGGCGGGAAAGGCCAACCTGACCGACGGCTACGCCTCGGTCGAGGGCGGCGAGGTCTGGCTGATCAACGTGTACATCCCGGAGTACAGCCAGGGCACCTGGACCAACCACGCCGCCCGGCGCACGCGCAAGCTGCTGCTGAACCGCAAGGAGATCGGCAAGCTCGACGCGACGCTGAAGGAGAAGGGCCTCACGCTGATCCCGCTGTCGATGTACTTCAAGGACGGCCGGGCGAAGATCGAAATCGGTATCGCCCGAGGCAAGAAGGACTACGACAAGCGGCAGACGCTCATGGAGAAGCAGGCCAGCCGGGAGATGGCGCGGGCCATGTCGAACGCGGTCCGCCGCCGGGGGGGCCGTTAGGCCGTGTCCTTCCGATCATTCGGGGTCGTCCGGGCGAGAGCCGTACGGGCCGCGCTCGCGCTGGGGCTGGCCGCGCCCCTGCTGACCGGCTGCTTCGAGGAGCCGTCGCCGCACGAGGCGGTGCGTGACTTCCTCGTCGGCTGGCAGACGGGGGACTACGCGGCCGCCGCGCGGCGGGCCGACGGCGACCAGGCGGCGGTGCGCAAGGCGCTGGAGGACGCCCGCCTGCAACTGGACGCCGCCTCGATCCGCTTCTCCCTGCGGGGGATCAACCAGGACGGCGACGCCGCGCAGGCCGGCTACCACGCCGAGGTGGACCTGGGCGAGAACAACCCTCTCTGGCAGTACGACGGCAACCTGCCCCTCCACCTGGTCGGCGGCCAGTGGAAGGTGCGGTGGTCGCCGAGCGTCATCCACCCCGACCTGCACCCCGGGCAGCGGCTCGCGGTCGCCACCGTCCCCAAGGGCCGCAAGCCCATCCTGGACCGCAACGGCAACGCGCTGCAGGACGAGACCGTCCTGCACGTCGCCGGGGTCACCCCCGCCAAGGTCAAGGACCCCGGCCGGCTCTGCGACCAGCTGTCGAAGGTCACCGGTTTCGCCCAGGACCGCCTGCTGAGCCGCATCCTGTCGTCGCCCCCGCAGGACTTCGTCCCCCTCGCGACCTTCGGGCGGACGAAGTTCGCCCAGATCAGGTCCAAGCTGGAGGCCATCCAAGGCCTGGAGTTCGAGGTCGACAACCCGCCGGTCGCCCCCAAGTCGCCCACCCAGATCGTCGGCGTGGTCACGGCCATCACCCCGGAGGCGGAGCAGCGGCTCGGCGGGCCGCAGCGGGCCGGCGACACGCTCGGCCGGGACGGCCTGCAGAAGGCCTACCAGGACCAGCTCACCGGCTCGACCGAGACCCGGGTCGTCATCCTCGACAACGCCACCGGGCGACTGGTCAAGGAGCTCAAGGCGTGGCTGGGGCGGGAGAACTCGTCGGTCCAGACCACGATCGACAGCCGCCTGCAGAGCGTGGGGGACGCCGCGGTGGCGGGGGCCCGCCCGGCCGCGCTCGTCGCGGTGCAGGCCTCCACCGGCGAGGTGCTGGCCGTCTCCACCAACCAGTTGCACCAGGAGAAGGACGCGCTGGCCGGCAGGTTCGCGGCGGGCACCGCCTTCTCGGTCGTCGCCGCGGAGGGACTGCTCCAGTCGGGCCTCGACCCCAGGCAGAAGGTGCCGTGCAGCGCCGACCGCACCGTGGGCGGCGCCCGCTTCCAGCAGCCCGGCGTCAACGGCGTGACGACGCCCACCTTCCAGACCGACTTCGCGCAGGGCTGCGTGACCGCCCTGGCGTCGCTGGCCCGGCGGATCAGCGGGCAGCGGCTCGCCGCCAGCGCGAGCCAGTTCGGCATCGGCGGCGACTGGAAGCTGCCGCTGAAGACCTTCAGCGGGTCGATGGCCGCCCCCGACGGCGACGCGGCGATCGCGAAGATCCTCGCAGGCCAGGGTGCCCGCGTGAGCCCGCTGACGATGGCCCTCGTCGCCGCGGCGGTCAAGTCCGGCACGTGGCGGCCGCCGGTGCTGGTGACCTCGCCCACCGCTCCCGACCCGGGGGCCGGGGACGGCGCCACGGCGGCCACCGTGCAGCCCGTGGCGCTCGACCCCGCGATCATCGCGAAGCTGCGCACGCTCATGCGGGCCGGTGTGACGTCCGGCGCGGCCTCCGCCGCCTCCGCCTCCGGCGATCCCGTGTACGGCGTGGCCGCCGAGGTCACCCAGACGGAGAAGAAGGAGCGCACCAAGCTCTCGTGGTTCGTGGGCTGGCAGGGGGACGTCGCGGTCGCCGTACTGGCGCAGAGCGGCGATGTGGCGGCCGCTCCGGCGATGGCCGGGAGTTTCTTCCGCGACTCCCAGCCCCAGACCTGAAAAACGCGCGGGAGCGAGCAACCATCGGGCCGTCGATCGGCGTCTTTCTAGGTGACTGGGACCCGCTTGGGGGGTTGCGGGCCCAGTCGCCGTGATGAGGACAGGGCTCCATCTCGGGGGGAGCCCTGCCGTCCGGACCGGCTCGACCCTGCCGGTCGGCCCCCGGGGCGCGCGCCAGAGGCCGCGTCCCCGGGGGCTTCGGCGTCTCGCAGGATCGCCCTGCCGCCGGCGGGGAGGAATTCGAGTCGCGTCACCGGTGTTGTCATGAGTAAGCTTGTGATGCCAGGCCCTCGGGTCTGGATTGACAACTCCACAGGGGGTGACCGGTTTCGACTTCGACATTGCAAGTCAGGGGAAGCGGGTCGGGGACGGCGGACATAACCCCGTTAACACTGTGACCGCGAACAAATAAGTGCCAATAAGAAGAGCACTGAGGTCAGCCAGGCTTCCCTGGCTCTCGCCGCCTAAGCAGCGAGAAACCTCTGTCAGCCCGGGAGTGCCTTCGGCCCGGAACTGACATCGCTAGAAGGCTCAACCGTCCGGCCCGGTCACGGGGCCGTCCGGGAAACCAAACAGTGACTGAGCCCGTCGGCGACTCGCCTGTGAGATCGCCGGGGCCGAGAAAAGCGCAACAGGCTGCACCCGGAGAAGCCCTGTCTTGGTGTTGAAGGACGCGGGTTCGATTCCCGCCACCTCCACATCTCCGCAGAAGGGCGGGGAGGAAGCGTTCGCTTCCTCCCCGCCCTTCTGCTGTCTGCCGGACTTCAGATCGGACGTGTCACCGGGACGACGGTGAGCAGGTGGTCGAGGCCTTTGAACACTCTAAATACTGATGCTACGTCGTGCCACCTTGTAGCACGCGGCTGCGCGATCGCCGGGAAGTACTGTCGGGGCGATACGTGGGAGGAGGCTTGCCGTGGGAGAGCCCAGAATCGTGGTGCGGCGGTCGCTGCCGTCGGAGCCGGCCGTACGGGGGTCGGCCTCGTTGTTCCTGACGGAGGCGCAACGCCAGGGAGTGCGGGCCGGGCGCAGGATGCTGTACGTCGGCCCGGAGCCCGCGCCCGAGCACGTGGCCGCCGGGCTGCGGGTCGAGCCCGGCACGCCGGTGCTGGCCCGGCGCAAGCTGCTGCTCGCCGGAGACGTGCCGGTGCGGGTGGCCACGAGCTTCCTGCGGCTCGACCTCTTCGCGGACACGCCGCTGTGCGAGCCGGGCTTCCTGGCGCCGAGCCTGCAGGCGCGCATCGAGGAGCTCGGCCACCGGTTCGGGCGGGCGGAGGAGCACCTGGTCGCCCGGCCGCCCCGGGGCGACGAGGCGGCCACGCTGGAAGTAGACCGCGGAGAGTGGGTGGTCCAGATCGTGCGGGCGGCCTACTCGGCCGACGACCTGCCGATCCACGTGCTGGAGACGGTCTGCGCCGCCTCCCGGCACGTCTTCGACATCGCTCAGGTGAGCGGCGCCGACGAGTTCTGACCGGCGTAGGCGTCGATCTCCGCGAGCAGGGCAGACTTGCCCTCGGCGCCGAGGAAGGACGCCTCCACCGCGGCGCGGGCCAGGTCGGCGACGCCCTTCTCGTCGAGGGAGAGCAGCCCGGCCGCCACGGCGTACTCCTGGTTCAGGTCGGTGCCGAACATCGGCGGGTCGTCGGTGTTCACCGTGATCGGCACGCCGGCCGCGACCAGCGCGGGCAGCGGGTGCTCGGCCAGGCTGGGCACGGCCCGCGTGCGGACGTTGGAGGTGGGGCAGACCTCCAGCGGGATCCCGTGCTCGGCCAGATGCTCCAGCAACGCCGGGTCCTCCACGCCGCGGATGCCGTGCGCGATCCGCTCGGCGCCGAGATCGCGTACGGCCTGCCAGACGTGCTCGGCGCCGGCGACCTCGCCGGCGTGCGGCACCGAGTGGAGCCCGGCGGCGCGGGCCGCGGCGAAGTGCGGGGCGAACTGCGACCGGGGCACCCCCGCTTCCGGGCCGCCGAGACCGAGGCTGACCAATCCGTCCGGCCGTTGGTCGAGCGCGATGGACAGCGTCTGGTCCGCGGGCGGGCCCGGGACGCCGGGGATGTCGAAGCACCAGCGCAGGACGGTGCCGAAGTCCGCCTCGACCCTGCGGCGGGCGTCCTCGATCACCTCGCAGAACTCCTCCGGGGAGAAGCCCCGGGCCAGGTGGGGCTGCGGCGTGACGGTGAGCTCGGCGTACCTCACCTGCTGGGCGGCCAGGTCGCCGCCCACGCCGTGGATCAGCGTCCACAGGTCCTCTGGCGTCCTGACCAGGTCCACGATCTGGGGGTAGACCTGGAGGAAATGGGAGAAGTCGCGAAAGTCGTAGAACGCCTCGACCTGTGCGGGGTCGGCGGGCACGGCCGTCGTCCCCTCGTAACGCGCGGCGAGTTCGGCGACGATGTGCGGTGACGCCGCGCCGATGTGGTGCACGTGCAGTTCCGCCTTGGGCAGCCCGGCGATGAACCGGGTGAGTTCCGGGGAGATCACGGACAGAACGTAACAACCAGGTAGGAGCCGCCACCAAGCGATTCCGCGGTATCTCACACCACTTTGTCAGGATCGGGCTCATCCTCCGGCCGGCAGTTCGCTGAGCACGACGGTGACCGTCCTCCTGGTGCCGTCCGGCTGCATCAGCTCGACCTGGGCCTTGTCACCCGGTTTGAGCGTCACCAGGATCTGCGACAGGGCGCTGGCGGTGGGCGTGGGCGTGCCGTTGACCTTCACGATCACGTCGCCGGGGCGGATGCCGGCCTTGTCCGCGCCGCCGCCGGGGGACACCGAGCCGACGGCCACGCCGATCGGGTCGCCGTCCGCGTCGACCGCGGTGCCGACCCGTACGCCGAGGGCCGCCCGATGGCTGTTGACGACCCGGCCGTACTGGATGATCTGGCGGGCGATGTCGGTCGCGGTGTCGCTCGGGATCGCGAAGCCCAGGCCGGGCGCGGCGCCCAGGTTGGGATCGACGGCGGCCAGCGTCGGGATGCCGATGACCTGGCCGGACAGGTCCACCAGTGCGCCGCCGCTGTTGCCGGGGTTGATGGGCGCGGAGGTCTGGATGGCGTTGGCGATGGTCGCGGCCCCGCCGCCGGCGTGCCTTTCGCCCGTCACGGTGCGGCCCAGGGCCGACACGATGCCCTGGGTCACGCTGCCGGAGAAGCCGAGCGGGTTGCCCATCGCGAGCACGATCTGCCCGACCTTGAGATTCGCGGAGCGGCCGAAGGTCGCGGGCGTCAGCCCGTTCTTGTTCTCGACCTGGATGATCGCCAGGTCACCGGGGGGATAGGAGCTCACCAGCCTGGCCCTCCTCGGCTTGCCGCCGGTCGCCAGCGTGACCTGGAACTCCCTGGCCGCGCCCACCACGTGGGCGTTCGTCAGGATGTGGCCGTCGGTGTCGTAGACGATGCCCGAGCCCAGCGCCTGCCCGGTGGTGATCTGCACGATCGACGGAAGGACCCTCTTGATGACCTGCTCGTAGGTCGTCTCGAGCTCGATCGGGCGGGTCGGGACGGGCACGGCCGTCCCCGTCTTCGGAGGGGCCGTCGGAGAGGCGGTCTCGCCCGGGGTGGTTCCCGCCGCGCATCCCCCCGCGACCAGCGCGGCCACGGCCGGGGCGGCGACCGTGCGGAGGACCTTCCGTGAGAGCTGCATAGTCCCCTGTCTACCTGCGAGAACGGTCGTCGCAAGGCGGCACGCCGGGACAGGCGCAGGTCATGACGGGTGCCCGGGACAGCCGATACCCGGGTGCGCTGAAGTACGCCCGGCGCTCGGCCACGGCCTAGTCAGCGAATATTCCTCTAGAATATGGTTCTACAAGGACCTAGCGCTGGAGGATCTTATGGCGATCGGGCTGAGCGAGGAGCACGAGGCGCTTCGCGAGTCGGTGACCGGGTGGGCCGAGCGGTCCGTGCCCGCCGACGTCGTGCGGAGCACGGTGGGCGTCCTCGCCGATCCGGGAACGGAGGAGCGCCCGGCCTTCTGGCCCGCTCTCGCCGGCCAGGGACTGCTCGGGCTGCACGTCCCGGAGGAGTTCGGCGGCTCCGGCTACGGCCTCCTGGAGGCGGCCGTGGCGATCGAGGCGCTGTCGGAGCGGGTGACGCCCGGTCCGATGGTGCCGACCGTGCTCGCCAGTGCCGCGATCCTCGCCTCCGAGGGCAAGGCGCAGGCCGAGCTGCTGCCCGGGCTCGCGGACGGGTCGCTGACCGGCGCGGTGGCGCTCGACGCCGAGATCACCGGTGTCCGCGACGGCGACGCGCTGACGATCAGCGGCGCGGCCGGGTACGTCCTCGGCGCGGCGGTCGCCGACGTGCTGGTCCTTCCGGTGGCGGCGGACGGCGGCGAGGAGTGGGTGGCGATCGACGCGGCCCAGGCGACGGTCACCGCGGTCAAGCCGCTCGACCTCACCCGCGGCGTGGCCAAGGTCGAGCTGGACGGCGTACGGGTGCCCGCCGAGCGGGTGCTGACGGGCCTGACCGGCGCCGAGGTGCGCAACGTGGCCGCGATCGTCCTCGGCGCGGACGCGGTCGGGGTGGCCGCCTGGTGCGTGTCCGCGGCGGCGGACTACGCGAAGGTCCGCGTGCAGTTCGGCCGCCCGATCGGCCAGTTCCAGGGCATCAAGCACAAGATCTCGCGGATGCTGGTGGCGCTGGAGCAGGCCCGGGCCACGGTGTGGGACGCCACCCGGGCGGAGGGCGCCGAGCGCGACTACGCCGCCGCGATCGCCGCCGTCATGGCGCCCGACGCCGCCGTGCAGTGTGCCAAGGACGCGATCCAGACGTTCGGCGGCATCGGCTACACCTTCGAGCACGACGCCCACCTGTACTACCGCCGGGCGCTGACCATCCGCGCGCTGCTCGGCTCCTCCTCCGAGTGGTCCGACCGGGTGGCCGCGCTCGCGCTCCAGGGCGTCGCCAGGGAGATGGAGATCGACCTGCCGGAGGAGTCGGAGCCGCTGCGCGAGGCCATCCGGGCGGAGCTCGCCGAGATCGCCGCCCTGGAGGGCGTCGAGCAGAAGAGGGCCCTGGCCAAGGCCGGTTTCGTCATGCCGCACCTGCCCAAGCCGTGGGGCCGCGCGGCCTCCCCGCTGGAGCAGGTGCTCATCCACCAGGAGGTCAGGGCGGCCGGGATCAAGCCGCCGCAGATGATCATCGGTGCGTGGGTGGTGCCGTCGGTGGTCACGTACGGCACGCCGGAGCAGCAGGAGCGGTTCCTGCCGCCGACGCTGAGCGGCGAGCTGATCTGGTGTCAGCTCTTCTCCGAGCCGGGGGCCGGCTCCGACCTCGCGTCGCTGCAGATGAAGGCGGAGAAGGTCGAGGGCGGCTGGAAGCTCAACGGCCAGAAGATCTGGACGTCGGTGGCGCACGTGGCCGAGTGGGCCATCTGCATCGCCCGGTCCGACACCTCCAGGCCGAAGCACGACGGCATCACGTACTTCCTGGTGGACATGAAGGCGCCCGGCGTCACCGTGCGGCCGCTGACCGAGATGACCGGGGAGAACCTGTTCAACGAGGTGTTCCTCGACGACGTCTTCGTGCCGGACGAGATGGTCGTCGGCGAGGTCAACGAGGGCTGGCGGGTGGCCAGGAACACGCTGTCGAACGAGCGGGTCTCGCTGTCGTCCGGCTCGGGCGGCACCGGCGCCTCGGTGTCCGACCTGCTCGGCCTGGCCGGCCGGCTGGGCCGCGAGCTCACCGCCCCCGAGCGGCAGGACCTCGCCCGCGTCGTCTGCGAGGCGCACTCGATCAACGCGCTGTCGCTGCGGGTGACCCTCAAGCAGCTCGCCGGCAGCGAGCCGGGCGCCGACGCCTCGGTGCGCAAGCTGCTGTCCACCGCGCACGCGCAGCACGTCTCCGAGGTGGCGGTCTCGCTGCTCGGCCCGGCCGCCGTCACCGCCGCCGACTGGAAGCTCGGCGACGCCGGCTACTGGAACCGCGCCGTGCTCGCCACCCGCGCGATGACGATCTACGGCGGCACCACGGAGGTGCAGCTCAACATCATCGCCGAGCGCATGCTCGGCCTGCCCCGCGACCCGGAGCCGGGCAAGTAGCCCTGAAGGCGCCGGTCACGCGGGTCGTGAGCCCGCGTGACCGGCCGCTACCCGACCTTCCGGTAGGCGTAGCTCCACTTGCCGCACAGCTTCACCGTGCGGGTGACGGTGTCGAGGTAGCAGACCCGCACCGCGATGCTGTCGGGGATGTCCTCCTCCCAGACGCCCATGCGGTACGGCGCGTAGCCGACAGGACCGCACTTCTTGGCCGTGTGCAGATCCTTCACCCCGTCGACGTCCAACCTCATCTGCAGGTAGGCGCACAGCCGGGCCGGGGAGTTCCGGTCGTACAGCCGTGCCTCGAAGTTGAAGCTGCCGTCATCCTCGTTGTCCCACACCCTGCCGCGTGCCATCGCGCGGCCGTTGCCGTAGTACGCGGAGTAGACGGGACCCCAGTCGGCGGACAGGTCGTCGGAGCGGGCGGTGGTCGTCGCGGTGGTCGTCGTGGTGGTCGCCGCGTGCGCCGTCGAGGCGAGGGCGGGCAGGCCGCACGCGATGACCGCGGAGGCGGCGGCGAGACCGAGCAGGTGGCGGATCGAGCGGTGCATCTGGCTCTCCAGAGGGGCGGGTCGAGCTTCGTCGCCCCAGTCGTACGGCCGGCCGCTTGCAGTCGCCTTGATCGCCCCTTGCTCGTCCCCTTCGAGGACGCGGCTAGCCTGTACGGCATGCGGGGGCCCTTCCGGTTTGTGCGGCTTCGTCTCGCGCGGGTCGGGCCGGCCGTGCTGGGGTTGGCGTTCGGGGTGCTGGCGCTGGGGCCCGCCCTCGGGCCGGGGTTCGCGCTGCGCTACGACATGGTCTTCGTGCCGGACCCGCCGTTGCGTCTCGGCGGCGGCTTCCCCCGGGCCGTGCCGAGCGACCAGGTCGTGGCGCTGCTGTCGGCCGTGATCCCGGCCGAGATCGTGCAGAAGGCGATCCTGCTCGGGCTGTTCGTGCTGGCCGCGTCCGGGGCCGCGGCCCTGGCCGGTGACGCCCTGTCCTCGCGGGTCGCCCGCGGCGACGCGGCGGGGGGCACGGACGCGCGCGGGGTGGCTGCCGCGGGTGCGAGGGGCGCCGGGGCGAGCGGGACGGGGGTGCTCGTGCCCCGGCTGGCCGCGGCGGCGTTCTACGCCTGGAACGCCTACCTGGCCCAGCGCCTGCTCATCGGTCAGTGGGCGCTGCTGCTCGGATACGCCGGGCTGCCCTGGGCCGCCCGCGCCGCGGCGCGCGGCGGGGCCCCGCGGCTCGCGGTCGCCCTCCTGCCCGCCGCCGTGGGCGGGTTCCAGGCCATGCTCGTCAGCGCCCTGACCGTGCTCCCGGTGGCCGCGCTGCGGCTACTCCCCGCACATCCGCGGCCGGAGCCGCCCGGCCGCCTGACGGCGCGGCCCAGCGCGCCGGGAACAGGGAGGAACGCACGGGCCTACGGCCGTGGACGGCCGGTGCTGTCGTCGGTGCTGCCGCAGGTGCTGTCGTCGGTGGCGCCCCCGCTGGCCGTCGTCGCCGTGCTCAGCCTGCCGTGGCTCGTCCCTGCGCTCGTCCCCGCGCTCGGCTCGGACGCCGCGGCCGATCCCGCCGGGGTGGCCGCCTTCGCACCCCGGGCGGACGGGCCGTTCGGGACGCTCGGCAGCCTGCTCACTCTCGGCGGCATCTGGAACTCCCACGCGGTGGTGCCGGGACAGGGCATGCCCGCGCTCGCCGCCGCCCGCCTCGCCCTCACCCTCGTCGCGGTCGCCGGGTTCGTACGGCTCGGGTTCGTACGGCGGCCCGTGTGGCGGCCCGCGTGGCGGCCCTCGTGGTGGCCCGGCCTGGCCGCGGCGGCGTTCGCGGGTGTCCTGATCGCGTGCGCCGGGGCCTTCGCGCCGGGCGTGCCGCGCGCCCTGATCGGCTGGTGGGCGGGGTTCGGGCCGCTCCGCGACGGACAGGTGTACGTCGCGCCGTTCGCGCTGGCGCAGGCCGTGGGGATCGCGGTGGCGGTGGCGGCCCTCCGCGCGGCCATGCCGGCGCCGGTCGCGGCGGCCGCCCTCGCCGTGCCGGTGCTGGTCCTGCCGACGTTCGCGCTGGGCGCGTTCGGCAGGCTCGGGACGGCCGAATATCCCGAGGAGTGGCGCCGCGTCCAGGCCGTCGTCAACGCGGACCCCGCCCCGGGCGCGCTGCTGTCGCTGCCCTGGAGCGCCTATCGGGCGTTCTCCTGGAACGGCGGGCGGGTGGTCCTCGACCCCGCCATCAAGATGTTCTCCCGGCCGGTGGTGTGGAACGACGCGCTCGTCGTCGGCACGGGCGGCGGGAGCCGGATCCGGGTGGCCGCCGAGAGCCCCGGTGCGCGGCGGATCGGGGCGTTGCTGGCCGGGCCCGTGACGAATCCGCTTACCGGTGCGCTGGCGCGGGAGGGGGTGCGTTACGTGCTCACAGTCGGGTCCGATGAGAACACGTTCTTGTCCCGGCTGCCGGGGGCGACCCCCGTCTACAGAGGCCGGGAACTACTCCTGGTACGGCTGTGAGCAGTAAAGGTCAGCGACTCGCGGCATACTGGACGGTAAGTCTTTTTATCACGGTTTGACCAAGGCTATGGTGTAGGAGCTGTATCACGTTCTAGTCTCGGCGCACCCGCGCGTTCGAAGAGGAGGAAGCATCCGTGTTGAAGGTGCTGGCTGCTCTCGCGGTCGGGGCCGTGCTCGCCGGCGTCGCCTCCGTGGCGGTCGTCAACGTGGCCGCGCCCACCGCGGAACCGCCGAACAAGCCGCTCTACAACTACGGCGACAGGTGAGCGCACCAGACCTGACGCCCGTTCCATAAGGACTCCCTCGAAAAGGACTCCCCGCGAAGACCCAGTTCGTCAGGGGCGTGGTTTCGCCATGCCCTCATGCGTCCGTGCCCCGATTCGCCCGCACCGCCGCACCCGCCGCGCCCCAGGACCACACGTGCCGGCGGTCCGTCCCCGCGGTGCCCCCCGAACTCGCCGCCGAGACGCGTCACCCGAAGGAGTGGTCGTGGTCGCACAGGGTGCGAAGGCGAAGTCCTCGGGGCACCCGGCCCCCCTTCCCGAGCCGCCCGACAGGCCGCATCTGGCGGCCACCGGCGCCGGAGCGGCGCCGGTCGCGCTTCCCCTGCTCGACGGCGTGCGCGTGGCCGTGCTGAACTTCCGCGAACCGAGCCAGACGGTCGCCGGCGGCGCGGAGGAGTACGCCTGGCGGGTCTCCGCCTACCTCGTCGGCCAGGGGGCGCGCGTCCACTTCGTCACCAGCCGGGAGCGGTACCAGACCCGGGCCGAGTCGCGTGACGGCATCGAACTGCGCAGGATGGGCAACAAGTATCTGGTCTACCTTCTCGTCCCGCTCTGGCTGCTGCTGCGCCGCCGCCGGTTCGACGTCATCATCGACTGCATGAACGGCATCCCGTTCTTCTCGCCGGTCGTGGCACGCCGCCGTACGCGGGTGATCTGCGTGGTCCACCACGTGCACGACCGGCAGTTCTACGCCTTCTTCCCCCGGTGGCTGGCACGGATCGGCTGCTTCATCGAGGGGCCGGTGGCACGGCTGCTGTATCGGCGGTGCACGACGGTGACGGTCTCCGAGTCCTCCCGCGACGAGCTGCGCGAGCGCCTCCGCTGGCTGGCCCCGATCGCGGTGGTGCCCAACGGCAGCCCGGCCGCCAGGCCCGTCGCGAGGGAGCCGGTGCCGGGCGACCCGGCCGTCGTCTATCTCGGCCGCCTGGTGGGGCACAAGCGCGTCGAGCGGGTGGTCGAGCTCGCCGCCGAGCTGGCGCCCTGCCGTCCCGGCCTGCACGTGCACGTCGTCGGGCGGGGCCCCGAGCACGACCGGCTGTCCGGGCGGGCGGGCAGGCCCGACGTGGCCGGGCGCGTCCACCTGCACGGGTTCCTGCCGGAGGCGGAGAAGAACGCGGTGCTGAGCGGCGCCAGGCTCAACGTCACGGCCTCGGAGTTCGAGGGCTGGGGGCTGACCGTGATCGAGGCGGCGGCGCTCGGCGTGCCCACCGTCGCCTACGACGTGGCCGGCCTGCGCGACTCCGTACGGCACGGTGTGACGGGGTGGCTGGTGCGGGACGGCGAGCGGCTGGCCGACGTGGTCGGCCAGGCGCTGCGGGAGCTGGACGATCCCCTGACGAGGGCGCGCATGGCCCGGGCGTGCCGCCGCTGGGCGGGCGAGTTCACCTGGGGGAAGACGGGAGCGGCCATGACGAGGTTGGTCGCGGGCGAACTCGGCCGGCTCCCCGTGCGGATCCCCGGCGACCTCCATGAGAAGTCCTGAGCGCGCCCGTGTCCGTTGACGTTCCGGTCCAGCCGCGGGAGCCCGGTCCCACCCGGGAGACGGTGACCCCCGCGCGGGAGGAGATCGCCAGGGCCCCGGAACCGGCCCCCGCCGCACCTCCCGCGCCGCCGGGCCGGGCGCTGCGCCACCGGCTCCGGCTGCTGGCGGGCTGCCTGCTGCTGGCGGCCGTCGCCTTCAACACCGCGCCCGGCGCGGTGATCTCCGAGACCAAGCTCGACATGGCGGTGAACCCCCTGGGGTTCCTCTCGCGCGCGCTGCACCTGTGGGATCCGGCCTACTTCGGCCACCTGCAGAACCAGGCGTACGGCTACCTCTTCCCGATGGGGCCGTTCTACGTGCTCTTCCGGGCCATGGACATGCCCGCCTGGGACATCCAGCGGCTCTGGATGTCGCTCGTGCTGTGCGCGGCGTTCCTCGGGACCGAGCGGCTGGCCCGCGCGATGGGGATCGGCTCGCCCGGCACCCGGATCCTCGGCGCGCTCGCCTACGCCCTCGCCCCGCACGCGCTGGCCCTGATCGGGATCAACTCCTCGGAGTTCCAGCCGAGCGCCGTGCTGCCGTGGGTGCTGCTGCCACTGGTCCATGGGACGCGCGAGGGCGTGAGCCCGCGCCGGGCCGCCGCGCTGTCGGCCGCCGCGTTCCTGTTCGCGGGCGGCGTCAACGCGGCGGCGGAGCTGGCCGTGCTCGTCGTGCCGCTCGTCTACCTGCTCACCCGCCGCCACGGCGGGCGCACGTGGGCCCTGCTCGGCTGGTGGCTGCTGTTCGTCGGCCTCGTGTCGATGTGGTGGCTCGTCCCGCTGCTGCTGCTCGGACGCTACATCTTCTCGTTCCTGCCGTTCATCGAGACGGCGTCGGCGACCACCAGCGTCACCTCACTGGTGAACGCGCTGCGCGGCACGTCGAGCTGGATCTCGTTCCTGCCGGTGGACGGGCAGCCGTGGCTGCCGGCGGCCTACGACCAGGCGACCGTGCCGTGGCTGGTCGCCGCGACGGCGCTGGTGGCCGGGCTCGGGCTGACCGGAGTCGTCCGCAGGGCGACCCCCGAGCGGACGTTCCTGGTCCTGAGCGTGATCGCGGGCCTGCTGATCGTGACCGCGGGCCACGCTGGCGACCTCGCCCACCCCTGGACCGGCCAGGTCAGGGACCTGCTCGACGGCCCGCTCGCGCCCTTCCGCAACCTGCACAAGTTCGACGCGCTGATCCGGCTGCCGCTGGCGCTCGGCCTTGCCGCGCTGCCGCTCACGCTGCCTGCCGCGCTGCCGGTCACAGGGCCGGTGCGCCTGCGCGGGCCGGTCACCGCGGTGGCGGCCGGGCTGCTCGCGCTCACGCTCGTGCCGGTCGGGACGGCCGGGGTGACCGCCCGCGGCTCCTTCGCGGACCTCCCCGCCTACTGGCGGCAGGCGGCGGACTGGCTGAACCGCAACGCGGGCGACGGCATGGTGCTCGCCATGCCCGGCTCGGCGCGGGGCGAGTACCTGTGGGGCCGCCCGCTCGACGAGCCCATGCAGTCGCTGCTGACCGTGCGCTGGGCCACCCACGCCAACGTGCCGTGGGGATCGCCCGGCCTGGCCCGGCTCGTGCAGGCGGTGGACGAGCGCTTCGCCACCGGGCACGGCTCGCCCGGCCTGACCGAGGCCCTGCGCCGCGCCGGGGTGACTTACCTGCTCATCCGCAACGACCTGGTCAGGGAGACGCTCGGGACCGCCTGGCCCGCCCGGGTGCACCAGACCCTGCAGGACTCCGGGCTGTCCAGGACCGCCGAGTTCGGGCCGCTGGTCGGCCTGACCGCGAACGGCACCGCCTCGGGCTGGCTCGACCAGCCCTACCCGGCGCTGGAGGTCTACAAGATCCCCGGCACGGCCCCGCTCGCCTCGACCGTGCCCCGCGCGGGCACTTTGCGAGTGCAGGGCGCTCCGGAGGCCGTGCTCGACCTGGCCGAGGAGGGACTGCTCACCGGCGACCGCCCGGTGCTCGTGGGCGACGAGCCGGGCGCGGCGGCGATCCCCGCGGGCGACACGATCCTCACCGACACCCTGCGCAAACGGGACATCGTGTTCGGTGACGTACGGCGCATCGCGTCGGCCACGCTGCCGGACAACCGGGCGCCTGTCACCACCGATCTCACCGATCCGGCCTGGTCGGCGGCCACCTCGACGGCCCGCTACCTCGACGTGAAGGACGTCACCGCCTCGTCGGCGGACTCCGGCGTCACGGCCGCCGTGGGCCAGCGCGACCCGGGGCGGCAGCCGTACGCCGCGCTCGACGAGGGTCCGCGCACGGGGTGGCGGTCGGACGGCTGGAACGGCGCGGTCGGGGAGTGGCTGGAGGTCCGCTTCACCGGCCAGGTGGACCTGACCGAGATCTCGGCGGCCTTCGAGCAGGGGGCCATCGGGCCGCCGGTGGCCGAGGTCGCGCTGGAGACCGAGCGTGGCGTCGCCCGAGTGGCGGTGGCGCGCACCGACGCGCTCCAGCCGCTGCGCCCGGTGCCCGGGAAGAGCTCGTGGCTGCGGATCCGGGTGACCAGGCTCGCGTACGAGCCGAGGACCGCGCTCGGCAGCCGGGTCGGCATCACCGACCTGCGCATCCCGGGCGTTCGGGCGGTGCGGACGATCTCGGTGCCGGACACGTCCGACACGGGCACCGGCACGGGCGACCCGGGCACCCTGCTGCTCACCAAGCGGGGGGACGCCGACGCGTGCATGCGGGGCTCGGTCACCTGGACCTGCTCCTCCCGGCTGCGGATCGTCGGCGAGGACGGCTACGGGTTCGACCGGCTCATCCCGGTGGCGCGCGACGGCGTGCGCACGGTGCGCGGGCAGGCCGTGCTCACCGATCCGAAGGCGGCGGACCTGCTCACCACCCTGCCGAACCAGTATCCGCACGTCAGTGCGTCGTCCACGGCGACCGAGCACGGGGCCGTGCTGGGCCGCCAGGCGATGGACGGCGACCCCTCGACGCTGTGGTACTCCCAGCCGTTCGACCGGCATCCGACGCTGTCGATCGACCTGGGCAGGACCCGGACGTTCTCCCGGATCCGGGTGCTGTTCCCCGACTCGGCGCAGGGCATCCCGCCGGTGAAGCTCACGCTGCGCGCGGGAGCCGCGCTCACAGGGACACGGGCCGTGCAGGGGTGGGTGGACCGCGACGGCGTGTTCACGTTCCCCGCGCTGAAGACGCGGAAGTTCACCATAGAGTTCACCGCGCCCGCCTCCCGCGCGATCGAGGTGGCCGAGATCGCCATCCCCGGGGTGAAGCCCCTCGGCGGCCTCGGCGCCATCCCGCTGCGGCTGCCCTGCGGCTATGGCCCGACGCTGCGGGTGGACGGCGACGACGTGCCGACCCGGGTGGTCGGCGGCACGCTCGACGACGTGCTCAACGGCCGTCCGCTGACCTACTCGGGGTGCGCGCCCGTGCACCTGACCGAGGGCCGCAGCCGGGTCAGTGTGGCGCCGAGCGACGCCTTCCGGGTGCGCTCGGTGGTGCTGGCCGACGGAGCGGGAGAGGCCGGCGTGGGAGGAGAGAGGGCGGCGGTGACCGCGACCCCCGCCACGGTGACGTCGTGGGGGCCGCAGGAGCGCCGCCTCCGGGTCACCGCCGCCGCGCCCTCCTATCTCGTGGTCAACGAGAACTACAACGCCGGCTGGCAGGCGTACCTCGACGGCGCGCGGCTGACACCGGCGCGGCTCGACGGCTGGCGGCAGGCCTGGGAACTGCCGGCCGGCGGCGGCGAGGTGGTGTTGCGTTACGAGCCCGACCCGGCCTATCGCACGGCGCTGCTCGCCGGGCTGGGCCTGGCCCTCGTGGTGGTGGCCCTTGCGCTGGTGCGCGGCCGGTCGCGGCTGCGCGCCGTGGGGCCGGGCCGCGTCCGCGCGCCGTGGGCGTGGGCCGCCGCGCCGCTCGCCGGCCTGTGGGCCGGAGGCGTGGCGGGCGCGGTCGTCGTCACCGTCGCGCTGGCGGCGTTCCTGTGGCTGCGCGGGATCGCCGGCGCCCAGCACGCCGGTCCGAGCCGCCTGCGGGCCTTCGCGCGCCACGCCGCCTCCGCGTGGGTGGTGCTCGTCGCGCTCGGCCTCGCCGGGCTCGCCCAGGCCGCCGGGCAGGGCCCGGCCGCCGACGTGCTCTGTCTCGTCGTGCTCGCCCGGCTGCTAGCCGCCGTACGGGATCACCCGGTGCCGGATCAGGGGGAGGCAGCCCGATGACGGGCACGTTAGGGCGGCTTCGGCACACGCTCCTCCTGGCGGGTATCGCCTTCCTGATCACCGTGGGGGCGCTGTTCCACTTCTACGTCTATCCGCGGACCACGATCCTGCCGCTGGAGCAGACGAGGATCCAGCGGCTCGTCTCGCCCTCGGCCACCTATCTCGACACCGCCACCTTCCGTCTGCACCGGAACGTGCCGGTGCAGAACACGGTGGCCGTTTACGGGGATCCGCAGGCGGGTGACGACCGGACGGCCGTCTGGGTGGAGTTCTCCTCGCTCGACACGCGTGACGGCGAGCGCGTCGACTACCACGAGCGCCGCACGGCCTTCGACCGGCGGACCGGCCTCGCCGTCGAGTGCTGCGGGGAGTACGTCGACGAGGACCCCGGCGTACGGCAGACCGGGCTGGCCTTCCGCCTGCCCGCCGGGGCGGAGCCACGCTCGTACACCATGTTCGACCCGGTGCTGCGGCGGGAGGCGCCGATGCGGTTCGAGCGCGAGGAGACCGTCGAGGGCGTGCCGACCTACCGCTACACCTACTCGGCCGGGCCGGTGAAGACGGGCGACCTGCCCGGCCCGGTGCCCGGCCCGTCGGTGGGCATGCCGGACGAGGAGCGGGTCGCCGTGGCGAGGTACACCGAGATCACCCGCACGATCTGGGTCGAGCCGGAGAGCGGGCTGACCGTGCGCACGCAGGAGCGGCGGCGCGACACCCTGCGCACGCCCGACCAGGTCGAGCGGCAGGTCGCCTTCGACGCCGACCTGATGACGAGCAGCGCCGAGGTGCGCGCCTTCGCGGACGAGGCGGCCCGGTTCCGCCGGTGGATCCTGCTGGCGCGCGAGTGGATCCCGCTGGCGTGCGGCCTGCTCGCCGCCCTGCTCGCCGTGGTGCTCGCCGTCGGCTTCCGGATCGCGACCCGGCCGAGGAGGTCAGCGGCGGCGCAGCACCAGCAGCAGGTTCCAGGTCACGATCTCGCGAACGCCGGGTAGATGGATCACCGGGGTCGCCCAGCGAGGGTGGTAGCGCGGCAGGGCGTCGACGAGGTCGGCGCGGGGATGCCGCCTGGCCCACGCGAGCGCCCGGGCCACCGAGACGGCGTACAGGCTCGTGCCGTACACGTTCTTGGGGGAGCGGCCGTGGCGGCGCGTGTAGCGGCGCGCGGCGTGGTGCCCGCCCAGGTAGTGCCACGGCGAGGTCTCGTGGCCGCCCCAGGGCGACAGCCAGTTGGTGAACGACAGGTAGACGATGCCGCCCGGCCTCGTCACCCGCACCATCTCGTCGCCCATCCGCCACGGATCGGGCACGTGCTCCAGCACGTTGGAGGAGAAGCACACGTCCACGGAGCCGGTCTTCACCGGCAGATCGAGGGCGCTGCCGAGCACCGCGCCGTCGGGGATGGCGCCGGTGCGGGCGCTCATCTCCCCGGCGTCGCAGTCGACGCACACCGGCCGCGCGCCCACGGCGCGCAGTGCGTCGGTGAAGTAGCCGGGCCCGCCGCCCACGTCCGCGACGAGCGCGCCGTCGAGGTCGGCGTACGCCGCGAGCTGGGCGACGGTGTCACGGGCGAGCAGGCCGTAGAAGAAGTCGGGGTCGGTCTGCTCCTTGCGGAAGGCGCTGAACAGGCGAATCGAACGGGCCAGGTCGGCGCGGAACGGCTCGGCGTGCACGACGTCCCTCTCCTGTCGGGTGCGCCGGAGCATAACACCCCCTTTGTCCCATGGCGCTGGGAGAATCCCGATGACTCAGATCTCTTGGAGATCCCGATGACGCAGATCATGCGTACCGGACGGCCCGGCATCGCGCTGCCGGCATGGCGAGCGGGCCTGGCGAACCCTGTCATGATCGCGGCGGTCCTGCTGGTCGTGGCGTCGCTGGCGGTCCGGATCCCCGTCCTGACGTCCTCCTCCTTCGTCGAGGACGACTTCCTGTTCGTGGGCGACGCCTACGAGCACTCCCTCACGTTCGACTTCCTGTTCCGCGTCCACAAGGGCCACCTGATGCCGGGGGCGCTCGGGCTCACCTGGGTGCTGTCGCGGCTGTCGCCGTACGACTGGCTGCTGGTCTCGGCGGTGACGCTCGCCGTCCAGGCCGCCGTGGCGGTCATGCTGCTGCGGCTGCTCGTGCGGCTGTTCGGCACGCGGCCCGGCATCCTGCTGCCGCTCACCCTCGCCCTGTTCTCGCCGCTGACGGTCCCGGCCTTCGGCTGGTGGTCGGCCGCCGTCAACGCGGTGCCGCTCCAGCTCGCCATGGTCATGGCCCTGGCGGCCCAGGTCAGGTGGGCCAGGGAGGGCGGGGCGCGGCACGCCCGGTGGGCCTTCTCCTGGGTCCTCGCCGGTATGGCGTTCAGCACGAAGGGGGTCTTCGTCCCGTTCCTGCTGTTCGCGCTCACCACGTCGCACCTGCGGCCGTGGGCGGGCCCGTGGATCGCGCTCATGCTCCGCGAACTGCGCTCCCACTGGCGCCTGTGGGGCTCGTACGTGCTGCTGATGGGCGGATACGCGGCGCTGTACCTGGCCCGCCGCGGCACCGCGCCGGGCGAGGGCGCGGCCGTCCCGGCGCCGGGCAACGCGGCCGACCTGCTGGGCCGCCTGCTCGGCGAGGTCTTCCCGGCCGGAGTGGTCGGCGGGCCGCTGTCGTGGGGCCCGGTGCTGCCCAACGGCGGTCTTGCCGACCCCAGCCCGCTGCTGGTGGCCGCCGGATGGGCCGTGCTCGCCGCTCTGGTGGTCGCCACCGTGCTGTGGCGGCGGCGGGCCGCGCGCGCCTGGCTGATCCTGGCGGGCTACCTGGTGGCCGCGGACGGCGTGCCCACGGCGATCGCGCGGGGCACCGGGCTCACCCAGGTCGTCGGCTCCGAGACCCGCTACGTCGCGGACGCCGCGATCGTGCTCGCGGTCTGCCTGGGGCTCGCCCTGCTGCCCCTCCGGGACGAGGCCGAGCCCTACCGGCGGCCGGTGCCCGCAGGGAGCGGGCTGCCGACGGCGGCGGGGCTCCTCGCGGGCGCCTACCTCGCGATGTCGATCGTGTCGATCCAGAACTACCGCGACACGCTGTCGGGGGACCGGGTGCGGGCCTACCTGGCCGCCGTACGGGCCTCCCTCGCCAAGGTCCCGGACACGGCCGTGATCTTCTCCAGCCCACTGCCCGAGGACATCGTGCTGCCGTGGAACGGCAACCGCAGGCTCAGCCACCACCTGCTGGCCCCGCTCGCCCGGCCCGCGCTGCGCGCCAGGATGCGCGTGCCCGAGCCGTCTGAGCACGCGCTGGTCTTCGACGACAAGGGCGGGCTCGCGCCGGTCGACGTCAAGGCGTCGGTCGGGGTGGTGCCGCCGGGGGGCCGCTCGTGCTTCCCGCTCCTCGGCGACGCGATCTTCTTCCCCGACGTCCTGTCCTTCGGCGGGCCGGGGCCGGTCGCCGGGCTGGCCTACACCGCCAAGCGCGCCGGCACCGGCAGCTACGAGATGAGCGGGCAGCGGGGGCAGTTGCAGTTCCACGCCACCGGCTCCGGCGGCGCGCTGGTGCAGTTCCCGGTCATGGCCATCGGCAAGGGGCTGCTGATCCGGCTGGACGACCCGGCGGCGGTCTGCCTGAAGGGCTTCGCCTACGGCGATCCCGTGCCCGGCGCGCCCGCCCCTACGGCCGCGGCGACGCCGCCGCCGGCGCCGTCTCTGTCCCCGTCCCCGTCTCCGTCGCCCTCGGCCTCCCCTTCCGCGTCTCCTTCCGCGAAGAAGTCGCGAGGCGGGCGAGGCGCCTCGCCGGCTCCTCGACGTAGCGGTGGGTGAGCGTGGCGAGCAGCAGCGTGAGCGCGCCGACCACGGCCAGGTTGCCGGCGAAGTTCCCGCTCCACGCCTGCTGCTCCGTGAAGTCGTACCAAAGATAGAGGGCCACGAACTGCCACAGGAAGACGCCGTAGGACACCCGGCCGAGGAAGCGCATCACCCGGCTGCTCAGGAAGCGGCCGTACGGCGAGCCCTCGGCCGGCAGCAGCGCGGCCGGGGTCACCAGCCCGGCCGCCACGGTGGCGTACAGGGCCAGCTCCGACAGGTCGGCCCAGACGCCGTCCACGCCGCTGAAGCGCGTGCCGGTCAGCGGCGAGGCCGCCACGGCGTACGCGAGGGCGGCGACGAGCAGGAACGAGCCCGCCGACGCGCCCACGGCCCGGACGAACCGGTGCGCCGGGCCTTCGGGATCGCGTTCCTCCCGCGCCCACTCGGAGACGACGGCCAGCGCCATGCCGACCGCGAAGAACACCCAGGCCCGGGGGAGCCAGGTGTTCAGGTAGGGCCGGTAGACGGGGAAGTAGGTGAGCAGCGCCCACACGAACGACGAGGCGGCGAGCACGGCGACGCCGGTCAGCAGCCGCCGGGCGCGGGTGTCGAGACCCGGGCCGCCGCGCCGGGCGTACGCCGCCAGCACGGCGGCGACCAGCGGCAGCAGCACGTAGAAGGCGGCCTCGACGCACAGGCTCCACATCTGGGCGAGCCCGCGCGGCCCCAGGCCGAACCACCAGGGGTGGATCTCGTAGGTCTGGCCGAGCAGCAGCAGTTGCAGCCACGTCTTGACGTCGCCGAGGTGCGGCCCGGCCCACAGCACCATCGCCACGGCCACGACCAGCCAGTACGCCGGGAGGATGCGCAGGGCGCGCTTGACCAGGTAGACGCGGGTGTCCGGGGGGCGCTCGCCGAGCAGCGCGGCGCGCGCGTAGGGCCGGTAGAGGAGCAGCCCGGACAGCGCGAAGAAGATGGGGACCGCGACGTCTCCCCGGGCGAGCAGGCTGCTGAAGAAGTTGTCCCGCAACGCCGCCGCCGACTCGATCGCGACGTGGAAGACGAGGACGGCGACGGCCGCGAGCGCCCGCACGCCGTCGAGGGCGTCCACATGGCCGGATGGAACCTGACCGGAAAGCACGGGTGTGTCACGAACAGGTTGCGAACCGGCCGGTAACATGTCACGAGTCGCCGACGAGCTAGAACCTGTTTCGGTCACTTTTCCGCATCCCTCGTGACGTCGGTCACTGCCCCGTCTAACATACAGCGAAATAGGAACGTGTTTCAGGACAAATAGGCAGTAGCTGGCCTGCCCCAGGAGGAGCGATGCGCCGCGGATTAGGAGTGGTCCTCGTAGGACTCGGGGCGTTCCTTGTCGTTCTCGCGCCGCTGCTGAGGTTCCAGGTCGCGGACAAACTCGTGCAGGCGCCGGCGAACCAGTACAGCATCACGCGGCTGACCGCCGAGAACGCGCAGTACTTCAGCAAGCGGGATCTGAAGGTCCTCACCGGCACCCTCGACATCACGGTCACGACCAGGGGTGACGTCAAGGAGGCCAAGGACGACCACGTCGTGTGGGACCAGTTCACCAACGCCAACGACGTGACCAACAACAATCCGCAGATCTCCATGACGCAGTTCCGCAGCGCGTTCAACAAATTCAACGGCCAGGGCGTCACCTGCTGCGGCACGAGCGTGAACAGCGGGTCGGGAGCGCAGCCCGTGCAGTTGCAGGGCCAGGTCTTCCTGTTCCCGTTCGGCGTCGAGAAGAAGACTTACCAGGTGTTCAACACCGACACCCGCAAGGCGTACGACGCGACGTTCGACGGCGAGGACACGGTCAACGGCCTGCCGGTCTACCGGTTCGTCCAGAAGATCCCGCCGACGCCCATCGAGAAGCTCAGCGCGCCCGCCTCCGTGCTTCACATGAAGGGCAAGGGCGACATCCAGGTCGACCGCGTCTACGACGGCGTGAACACCTTCTGGGTCGAGCCGACCACCGGTGTCCCGGTCAAGCAGGAGCAGCAGCGCCACGAGGTGCTGAAGACGGCCGACGGCGTCGAGCGGATGCCCGCCCTCATCGCCACCGCCTCGTTCACGCCGCAGACCGTCGGCGAGCTCGTCCAGACGGCCCGCGACAACATGGCCCAGATCACGCTGATCAAGACGACGCTCCCGCTGGTGGCGCTCATCCTCGGGCTCGCGCTCGCCGTCGTCGGGGTGTGGCTGCTGCTGCGGCCGGGCCGCGTGGACTGACCAGGGAAAGCCGGCCGACCCGTGAAGCGGGACAGCGCGCTGAACCCGCCGATGGGCCCGCCTGTGGCGACGCCTCCGGCGGGCACCCCCTCCCGGCGTTCGCGCGCGGCGGGGCTGCTGCGGGCCTGCCGGCCCCGGCAGTGGCTCAAGAACGCGCTCGTCTTCGCCGCTCCGGCCGCCGCCGGCGTGCTGACCACCGGGGCGGGACTGCGCGGCTCGCTCGTCGCGTTCGCCGCCTTCTGCCTGGCCGCCGGGGGGTCCTACCTCTTCAACGACGCGGCCGACGTGGCCGCCGACCGGCGCCACCCGCGCAAGCGGCTGCGCCCGATCGCGGCCGGGATCGTGTCCGTACGGCTCGCGCGGACCGCGGGCGCGGTGCTGCTGGCGGCCGGCCTGCTCGCCGGGCTGGCGGGCGGGTGGCCGCTCGCCGCCGTCGTGGCCGCCTATCTGGCGCTCACCTTCTCCTACACCCTCTGGCTCAAGCACCAGCCCGTGGTGGACCTGGTCGCGGTGGCCGGTTGCCACGTCGTGCGCGCGTACGCGGGGGCGGTCGCCGTGGCCGTGCCGGTGACGAGCTGGTTCCTGGTCGTCGTCTCGCTCGGCTCGCTGCTGCTGGTGGCCGGCAAGCGGGAGGCCGAGCTCCGCGCCGGGCCAGGGGACGGCCAGGTCGCCCGGGCCACGCTGGAGACGTACACCGCGAGCTACCTCGGTCACGTGCGCGTCATGGCCTCGGGGGCGATGATCGTCACCTACTGCCTGTGGGCGCTCCAGGAGCACACCGGGCCGGCCAAGGCGTTCTGCGCGCTCAGCATCGTGCCGTTCGTGCTGGTCGTGCTGCGGCACGCGCTGCTGGTCGACCGCGGGGTGGGGGAGGAACCCGAGGAACTGGTGCTGCGCGACCGGCCGCTCCAGGTCTTCCTCACGCTGATGCTGATCCTGCTGGCATGCGGTATCCAACTGGCATGACGCTGCTGACGGGATGGGGGCGCACCGCGCCCACGCGTGCGACGGTGGCCCGCCCGCGCACCGCCGAGGAGGCCGCCGAACTCGTGGCGAAGGCGGGCCGGCGCGGGGTCGTGGCCCGCGGCCTCGGCCGCGCGTACGGCGACGCCGCGCAGAACGCGGGCGGGCTCGTGCTCGACTGCACGGCGCTCGAGCCGTCGTGGGGCCCGGGCCCGTGGCGCTTGGACTCGTGGCGCTTGGACTCTGGGGGCCTCGTCACCGCGTCGGCGGGGGTCAGCCTGCACGACCTCATGACCGCGCTCGTCCCGCGCGGCTGGTTCGTGCCGGTGACCCCCGGCACCCGGTACGTCACGGTCGGCGGGGCCGTCGCGGCCGACGTGCACGGCAAGAACCACCACGTGGACTCCTCCTTCGGGGCCCATCTGCGCTCGCTGCGCCTGCTCACCGCCGACGGAAGCGTGCGTACGCTCGAACCGGGCGACGACCTGTTCTGGGCCACCGTGGGCGGCATGGGGCTGACCGGCGTCATCGTCGAGGCGACGTTCCAGTGTGTGCCGGTCGAGTCCGCGTGGATGCGGGTGGACGTCGAGCGCACCCGCGACCTCGACCAGACCCTGGAGACGATGGCCGCGACCGACGACGGTCACCGCTACACGGTCGCGTGGATCGACCTGCTCGCGCGGGGCGGGCGGATGGGCCGGGGCGTGCTCACCCGTGGGGACCACGCCGCGCCCGGCGACCTGCCCGCCCGCGCGCGCGGCAACCCGCTCGCCTTCGCGCCGCGGCCCCTGCTGTCCGCCCCGCCCTGGGCGCCCGGCGGCCTGCTCAACCGGGCCACGGTGCGGGCCTTCAACGCCGCCTGGTACGGCAAGGCCTCCGCCGGCCCGCGCCGGGTCGTCCAGGGCATCGCGCCGTTCTTCCACCCGCTTGACGGTGTGGGCGGCTGGAACCGCATGTACGGCCCGCGTGGCTTCGTGCAGTACCAGTTCGTGGTGCCGCTCGGGGCGGAGGACACGCTGCGCCGGGTGGTCGAGCGGCTGTCCGGTGCGGGGGTCCTGTCGTTCCTGACGGTGTTGAAGAGGTTCGGGGCGGGGACGCCCGGCATGCTGTCGTTCCCGATGCCGGGGTGGACGCTGGCCCTGGACATCCCGGCCGGGCAGAGCGGGCTGGCCGCGATGCTGACCGAGTTCGACGGCTGGGTCGCCGCGGCCGGTGGCCGCCTCTACCTGGCCAAGGACTCCCGGATGTCGGCCGCCACCATGGCCGCGACGTACCCGCGGCTGGAGAAATGGCGGGAGATCCGGCGCCGGGCCGACCCGGACGGCGTCTTCGTCTCCGACCTCGCCCGTAGGCTGCGCCTGTGCTGAAGGAGTGGCGATGAGAAACGCGCTGGGATCGGTCGACACCGTCCTGCTGCTCGGCGGGCGCAGCGAGATCGGCCTCGCGATCGTGGAGCGCCTGGTCCGGCGGGGCGCCCGCCGGGTCGTGCTCGCCGCGCGTGACGCCTCTGCGTCCATGAAGGACGGCGGCACCGCGCCGGTGGATGACCTCGAACGGCTCGGGGCCGAGGTCCACGTGCTGGAGTTCGACGCCGCCCGCCCGGAGACGCACGCCGCCCTGATCGAGGAAGCCGCCGCCAGGGTCGGCGACCTCGACGTGGTGATCCCGGCGTTCGGCGTGCTCGGCAGCCAGGCGGTCTACGACGCCGACCCGGTGGCCGCCGCCCGCGACGTCGCGGTCAACTTCGGCGGCCACGTCTCGATCGGCCTGGCCGCCGCACGGCGGCTGCGGGAGCAGGGCCACGGCACGCTCGTCGTGCTGTCGTCGGTGGCCGGGGTGCGGGTGCGGAAGGCGAACTTCGTGTACGGCTCGGCCAAGGCCGGGCTCGACGGCTTCGCCCAGGGGCTGGCCGACGCGCTGCACGGCTCCGGGGCCCGGGTCGTGGTCGTCCGGCCGGGCTTCGTGATCGGCCGGATGACGCGGGGGATGACCCCCGCCCCGATGTCGGTGACGGCGGCCGAGGTCGCGGACGCGGTCGTGGAGGCCCTGGACACGCGGAAGGGGACCGTGTGGGTTCCCGCGCGGCTGCGGCTCGCGTTCGCCGTCATGCGGCTGCTGCCCCGGCCCGTATGGCGAAGGCTCCCCCGCTGAGCAGCTCCCCCGCCGAACCCGGAAACGGGCCGGCGGGGGAGCCTCCTGGTCGGCTGGGATCAGCTGGTGACGAGCGTCAGTCCGTAGACCGAGAGGGCCTCGTTGACGGGCTGGAAGTAGGTGGTGCCGCCGGAGGAGCAGTTGCCCGAGCCGCCGGAGGTCATGCCCTGGGCCTGGCTGCCCGAGATGAACGAGCCGCCGGAGTCACCGGGCTCGGCGCAGACGTTGGTCCGGGTCAGGCCGCTGACCGTGCCCTGGGAGTAGCGGACGCTGGCGTTGAGCTGCTGGACGGTGCCGCAGTGCCAGCCGGTGGTCGAGCCGGCCCGGCAGATCGAGGAGCCGACGGCGGCGACGCTGGAGCCGCTCACCCTCGCGTTGCCGTACGACACGATGTTCGTGGGCGTCCAGTTGCTGTTGACCGAGACCCAGGAGTAGTCGTTGCCGGGGAACGAGGAGCCCTGGAAGGTGCCCTGCGCGACCCGGTTGTAGCCGGTCGTGGTGTTGCCGGCGCGGCCGCAGTGGCCGGCGCTGACGAAGCCGGGCGTGCTGCCCCTGCGCACCGGGAAGCCGATGGAGCAGCGGGCGGAGCTGTTGATGTAGTACGCGTCGCCGCCCTGAAGGTTGTAGAAGGTCTGCGGCTGCTCGTTGGACTGCTCGACGCGTACGGCCGACTTGTCGGCGCCGCTCGCGGCCACGAACGCCTCGGCCTCGGCCGTGTTGGAGGACAGCACGACGACGCTGTTGCTGCGCACGTCGACGTACCAGACGGACGTGGAGGCGGGCGCACTGGCGGCGGCGCGGTCCAGCGCGGCCTCGGCGGAGTCGAGCGCGGCGAGGTTGCGGCTGACGATCTTCGGCTGCGCGCCGGCGGCCAGCACCGCGCCCGCCTTCGAGGCGTCGGAGGTGGCGACGATGAAGCTCTCGGAGGTGGCGCCGGAGACCCAGGATCCGGCGTAGGCGTCACCGATCGCGGCGCGGACCCTGGCGTCGGTGGACATGGCCTTCGCCTCGTTGGCCAGGCGGGCGTCGACCTGGGCGGGGGTGAGCCCGAGGTCGCGCTGCATGGCGTCCACCATCGCGGGCGGGGGCTTGACGGCGGAGGAGGCGGGAGAGTTGTTCGGCTCGGCCATGGCGGGGGTGGCGACCGTGGCGAGGGCCGTGACGGCCAGAGCGCATCCGGCGAGTACGGTGCGTCTGTGGAGCATGTGGGGCTCTCCTTGTCTTCGGGGGGTGCCGTCAACGTAACCGACCTCCGCTGTCAGGTGGATCTATCAATTCGCCCCTATCACCGAGTTATGGAACCGCCCTCGTCTGGGGATTCGCTGGCCCGGAAATAACCGCCCCCGAACCTCGGGCGTACGCGGGCACAGCGAGCTGCCTGAAGGCACGGCGGTACGCGTCTGCGTGTCAGGGGATCGCGCCGTATTCGGGGTTGGTGACGAGCCAGTCGGCGTAGCGGGCGCTGCGCCGCACCGCGTCGGCGTACGCGGCCCGGGCGTGGGCGGCGACGAGCGGGGCGGCGGCCCGCGCGCCGATCGAGTCGCCGTGCCAGCCGAGCAGGTGCCGCCAGCGCAGCGGCGCCCCGGCCAGCGGCATCATGACGAGCCCGGAGGTGAGCCGGAAGGTGGCCTGGCACAGGGCGACCGCCTTGCCGACCCCGACCAGGTGCAGGCAGGTCGCGACGTCCGTCTCGTAGATGGACTCGGGGACGAACCCGGCCCGCGCGCAGGCGGCGGCGAAGCAGTCGGCGAAGCAGCCGTCGCCGGGTGCGACCGTCCAGTGTCCGCCGGCGAGGCTGGACAGCTCCAGTTCCTTCTCTCCCGCGAGGGGGTGGTCCTCGGACAGGAGCACGAAGACCGGGTCGGTGCCGACCGTGGTCCAGTTCATCGCCTCGGCCGGGGGAGGCGGGCTGTCGCCGCACGTCCCGAGCAGCACGAAGTCGAGCCGGCCGGCCACCGCGAGCGCGGTCAGCTCACTGGCCGACCAGGACGTGCGGGTGGTGACGGGGATGCCCGGCTGGCCGGCGGTCAGGCGCTCGACGAGCCCGCCGAGTATGGGCCCGTTCGTCGCGCCGATGCGATAGCCGGGCAGTTTGACGGAGGTGTTGGCGAACCGCACCGCGTCCTCTTGGAGGTCCCGTACGGCGGGCAGCAGCACCCGGGCGCGGGACAGCACCATCTCGCCGAGAGGAGTGGGACGGGCGCCGTTGCGGTCGCGTTCGAACAGCGGACCCCCGAGTGAGCGCTCGATGCGCTTGAGCTGAGCGGTGAGCGACGGTTGGGCGAGGCCGAGCCGGGTGGCCGCTTTCGTGACGCTCCCGGCTTCGGCGACCGCGTGCACGATTCTCAGGTGCCGGATCTCCAGATCCATAGGGGGACGGTACGACCCCGGTGGTATGGCCGCAATCCCGCCTTGTCATGAAATCTGACTTTAACGGTGAGTCACGGCTGTCATCGGCCGTCCCAATGCTCTGGAACGTGTTCTCGCTAGAGTTGTGGCCCCATCCATTCCCGCTGAGTTACCGGCTGGTAGGAACCCATGCAAAGCGGATTACTAGAACGCGTTGCAGTTCGCTGAGGGCCGTCGTACGTTCGAGGCATGCGGACACGTGTCACCGACATGTTCGGTATCGAGTTCCCGATCTTCGCCTTCAGCCACTGCCGGGACGTCGTCGCCGCGGTCAGCCGCGCCGGCGGCATGGGGGTGCTCGGCGCCCTGTACTTCACCCCCGAAGAGCTCGAGATCGAGCTGAAGTGGATCGACGACCACGTGGACGGCCGTCCGTACGGCGTGGACGTTGTGATGCCCGCCTCCTACGAGGGGGCGGACCTCGACGTGGACTCCCCGGCCGAACTGGTGGCGCGGCTGCAGGGGATGATCCCGCAGGGGCACCGGGCCTTCGTGGAGGACCTGCTGGCCCGCCACGGTGTGCCGCCGCTGGACGGCTCCGACTCCGGCAAGGTGCTGCTCGGCTGGACCGACGCGACGGCACGGCCGCAGGTCGAGGTCGCGCTCCGGCATCCCATCGCGCTGCTCGCCAACGCCCTCGGCCCGCCGCCCGCCGACGTCGTGGAGCAGGCGCACGCGAAGGGCGCGAAGGTGGCCGCGCTCGCCTCCACGCCCCGGCACGCGATCAAGCAGGTCGAGGTCGGGGTGGACGTCGTCGTGGCGCAGGGCACCGAGGCGGGCGGCCACACCGGCGAGATCTCCACGATGGTGCTGATCCCGCAGGTGGTGGACGCGGTGGACGTGCCGGTCCTGGCCGCGGGCGGCATCGGCTCCGGCCGCCAGATGGCCGCGGGCATGGCGCTCGGCGCCGAAGGCGTCTGGACCGGCTCGATCTGGCTGGCCGTGGAGGAGGCCGACACCTCCGAGACCGTGCGGCAGCGCATCATCGCGGCCACCTCCCGCGACACGGTCAGGTCACGGAGCTGGACCGGCAAGCCCGCCCGCCTGCTGAAGAACGAGTGGACCGACGCGTGGGAGTCGGCCGAGTCGCCCGGCACGCTGCCGATGCCGCTGCAGTTCATGCTGATCTCCGACGCGCTGCGGCGGATCGGCAGGTCGGACGCGACCGAGCTGGCCACGTTCCCCGCCGGTCAGATCATCGGCGCGATGAACCAGGTCAAGCCGGCCGGACAGGTCGTCTTCGAGATGGTGGAGGAGTACATCGAGGCCATGGAGCGCCTCGGCCGCATCACCGGCGACGGGTGACGCCGCGGGCGGCAGGGCCCCTCGCGCGCCCGCTCCCCGCACCTCTGCCGCTGCCATTCACAGCTCGTTTGGCATCAGCGGCGGATCGCTAACCTGCCGGTTATGGAACGGCGTGACATAGAGATCTTTCTGACCCTGGCCGAGGAACTGCATTTCACCCGTACGGCCGAGCGGCTGGGCGTCAGCGGTGCCCGCGTCAGTCAGACGATCAAGCGGCTGGAGCGCCGGTTCGGTGTGGAGCTGTTCCGGCGCACCAGCCGCCAGGTGGCACTGACCCCGGTCGGCAGTGCGCTGCGCGAGGATGTGCAGGCCGGCTATCAACGCATACAAGAGGGCATCGCCAAGGCCGTCGCCGCAGGGCGCGGCTTCTCCGGGATCGTGCGGGTGGGCTTTTCCAGCCCGCTGGTGGGGGATGCCATCATGGCCGCCGCCGAGGTGTTCCGCACTCGTCATCCGGAATGCGAGGTGCGCATCCGCGAGGTGCACCTGTCGGATGCGTTCGGCGCGTTGCGAGCCGGCGAACTCGACGTGCAGATCACCGAACTGCCCGTGCGTGAGGCCGACCTGTCGAGCGGGCCGGCACTGGTGCGCGATAAGCGCATGCTGGCCGTATCCTCCCGGCATCCCTTCGCGCGGCGGGACAGCGTCACAGTGGAGGACCTCACCAGGGACACCGTTCTCGCGCCCACCGGCGCACCCGAGTATCTGCTCGACGCGCTGATCCCGGCGCAGGCGCCCAGCGGGCGTCCCATCCGGCGGACGCAGGTGATGACCTCGCGGCAGGAGTTGCTGACGCTGGTCAGCGGCGGCGCCGGGATGGCCGTGGTGGGCAACCAGGCCACTCGCTACCACGCCCGGCCCGACATCGTCTACGTGCCCATCGCCGACCTGCCACCCATCGAGTACGGGCCGGTCTGGCCGGCCGGCGCTCAGACCAGCAGGGTGCGTTCGTTCATCACGGTCCTCCGCACGGAGCTCGATCGCTGACCCGGAGGTTAACGATCGTTGCGGATCTCGTCGTTGTCGCAGGTAGACGGGCTGCCGAGGATGGAGACGCCAACGACGAGAGGAGCACATCATGACCAACCCCATCCCCCGGGAGTACAAGGGCGGCGTCCCCTACCTCAACGTGCACGACGCCAGGGCGGCCATCGATTTCTACAAAAGGGCTTTCGGCGCGGAGGTGAGCATCGAGATCCCGCGGCAGGGCGGCAAGATCGCTCACGCCGAATTCCGGATCGGCGAGGCGGTCTTCATGCTGCGCGACGAATACCCCGAATACCGCTTCCGCAGCCCGAAGACGATCGGCGGCACACCGGTCAACCTGCTGGTCTTCGTGCCGGACGTCGAGACGTTCGCCGAGCGGGCCATAGCTGCCGGAGCGCGCGTCATCCGGCCGCTGGAGATGCAGTTCCACGGCGATCTGCAGATCGAGGTGGAGGACCCGTTCGGCCACTCCTGGTTCTTCGCCAGCCGCGTCACCGACATGAACGCACAGGAGCTGCAGGAGGCCGCGTCAACGGTGGACCTCTGATGGCCACCATATGATCGGAAGGGATCCCGTCAATCGTCCTGACTTTACTGGCGGTGCGGTCCTGCGAGCCGAGGGAGGATGCCGGGATGAGTGGTGCCCGCGACGAGACCGTGGCGGACGCCCCGCCCATCATGGGGAACGTCCCCGGCTCCTATGCCCTGAGCGTCTTCAGGGAACGGCATCCCGTGCTCGTCCGCCAGGTCGCGCGGGCGCTGCCGTACACGCCGGACCGGCGGCGCGCGCTCGACCGGCTGCTCGACGAGGTCGTGCGCGACGTCATGGAGCCGCTGGAGCCGTCGGCGCACGACGGCGCCGCCTGGGCCGAGTGGGGGCGCGGCAAGATCGGCCGCCGCTACGTCGACGTGCCGTTCCTGTGGGGCGAGAGCTACTTCTACCGGAAGCTGCTGGAGGCCACCGGATACTTCGGCGACGGTCCGTGGCGCGGGATCGATCCGTTCGGCCCGATGAAGCAGGCCGAACTCGACGGCCCGGTCGTGGACGGGGAGCTGGCGGCGCTCGACGAGACGGCGACGCTTCCCCCGGGCGAGCGGGCCGAGGCGCTGCTGCTCGGCTCGCTCTGGGGCAACCGCGCCGACCTGTCCTTCGGCGTCACCCTCAAGGGCGACCACGAGAGGGCGGCAGACCTGGTGGTGGACGACCGCCCGCTGCTGTGGTCGCTGATCGAGGCCGCCGCGCCGGGAAGGATCTGCCTGGTCGCCGACAACGCGGGGCGCGAACTGCTGCCCGATCTCGTGCTGGCCGACCACCTCCTCGGCCACGGGCTCGCGGGCGAGGTCGTCCTGCACGTCAAACCGGTTCCGTACTTCGTGTCCGACGCCACCCCGGCCGACGTGCTCGCGTGCCTGCGGCGGCTCGCCGCGGCCCCCGGCCGGGCCGGAGAGGCGGGGGCCCGCCTCTGGGGCGCGATCGAGGAGGGACGTCTCACGCTGCGGGCGCATCCCTTCGCCTGCGCTCCGCTGCCCTACTCGGACATGCCGGACGACCTGCGGGAGGAGTTCGCGTCGGCCTCCCTGACCGTCATGAAGGGCGACCTGAACTACCGGCGGCTCGTCGGCGACCGGATGTGGCCGGCGACCACGCCGTTCGCCGAGGTCACCGCCTACTTCCCCGGGTCGGTCGTCGCGCTCCGCACGCTGAAGTCGGACGCGCTCGCCGGCGTGCCGGAGCGGACGCTGGCGGAACTGGACGCGGCCGGCCGCCCGTGGCGTACCACCGGCACCCACGCCATGGTCCAGGCCCGCCCCTGAACGGCTATCGGCCCTGATACACCGGCGGGCGCTTGTCGCGGAAGGCGCGGGAGCCCTCCTTGGCGTCCTCGGAGCCGATGACCGGCCAGCCGATCGCGTCGGAGACCTTGAACGCCTCGGCCTCCGGCATGCCCAGCGTCTCGCGGTAGGCGCGCAGGATCGCCTGGACGGCCAGCGGTCCGCAGGCGGCCACCTGGCCGGCGAGTTCCCGGGCCGCCGCGAGTGCCTGGCCGTCCGGCACGACCCGGTTGACCATGCCCATCGCGAGCGCCTCGGCCGCCGTGACCGCCCGGCCGGTGAGCAGCACGTCCATGGCGAACGCGTACGGGATCTGGCGCGGCAGCCGTACGGCGCTGCCGCCCATCGGGAACAGCGCCCGCCGGGCCTCGAACAGCCCGAGCGTGGCGCTCTCGCCGGCCACGCGCAGGTCGGTGCCGACGAGCAGCTCGGTGCCGCCCGCCACGGCGTACCCCTCGACCGCGCACACGATCGGTTTGGACGGCAGCGCCTTGGGATCCCGTAGCAGGCCCTTCCAGTGGTAGTCGGGGATCTCGGCGGCCCGGCGGCGCACGCGTTCGTCCTCGGACGGCGTGCCCATGGCCTTGAGGTCGGCCCCGGCGCAGAACGTGCCGCCCGCGCCGGTGAGGATGCCGACCCGCACCTCAGGCTCGTCCGAGATGTACTGCCAGGCCTCGGCGAGCCCCACCAGCATGTCCTGTGAGAGCGCGTTCCTGGCCTCGGGCCGGTCCATCGTGACGATCACCACGTGACCGTCGCGCTCGATCCGGCAGTGCGGGGTGCTGATGGGCAGGAGCTCCACAGGTGTCCTCCATCGGGGCGGCGTCACCGATTCGATCAAACGCTTGTTAGACATGGCGCGCGGGGTTAGTCTGCCCGCAAGAACTAGAACCGATTCTCATCTGAGTCGCTCCGCATTGCCAGGTCTTGTCAGCGTCGTGCCGGCGTGCTTCACTCCGGGGCCGCTCACGCCGCGGACGCCCGGTTGCGGAGCACGAGCGATCCGGAGGGGCGCGCCGCCGATCTGGACTGAGGAGCGCGCGGGAGCGAAGCGACCAAGCGCGACGAGGGACGTGCTCATTGCGTTCCTTCGGCTCGACCAGGCGGAAGTGAGCGCCCCGATGGTGAGCGGGAAACACAGCCGCATAAGGAGCTGGCATATGGGCTCACTCGGTTTCTGGAGGCTCGCGCAGGCCGACCCGGCGTGGATCGCCGCGGTCGATCCGGACGGAACGGAACATCCCGCGGGCGAACTGCTCGCCAGAGCCAACCGCCTGGTGCACGGCCTGCGCGAGCTGGGCCTGCGCCCCGGGGACGGCATCTGCGGCCTGCTGCCCAACGGCGCGGACGGCCTCGTGCTCTACCTCGCCGCCCTGCAGGCCGGGTGGTACTACACGCCGGTCAACTGGCACCTCACCGGGCCCGAGATCGGCTACATCGTCGCCGACAGCGAGGCCGCCGCGTTCTTCGCCCACGAGCGGTACGCCGCGGAGGCCGTCAGGGGCGCACAGGAGGCGGGAATCGCCGCCGACCGGTGCTTCGCGTACGGCGAGGTCGAGGGCTTCCGGCCGGTGGCCGAGCTGACCGACGGCAGGCCGGACACCATGCCCCCCGACCGTACGGCCGGGGCCACCATGCACTACACCTCCGGCACCACCGGCAGGCCGAAGGGCGTGCGCCGCGCGCTCACCGGCCTCGACCCCGACGACTCCGCCGAGCTGATGACGGGGCTGCTGCGGCTGTTCGGCGTGACGCCGGGCCGGCCGAACGCCCACCTGGTCACCTCTCCGAGCTATCACACGGCGGTCACCCAGTTCGCCGGTACGGCGCTGCACATGGGGCACACGCTCGTCTTCATGGACAAGTGGGACGCGGAGGAGACCCTGCGCCTGTGCGAGCGCCACCGTGTGACGAACTCCCACCTGGTGCCGACGCACTTCAAACGGCTGCTGTCGCTGCCCGAGGAGACGCGGCGCTCCTACGACCTGTCGTCGCTGCGGTGGATGATCCACGCCGCCGCGCCCTGCCCGGTGCCGGTCAAGTGGCAGATGCTGGAGTGGTGGGGCGACGTGATCTACGAGTACTACGCCGCCACCGAGGGCGGCGGCACGATCGCCACCCCCGAGGACTGGAAGAAGCGGCCGGGCACGGTCGGAAAGGCCTGGCCGGGCAGCGAGCTGCTGATCGTGGACGACGAGCTCGCCCCGGTGCCCACGGGCACGCCCGGCACCGTCTACATGAAGATGGGCATCTCCTTCGAGTACAAGGGCGACCCGGAGAAGACCGCGGCCAACCGGCTGCGCGATTACTTCACCGTCGGCGACATCGGCTACCTGGACGAGGACGGCTTCCTGTTCCTCTGCGACCGCAAGGCCGACCTGATCATTTCGGGTGGGGCCAACATCTACCCGGCCGAGATCGAAAAGGAGCTCATGGTCCACCCGAAGGTGGCGGACGTGGCCGTGTTCGGCATCCCGGACGACGAGTGGGGCGAGCGGATCATGGCAGTCATCGAGCCCGCGCCCGGCGCCGTTCCCGGGCAGGAACTGGCCGCGGAGATCGTCCTGTCGCTGGAGGGCCGCCTGGCCCACATGAAGTGGCCGAGCATGATCCAGTTCATCGACGAGATGCCCCGCGAGCCGAACGGCAAGCTGCTCAAACGCAAGCTCCGCGCCCCCTACTGGGAAGGCAGGGACCGTGCCATCTGAAGGGACCGTGCCATCTGAAGGGATCGTGCCATCTGACATGTCCGACGACCTGGTCGCGACGCACGTCCTGGAGTTCCCCGGCGGTTACACCCGGACGACCGGGCCCGTCATCGGGCGGTTCCTCACCGAACTGCGCGACCGGCGGCTGGTCGGGGTCCGTACGGCCGGGGGACGGGTGCTGGTGCCGCCGCTGGAGTACGACCCGGACACGGGCGAGTCGGCCACCGATGAGTACGTGGAGGTCGGCCCGGCCGGGACCGTCCAGGCGTGGGCCTGGGTCGGCTCCCCGCGCCCCGGTCACCCGCTCGACCGGCCGTTCGCCTGGGCGCTGATCAGGCTCGACGGCGCCGACACCGCCCTCGTCCACGCGGTGGACGCGGGGAGCCCGAAGGCGCTGCGGCCGGGGCTGCGGGTGCGCCCGCGCTGGCGGGCCGCCACCGCCGGGCACATCACGGACATCGAGTGCTTCCTGCCGGAGGTCACCTCGCTGATCGCGCCCGTACGCGCCGAGTATCGCGTCACGCCGGGCCGGGCGCTCACCCGGTTCCTTGAGGGCGTGCGCGACGGGCGGTTCGTGGGCGGCCGGTGCGCCGAGTGCGCCGCCGTCTACGTGCCCTACCGCGAGTCGTGCCCCGCGTGCGGCTCGGTCGTCGAGGAGGAGGTGGAGGTCGCCGACACCGGCACGGTCACCACCTTCGCGATCAACAACCTGCCCGACCCCCGGGCCCCCGAGGTGCCGTTCGTCTCCGCGTACGTGCTGCTGGACGGCGCGGACACCCCGATGATCGCGTTGATCGGCGGGGTGCCGGCGCACGAGGTGCGGCAGGGCATGCGGGTGCGCGCCGTGTGGGTGCCGCCCGAGGAACGGACGCTGTCGATGACCAACGTGAAGTGGTTCGAGCCGACCGGCGAGCCGGACGCCGACCTGGACGCCGACCTGGACGAGCCCCCGGGAGGTGGTGCCTGATGCGCGAGGTCGCCGTCGTCGCCTTCGCCCAGACCGTCCACACCGGTCACGACACCGGGCTGGCCGAGCCGGAGCTGCTGCTGCCGGTCATCGACGAGGTCAAGCGGGCGACCGGGCTGAAGAGGTTCGGCTTCACGTGTTCCGGCTCGTGCGACTACCTGGCCGGCGCGCCGTTCTCGTTCGTCTCGGCGCTCGACGCGGTCGGCGCCTGGCCGCCCATCAGCGAGAGCCACGTCGAGATGGACGGCGCCTTCGCGCTGTACGAGGCGTGGGTGCGGCTCCAGCACGGCGACATCGACACCGCCCTGGTCTACGGCTTCGGCAAGTCGTCGATGTCGGACATCCGGGAGATCATGACGCTCCAGCTCGACCCGTACTATCTGGCGCCGCTCGGGCTCGACCAGGTGTCGTACGCCGCGCTGCAGGCCGCAGCGGTGAACGCGGACAGAGCGGCGCTGGACGAGATCGTGCGGCGCAGCCGGGCGGACGGCCGGGCCAACCCCTACGCCCTCGACCTGCCCGACCCATCAGGGGAGGAGTTCGAGGTCGAGCCGTTGCGGCCGTACGACGTCGCGCCGGTCACGGACGGTGCGGCGGCCGTGGTGCTGGCCGCCGGGGACCGCGCCCGCGAGCTGGCCGGGCGGCCCGCCTGGATCAGCGGCATCGCGCACCGCGCCGAGCCCCATTACCTGGGCATGCGCGACCTCGCCCGGTCGGTGTCCACGGCCGAGGCGGGCCGGGCGGCCGGGGTGGACAAGGGCCCGGTCGACGTGGCGGAGCTGCACACCCAGTTCAGCCACGAGGAGCCGATCCTGCGCGAGGCGCTCGGTCTGTCCGCCGATGTGACGGTCAACCCGTCGGGCGGGCCGCTCGCCGCCAACCCGGTCATGGCCACCGGCCTGATCCGGATCGGGGAGGCGGCCCGGCGGATCCTCGACGCCGCGGCGGACCGCACGGTGGCACACGCCACCTCGGGCCCGTGCCTGCAGCAGAACCTCGTCGCCGTGCTCGAAGTCGCCGTGCTCGAAACGTCCGCGTAGGGAGTCGCCGTGGGAAACCGCTGTGCCGTCATCGGCGTGGGCCAGACCCGCTACCAGACCAGACGGCGGGACGTGTCGCTGGCCGGGCTGGTCCGCGAGGCCGCCCTGCGGGCACTGGAGGACGCCGGCCTGACGTTCGCCGACATCGACGCGGTCGTCATCGGCAAGGCCCCCGACCTGTTCGAGGGCGTGATGATGCCGGAGGCGTACCTCGCCGACGCGCTCGGCGCGGCCGGCAAGCCGGTGATGCGCGTGCACACGGCGGGCTCGGTCGGCGGCTCGACCGCGCTGGTCGGCGCCTCGCTGGTCCAGGGCGGCGTGCACGGGCGGGTGCTGGTGGTCGCCTTCGAGAAGCAGTCGGAGTCGAACGCCACCTGGGCCCTGTCCACGCACCTGCCCTTCAACGCCTCCCTGGTCGTGGGGGCGGGCGGCTACTTCGCGCCGCACATCAGGGAGTACATGCGCAGGTCGGGCGCGCCGGACCACATCGGCACGCTGGTCGCGGTCAAGGACCGGCTGAACGCGCTGAAGAACCCGTACGCCCACCTGCGCATCCCCGGGATCAACCGGGAGATGGTCGAGTCGACCCCGATGCTGTGGGAGCCGATCCGCTACCTGGAGACCTGCCCGTCGTCGGACGGCGCCTGCGCGATCGTGCTCGCCGCCGAGGACAAGGTGACCGGCACGCCCGCCTGGATCCACGGCACGGCGATGCGCTCGGAGCCCATCATGGTGGCGGGCCGCGACGTCGTCAGCCCGCGGGCCGGCCGCGACTGCGCCGCCGACGTCTACCGCCAGGCCGGCGTCACCGACCCGCGCCGGGAGATCGACGTCGCCGAGGTGTACGTCCCGTTCTCCTGGTACGAGCCGATGTGGCTGGAGAACCTCGGCTTCGCCCCCGAGGGGGAGGGCTGGAAGCTCACCGAGGCCGGATGCACGGCCCTCGACGGCGACACCCCGTGGAACGCCTCCGGCGGCGTGCTGTCGTCCAACCCGATCGGCGCCTCCGGCCTCATCCGCTTCGCCGAGGCGGCGCTCCAGGTGCGGGGCATGGCGGGGGAGCACCAAGTTGAGGGGGCGCGCCTCGCGCTCGGCCACGCGTACGGCGGAGGCGCCCAGTTCTTCGCGATGTGGATCGTCGGCAGCAGTAAACCCTGAGCGCGGGAGGTCCGCCGGATGGAGTTCAACCACGCCGATCTTTTCGAGGGGCTCGCCGACGCCATCGGGGACCGCGTCGCGGTGGTCTGCGGCGACGACCGCCTGACCTACGCCGAGCTCGACGCCCACGCCAACCGCCTCGCCCACCACCTGGCCGCGCACGGCGTCGGCCACGGCACGCACGTGGGCATGCAGCTCTACAACGGCGTGGAGTACGTCGCGGCCCTGCTGGCGACGTTGAAGCTGCGGGCCGTGCCGGTCAACGTCAACTACCGGTACGTCGAGTCGGAGCTGCTCTATCTCTACCGGGACTCCGGCGTCGCGGCCCTGGTGTTCGACGTGGAGTTCGACGACCGGGTCGCGGCCGTGGCCGCGCAGGTCCCCGGGCTGCGTCACCTCGTCGCCGTCGGCGGCCCCACCGCCGTGCCGGGCGCGGTGCCGTACGAGGAGGCGGTGGCGGGGCAGCCAGAGGGCAGGGGATTCCCGCCCCGGTCCGGCGACGACGTGTACGTCATCTACACCGGTGGCACGACCGGCATGCCCAAGGGCGTGATGTGGCGGTCGGAGGACCTGTTCTACGCCTTCGGCGGCGGCAACCCGTACGGCGAGCCGCTGAAGACGCCGGAGGCGGTGATCGAGCAGGCGAGCGCCGCGGCGTCCCCGCTGGTCATGATGACGGCGGCCCCGCTGATGCACGGCGCCGCGCAGGTGGGCACCTTCATCGCCTGGTGGATGGGCGGCACGATGGTGTACGTCCGCAGGTTCGACGCGGCCGCCGTGCTGCGCGCGATCGAGCGGGAGAAGGTCGTCAGCCTGAACATCACCGGCGACGCGATGGCCCGCCCGCTCGCCGACCACATCGCCGCCGGGTCCTACGACCTGTCGTCGCTGTTCGCGCTCAGCTCGACCGGGGCGATCCTCAGCGGGGCCGTACGCGCCCGGCTGGAGGAACTGCTGCCCGGCAGGATGATCCTCGACAACTTCGGCTCGACCGAGTCCGGCTACACGGCGTCCGCCGTCGACGGGTCGTCGCCCGAGACGGGCCTGCGCTACCGGCCCAACGCGGGCGCCTCCGTGGCCGTGCTGGACGAGACGCTCACCCCGGTCGAGCCGGGCTCGGGGCGGATCGGCACGGTGGCCAGGACCGGCCGGATCGCGTCCGGCTACCACAACGACCCGGACAAGACCGCCCGCACGTTCGTGACCGACGCCCACGGCGTCCGGTGGTTGCTCACCGGCGACCTCGCCACGGTCGAGGAGGACGGCACGATCCGCATCCTCGGCCGCGGCTCCCAGTGCATCAACACCGGCGGGGAGAAGGTCTTCCCCGAGGAGGTCGAGGCGGTGCTCAAGGGGCACCCCGCCGTTTTCGACGCCGTGGTCACCGGCATCCCCGACGAACGCTGGGGCTCGCGGGTCGCGGCCGTCGTCCAGCCATACGGCGGCACCGCGCCGACGGCGCAGCAGCTCGACGCCCACTGCCGCAGCCGGCTGTCGGGTTACAAGGTGCCGAGGACGTACGCGTTCGTGGAGGAGATCGTCCGCTCCCCGGCCGGCAAGGCCGACTACCGGTGGGCCGGTCAGGTGGCCGCCGCCGCGCGGTAGGCCTCCTTGTTGACCATCATCTGGATCGGCCCGGAGGCGAACGCGCCCGCGAGCACGAGCCCCACCACGATGGCGGCGATCAGCATCACGTTGGACAGCCAGACCATGGTGGACACCGGCAGCGTGAACGCGCCGATCAGCCGGGCCACGCACTCGGCGAGCAGCACGCCGCCCCAGATGCCGCTGAACCTCCGCTCGGCCCGGCGGAACCGGGCCGACCGCTCCGCGAGCCGGTCCCAGGCGGCCTCCTTCGCCGCGTTTCCCTTGGTGATGAACGGGCGCATGCCCGCCGTCATCACCGGCTGGCGGGTGAACGCCGAGAGCATGATCGCCAGGCTCAGCACGCCGCTGAGGCCGGAGTCCTTGGCGATCATCATGCGGGCGTCGCCGGTGACGAAGCTCAGCGCGATGCCCGCCACGTTCACCGCCAGCGTCAGCCCGGCGAGCCCGTTGAGGGTGCGGTCCCCGACGATCCCGGCGACCACCCGGACGGCCGGGATCACGCCGCTCACGGCCAGCGCGACCACCTCGCTCATACCGAACGCGCCGTGCAGGAGGTAGTAGCACGCCATCGGCGCGGCGACGTCGAGCGCCAGCGGCATGAGCGTCTTGCGGAGGTTGCCCCGCCGGGGCTGCGCGGCTCTCGCCGGGGCGGTGAGGGTCTGCGTCATCGGCTCCTCCGGTGCGTCTCCGTGTGCGCGTCAAGCGTCTCGAAAGCCGGAGGAGCCGGGCAGATTCAGCGATCCCGATTGCGGCAGTACAAATGTCCCGGTCGTCGTCAGAGCTTCCTGGCGCCCTCGGTCGCGAGCGCCGCCACGGCGCCGAGGCCGAGGTAGACGACCCCGCTACCCCGGTCGAGCCGCCGCCGGGCCCGCGCCGAGGAGCGCAGCCGCCCGGCCAGGACCGAGGCCAGCAGCGCGTACGAGCCGTCGCTGGCCATGCCGAGCGCGACCCACACGGCCCCGAGCACGAGCACCTGCGGGGCCACGGGACCGCGTGCCGGATCGACGAACTGCGGCAGGAACGCGAGGAAGAACATGGCCGTCTTGGGGTTCAGCACGTTGACCACGAATCCCTCGCCGAACAGCCGGCGGGGCGAGGCCACCTTGACCTCGGCGTCCTCCGCCTCCGTCCGCCGCACGAGCTTGCGGATTCCCAGGTAGACGAGGTAGGCCGCGCCCAGGTACTTCACGACGGCGAACGCCGTGGCCGAGGCGGCGAGCAACGCGGTGATCCCGAACGCCGCGGCGGCGATGTGGACCAGCGACCCCGCGTGGACGCCGAGGACCGACACCAGCCCCGCCGTACGGCCCTGGGCCACGCTGCGGGTGACGATGTAGAGCACGGCGGGTCCGGGGACCAGGAGCAGCGCCAGCGTGGCGGCCGCGAACAGGGCGAGCGTGGGCAGAGTCGGCATGCTCGGGATGGTACGGACATCGCGCCCGTTCCGGCACGTGGATTTAGAGCAGGGTGAGCACGCGGGGGCCGTCCTCGGTGATCGCGATGGTGTGCTCCATGTGGGCGGCCCGGCTGCCGTCCACGGTGTGCAGCGTCCAGCCGTCGGCGGCCGTGTGGTAACCGTCGCGGCCCCCGGCGATGAACATCGGCTCGATGGCCAGCGCGAGGCCGTGCCGCAGGGGGTAGCCCCGGCCGGGCCGGCCGTGGTTCGGCACCGACGGGTCCTCGTGCATGCGGCGGCCGATGCCGTGGCCGCCGAAGTCCCTCACCATGCCGTAGCCGGCCTCCCCGGCGACCGCGCCGATCGCCGCCGAGATGTCCCCGATGCGGTTGCCCACGGTCGCGGCGGCGATCCCGGCCTCCAGCGCCCGGCGCGTGGTGTCGACGAGCTCCAGGTCGCCGGGCCGGGGCGTGCCCACGATGAACGTGACGGCGGCGTCGGCCGCCCAGCCGTCCAGTATCGCGCCGCAGTCGACGCCGACGACGTCCCCGTCACGCAGCCGGTAATCGGTCGGGATGCCGTGCACGATCGCGTCGTTGACGGACACGCAGATCACGGCGGGGAACGGGGTCGGCGCGAAGGACGGCCGATAGCCGAGGAACGGGGAGCTCGCCCCGGCCTCACGCAGCACCGCCCGCGCCGTCTCGTCCAGCTCGGTGAGCCGCACCCCGATGGCCGCGGCTTTCCGTACGGCGTCGAGCGCGCGGGCCACCACGCGCCCCGCCTCCCGCATCGCGTCCAGCGCGGCGTCGGTCTTGATTTCCACCATGACATGCCCTCCCGGGGTGGCACCAATAGTTATACCGGTATTAGTATCACGGTCATGGTGAGAGTGCCTCTGACCCCCGAGGAGCGGCAGCGGGGGGAGCGGTTCGGCGTCCTGCTCCGGCAGGCGCGCGGCGAGCGCAGCATGGTCGAGGTCGCCGCGGCGGCCGGGCTGTCGGCCGAGACGCTGCGCAAGATCGAGACCGGCCGCGCGCCGACCCCGGCCTTCTTCACCGTCGCGGCGCTCGCCGCCGCGCTGAACCTGTCGCTTGACGAACTGGCCGCCGCCTGCGCTGAGGGCCAGTTCGGCCAGGGACAGGCCGCCGAGTTCCGCCAAGCCGGCTGACGCCCGCCGGCGTCGCCCGGCCAAGGGCGTACGGCGCGGCCCCTATGGCAGACGGGGTGCCAGGCCCTTGCCGTGCGCGCGGCGCCGTACCGCGACGAGCATGAGCCTCCTGATCAGGCCGCTGCCCGGCCGGATGATCCGCCAGTACCGGCGCATCGCCCGGTGCGCGGCAGGGCTCGTCGTGACCACCCTCGTCTCGGTCACCAGCAGCGTCCGCCCGCTGCCCAGGGGGTGCAGGGTGAAGGAGAACGTGCCCTTCGCGTAGCCCGGCTGTGCGAAGGCCGCGAAGTCGGCCGGCCCGGCAAGCCGGGGCTCGTTCACCTTGGCGGGTGGTCGCCACCACCGGCCGGCCAGGCCGACGGTGACCTCGTGTCCGGGCCTCTCCAGCAGGGGGACGAAGCCGCGGGTGAACCGCAGCGACGCCAGTGCGGCCCATACGCGGTCGGCGCTCGCCTCGATGGCGACGGCGTGCCGTTCGGCGAACTCGGGGTCGGGCAGGATCGGCGGTGTCCCCGAGATCTCCCGGTCCAGGTTGTCGAGCAGCGCCTCCACCACCGCGTTGTGCTTGCGCCGGATGACGAGCGGCCACAGCAGGCGCATCGCCCCCAGCGTGCGTCCCCTCACCTCGTGCCGGACCAGCGTGCCGCCCTCGGCCGGAGCGAGGGTGAAGCCGTGGCCCCCGCTGAAGGCGTCCGGGGTGTCGAACCAGAGCCGGCTGCCGGGCTCGACAACTCCGACCCGGTACCTCATCGGGCCATGCCGTACGGGTGCGCCCTCGGCGAGGCCCTCCGGCAGTGCGAACGTGCCGGGGAGCGGCCAGAGGCGGTCGCGCTCCGATCCGAGTGTGCCGAGCACGTCCCATACCTGGTCCGGAGTGGCGGAGACGACTCGTTCGTGCACGTTATGCACCATGGCTGACCTCCATACGCTTGCGTATGGTTCGACTATACGCAAGCGTATGGAAGACTGGCGGCATGGGGAGGGTGAGCGCGCAGGACTGGGCGAGGGCGGCGCTCGACGCCCTCGCCGACGACGGCTTCGCCGCCGTGGCCGTGGAGCCCGTGGCGGCCCGCCTCGGGGTGACGAAGGGCAGCTTCTACTGGCACTTCGCCAATCGTCGGAAACTCATCGAGGCCGCGCTCGGGCTGTGGGAGGCGGACTCCGAACAGATCATCGCGAACCTGTGGGAGATCACCGACCCGGCCCGGCGGATGCGTACTCTCCTCGGTGCAGCCTTCGGCGACCCACGTGACGCCGCGATCGCCTTCCGCCTGATCGGCGCGGCCGACGACCCCGCTGTCGCCGAGGTCGCGCGCCGCGTCACCGCGCGCCGCCTGGAGGTCATGCGGCAGACGCTCGAGGAGCTGGGTCAGCCTCCGGACCTCGCCCGGCGGCGCGTCCTCGCGGGGTACGGCGTCTACGTCGGCGTCGCCGCTCTCCGCCGGATCGGCATGCTCGACGACCCCGCCGAGTTCGTCGAGACGGCCGTCGCCGAGATGGGTCTCGACCTCCCGCCGTGATCCCGCGGCCCCGCTCGGAAGGAGCCGGTCCGCCGCCGTGGCGCGGTCCAAGCCGGCTGACGCCCCGGCCGCGCCGCGTCCCTAGGAGAGCTCGTACACCAGCGAGGTCGTCCCGCCGCCCGCGGGATCGGGCCGCCGTGTGTGCACCCAGAGCCGCGTCGTGCCCCGCACGGGCGCGATGTCGACGATCTGCTCGCCGGGGGCACCCGACGGCAGGGTGGACCTGGTCCATCCGCCGCCGTCGCGCAGGTTGAGGACGTAGGGCGCGCCGGAGGCGGGATGGGCGGCCATCCACACGCCGCCCTCGGGGCCCACGCGCACCGCCGTCAGGCCCGTCCTCGTCAGGTCCGTGCCCACCTGCACCCATCGGGTGCGGTCCCAGTGGAGGACGACGGGGCTGCCGCCGTCCGCCCAGGAGGGCCCGGCCGCCCACGCCTGGCCGTCCGGCCGCGCGGCCAGGTCCAGGTCGCTCAGGTGCGAACGCCCGCGGCAGGGCGGACGAGCGGAGTCGACGGCGCACGGGTAGGGCACGTCCTTCCATGACGCGCCGTCCCAGTGCAGCGTTCTGTCCCCCCGCTCCCGGCTGACGACCCACGCGTCGTCCGGGCGTGCCGCGGCGACCGCGGTGAGGTCGAAAGCCGGCGGCGACGGCTGCCGAGGCCAGGCGTCGCCGCTCCAGCGCAGCACGGTGGAGGGATCCCCGTCCGGGTCCATGCCGGTGACGAACCAGGCGCCGCCCCGCGAGTCGACGGAGATGTCGATCACTCCGTTCCACGTCGCGTTCCGGGAGAGCAGGCGCGCCCAGCGCCCGCCGGACAGCCGCCACAGGTGCTCTGCCACGGTGTCGTACTTCTGGGGGACGCTCACGGCCGCCCAGATCGTCTCCCCGGACGGAGATCCGCCGATCTCGAGCCCCCAGGCCTTGGCGAACTGTGCGGGCAGGCCGGCGCGTCTCCAGGAGGTTCCGTCCCATCGCAGCATCGACCAGCCGGGGCCCGGTCTCCTCCTGATGAACAGCGACACTCCGCCGTCCGCCGCGGGGACCATCGACAACGGAAAGTCCGCGTGGTCCTTGGCGGCGTACCTCAGGGTCCACCGCGACGACGACTCCACGGCGCGGCCGGCCGTCCACCCGGCGTCGTGCCGGGCCGTGTCGGAGGTCGTCGCGGATGCGCACACGAGCACCAGGGCGGCGACTGCTCCCACACCGGTACGCATCCAGACATGATCGCATGAGGGCCGGAGCCCGTCGGGGGGATCGTCTCATCTGAATCTTTCAACGGTCTTCACACGCGGCGGCCTCCCGCCCCGGCGGCCGTCGACGGCGTTCGGCGAGATGAGCGGGGGCGGCCGCCACGCGCCGGGCCGCCCAGGGCGAGAGCGGGCCGCCGGAGTTCCTGTACAGCGGGCGGAGGAGACCCGACGCTGGGAGCATCGCCGCCGATCAGCGGCAACCGGCCCCGGGCGGTTGGTCAGCCTGTCATGGAGGTGCTCGATGCGATCCCCCCACCGCCGGTTACGTCGCTCGGTCGTCCTCGCGGCCGTCGTGGCCGCGGCGTCCGCCGCGACCGGGCTCGTCCAGGGCACGGCCGACGCCGCGCCGTATGCGGCCCGCCTGCTGCCCACCCCGTCTCCGAGCGCCACGCCGAGCGCCACGCCGAGCGTCGTCGTCTCGCCCGCGGAGGTCGTCGTGCCCGAGGGAGGCTCGGCGCTCATCCACATGCGGCTCAGCCAGAGGCCGTCGTACGGCTGGGTGACCGTCGACAGCGAGCGGCTGCTCGGCGACCCGGACCTGTCGATCGGCCCCCGGCTGCTCTTCCCCGCGGACAGGTGGAGCACCTGGCAGTCCCTCATCGTCTTCGCGGAGGAGGACGACGACGCGACGGACGGCACGGCCACGTTCCAGTCCCGGATCAGTCAGCTGCCGGGCAGCGGCGTCGCCGTGTGGACCGCCAGGGAACTGGACAACGACGTCCCCACGCCGAGTCCCACCTGAGCCTGATCAGAAGTAGCGCGAGCTGAGGTCGCCGGTGGGCCAGCTCGTCACCTTCCCGATCTGAGCGTTGAACCGGTCGGCGAGCACGTCGAAGTCGGGGGACCCGCTCTCCTCCCGCCGGTTGAACAGGGCGGCGTAGGTGACGCCGTTCTGCAGGCGCGCGATGTAGGTGTAGGTGCCGGGCTGCGAGCCGTCGTGCCAGGTGTTGACGTGTCCGGTCACCTGGCGCACCCACAGGCCGGCGCCGTACCAGGAGCCGTACTGGTTCACGCCGATCTCGGGCTTGGCGAGCATCCTGCCGATGGAGGTCGAGTTGAGCACCGTGTTCGGCGCGTCGAGCACCTTCGCCAGGCGCACCAGGTCGACCGCGGAGGCGATCCAGCCGCCGTTGGGGCCCTGGCAGGCCATGCCGAACCCGCCGCCGTACGGCGCGGGCAGGACCTGGCCGGACTCGTCCAGGATGGTCTGGCCCGTCTGCTTCGACTCGTAGATCACCTCTCCGGAGGCGGCCTGCGACCGGAGCGTACGGCCCAGCCGCGGACGGGTGATGCCGAGGGGCGCCAGGACCTTCTGCCGGACGTAGGCCTCGTAGCCCGTCCCTGAGACCTTCTCGATGATCCGGCCCAGCAGCAGGTAGCCGTAGTTGCTGTAGGCGAACTTCGTGCCGGGGGCGAAGTCCAGTGGCCGGGCGCTCGCGTACTTCACGATGTGGTCCTGGGTGATCGGCAGTGGCACGCCGAGCGCCTTGGCGATGGCGCGGTCCATGTGCAGGTAGTCGCCGGAGACGTCCCGGTCCCAGCCCCCGGTGTGCTGCAGCAGCCGCCACACCGTCACCTGCGCCAGCCGGGGGTCGGCCGAGGTGGACATGCCGAGGAGCTTCGCGGCCGAGGCGGTCAGGCTGAGCTTGCCCTCCTGCGCGAGCCGCATGATCGCGATGGCGGTGATGTGCTTGCTCAGGCTCGCGATGCGGAACAGCGACGTGGGCGACACGGCGGGAACGGCATGGCTGCCGTCGGAGTATCGGTAGCCCCTGGCGAGCACCAACCTGCCGCCCTTGGAGACGGCGAGCTGCGCGCAGGTGATCCCTCGCTCCTTGACGTAGGTCTTCATCAGCGTGTCGAACCCGGCGAGCGAGGCGGGCGCCACCCCGGTGGCCTCCACGACGGTCGCGGGCAGCATCCTCGACCCGAACGCGAGGGCGGGCACCGTGATGGCGCCCATCTGGAGGAAGCTCCGCCTGCTCAAACCTCCCTGATCCTCAGATGCGGACGCGAACAGCGACATTTTCTGCATGTCCAATTTCTAGTGGATCAACGCCGCCGTCGCAGACGCTTCACGCGTCTGCCCGGGGGAGGAGGGCGGCGACCAGGGCGGCGACGGCGGGCGGGTCGGGCGGCTCGCCGTACGTCGCGGCGTAGACCCGGCGGGCCGATCCCGGCAGCTCGGACACCCGCACGTCCGGGTGGCGGTGGGCCGACAGCGCCAGCCGGGGGAGGATCGCCACACCCAGCCCGGCCGCGACCATGGCCTGCACGGCGACGTAGTCGTCCGTGGTGAACGAGACGCGCGGCTCGAAGCCCGCCTCGGCGCACAGCGTGAGCAGGTGCGCGCGGCACCGCTCGCACCCCGCGATCCACGGCCCGTCCGCGTACGCCGCCAGGTCCCCGGCGCCGCCGTACGCGGAGGGGGTGACGAGAAGGCTCGGGTCGTCGAGCAGGTGGACCAGGCGGACGCCGTCGTCCTCGGGAGCGGTCTCGCCATAGCGGAAGACCACCGCGACGTCCACCCGGCCGGCCCGCAGCAGGCGCAGCGCCTCGGGCGGCTCGGCCTCCATCAGCCGCAGGTCCAGCCCCGGATGGTCCTGTGCGAGCCGCGTGGCGGCGGCCGGGACGAACGTGCCGAGGGCCGAGGGGAACGCGGCCAGCCGTACCCGCCCGGCCCGCAGCCCGACGTGCGCGGCGAGCTCCGCCGACGCCGCGTCGAGGCGGCCGAGGATCTCCGCGCCCCGTTCGGCGAGCAGGCGGCCCGCCTCGGTGAGGCGGACACCGCGCCCCACGCGCTGCACCAGCTTCGCGCCCGTCTCCGCCTCCAGCCGGGCCAGGTGGTGGCTCACCGAGGGCTGCGAGTAGTGCAGCTCCCGGGCCGCCCCGGTCACCGTGCCCGTCCTGGCCACCGCCACGAGGACCCGCAGTCGTACGACGTCGAGCGGCATTCATCGATCCCGTCTATGGTTTCCCGTCGGAACTTCAGTTGGACCTATTGTCCCGTCGGCGGCCAGGCTGGGGGCCATGACCGACATCCGCGACATCCTGGACGCCCGGCGGCTCATCGCCCCGCACCTGCCCGAGACTCCCATGTGGTCCTATCCCGTGCTCGACGCGGCGGTCGGCGCCGAGGTCCACGTGAAGCACGAGAACGTCCAGCCCACGGGGGCCTTCAAGGTGCGCGGCGGCATCGCGCTGCTGGCCCGCATGGCCGGCCGCCGTCGCGGGGTCGTCACGTACTCGACCGGCAACCACGCTCAGTCCGTCGCGTACGCCACCCGCCTGTACGGCGTGCCGTGCGCCGTCCTGATGCCGGAGAACCCGAACCCCGCCAAGGTCGCGGCGGTCGAGGCGCTCGGGGCGACCGTCGAGGTCTGGGGGGCGACGATGGTGGAGGCCGCTTCGCACGCGCGCGACCTCGCCGAGCGCACGGGACGCAGGCTGATCAGCCCGGCCGACGAGCCGGACATCCTGGCCGGGGTGGGCACGCTCTACGTCGAGATGTTCATCGCCCGGCCTGACCTGGAGGCGGTGTTCGTGCCCGTGGGCAGCGGCAGCGGGGCCGCCGCCGCGTGTCTCGCCGCCGCCGCGCTCGCGCCGGGTTGCCGCGTGATCGCCGTCCAGTCGGCCCAGGCCCCGGCCGCGCACGACTCCTGGCGGTTGCGGGAACCGGTGACCCGGCCCGTCAAGACCGTCGTGGAGGGGCTCGCCACCGGTTCCGCGTTCGCGCTCCCGCAGGCTGTGATGCGGGACCGTTTGGCTGACTTCGTGCTGGTGGACGACGACGACATCCTGCGGGCCCAGCGCCTGCTGCTCACCGAGGCCCACACCCTGGCCGAGGGAGCGGGGGCCGCCGCCCTCGCCGGGCTGCTGGCCCGGCGCGAGGAGTTCGCCGGGCGCAAGGTGGCCGTGGTGTGCACGGGCGGCAACGCCGGCCCGGCCGAGTTGGCCCGCCTTCTGGGCACGATGAATTAGACGACCGACCGATCGGTCATATAGTTTGCAGGAGTGACAACACAAGACGGCCGGCGGCTGCGCGGGTTGCGCAGCCGCGAGACGATCCTGCGGCAGGCGGTGGAGCTGGCCTCCGTCGAAGGGCTCGACGGGCTCTCCCTGGGGCGGCTGGCGACGGCGACCGGCGTCAGCAAATCCGGGCTTTTCGCGCACTGGCGTGACAAGGAGCAACTGCAGCTCGACGCCGTGGAGTGGGCCGTCCGGCAGTGGACCGAGCAGGTGGTGGGGCCGGCTCTGCGCGCCCCCGCGGGCGTACGGCGCCTGTTCGCGCTGCACGAGGCACGGCTGGCCTTCTACGACGACGGCGTGCTGCCCGGCGGATGTTTCTTCTTCGCCGTGCAGGCCGAGTTCGACGACCGTCCCGGAGCCGTCCGCGACCGGCTCTCGCGGGCCATGCGCGAGTGGCAGGGACTCATCCGCCGGCTGGTCGCGGAGGCCGTGACGCTGGGCGAACTGGCCGACGGCGTCGATCCGGCCCAGCTGGCCTACGAGATCGACGCGCTCGGCGAGATGGTGATCATCCATTCCCGGTTGCACGACGGGGCGCAGGCCCTCGTCCACGCCCGCCGTGCCGTGCTCGCGCGTCTGCGTGCGCTCTGCCCCGACCCCGCACTTCTCCCGGAGGACTGACATGACCGCAGGTGGCGTCCACGAGACCGTCCAGGTGCATTTCGACGACCTCGACGCGATGGGGCTGCTGCACAACTCGCGCTACGCCGTGCTGGTCGAGCGGGCGATCGGCGCGTTCTGGCGCCGGCTCGGCTGGGCGGCCGACCCCGCCCGGTCGGCCTTCAAGGACGTGCTCATGGCCGTACGCGAGTTCAAGGTGACCTACCACGTGCCCATCGCGGAGCCCGGCGAGCAGTCGGTGCACTTCTGGCTGGAACGGATGGGACGCACCAGCGGGGTGTACGGCTTTCGCGTGCTGTCCGCGGACCGCGCCACCGTGCACGCCGAGGGCTACCGCGTCAACGTCAACCTGGATCCGGCCACTTTCCGGCCGACGCCGTTCAGCGACGAGATCCGCGAGGCCGCCGCGCCTCTGCTGCTCACGGCGCTCACGGCGCTTCCGGAGGCGGCGCCGTGCTGAGGACGCGCCGGACGAAGCAGTGGCTTCGGAAGGACACGTGGACACGGCCGCCCTGCGGCATGCGCTGACCGCCTCCTCCGGCTGAGCGAGAAAATCAGGGCCCGATGTCGTTGCGGGTGGCCTCCTCGACCTCGTGCAGGCTCTGCCGGGTCAGTTCGAGCTCCGAGGTCAGCTCGTCGAGAGCCCGGGCGCCGCCGCCCGCGCCGTCGGAGGTCGCCGTCATGGTGGAGATCTCGACGGCCCGCGCGACCAGGCCCTCCAGGCTGATGGCGCCCGACTGCAGCCGGGCCAGCACCCGCTCCCGCGCGCCCGACAACCTGTCGTACACCTCGCGCTGCGCGTCCAGGGCGGCGATCGACCGGTCGAGCTCGCCCGCGACCTCCTGCCGGGCCGTCTGCCGCGCCTGCGTGAGCCGTGCGCGCTCCTGCTCCAGGAACCGGGGGTCGAAGCGGGCCAGCGCGGCGCCGGTGACGGAGGCGTGCCCGGCCAGCCGGCGCAGCGTGCCGACGGTGTCGTCCACCTGCGGGCGCATCGCCGCGATCCGGTCGAGCAGGAGCTGCCCGCGCATCGAGGCGGTCAGGTCGGCGAACGACGCGGCGGCCCGCTCCGCCCGCCGCAGCCACGCCTCCTCCGCGCTGCCCTTGGTCACGGGCGGGGCCTGCGGCTCCGTACGGCTCTCGCCTCCGGTGGACTGCCACGCGGAGGCGAACGCCTTGATGAGCCAGACCGCGACCCCGGCGACGGGCACCCCCACAGCAGGGACGCCGACCGCCCAGGCCGCGCCCGCGGCGGTGGCGCCCAGGAGCAGCGCCCAGGGGTCGCGGAGTTCCTCGGTGAAGCGGGACAAGGGGGCTCCCAGGTCGGACGGTGGGGGTCGGTCAGAAGTTGGAGATGACGGCGGTGAACACCTCGTCGATGCTCCCCGGCTTGCGCGAATCGTAGGCCGCCGCGTCGGTCGTCTGCGAGATGCGCCGCAGGACGTTGAGGTCGGCGTCGCCGCCGTACGCGATGGTGAACATCCGCACGGTCTCCTGCCCGGCCTCCTTGCGCAGGTCGGGCAGCAGGTTGTCGAGCGAGATGGAGTTGTTGTCCTCGTTCTTGCCGTCGGTCAGGAACACGACCGCGTTGATCGCGTCGCCGTTCTGGTGCCGCAGCACGTGCCGGTAGGACGCGAGGGCCGTGTCGTACAACCCCGTGCCGCCGTTGGGGATCAGGCCGTTGATGCGGCTCTTGAGCCGTGACTGGTTGTCCCTGCCCAGGGGGACGAGCTCGCGGTAGTCCTTGTCGCCGTCCTGCTTGAGGCTGAACATCCACAGGCCGACCCGGTCGTTCGGGCCGAACTGCGGCAGTGCGTTGATCGCGGCCTGCTTCGCGAGGTCGAGCTTGGTCTTGCCGGTGCCGGGGACGTCGGCGCCCATCGAGCCGGAGACGTCCATCACCATCAGCACGTTGGCGGGCTTGCGCAGCTCGGCCCAGCTCTTGAGGATCCGGTCCAGCACCTGCGGAGTCGGGGTGCTGAGCGTGGTCGCGGGCTGCTTGGGGTCGAGGCCGTTGGCGGTCGTGATGAGGTCGCCCGGCTTGCTGTCGAACGACCGGAAGGCGTACTTCTCGAACTCCCGCTGCCGATCGGGCTCCCGCAGGTATTTCAGGAAGTCCGCCGCCGCGGCCTTCTTCGCGGCGTCCGCCCAGGACAGCACGGCGTACGGGTGGTCGGAGAAGAGCGTGCCCTCCTTGGGGTAGATCGCCACCAGCGGGACCTTCGGCTTGGCGTGGTCGCCGAGCGTTTTGGGGTCGCCCGTCGGGTTGCCCTGGTTGTAGTCCCACACCGACTTCTCCTCCACCGTCACGGCGGAGATGTACGACATGGCAGTTCCCGAGTCGTCGGCGTGCTGGAGGTTGGACAGGAAGGTCAGCGTCGTGTCGCCGTAGTGGACGATGGACCGCTCGACCCCCCTGACGAAGTCACGCGTCTTCGCCGCGGCGACGTCCCGCTCCGTCAGGTCGCCCGACAGCCCGGTGGCCGCGAAGTACGCCCCGATAGTCGCGTTCAGGCCGGAAGTGGAGAAGTTCGGGTTCGTCTTGCCGAGGCGGAACTTGCCCCACTCCGGGTGGTCGTACTTCGCCCAGCCCTTGGGGTCGTTGGCGAGGTCCAGGATGTCCGACCAGCCGATCTTCTTGGACGGCCAGCCGAGCGCCTGGGCCATCGGCTTGGGCATCGCGATGACCAGGGGAGAAGTGGCGATCGTCGGGGGGTCGGCGGACACCGGCGACGCCTGGTCGCCGCCCTCGACGCGCTGCCGCAGGAGGGTGACCCAGCCGGTGCTCGCCGGTGTCCAGACGTCCGGCTTCGGGCCGTCCTGCCGCTCGTCCCAGCCGCGCGCCAGGGCCTGCATCGCCCCGCCGGACGCCTTGGAGTTCACGATTACGTCCACGCACTGCCCGTCCACCTTGTGGCCGTTGTAGCCGTTGGCCATCGTGCGCAGCAGTTCGGCCTTCTCGCTGGAGGCGGCGATGGTCAGCGTGATCCCGTCGTCGCCGCAGGCACGTCTGCTCGCGTTCCCGTCCTCGTCGTCACCGGCCTTCCCGCCGCCGCCCGAGGCCCCGCCGAACAGCAGTCTCAGCCCGACGATGAGCGCTCCCGCGAAGATGACCGCGATGACGAACGGAGCCACGCTGCGGCGGCGCTTCTGCTGCGGTGGGGGGTACACGGTCTCCTCCATTGTCACGGGATACCTGCATTCATCCCGACGAACGGCGGATCACGTTAGTTGCCGATCATCTCGTCCTGCTAACGCCCCAGCCCCGTTCTCCCACTCATCCACAGGATCTGCTAATTCTCCGTAGTGAGTCGAATACTCTGAGTAAAGTCTGCCGCGTGCCGAACCTCATCCATCAGCAGACCGTCGATTTCTTCCACAACCAGCCCACCGCCGCCGTGGCGCTGTTACGTGAGGTCGGCGGCATCGAGCTGCCCCGGTTCGCCATGGCCACGACAGAGGCGGTGGACGCCACACAACTGACCCCCGTGGAGTATCGCGCGGACGCGGTCGTGGTGCTCCGCGACGGCTCGGGAACGGCCCGCCTGGCAGTGATCGTCGAGGTGCAGTTGCGTCGTGACGCGGACAAGCGCTTCAGCTGGCCTGTGTACGCCGCCGCGCTGCGGGCCCGGCTGAAGTGTGACACCGCCCTGCTGGTGGTCTGCCTGAACCGGGCGGTGGGCCGCTGGTGCGAGCAGCCCATCTCCATGGGGCCGAGCGGGACCGTCACCCCGGTGGCGATTCACTCGGACCGTCTACCTTTGATCACCGACCCGGGCGAGGCGCGCAGGTGCCCCGAACTGGCCGTGTTGTCGGTGGCCATGAACGGCGACCACCCCGACATCGACAAGGGGATGGAAGTCATGCTGGAGGGTCTGAACGAGCTGGACCGGCAGGGTGCCCAGCTATATTTGAGTTACGTGTTCGGTCTGGTACCCACAGTAGTGGGTGAGCGCCTGAAGGAGCTTCTGATGACAGCGTCAGCCGACTACGAGAAGGTCATCGCCGAACGCTACTTCTCAGAGTGGGTGAACAAGGGTCTGGAACAGGGTCTGGAGCAGGGTCTGGAGCAGGGTCTGGAGCAGGGGCTGGAACAGGGCCGCGCGGAGGGTGAGATCGAGGCGATCCTCACCGTGCTCGACGCCCGTGGGCTGGACATTCCCGACGAAGCACGTGAGCGGATCAGCCGATGCTCCGACCTGCATCTACTGGAGAAGTGGATTCGCCGGGCGGTGACGGTGACGTCGGTCGACGAACTCTTCGCCTGAGGCCCCGCGCTTCCCTACGTCATGCCGGCGACGAGCCTCGGCTCGGGCGGGAGTCGTCGCCGGGCAGGCCGGTCATCGAGGGGCGGTCAGGGCGAGATGCGGCGGTGGACGAGCTCGGCCAGGGTCGCGTGCACGTCCTCGACCGGTTGGTCGGGACGCAGCGCGCGGCGCTCGATGGCGACGGTGAGCACCATGCCGAAGACCGCCGTGGCCGCGGTGCCGGTGTCGAACCCGGGGCGCAGCTCGCCGGCCTCCACCGCGTCCGCGAGAACGCGCTCGTACACCGCGAGCACGCTCGTACGCAGCCGCAGGACGGCGTCCTGCCACGCCGCCCGCCACATCTCGGCCAGCAGCACCCGGGCGAACGGCCCGTACTCGTCGAAGAAGCGGAGCTGGGCGAGCATGAGCGCGTCGAGCACGGCGATCGGCGAGGCGGCGGGGCCGCGCGCGGCCTCGGCGAGGGCGTCGGCGAGCCGTTCGATGCCGTGGTCGAGCAGGCCGGCGAACAGCGCCTCCTTGCTGCCGAAGTTGTAGAAGACGGTGCCCTTGGCCACCCCGGCGCGTTCGGCGATCGCGTCGACGGTCGTGGCGGCGAAGCCCTGCTCGGCGATGAGGTCGGCCGCGGCCCGGTAGAGCCGCTGCCGGGTCTCGGCCCGCCTGCCGCCCTGCTCTTTCGGGCCGTCCACGGGGCGGCTCACAGCGACAGCTCCGGCTTGAGGCGGCGCATCGACCAGGTACGGCCGCGGTGGACGGCGAGCACGGTGAGCGCGAGACCGAGGGCGACGAACGCGGACAGCACGCCGCAAGCCTGCCACACCACGGCGGTGTCGCCACCGCTGATGAGGCGGCGCATCGCCGACACCACCCAGCTCATCGGCAGCCACGGGGAGATGGCCTGGAAGAACCCGGGGGAGGTCTCGATGGGATAGGTGCCCGCCGACGAGGTGAGCTGCAGCATGAGCAGCGCCAGCACCGCCACCCGTCCGGGCGGTCCCAGCAGCGCGTTGACCGCCTGCACGACGGCGAGGAACGCCGCCGTGACCAGCACGAGGAAGGCCACCACACCCGGCCAGTTGTCCGCCTCCAGGCCCAGGCCGAAGCGCAGCACGGCGAGCAGCACCGCCACCTGGAGCGTCCCCATCGCGAGCCCCGGCAGCCAGCCCGCGAGGGCCGTGCGCCACGCCGGCGCCGACCCGGCGAGCAGGCGCGGGTTGAGCGGCCGCAGCAGCATGTACGTCACCATCGCGCCGACCCACAGCGCGAGCGGCACGAAGAACGGCGCGAAACCGGTCCCGTAGTTGGGCACCTCGTTGTCCACCTCGGTGGCGAGCCGGACGGGGTCGCTCATCATGTCCGTACGGCTGTCGCGCTCCTGCGTGCCGTAGTCGGGGATCTGGGCGGCCCCGTCGCCGAGCTTGCCGGCCAGCTCGCCCGAGCCGTCGGTCAGCTTGACCAGCCCGGAGTCGAGCTTGCCGGCCCCCCGCTGCAGCTTGCCGATGCCGTTGTCGAGCTTGCCCGCTCCGGAGGCGAGCGAGGCGAGGCCGGTGTTGAGACTGCTCGCTCCGTTGTCGAGCCTGGCCAGGCCGGTGGACAGGCTCCGCGCGCCGCTGTTCAGCGTGCCGAGACCGCGAGACAGCGAGGAGGCCCCGCCCAGCGCCTTGCCGGTGCCGTCGCGGAGGTCGGACGCTCCGTCGGCCAACTGCTTGAGACCCTTGTCCAGCTGGTTGAACTTGTCACGGGCGTCGCCCAGCGCGCCGCCGAGGCCGGGTGCGGCGGCGGCCAGCTCGCGGGCGTCGTCCGACACCGCCCGTGCCGTACGGGCGAGGTCGTCGAGCCTGCCCGTTTGGGCGCCGAGGCGGTTCTGCAGCCGTCCGGCGGCCGACGCGAGGTCGCCGGCCGACCCGGCGGCCCGCTCGACCAGCGCGCGCAGCTCGGGATCGGCGTCGGGATGGGCGTTCAGCCAGCGCTGGACGGCGCGCAGGTCCTGCCTGGCCGTGCCGGCCGAGCCCTGCACCTCCTGCGGCAGGCCGTCGAGCGCGTCGGCGAAGCCGTCGGCGCCCTCCGCGAGGGTGAGCGCGGCCTGCCGGATGCGGTCGCCGTTCTTCTCCAGCACGGGGACGTACTTGTCGGCCGCCCGGTTGACGGTGGGAGACAGGGTGTGGACCTGGCGGTAGACCTCGCGGTTGCCCTCGGCGAGTTTGGCCGCACCCTTGTCGAGCGCGGACAGGCCCTTGCGCAGGTCGGCCGCGCCCGTGGCCGCCTTCGACAGGCCGGCGGACAACGCGGCCGAGCCTGTCCTGGCCTGGTGCAGCCCGCTCGTCAGCTGCTTCGACCCGCCGTACAGGGCGTCCGCTCCGGACGACAGCTTGCCGGTCGCGTTCTGCGCGGAGCCGAGCCCCTTGGCCAGCGAGGCGGCGCCGTCGCTCGCGGCGGCGGCTCCGTCGTGCAACCGGTCGGCGCCGTCGGCCGCCTGGGTGGTCTTGTCGTGCAGCTCGCCGAAGGACAGGAAGATCTGGTCCAGGTAGTCCTTGACCGCGCTGCGCCCGGCCGCCTCCTTGACCTCCCGGAACACGGCGTCCGAGATCGTCCGCATGATGTAGCTGCGCCCGGTGTCCACCCGTACGCCGAGCTGGGCCGGGCGCGGCGTGCCGTCACCGGAGGGTGAGGCGAGGTCGGCGCTGAAGTCGGCCGGGATCGTGAGCGACAGGTAGTAGCGGCCCTCGCGCACGCCCCTGTCGGCCTCGGCCGCGTCGACCCGGTGCCAGGCGAAGACCTTGCGGTTCTCCAGTTCGGTGGCGAGTTCGCGGCCCGCGTTCACGGTGCTCGGGGGGCCTCCCGCGGCGCCGGCGGCGGTGGCGGGACGGTCCTCCACGACGAGGGCCACCGGTACGCGGCTCAGGTTGGCCTGGGGATCCCAGAACGACCACAGGTAGAGCCCGGCGTACAGCAGGGGCAGCATGATCACGGCGACGAGTGCGGCCCTGGTGAGCCGCGAGCGCATGAACCTGCGCAGTTCGAGCCGGCCGGGGAGGGGGGCCCTCATCGACGTTCTCCTTCCTCGGCCTCATCGCGGCGCGCCGCCCTGGTGTCGTCCGCGGTGCCGTCCCCGCCGTCGTCCTCGGTGTCGTCCTCGGTGTCGTCCCCCGTGATGGTTGGAGGGGGAGGCGGCGGGGGAGCGGGGACGGGCAGCGGCAGCAGTGTGGTGGCCACGCCGGCCGCCTCCTCGGCGTCGGTGCAGGCCGCGATGACGGTGAGCCCCTCATCGGCGAGGCCGCGTAGGACGTCCCACAGCTCGTGCCGCCTGCCTGCGGGGATGCCGGTGTCGGCGTCGTCCACGAGGAGCAGGCCCGGCTGGTCGAGCAGGGCGAGGGCGACGCCCAGCCGCACCGCCTGGTCCCGGGTGAGCTCTCTGGTCAGCGTCCCGTCGCCGTGCGGCAGCGCGTCCGGATCGAACCCGGCGTGGGCGAGCGCCGACCGCGCCGCGTCCGGGTGCCGCCTGCGCCACAGGAACCCGTGCGGGCGCAGCCGCTCCTGCAGGTGCTCCCGTACGGACAGCGCGTCGTCGAACGGGTTCACCTGGGCGAAGAGCCCGAGGGCGGCGACCTGCCTGATCCTGCGGGGTGCCGCCAGGCCGCCGACGGTGAGCGTCCCCTCGGTGGGCTTCATCCGTCCCGCGAGGGTGAGCAGCAGGCTCGTACGGCCGCTGCCCGCCTCGCCCGTGACGACGGTCAGCGTCCCGGGGACGGCGTGCAACGAGACGTGCCGGTAAACCCAGCCGTGACCGCCCCGCACGCCCAGCCCGCGCGCCACCACCTCGACACCGTCGAAGACGCCGCCGAAGTCCCCGCCGAAGTCCCCCCCGAAGACCTCGCCGGACGGGCGGGCGGGAGTTCCGGCAGAGGGTGTGGCGTCCTCGGTCCGCGCGGCATCCACGTCCCTGCTCCATTCTTTTGCACTGACCAGTCGGTACAAAAGAATAGCGCCCGGGGCTCCTCGCCCTATGCCCCCTAATGGTGTGATTTCACCTACATGAGACGAGGCCCGGTCACCAGTGACCGGGCCTCGTGGGTGCGGGGAAAAGGGGCTACGGGAGGAGAAAGGGGGCTACGGGGAGAGCGGCACGGCCGCCGCCCGCTGCCGGGGCGTCCGGGCCGCGTCGGCCGATCGCGCGGCGGCCGTGCCGGGCCGATGGCCGGTGGCTAGCCGATGCGCTGCCACAGGGACGGCACGTTCGGCGGCTCCCAGCCGGTCTGGGCGGTGTGTCCCTGATGCAGCGGTAGGTCGAGCCGCCGTAGGTGACCGTGTCACCGGCCGCGTACGTCCGGCCGGCCTGCCAGGTCCCACCGGGGCCGGTGGTCGGGCTGGTGGTCGGGCTGGCGGACGGGCTACTGCTGGGCGGCGCGCCCTGGACGTTCAGCACGAAGTCGAACGTCGCCTCGAGGCCGGCGCCGTTGCTGCGGACGTTCATCAGCAGCCTGGCGTCGTAGATCGTGTCGGTGTTGTTGCGCGGCTCGCCGGGGAAGTACAGCTGCGTCGTGAGGACGGGCTTGTTGGGGGCCTGCGCCTTCACGTGGATGTGCCGTGTCCGTCCCGGGTACAGCCCGGGGACGATCGTGGTCAGCTTGTACGAGCCGTCGGCGCCGGTGTACTGGTGGCCGCGGAAGTTGAAGCCGACGTTGTCGTAGGCGCCGTTCCTGTCCGCCTGCCAGAAGTCCAGCAGCACGTTGGCGAGCGGCCGGCAGGAGAGCCCGAAGACGAAGCCGCTGACCGTCAGGGGGGTGCCGCTGCCCGGCAGCGTCGTGCGCTGCGGCGAGTTCGGCTTGAAGTACGGCCCCTCGATCTGCTCCACCGTCGGATCGTCGTCGTCGTCGCAGAAAGGGGTGGGGAGCAGCGGCCCGCCGGTGACCGCGGCGTCGCGGGCGAGCGAGGCATGGGCCGCCGTGCCCGCCAGGATCGACATCGGGGCGCCGATCAGCGCCGCCTTGAGCAGGGTCTTGCGGGTGATCCCGCCGGGCCTTTCCTCGTCTCCGAGGTCTACGGGTTCCATGGCTTCCTCCATGTGATGGTCGGCTTGTGGAGGAGCCAGGACGACGGCCCCCCTCCGCGAGGTACGCCGCCCTGACTCCTCCCCGGGCGGACGGCTTTCGCCCGGTGGGGAGACATCGCCCCGGCTTCCGCGAGTCAGGCCGGGGCGACGTCGTGTGGTCAGACGGGCTGCCAGAGGGCCGGGACGTTCGGCGGCTCCCAGCCGGGCAGCGAGGTGTGCGACTGGAGGCAGCGGTAGGTCCTGCCCGCGTACGTCACCGTCTGGCCGGCGGTGTACGCGGTCCACTCCTTCCAGGTGGTGTCGCCCTGGTCGCCGCCGACGGTGAGGGAGAAGGAGGCCGAGTGGTCGGCGCTGCTCCCGTCGGCGTCGAGGCCGATGGAGTACGTGCCCGGCGCCGCGGCCGCGGTCGTCGAGATCGTCACCTGGGACGACTGCCCCGCGGTGATCGTCTGCGGCGAGAACGACACCGACACCCCGGCGGGGACCCTCGACGCCGACAGCGTCACCTGCTGGGCGTTGCCCGAGCTGACCTGGGTGAACAGCGTCGTGGTCGTCGACTGCCCCGCCTGCACGGACGCCGAGGACGGGTTCGCCGAGACGGTGTAGTCGTCCGCGGGGGCCGGGCCCTGCCCGACCGCGAGCTTCCACAGCACGTAGGCGATGCCGTCGGCGTTGCGGTCCAGGGCCGTGGTGTTGACGTTGGACGGGTAGGTGTCGCACGCGGAGTGGTAGCAGCGGTCGAACGCCTGCCCGGCCGTGCCGCCCCACTTCTGCGCCTGGGCCGCCGACTTGATCGTCTCGGCGCCGGTGAAGACGCCGCCGACCCGTACGCCCGCGTTCTTGAACGGTGTGTGGTCGCTGCGGCCGTCGCCCTCGGTCTCGATCTCCGTCGGGACGTTCAGCGTCGCGTAGTAGTCGTTGAACAGCTTCTGGAGCGCGGGGTCGTCGTCGTAGACGAAGTAACCGGCGTTGGGCGAGGCGGTCATGTCGAAGTTGAGGTAGGTCTCGACCCCGGCGGCGCCGCCGTTCTGCACGTAGTACGTCGAGCCGCGCATGCCCAGCTCCTCGGCGCCCCACCAGGCGAACCGCACATGCTTGGTGAGGGTGGGGTTGCGCGCGGCGAGGGTGAGCGCGACCTCCAGCAGTGAGGCCGAGCCGGACCCGTTGTCGTTGATGCCGGGGCCCGCCGCGACGCTGTCGAGATGACCGCCGAGCATGACGGTCGGGCTCGCCGGCCCGCCGGTCCAGTCGGCGATCAGGTTGGTGTGCGTCTGGCCGTTGTAGGTGAAGCTCTGCGTCCGCGTGGTGTATCCGGCGGCGTCGAGTTTGGCCTTCACGTAGTTCAGCGCGCTGGTGTACGCGCCGGACGGCGAGGGCCGGTTGCCGATCGCCTGCAACTGCTGCAGGTGCGCGTTGACGTTCGCCACCGGGATGTCGGGCGTGGCCGGGTCGGGATTGCCGGACCCCACCGTGAGCGAGTAGGTCGCCTGCCTGTCGACGTCCGTGCCGTCCGCCACGATCGTGATCGGATAGGCGCCCGCGGGCGTGCTCGCGGACGTGGCCAGCCTGAGCTGCGCGGTCTGCCCGGCGGTGACGGTGGCCGGGGTGAACGTCGCGGTGACGCCGGTGGGCAGGGTGCCGGTCCGCAGCGTGATCTGCTGGGCGCTGCCGGTGGTGACCGTCGTGCTCACCGTGGTGGTCACGGCCTGGCCCGCCTGCGTGCTGCCGGAGGCCGGGTTGACCGAGACGGAGAAGTCGTTGCCGCCCGGGTTCGGCGTGCAGGTCGGGTCGTTGGTCGCCGGGACGTTGACCGCGGTCCAGGCCGCCTTGACCGCGTTGAACTCCACGCAGCTGCCCGGGAACAGCGACTTGGCGGCGTTCAGCGTGTTCACCCGCGCCTTGGCGTGCGTACGCGGGAGGGTCTTGAGGTTCAGTGAGGCCAGGAAGATCATTCCGGCCTTCTGGATGCCGATGCCGGTCAGCGTCGAGGGGCCGCTGCAGACGGGGCTGCCCGGCTTGCCGCCGCCGGGGTTGGTGCCCTCGGCGAGCAGGTAGAACCAGTGGTTCTGCGGGCCGGCCGCCGAGTGGACCTCGGTGTTCGGGATCGAGGCGCTGTAGCAGTCAGGGTCGCCGTTGGTCGAGGGCCGGTACATGTACCGGATCGGCCCGCCGCCCACCAGGTTGACCTCTTCGCCGACCTGGTAGTCCGGCGGGTCGTTCGGGTTGTTCGCGTACGCCTCGGTCAGCGCGCCGAAGATGTCGCCGGTCGACTCGCCCATGCCGCCGGCCTCGTTGCCGCTGCCCGCGCCGGCGCCGGTGAACTGGTCGATGGCGTGGCCGAACTCGTGGCCGACCACGTCCATCGACGTCGCCTGCTGGTTGTTCGCCTGGTTGTGGCCGAACGTGGTGTAGCTGCCGTTCCAGTACGCGTTGACGTCGCCCAGGCCCACCCGGATCGGGAAGCCGCCGCCGGAGCCGTTGATGCCGTTGCGCCCGAGCCAGTCACGGAGCATGTTCCACTCGGTCTGCACCGCGTAGAGCGCGTCGACGCACGCGGTTTCGAGGCTGGTGCCCGAGGCGTTGCCCCAGTCGTCGTCGGGCCCGGTGTAGGCGGCGCCGTTCTGGCCGCCGCAGCGCAGGCCGGGGCGGGTCGTGTCGGTCATCGAGTAGTTGCCGGCCGACCCGGAGGTCTGGATCGTCACCGGGTTGCCGTTGTAGTAGCTGTGCCCGACGCCGGCCTTGACGTCGTCGTAGGAGTCGAGCACCGTGCCGGTCACGGCGTCGACGAAGACGTGCAGGACGCTCGGGACGTCGCCCTTCTTCCTGCCGGTGACCACCGTCTCCCACGCCAGCCTGGGCGTGTCGAGGGCGGCGTCGACGAGGAGCGTGGGAGTGCCGACGGACTCGACCGACGCCAGCAGGCCGCGCGCCTTGACGGCGGCCTGTGCCCCGGTCACGCGGGGCACCTCGGAGACGTTCAGCTCGGTGCGCTGACCCGTGGTGACGACCTGCACCGCCTGCCCGGACGCGTCGGTGGACACGATGACGTCGCCGCCGTGGACGGGCAGGCCCGCGTGGGTGCGGGCGTAGGTCAGGTACCGCAGCCCGCCCGCGCCGACGACGGTGCGGGCGAGCGTGAACTCGTCCGAGGGCGCGGTGTGCAGCGCCTGAGCCGAAGCGGCCAGAGCGCCCGCCGCGCTGGCGAGTGCGCGCGCCTCGGGGCCGGGTGGGGCCGGGGCGCTCGACGCGGAAGCCGGCGTGGTGGCCGTTCCCGCGAGGGATGACGAGGTCAGGGCTACCGCCGTCAGTACGGCCAGCGCCGCTGACCTTGCAGGGGGTCTCACTCCTGGTGACTCCTGTCCCTTGGGGGGTTGAGGGGAGGAGCCCGGCCGGGGCTGAGACACACCGTGACATCCGCGACGGGAGACGGGTAACCCCGCACCTTCCTATACGGTCGCGATATAGGGCGCTATGGCTGGGCAAGCGGCCCGTGCCGCCCGAGCCAGTCCTGGTAGACCGCCGACTTCTTCGCGTCGGCCCAGTACGCCCGGCGCACCGCCGCCACGAGTTCGGCGATGTGCGGATCGACGGGACCGGCCTCGGTCCAGCCGATCAGGTGGCGGAAGCTGAGCGGCGTCCCGGCCAGCGGGCGGATCGTGATGCCCGGGTAGCCGCGGCTGGTGGCCTGGAACATCCCGACGCAGCGGCCCGCGGCGATCAGGTCCACCGCCACGCTGAGGGTGGCCTCGCAGCCGATCTTCGGCACGAACCCCGCCCGCGCGCAGGCCTCGCCGAAGTGCTCGCGGTGGCCGACCTCGATCATCACCGGCAGCGACCACTCCTCCTCGGCGAGGTCGGCCAGGTCGATCTCCCGCCGGGCGGCCAGGGGATGCGACTCGGCGACCCCGACGAAGATCGGCTCCCACGCGACCGGCGCGTACCCGACTCCGGCGGGCGGCGTGAGCGGGAGGCCGGGGTAGTCGGCGAGCGTCGCCAGCTCCAGCCGCCGTGAGCGCAACAGGCTCGGCAGCACGTCCATCGCCTCCTCCGTCCGCAGGGTGACCTCGGCGTTCGGCAGCAGCTCCCGAAGCGTTCCGATGATGTGCAGCGCGAGGTGGCTGGACATGCAGCCCACGCGCAGCACCCTGCGGCCGGCGAACCTCATGCCGTCACGCCGCAGTTCCTCGAACGCGGGCAGCAGCGAGCGGGAGCGTGCCAGCACCCATTCGCCGAGCGGCGTGGGCGAGGCTCCCTCCCTTCCGCGCTCGAACAGCGGGCTGCCGAACATCGACTCGATGCGCCGAAGCTGAGCCGCCAGGGACGGCTGGGAGGTCTTCAGCGCGGCAGCGGCCTTGGAGATGCTCCCGTGGTCCGCGATGGCGCAGACCGCGCGCAGATGACGCACTTCTAGCTCCACGCCACGAGCGTAATAAGTAAAGAAACCTTGCAGTAGACCCAACAGCGGCTCGTCAGCCCTGGTGGCCTCCGCGCAAAGGGGCGTCTGGCGGTTATCCGGCGCCGCCGATCGCGCGAGTGAGGCGCTCCGCCTGTGTGTCCGTGTTTCATGGAAATTTCACTGCCTGGCACGGGGTGCATCGGCTCTCACCTGCTCGAATCGGCCGACGTCCGATCGATCCGTCAGCCGGCCGACACCGGAGCATTGACCGGCGTTCCCGAGGTCCGTAATTTTGGCCGTGTTCCGGTTCATGGATGTCGTTCACATTCATGAACACCCCCCTTCGTGGGACCAGGAGTCGCCCCCTCGGTCAGGGGTCCTGCACGACTTGCAAGGAGCTCGGCTTTGAGAACCAGAACCAGAACCGGAGTCGGGGTGAT